>NZ_JBHTKR010000006.1:0-390522 GCF_042678485.1 Seohaeicola saemankumensis | reverse complement strand
TGTAATCCAGCCGACTTCGACCATGCCAAGACCCTCCGCATTCTCGTGAAGTTGATAATACGCTTCCTGCAAAGTCAAATACTTCGACCCAGTCGCTTCGGGCTCGGACCGGTCGTTCGCCGCAGTTTCCACCAAAACCCGTCATGTGCGAAAAGAAGACGTTCCCCAAAGGATTTGGTGAGGTCTGATTTGCGAACCAAAAGGCCAATCGACTTGCTTCACGCGAATGACCGAAGTTAGCGTTTCGCCGTGATGACAACGCCCGCCTGTGACGGTTGCTGGAAGACTGCCAAAGGCACAATAGGAATTTGGTTGGCACACCAAGCTCGATTTTGCCTTAGCGGATCAGTGGTGACTTGGCGATGCGGTCCCGCTCGATGTCCAGTTCGTTCAGCCCAGCGTCCCGACAAAGCCGAGGGGATATTTGGTGAGGAGTGTCGAAAAATTGGATGACGATATGGAGTGCAGTAAGACACCTGTTCACGACGTCATTGATGCCAGCGTGCGCCCGAATGGCCCGCGCCCGGCAAACTTCAAAGTCTCGTTGATCGATCGATTGCATGGCGTACTCCTGGGTTTGTCTCGCTCCAAATCTGCACCGCTGTCCCCAATTTGCTCAAACACCATTTCTTGACTCCGCTTGTTCCAAAAAGTCACAAAGAAGAATGCGACGAATTTTACCCCCTTTGAACGCTCTGCGCGCTTTCGAGGCGGCCGGGCGACTGGGAAGTTTCACCAAGGCCGCTGAAGAGTTGAACGTGTCTCACTCCGCTATCTCCCGACATGTTCGAGGCTTGGAGAAGCGTCTCAACGTTCATCTTTTTCAAGCACAGAACACAGGCGTCGCCTTGACAGAACAAGGTCGCACATACCTCTCCGAGATCACGCCTGCTTTCGATCAGATAGCCCACGCAACCGAGGCGCTCTCGATTCCTCCGCAGGGCACCGTGACGCTCACAACAGAGAATACCGTCGCCCAAAAATGGCTGATCCCAAGGCTTGCAAACCTCAGGGCCAGACATCCCGAAATCGATCTCAAGCTATCCGTGACAACACAGGTCATGGATATCGATGCTCATGACTTCGACATGGGACTGAGATACGTGCGCGGTAAACCGGCGGAGGGATACCATCTGCTTTTTAGATCTGCCGTTCGGGCATACGCGGCGCCGGGCTTCGCTCCAATGTCCAATGGGAAGGTAGATCTTCGGGCCCTTGCAACTGGCCCTCTGATCGAAGAAGCGACGTTCCGCCTCTGGCCCGAATGGTTCCAGCAGGCAGGACTTGATGACGCACTGGACCTAAAACTGCCCCATCCTCTTAGTGCAATTCTTGCGATCCAGTCGGCTGTGGCCGGTCTTGGACCCGTGCTCATGGATAAGAACCTCGCCGAACCGGAACGCCAGTCGGGCGCTTTGGTCGAACTCGCCGATGTGGAGATTGATTTCGGTGGGTACTACCTTGTGGTCAACGCGCGCGCCGGGCGTCGGAAAGCTGTTCGCGCCGTCTATGAGTGGCTTCTCGAAGAATGCGCGGCGGCGCAAGGCATGAGGCTGGATTGACGCAATCGAATGAACCTCCGCTCTGGGCTGCTCAAGCTGTCATACGTTGTGCGTAAAGAGCCGATATGTTCAACTGGCCGTCCCCATCCATTTTGGCCTGTCGCGGACGCTAGCGCTACGCCAAGGGCGCGGTGTGAGATGAAGCGGTTTGCTTCGTCTGCCGTTCGCGCCATGCGATGAAAAGGCCCGACGAAAAGATGACGGTTGCCCCGATCATAGTGTAAATATCCGGAATTTCGCCGAAAAACCACGCTCCGATCAATGCTGTCCATATCAGCTTGAGGAAATCGAACGGCATCAGTGCAGTGGGATCGGTTTCCTTCAAGGACTGGCTGAGCGACATTTGTGCGATCGAGCCGAAGAGACCGATCAGTATCATCCAGCCCAGCGTTTGCAGACCGAAGGGCTGCCAAACCCAAAGCGCCGGAAAGATCGAAAATATCCCGAGGAAGATCCCCATGTAGGCGACGATGGTCAAACTTGACTCCGTGCGCGACAAAATCTTGATCAGGACCATCGCCACGGCCCATAGCGCAGCCGAGCAGGTGACCAGTAATGCGCCGGTATCTATCGCGACCAGACCCGGCCGCAGGATGATAAGCATGCCCAAGAAGCCGAACAGGATCGCCAGCCATCTGTAGATGCGAAAACGCTCTCCCAGCACGAGGACCGCCAGAATGGCCATGAAGATCGGTGCGGTGAAGCTGAGCGCCGTAACCTTTGCAATTGGCGAGATCGACAGCGCGGTAAAGAACATGAGCATCGCGACGATATTGATGACGCCCCGCAGCGCATGCAAACCGATCCTCTTTGTGCGCAGTATTGCAAATCGAGAGCGCATCAAGAGCGGTAGCAGAAATGCCAAACCGAAGACGTTGCGAAAGAAGGCGATCTGAAAGGGCGGCAGTACTTCCGAGACGAAGCGCACCAACCCGTGCATGATCGAAAAGGCCACAGTCGACAGGCACATCAGCAGGATGCCACGCACGGCAGGCGTCTGCCGGCACCACACGGCGCTGAACCCTTGAAGACCTGAGGTCAGCGCTCCCATGTTTCCTCATACTCTGCGTTTGGCGGGGCATAGCTTTTGAGCAGCCCCGCACATCTCGTGCTTGAACGTGCGCAGGCGTGCTGGCAAATTCGGCGCGAGTCTATGCGATACCTTGCACGTATCAAGCAACGGCTGCAACGCGCTGCATCTGACTTTCGCGACGTTCGGTTTAAATGTCAGCTTTGGGCCGAGAGCGGACTTTCGCTGCCGTGTGGGCCAAGGTCAACGATGCGGGGCGGAGCAGTCCTTGCCTTGCGTGTCGACCTGCCATGAACGGCACCGAGTTGACATGTTACGCTTGCCGGGCGTCGTCGGGTATCCGACCTTATGTCCCGACCATCGTTGCGCGTCGCTGCGGTTCAATCCGGAAGCCCAAGCCCCGTCAGTATATCAAGTTGTGCGGCAAGATCGCGCGGTCGCAAGTAGGGAAGCATCTGCTCCTGATAGCGGCGGGTGATATCGGGCGAACGTTCCAGTATCTCTGCCACCTCGCGCCGGGCGTCCTCCGGTCTGCCGAGCCGCGCATATGCCACGGCAAGCGAGAAATGGATCTGTGGCATCTGCGGACGCAACGCTGCCGCCGTCTCCAATGATCGGCGCGCCTCGTCGTTGTCTTCTGTGACCAGCAAAGCGCGCCCACGCATCAAGTGGTGATGCCCGGGACCTCTGGGGTTCAGGCGAAGGGCCTCATCGGCGCTCTCCACTGCCTCAACTGTCCGAGCCATGAACCCAAGCACGTTACCTCTCTGCGCGTGAAGCTCGGCGTAGCTCGGGCAGAGCCTGATTGACCTGTCGAGCTCGGCCAGCGCCCGCTCATGCTGACGCAGGTGCAGAAGAGCCATCGCAAAAGCCACGCTTGCATATGGATCCTGCCCATCCAGCGCGACGGCCTTCGACGACGCCTCGAACGCGCGCTCCGCCCACAGATCGAGATCTTCGGCATAGCCATTGAATCGGTCCTGCACGTATGTCCAGGCGACCATGGCCCAGGGTCGGCCGTAGGCCGGGTCGAGAGAGATTGCCTGGTGTGCAAGTTCCCGCGCTTCGGCGAGCGCGCCGCGATCTGTCGACAGAATCTTGGCCCATGCCCGTTGCGTCAGTTCGTAGGCTCCAAGCGTGGCGGGGTCGGCCGATACCAGACGCGACTGTTCGATGTCGTGGAGGCTGGCGCCGACCGTGCCGGCGACCAGTTGGGCGATCTCTGTCTGAAGGGCAAAGACGTCGGCGATATCCCGATCATACCGCTCGGCCCAGGACTGTGCGCCGCTCGCCGCATCGATCAGGCGGACCGTGATCCGAAGTCTGTCGGCAGCGCGCTGGATCCCGCCTTCGAGAACGAACCGCACGTCAAGCGCCTCGCCCGCCCGTCGCGCATCGATCTGCTGGTCTCGAAAGGCGAAGCTTGAATGCCGGGCGATCACTCGCAAGTCCGGATAACGGCAGAGTTCGGTGATGATGTCGTCCACGACGCCGTCGGCGAACAGCGACTGCCCTGAAGGATCCGACAGATCGTCAAAGGGCAATACGGCGATCGATCGGCCGTCAGGCACCAGCGGCTCGCGTCCTGCAGCTGCCGTCTCGCCAGCTTCGCGATCCGCGACCTCGACCTCGGCGAGAAAACGAAGACCCCGCCTTGGAACTGTGGCGATGACGCTCTGTTGCCGCCCATCGTCCCCAAGCGCGCGTCGCGCCGCGGCGACACGGGCGTCTATCGTGGAGTCGCTTACGACGCGGCCATCCCACACGGTTTCGATTACCTCTTCACGCGTGACGAGTCTGCCTGGATTGCGCGCAAGCAGAACAACCAGGTCGTAGACCTGTGGTTCAAGGCGTACGACTTCGCCCCCCGACAGGAACAGGTGTCGGTCGAGATCGATCTCACATCCCGCGAATCGCATGCGCATGCATCATGAGCGCGCACGGATGTATCTGGCGCAAGTCGAAAGTGTCTTGCCAGTGTCGACCCGACATCAAGGGTTAGAATACGAAGGTGGCCACAGCTTTCCCCGGTATTCACTTTGCCCCAAGCTGAACTTCCAGTTCGTAGGGCACAATGGACTGTACTGCCAGAGGATGCCAGCTTCAGCAGGGCAGGGCGGTTGCATAGCCTCAACATATGACAAAACAGAAAAGCTGCCTGCATAAAGCTGGATCAATCCGGGATGTGCGGTGAACAGCTTTGTCAGAACGTCTGTCTTATGACCACGCCGTCTTTTCGAAAGATGACGTAGTCGGGTTCGGCCGAAGAAAGCGTCGCAACGAAAACCACGTGCCAGAGGTCGCCGCAGTCGTAAACGCGGTATCTGTGCGTGCGAAGGTATTCGCGCAATGCTACTCGGCGGCCACCACGCCGCGGGCCTCGGAAAACGGGTTCAAGTCGCGTCATCACCGTTGCGCGCAGCGCCGGGTCGCGAATTTCGAAACATGTGTCGGGAACTCCCAGAACGACTGGTGGTCCGGGGCGAGGGCTTGCCACGATGACACCATCGCATGCCGCTAACCCGCACAGGGCGATTGCGGCAATTGCCAGCCTTGTGTTGCGAAAAATCGCTTTTACGTTTCGGTTCGATTGCTTCGGTTCGCGCACGGGAAACCTCTCCTCGAAGGACTGGCTTTAAGCCGAAGTCGTCGCGTCATACACGCAAAGGGGACGGCCTCTTGGATCATCATGAAGACAAGCACAAGAATTACATTCCTGAATTGACATATATCAAACATCCCTTCGGCAGCGTATTCAGCCTGATTTTTCGACCAAGCGCAGCCGATGCCTTCAGAACTTGCGCCTCAAGCCCACGCTGAACATCTCGTTTGACAGAACGAAGACCGAGTTGTGCGCGTGCTTCTCGAGAAGTGTACGAAACTCCCGGGCTTCGCTCAGGGTCGGGCAAAAGGCCTGAAACACGTGGGAGACGCAAAACGGCCTTGTCAGAGGAAACCAGCTTGAGACGGGCACGGCGGTTTCATAGCTTGCCGAGATGACAAAACGCTCCCCATTCCGCTACTTCAAAACCAGTCTGGAGATCATCCGTCTTGCTGTGATGCTGTATGTCCGGTTCCCGCTGTCCCTTCGCAATGTGGAAGACTTGCTCCATGAGCGTGGCGTCGACGTGAGCCACGAGACTGTCCGTTTCTGGTGGCATCGGTTCGGCCCAATGTTCGCCGCAGAGATCAAAAAGAGACGGATTGAGGGGATGAAATCCAGCTGCTGGCGGTGGCATCTGGGCGAGGTTTTTGTGAAGTTCAAAGATGAGCGGCGCTACCTTTGGCAGGCCGTGGATCACGAAGGCGAGGTCCTGGAAAGCTTTGTGACGAGGACGCGTGATAAGACAGCGGTGTTGAAATTCCTAAAGAAAGCAATGCGTAAGCATGGTCGCCCAGAGGTTATCGTCACGGACCGGTTGCGATCGTATGGCGCGGCGCTGAAGCAGATCGGTGCAGCAGATCGTCAAGGAACCGGTCGGTGGGCGAACAACTGGGCTGAAAATTCGCTTTTGCCATTCCGACGACGGAAGAGGGCGATGTTGCGTTTCAGGCGCATGCGAAGTCTGCAGAAATTCGCCGCTGTTCATGCTTCTGTCTACAATCGCTTCAATCAGGACCGCAGCCTCTCAACTCGACCCAATTTCAAGCTCAACCGCGCCGCCGCTCTGGCCGAGTGGCGCGGTCTTTGCGCGGCATAAGAACAGTGTTACTGTCCAAGCAGAGACTGGTTCGAATTTGTCTGACAGCACCCTTTTATGACATGAACATGGCCGCCCGGGCCGAGGATATCGTCTGTACCGGTGCCGTGCTGCCCGTCGCGACTCTTGCCGCGTGCATGGCGGCGGAATATGCTGGTGCCACCACCGCCTTGGTTGATGACCGTTTCGCCCGGCCACTGCCCAAGCCCCTGTGACCGGACCGTGACCGACCGATGCCCCCAGCCGCGCCCCCCTTGCCTCAGGATGTGGCGCCTCGCAACGGTTTGGCCAGCCTGTCGCTGGTGGTGATGGCACTGACCGTGGGCATCCACGAGGTGACGGGCGCCACATGGACATGGATACCGGGCGGCATGGCCTTCATCCTCGGGTTCATCCTTCCGCAATGGTTCTTGCTGGTTAGCGTTGCGCGTATTCTTGCCTTAGTCGCCGTAGGGCTGGGGGTGGCGCTGCCGCTTCTGGGCTGGATCAGCATCGACGCGCTGCACCGCGCGCTGGATCAGGCGCTTTTCTTTGCTTTTTTTGTGGCCATGCTGGCGTTGCTGCAGGACACTGCGGCGCAATCGCCGTTGATCCGCCGCTCCGGTACTGTTCTGTTGTCACAGCCGCCCGGCCGGCGCTATTCGGTGCTGACGTTCGGCGGCATGCTGATGGGGGTTCTGCTGAACCTCGGTACGCTCAGCCTGTTGGGCACGATGATCGCGCAGGGCGTGGCCCAGGGCCGGGGCGAGAGCGGCGACCGCGTGGCCGATATCCGCCTGCGCCGGATGTCGCTGGCGATGCTTCGCGGCTTTTGCACCGTGCCGTTGTGGTCGCCCACCTCGATCTCTATGCCGATCGTGCTTGCGGCGCTGCCGGGACTCGCGTGGCTTGAGTTGCTGCCTTATGGCGCCGGTGCGGCGGCGGTGCTGCTGGGCATTGGCTGGCTTCTGGACCGCCTCAGCTATCACCGCCCGGCGGCGCCGCCCGCTGCGCAGCCATGGGTGCGGCCGCTCTTGCCGCTGGTTGGGCTGATCGCCACGATCCCGGCGGTAGGCATGGCGGTGGGCGGGTGGCTCGACGTGCGGATGATCACCGCCATCCTCGTGTCGATCCCCGCCATCGTGCTGGTCTGGCAGACGGTCCAGCGCCACGGCAGCGGGCAGGCGCGGCCCATTCTTGCCGCCGCCCGTGCCCTGGCGACCGAGACTTTGCCGAAACTGCCGAACTTCCGCTCGGAAATGGTTATTTTCGCCGCCTCGGGGGCCATCGCCATCCTGATCCTGCCGCTGATCGACGTCGAGGCTCTGGGCAGCAAAATCGTGGCGCTGGGTCTGGGCGAGGGGCCAGTGATGGTGGCAGGTTTCGTCACCATCTTCGCGCTCTCGTTCCTCGGGATCAATTCCATCGTCACCGTCTCTGTCCTGATGGGGGTGCTGCCAAACCTTCCGGGGCTGGAGTTCGTGCCGATACATCTGGCGCTGATGGCGCTGACCGGCTGGACTCTTTCGGTGGGCATCTCACCGCTGTCGGCAGCGGTGCGCATCACGAGCCGCGCCATAGAGCAGGAACCGGCCATCCTGGGCATCCGCTGGAACGGAATTTATGCCTCCACCTCGGCCGGGCTGGTGAGTGTGGTGCTGCTGATCCTTGGCGGGTGGGGCGGCTGAGAGATCGGCATTAACCGCAGCACGAAAAACGAATTGAGAGGGGCAGGGCGGTCCCGCAGCGTCTTGGTATGACCAGAACTTCGTCAGGTCGAGATGCTTTACGAGTGGTTCATGCAGGGATCGGTTGCCATCTCGGCGCTTGCAGCGGCCGGCTCCGCATTCATTGCTTGACGGGAAAACCCTTGATCAGGCCAACTTCAAATAACCGATGCACAACCCTGTGGCGGTTTAATCGAGGTATAAAACCACTGAAAACACGCCCGCGATCTGTGCGTATCGAACCAAAAATCTCTGTAAACTAAAGGAAGCAGCAATGATTTATGACCATCGTACTTATGTCTGCCGCCCTGGCACGATCAAGAAGCATCTCGCGCTCTATGCCGAACATGGCTATGCCGCGCAGCTGCGTATTCTGGGAACGCCCATCATCTTCGCCCAGACAGAAACCGGCGACGTCAATTCATTCGTGCATATTTGGGCCTATCGCGACGCGGCGGACCGTGAAGCCCGCCGCGCACAACTGGCGGCAGATCCCGCTTGGCAGGCTTATCTGGCCAAAAGTGCCGAGGCTGGATACCTTGCGAGCCAGACCAACAAACTCATGGTGCCCGCGCCGTTTTTGACTGACTGAAGCAGTTCTGCAGCGCCTTTCAGAGCAAAATGGCTTGAGCAAGGGAGGGTCACCGATCTCGTTAGACTACTGTCGATAGGTTTGTTTGTCCGCATCGCTGACCTTAGCCCACACTGCAGCAAAAGTCCGCTCTGTGCCCTTAGCGGACCTCCATGCACTTTGTGGCGAAGGTCCGCTCTGATCCAAAGCGTTCAAACATAGCATTGCTATATGCCCACAGACTTAGCAACCTCTGGAAACGGTAGCGAGTTGAAGTGTAGTCACGAACCAGACAGCAGTAACAACGAGCCGCACAAAGCACGCCTCTGATGAATGATTTCTACCTCGCCCTGCTGTACGGCGGTTTCGCTGGGCTAATGATCCCGGTCGGGGGGTACTTGGCGAGTATCGAACGAATTCAACCACGTTGGTTAGAGCAAGAGGTTCGCCATAGCGTCATGGCATTTGGTGGCGGCATTCTATTGGCTGCTGTTGCCTTTGTGTTGGTACCAGAGGGCCTGAAGCTCTTGCCACTCTGGGGTGCCCTTGGCGCATTCTTTTTCGGCGGCATTGCTTTCGCCCTTTTGGACCGCTTGCGACGGCAACATGCCAATAGCAACGCACAGTTCCTTGCAATGCTTACTGATTTCGTACCCGAAGCGGTTTCACTTGGTGCGATCATGGCCAGCCGATCATCGGAGGCTGCCCTACTGGCCCTTCTGATTGGCGCACAGAACCTTCCAGAAGCATTTAATGCTTGGCGCGAACTGGCAGCAGGCGGTCGCCATGCGCGGCGCCGCGTCATGGCGTTCTTCTTCGCGCTTGCGGGCATCGGGCCATTGGCTGTTGTAGCCGGTTTTCTCTTCTTTGCTGAACTACCTGCAATTACTGGCGGGATCATGATGGCGGCAGCTGGTGGCATCTTTTATCTTTTGTTTCAGGACATCGCTGTGAAGGCGCACCAAAAACACCACCAAATCCCTTCGCTCGCTGCTTTGGCTGGCTTTGCTTTAGGAATGGCGGGAAACGCGCTATTGGGCGGAGGCTGATACCACTTCGACTGTCTTGGGTTGGCGTGGCGACCGTTTTGTCCGCAAGCAGACCTCGAGACCTCGATGATTGAACGTGTGCTTTGGCGAAAAATGCTTCAATGCGCGCAAGCGACCTTAATCTACGCCAACCAAACATCGAGAAAGAGCATCAGTACCAGGCCAATAGCCAGACCGAGGGTAGCCTTGTTCTGATGCCCGCTTCGGTGCGTTTCTGGAATAATCTCGTGACTAATCACGTAGAGCATTGCTCCGGCTGCAAACGCCAGCCCCCATGGCAGAAACGGCTCCGAAAACGAGATTACCGCTGCTCCGATAACGCCGCCGATTGGCTCAACCAGCCCGGTAAGCGCAGCGATGCTCCAGGCATGAATCCTGCCATATCCTTCACCTAACAAAGCTACCGCAACTGCAAGGCCTTCAGGCAGGTTCTGCAGGCCAATACCGATCGCCAATGGCATCCCGCCAGACAGGCCATGCGCCCCAAACCCTACTCCAACAGCGAGGCCCTCAGGAAAATTGTGGATCGTTATCGCGATTATGAAAAGCCAGATCTGGCGGAGCGCAGCGTTGTCAGGACCCTCCCTTCCGATCGTAAAATGCTGGTGTGGAAGCTTCTCGTTGACCCAAGCGACGATCGCCATGCCCGCTAGAATTCCCACTACAGCGATACCTGCAGGGATCACGCCTGGACCATACCGCTCTTCGGCCGCATCGATTGCAGGTATGATGAGAGAGAAGAACGAAGCGGACAGCATTACACCGGCTGCGAAGCCAAGTGACATGTCCCGAAGCCCTCGGCTCGGTGTCCTTCCGAATAGGACTGGAGTGGCGCCAACAGCAGTCATCAAGCCCGCGACGAGACTTCCCAGGAATCCGAGCATCAAGGGTGAGAGCGCGTCCACTATTGGCTCCGTTGTTCTTTAGGCGGCAAATACAACCAATCTATCCTATCAGACAGGCGCAATGCGACTTAAGATCTCGCTCTTACGTTCGCCATTGTGGCAGGTGAGCACAGGACGATGGCAGGAGTCTGGCGCGTGCTAACCGGGCTTGTGCGCCTTGTCTGCCGGCATCTTGCCTTGCGGGGGCCGGTCGTTGGATACCGCGTGAAAGTAGAAATTCAGCATGGTGTCGAGCGAGGTTGGACTTTTCTGAAGGCGGCTACGCAGGGCGGCCCCTTCCCAGCAATCGACCAGCAGATTTGCCATTTCTTCGACTTTGCTGTCGGCCGGAATGTCGCCTTGCTTGCGCGCCTCTTCAAGGCAGCCAGCGACGCGTTCGGCAATAGCAGCAAAGCAATCAGCGATCTTATTTCGAAACAGGTCACTGACCCCGGACAGTTCCTGACCAAGCCCCCCCAGCAGACAGCCCATGTAGCCTTCTTCACGATAGGAATTCTGTATCATGTCGAAAAAGTCCCTCACACGCATCAGCGGTGGCCGTTTCGGATCCAGCAGGCTGACATCAAGCCCGGCGTGAACTTGCGTCATGTAGTGGTCGACAACTTGTAGCGCAAAATCCTCTTTATCTTTGAAATGATGATAGAACGATCCTTTCGGAATCCGTGTTTCTGCAAGCAGTGCCTGGATGCCAAGATCGTTATAACCATGCTTGAGAAGCAACCGGAGCCCGGCATCGATCAGCCTTTGTTTGGTTGCATGAATAGGCGCAACACTCACTGCGTCCTGTGTTGCTTTAGAGTTCATGTGCTTTTCTAGGGTTGATCAATCGCCAGGCCGGATCCGCGAGGAAGGTGCTATCCTTTCGTCATTTCAATCATATGATCGATCACTTGGCTATGTTCGTGTTGCGGGCTGAACATGATTATCTCTGCATCGGCATCGACTTTAACGTTGTGACCCGGTGGCCAATAGAAAAGATCATCGGCGCTGACGGTTTCTTCAGTACCTGCGGCATCAATCGTGGTCAGTTGACCCTTCAGGACATAACCCCAATGCGGCGACTGGCAGAGGTTTCCCTCCAAACCCTGGAATAGCGGTGTGGTGTCGACGCCAGCAGAAAGAGTGAAATACTCCCCGCTGATCTTTCCAAGACCTGTTGCATCCCCGAAATCACGATGTTGACGGATAACGGCGCCTGGAATTTGCATCTTGATATCAACGCTTTCTTTAGAAATTCGCATGACATGTCCTCCCTTGAGGTTTCTGAAATAGACCGATTGGTCTAGAGAACGGTACTCCTACCGCCATGAAAGTCAATGGCGCAGCCGCCATTCACCTTCCGGTTCGGCGTTGGTTTTGTTTGCAAACGCGGCAAAGGGCGGCGTCACGGTCCATTCGGAGACTGGTTCGAATTCGTCTGGCAGCACCCTATAGAAAACTCACAGCGCGAGTTCAGGCGCGATCAGGTTTTGTTGGGCTGCTTGACTTGGTTCAATTGGCGCCAACTCCTTGACCCTAGCCGTGCGTGAAATACGCCAGCGATCGGCGCAGATCATCGCCATTGTACCCGCGTCCGATGAAAACGATCTGGTTCTGGCGATGGGCTGCCTCGGGTGGAAGTAGTTCGGGCGGCTGGACGGACTTGCGCACCGCCTGCAGCAGCAATGGGCCAGCGGGGGTTTCAAAGACGCCCTTGACGCGGACCAGATCATCGCCGCGCGCGTAGAGAAGGGCCGATAGCCAAACGGAAAACGTCGCCCAGTCCACATCGTCTGGAATGTCGATTTTCGTCGGCTGGATCGGTGCGCCGCCATCCGCCAGCCGTGGCAGATCATAGGGGGGCACGGCGGGCAAGTCAGGCAGGCTGAAGGGCTGACCTTTTACGGCTGCCTCGACCGAGGCACCCGGATTGAGATGGCGTACGGTCGCAACAACGGTGGCAAGCACAGTGTCGGGAACAGCGTCAACCTTGGTCAGGATGATCCTGTCCGCGGCTTCGATCTGGGCTCGTCCCAGGTATTCAGTGCGCAACTGTTCAGCCGCGTTCATGGCGTCCACCAGTACGATGATCTCGGCCACGCGGATATGGTGCACCAGCACGCTGTCCTGGCGGATGGCGTCGAGAATGGCGGCCGGATCGGCAAGGCCACTGGTTTCAAGAACGATCTGGCCCGTGTCGCGTTCCTCAGGGCGCTGGCGGCTACGCAGGTCACACAAGGTACGCAGGGCGGCGACAAGGTCATCCTTACCCGTGCAGCAGGCGCAGCCGCCTGACAGCATGGTCAGGCCAGCGGCTTGCGACGACAACAGCGTATCGTCCACAGGCGTCTCGGCCGCTTCGTTGACAAGAATATGCGCCTTGCCGAAGGCGCCCTCGAAAAGCTGGTGGCGCAGCCATGTCGTCTTGCCGGATCCCAGGTAGCCGCCAAGAATCGTCAGCCGCAGGCGGCCGTCGTCAGGCGCGGGCATCATGTGGCGGGGTCGGCCGGGGCTGTGAACCGCGGGTCAAGCGGGTCGATCGGATGGCCCAGTTGCTGCGCGGCTTCCTGCCAGACGGCTTCCAGGTCGGGTAGGATCGTCGTGCGCCCGGAAAAGGAAGACAGCGCAAATCCGGGCGCGTGTCCGGGGGGGCGCGCGGTGAAGCCATAGCCTTTGAGAAGTTTGTTCAGAACCTGGGCCCGGCGCAATTGCAGGCGCAATCTGTCGCCCGCGTTATCCGCGCCAGCGTCGGTCCAGTGGCCGGGACGTGTCGGGAACCCGCATGCATTGCACATCTGACAACCTCGTCCAGTGGCAGAGGGGCAGCGCACTGGCGCTGCCCCCTTTGCCGGTTCAGATCACTTCGGGGCGCTTGTCGCTGTCGAAGGGGAAGCGCTTGCGGAAGTCATCCGCGATGGTGTTGAAATCCACCCATTCGACGCCCGAGTGACCGTTGATGTAGTCGATCAGACGCTCCAGCATCAGCAGAACCTGCGGACGGCCGGCGACGTCGGGGTGAATGGTGATCGGGAACACGCCGTAATCCATCTCGCGGTAGACCCAGTCGAACTGGTCCTTCCACATCTGCTCGATATCGCGCGGGCTGACAAAGCCGTGGCTATTGGGGGCGTTCTTGATGAACATCATCGGCGGCAGGTCGTCGACATACCAGTTCGCGCCGATATCGACTAGGTCGATCTCCTTGCCGTGCTTGAGCGGATGCATCCATTCCCCGGCGGTCTTGGAATAGTCGATCACATTCCATTCGTCGCCGACGCGGGCGTAGAACGGCTGGAAGTCACGGTAGCTTTGGCTGTGGTCATAGGAAAAGCCGTATTTGCCCAGCAAGGACGCGGTGACGTTGGACATTTCCCACCAGGGTGCAACATAGCCCTTGGGCGCCTCGCCGGTCAGTTTCTTGATGAGTTCGATGGACTTGACCAGAACGTCTTCCTCCTGCGAGGGGGTCATGGCCACAGGGTTCTCGTGCAGATAGCCATGCGCGCCGATCTCGTGGCCAGCCTCGACGATCATGTCCATCTCTTTCGGAAATGTCTCGAGGGAATGGCCGGGGATGAAGAAGGACGTCCGCATCTCGTATTTCTTGAACAGGCGCAGCAGGCGCGGCACACCGACTTCGGTCGCGAAGATGCCGCGCTGGATGTCGTTGGGTGAATCTCCGCCGCCATACGAGCCAATCTGGCCCGCGACAGAGTCGATATCGGTGCCGAAGGCACAGTAGATTTTCTTGGTCATTTTTCGGTCTCCTCTTCGTTGTGTCAGTCAGTTTCGGGGCGGCGCTAGCCGCGGACGATCTCTTCGCAGCCCAGTGCCGCTGCCAGCAGGGCCGTATCCTGGCCTGTCGGGGCTGACAGCAGGAAGCCTGTCGGCATGCCATCGGCATCGGTGCCGTTGGGAATGGAAACGCCGCACCAATCCAGGAAGTTGCCCAATGAGGTGTTGCGGAGTGTCAGGCCGTTGTGGCGGAAAAAAACCTCCTGATCCGCTTCCAGCGGGCCGATCTCCATCGCCGTGGTGGCCGTTGTCGGGCAAAGCACGATCGAGGCGCCGATCCGGGCCGCGGTCGAGGCCATGGTGCGCATCCGGGCCTGTTGCAGCATCAGCACGTCAACCGCGCTCATGCTTTCGGCCAGCCTGATGCGGCGCACGACGCGAGCATCCATCTGTGCGGCAGCAGGACCGCGCACCCGGTCCAGATGCAGCACAAGGGCTTCCGCGCCGGCCAGAAAACCGTGGTGTGCTATCAGATCGGTCAGCTCCGAAAGTTCGGGTAGCGAGATGCGCATGATCCGCGCCCCGGCGGCTTCAAGCCTTGCCACGGTGGCGTCGAAATTGGCCGCAACCGAGGGCGCGAGCCCATCCAGCAGGATCTCGTCCGGAATGACGAAGGACAATGTGTCGGGTCGCGCGGCCTGCGCCTCGGGGGTGTCCTTTCCGCGCAGCACCGCGTCGAACAGCGCGCAATCGGCGACCGTGTGGGCCAGCGGGCCGATCGTGTCCAGAGATTTGGCAAGGGGATAGACGCCGTCCATCGGATAGCGTCCTGCCGAGGTCTTGTAACCCACCACGCCGTTGAAAGAGGCCGGTATGCGGACCGAACCCCCGGTGTCCGATCCCATCGAGATGGGGACGATGCCCGCCGAGACGACCACGCCCGAGGCCGAGGATGACCCGCCGGGGCTGCGTCTTTGCCCGACCGGCGCATGAACGTTGCGCGGCGTGCCGTAATGCGGGTTCAGACCGATGCCGGAATAGGCGAATTCCGTCATGTTCACCGTGCCTGTCGTGATCATGCCAGCCCTGTGGGCCGTCGCGATGACCGGCGCATCCGCGGTCGCGGGGGGATCTGTCCTGGTGACCGTGGCCCCGGCAGTTGTGATGCGGCCTTTCAGGTCGAAAAGATCCTTCCATGCCACCGGAACACCGTCCAGCGGGCTAGCCGGTAGGCCTATCTTGAACCGCAGGCGGGAGGCCTGCGCCTCGGCCATCGCCCTGTCACGGGTGGTTTCGATGAAGATCGCGTTGTCGGCGTGCTGCTCCAGCCGATCATAGACCTCTTCGGTCAAGGTGACCGGATCGAGTTTCCCCGATCGCAGCCCTTCAGATATTGCCTGTGCCGTGATGTGCGACATCGATTTTCCCCTAGTGGTCGATCACGGTGGCATTTGCGGATTTCCACGCGACAAACGCGCGTCCTCCGGCCTTCAGTCGATCGCGGTACTTGTCCACATGTCCTTCGACATTGATCTTCCTGCCGTCGACGAAGCTGACGATCATGTGCATGATATGACCCACGATCTGCAGCCTTTCGATGGTGCAGGGGATAGTGTTCGAGCCAAAGTTCGCGCGCATCTCGTCTTCGGGTACATCGGCGGGAACCAGGTCCACCGCCTCGGCGGGCAGGATGATGCTCATTTCGCGGCCCTCATGGGCGTCGATCCCGGCACGGTTCGCGCCACCCAGCGGGCCGAAAGCTGTTTCCAGTATGACATTGCCATCCTGCCGTGCCTTGACGGTTCCGGGCAGGATCGTATTCGAGCCGATGAAGCGGGCGACAAACTGGCTGCTGGGGCGGGTGTAAAGCTCGCGCGGGGGGCTGACCTGTTCGATGCGACCGGCGTTCATCACCACGATACGGTCGGACAGCGCAAGCGCCTCGGATTGGGCATGGGTCACGAAGACGAAGGTGATCCCAAGATCGCGCTGCAGAAGTTTCAATTCATTCTGAATGCTCTTGCGCAGGTTCGCGTCAAGCGCGCCAAGCGGTTCGTCCAGCAGCAGGATATCCGGTTCCACCACAAGAGAACGGGCAAGCGCGATGCGCTGGCGCTGTCCGCCCGACAGGCGCGCGGTGGGCATTTCGGCAATCCCGCTCAGGCCAAGCTTGTCGAGAATCTGGTCAACTTTGCGGTTGGCGTCGGCGCGCGGCATGTTCTTGACCTCAAGGCCGAACAGTACGTTCTGGCGCACGTTCATATGCGGGAAAAGCGCATAGTTCTGAAAGATCATCGAGGTGGGGCGTTTCTCGGGGAGTTGGTCGTTCACCCGCTTGCCGCGGATCATCAGATCGCCTGATGTGACCGTCTCGAACCCGGAAATCATCCGCAGGGTCGTGGATTTGCCACAGCCCGATGGCCCAAGGAATGCGATGAATTCCCCTTTCTCGACGTCCAGATTGAAGTCGATGACGGCCGGTGTTCCATTGTCATAGGTCTTGTAGACATGTGTGAGCTGAAGATCGTAGGCCAAGGGAAATGCGTCCTGTTCCTGGGAAAAGGGAAGGGGTGGTTCAGCCGGGGACCCGGCTGAACCAATGGTGATTTACGCAGAAAGGAATTCGTCCCACTTGCGGATAAGCAGGTCGTACTCGTCCGGCCACTGGTGCCAGTAAGCCACGTTCGCTGCCCGCTCTTCCAGCGAGCCGCCATCGCGCAGATCGCCTTCCTTGATGCCGCGCTCGGTCGCGCCGACCCAGGGCTTGCCCTCGTACCAGAAGGCATATTTGTCGGGATCCATCACGTTCTTGACGTTCGTGGTGGGCGAGTAGTAGCCCTGCTCGGACACGGCAATGGCGGGCGGGCCGGACAGCCAGTAGTCGGCATAGGCCGTGACAGCTTCAAGGTTCGGCGAGGTCTTGAGCGGGGAAATCCCGATCGACCAGCCGCGATAGCCGCTCTTCATCGTCGCATAGGAGCACTGGACCCCCTGCGCCTTGACCGCCATCACCGCAGGCTGCCAAGCGTCCGCGATCACCATCTCGCCGGAAGCCAGCAGGTTCACCAGTTCGCCGAAGTCGCCCCAAAGTGCGCGGAACTGACCCTCTTTCTTCTTGGAAATCAGGAATTTGGCCGCCTCTTCGATAGCCGCCGCATCCGGGTTGCCCGGGTTGGGCACTTCCAGAAGGCCCAGCTCGTTCATCGCCAGAACCGCCTGGCCGAATGCAATTAGCGGGTCGACGTTCAGGCCGGTCTTGCCCTTGAACTTGGGATCGAACAGCGCGGACCAGTTGGAGGCTTCTTCTGCATCCACGAGGTCGGGGCGATAGCCGATGGAGTCGTAGTTGTAGACCGTCGGCACCATGTTCAGGCGCGTCTGGCTTTCGTCCTCCCAGATCTGGCCGACGATCTGCTGGTTCAGCGCCCAGCGGTCCGACGGTTTGGTGAAGGTTTCACGAATGCCGGCCCAGTTCTTCAGATCGGCAGCAGCGACGGGCGCCAGCTTGTCCGTGGCAACCATTGCGGCAAGACGTTCGCCGATGATTTCCCAGCAATCGTAGGCGTCCGAACCGGACAGGATTTCGGTTTGCGTGTTGGGGAAGATATCCGCCTTGCCGTTGACCGAGCCGACACCGGATTTTTCCTTGAAGTCGTTCAGGATACGTTCCTGAACGGTCACCGACAGACCCACGGTCCGCAGTTCCTGGTTTGCCAGGTTTGCGGCAAAGACCTGCTGTGCGCCAAGGAATGGCATCCCGCCTGCCGCCAGCGCGGCGCTACCCGCAGTGGTCTTTAGAAAGTTCCGCCTTGAGAAATTTGAGTGTGTCACTTGTCTTCTCCTTGTTGAGGTCGTTTCGTCCTTGGTTTTCCGGAAGGTTGCCCTTCCTTGCGTGTTCAGTAGCGCCCGACCATAAGCCCACCGTCCACGGTAATGACCTGACCCGTCAGATACCTTGCGGAGTCCGACGCGAGGAATGCGACGACATCCGCTATGTCATCCGGTAGCCCGATGCGGCCCAGTGGCACGATATCGCCGACTGTCTTGGCGCCCTCGGGTCCAAGGGAGTGTTTCTCGGACAAAAGCTGTGCGGTGCGGATGTATCCCGGCGCCACGCCGTTTACCCGCACGCCATTGCGGCCTAATTCGACAGCAAGGCCGCGCACCAGGCCGACCACGCCGGCCTTGGCCGAGGAGTAGTGCACATGCTCGTCCCAACCATAGGCGACACCCATGATCGAAGACAGGCAGATGATCGCGCCGCTGCCGCGCGCCTTCATGCCCGGCGCCGCAGGCCGGATGACGCGCAGCATCCCCTTGAGATCGATGTCGAAGGTATGATCCCATTTTTCATCGGTCAGCTGCTCAAGCGGGACACGATGCGCTATACCTGCATTGGCAACAATCGTGTCGATCCTGCCGAAACGGGTTTCGATATCCTTGACCACGGCATTGGCACGATCGGTGTCGCGCACGTCCAGATGCTGGAACTCCGCCTCGCCCCCGGCCTTGCGGATTTCCTGCACGACGCTGCGGCCGTCATCCTCAAGAACGTCGGTGACCACAACATGATCACCGCGCGCCGCTAGGGCCTTGGCGGTGGCGCGCCCGATGCCGATCCCGGCACCCGTGATCAGTGCAACTGATGTCATAGCATTACGTCTCCCGAATTTGGTGACAGGGTCTGGCCCACATAGATGCGCGCCGCGTCTGAACACAGAAATGCAACGGTTTCGGCCACATCCTCGGGTTCTCCGAAGTGGCCCAGCGGAAGCTCTGCCGCCTTTGCGGCGCGCCACTCCTGCGACAGTGCACGCACCAGCGGCGTGTTGATCGGGCCGGGCGCGACCGCGTTGACCCGTACGCCCTGTTTCGACACCTCGCGGGCCAGCGCCTTGGTCATGCCGATGATGCCTGCCTTCGCCGCGGAGTAGTGGACCAGTTCCACCCCCCCGATCTGGCCGAGTTGGGATGCCATGTTCACCACGCATCCCGATTTCCGAGCAATCATGTGGGGCAGGACCGCGCGGGTGCACAGGAAGGTGCCGCGCAGATGAACTGCGATCATCCGATCGAATTCGGCAGGGTCCAGATCGACAAAACGCGACTGGTGCACGTGGCCTGCGTTGTTGACCAGGTGGGTCGGGGCCCCAAATGCGGCGATGCAGACCTCGAGCATGCGGGCCACGTCCGCCTCTTGCGATACATCGCCCTGTACCGCGAGGCCGCCGATCCTGGCGGCCGCCTCTTGTGCGGCGCTTTCGTTGAAGTCATTGACGACCACGTTGTAGCCCAGCCCGGCAAGCTTGGTGGCAACGGCAAGGCCGATACCCGATCCCGCGCCTGTGACGATGACCGTATTCATGCGATGTCTTCCTGCATGGCCATTTTCTTTGCCCGCCGCACGCTCAGACCCATGAGGATCCCGTAGACCGACAGCAGCGCGAAGGAGAACAGGGTCGTCATCACGCCAAAGGCAAAGATGTTCGGGTGGATCTCGACCGAGAAGGTGCCATAGATCGCCAGCGGCAATGTCTGATCGCGGCCAGAGGCGAACAGAGTGCGCGGGAATTCGTCGAAGCTGAGGGTAAAGGCAAAGAGCATTGCCGACAGGACCCCCGGAAAGATCAGCGGGAAGGTCACCTTGCGAAACGTCGTTATGGGCGAGACACCCAGCGACCAGGACGCTTCCTCGACAGAGCCGTCAAAGCGGTTGAGGATCGCCAGCATCACAAGAAAAGCGAAGGGGAAGGTATAGACCACATGCGCCAGGAAGGCGGTGCTCCACCAGTGACGCTCGATCCCGACGACGTTATTGGCCAGAAGCGAGGTGCCAAGGCCGGTCAGGACGCCCGGCACCATCATGCCCAGAACGATCAGGTAGAATACAACGCCCGCGCCACGGAACCGTTTGCGGAAGGCCTGCGCGGCCATGACGCCCAGAACGGTGGCGGTAACCATGGTCATGAAGGCCAGTGTCAGTGAACGCACCAGCGCCTCACCGACGGGCAGAGGGGCGATCCGGGATGGCGGGGTCAGACCGAACAGGTGCCGGTACCAGTAGGTGGACCATTCGATGATCGGAAACTGCGGCCCGCCTTCGGGACCCTGCTGGAAGGACAGGATGCCCAGCACGATGAAGGGACCATAGAGGAACAGGATGAACAGGCCGACATAGACGGCAAGAATGGGTTTCAGAACCTTGGATTCCATCACTCAAATCTCCCGTTTCAGATCGACGATGCGCAGGAAGCCTGCAACGACGATGCCCAGCAGGATGGTCAGGATCACCCCGACAACCGATGCCATGGCCCATTTCAGCGATCCCACCTGGGTCACGATGATGTTGCCCAGCAGGTTCACCTTGCGCCCGGACAGCGCGCCGGAGGTTGCGAATTCGCCCAGCACCATCACGCTGACGAAGATGGCTCCGACGACAACACCGGGCAGGCTGAGCGGAAAGATGATCTTCCAGAAGATGCGCCCGAACCCTGCACCCAGGTCGCGCGCGGCCTCGATGATGTTGCGGTCGATCCGGCCCAGCATGAAGGCGATGGGGCCCACCATGAAGACGACGTAGATCTGCGTCATTCCGATGATGACGGAGAGTTCGGAAAACAGCAGCACCTCGATCGGTGTGTCGATCAGGCCGATTTTCTGCAGGATGATGTTGATGGCCCCTTCCTTGCCCAGCATGGGCCGCCATGCAAGCACCCGGATCAGGAACGAGGTCCAGAAAGGGATCACGCAAAGCACAAGCAGCACGGTCGAGACCGTCTTGCTCTTGACCAGAAGGCCCACGTAAAGGGCGGCGGGATAGCCGATCACGAAGGTCAGGGTCAGGACGATCAACCACAGCCGGATCGTGGTCCAGAGCGCTCCGACATAGGCCTCGGAGGCGAAAAAGTTACGCCAGCTGTCCAAGGTCAGGGTGGAGTTGATCGCAAAGGTCGTCTGCGTCCAGAACGAGACATAGACGATCATCATGATCGGTGCGACCAGGAACAGGATCATCCAGACCACGCCGGGTGCAAGCAGCCGGAACGTGTTTGTCTTTTGCCTGTTGGTGCTTGCGGCATTCATCTTGCGGACTCCTTGCCGAATACGATCGCCTGTGCGGGATCCCATGAAAGAACGTAATTCTGTCCGACGTTCAGATCGCGTGGTTCGCCCAGGCTGAGGTGGTGATCGACCTCGACCGTCTTGTGATCCGCGGTTTCGAACAGAAAGATGATGGAGGACCCCAGATATTCGCTTGCAAGGTAGCGTACCGGCAGCGCCGGGCCCGGCAGGTCGGTCGCGTCCGCGTCGAAAATCTGCGTCCGGTCATAGCGGATTGCATAGACGTCGGTTTCGTTGGGCCGCGCTGCGGCGACGGGCAACGCCCCGAAAGAACCGTGGAACGTGCCGTCCTTAAGTGTTCCCTCGAACAGGTTGAAGCGGTTGAGAAACAGCGCCACATCCGAGATCACAGGACTGTCATAGATCGCGTCCGGCGTGCCGTACTGAACGATCCGCCCCGCATCCAGGACCGCAACCTTGTCGCCCATCGCCAGCGCTTCGGTCTCGCTGCCGGTCACATGCAGGAAGGTCACGTCCAGCCTTTCGCGGATCGCACGCAGTTCCATCTGCATTCTTTCGCGCAGGTTTGCGTCAAGCGCGCCCAGCGGTTCGTCCAGCAGTACCAGCTTGGGCTGCATCACGAGCGAGCGCGCCAGTGCCACGCGCTGTTTCTGCCCGCCTGAAATCTGATCGGGGTTGCGGTCTTCCAGGCCGGACAGGCCCACCATCTCGATCGAGGCCCTGACGCGTTCGGTGATCTCGGCGTCCGGCACCTTGGTTGCGCCGTGGCGCAAGCCAAAGGCCACGTTTTCGAAAATCGTCAGATGCGGAAACAGGGCAAAGTTCTGGAATACGAAACCGATCCCGCGCTCATGCGCGGGCAGATCGGTGATGTCGCGCCCCTGAAACCAGATGCGGCCTGTGTCAGGCGTTTCAAATCCGGCGATCACGCGCAGCAATGAGGTCTTGCCCGATCCTGATGGCCCCAGAAGCGCGACGTAGCTGTTGTCCTCGGCTATGAAGTCGATGCTGTCGAGCGCGGTCAGATTACCATATCTGCGCGTTACACCCTCTAACCGGAATATGGGGTCGCTTTGCGTCATAGGGCCCTCTTTTTGTTGTGAAGGCAGGCCGCGGTCGAGCTGTGTGGCCCGCATCGGGTCGCATTGAAAGCGCCCCATCACAAAATGTATAACGTATGAAATGACTAATTGACTTTCATAGCAAGAGTCATCTTTTCAGAGTTATCTCCTAAAAATTCCACTAAAAGTCGAAATATGCCGTGGTTATTGGGTTATTTTGCGAAAAAACTAACGACCATCGAATGCAAAAGTCATTTTTACACTCTGGTCAGGTATTTCGGGATCGACTCGCTCTCGGGGATCAGTGCGACGATCTTGAGCCGGGCCAGGCTTTTGTAGGACAGGATGCGCAAATGCTCTCGCAGATACTCGGTCGAAGCATTGATCTGGCGTGATCCGATCAGATGAAAAAGAGTTCCGTATTGATCCAGCGCGACCGTGTCCACCGGCAGGCCGAGATCGCTGAGGGCCTTGTCCATCGCGGACAGAAGCAGACGGTTGTTGTTGATGATTTCTACCAGCGCGCTGTTGGGGGCCCGACCCAGGCAGTAGCGCATCAGCGCATCCTCAAGCTCGGCCGCGTCCTTGGCCTTGCCGCTCTCGATCTGGTCAGAGATCCGCGCGATCTGGGCATGTTCGATGAAATCGGTCGCCAGCCGCAGGGCCGCAGGTTCCATGATGCTGCGCAATTCGAATTTCTCGCGCAGCGTTCGGGCAGTTAGCGGCCCGGCAAGCCAGTGCGAGGTGGCCCCCTTGCGGATCAGCCCGCGCTCGTTCAGACGGCTCAGCACATCGCGCGCCACCGTGCGGCTGACGCCAAGATGGTTTGCCAGTTCGGTTTCGATCACCCTGAATTCACCAAAGATCTGGCAGGCGGCGATCTCTGCCTCGACCTTGTCATAGACCCTCAGCCATGTGCCGCGAACTGCCAGCGCAGAACGCGAGGCGGGTGGAATGTCGAAATCGAATTCATCAAGCGCCTTGCGGATAGGGGTCAGGTTTCGTGAAGCCTGACCGACCAGGTAACCGCGACCCCGGAACCTGTGGATCAGGCCTTCGGCATTAAGCCTCCGCAAAGAAGCCTGAACAGGCGCGCGGCTGGTCTGCATCATCTTGGCGATGGGGCCTTCGATCAGCACAAGACCATCAGGCAAGCGGCCGGACACGATATTGTGCCGCAAGACCCGGCTGATGGTTTCGTAGAGGGGCTCCTGCCCAGCGGTGTTGGGCTGTGCGGTCATTGCGACGCCGTTCCCAATGATGCGATGAAGCGGTTCCAGGCGCGTGCGGCGTAATTGTATTCGTCCATCACCGTGTTCCACAGCGCGATACGGCTGACCCGTTCACGGTAGGCTCCGCCGGGGCGCCGCTGGCCCGTCCTGACCACGATCCTGCCATCGGGACCTTTCAGATCGCAACGGGCGATATCCCCGTCATACCAATATCCCCATTCCTCGGGGCTGAGATATTCGCGCACCCCTTCGGCGTTGGTCATGTAATGTCCTTGCCGCGCCATCAGGGCGCCTGCCGGGCCGGCCAGCCACCAGTTCAGATAGTCATAGGCCATGTCCAGCTGGCTACCGCTCAGATGCCGCGCCAGCGAGGCGCCGCCATGCCAGGCGCGGTACCCTTCGCGGGGGAAACTTTCGCAAAAGACACCCTGCATCGCGCCAAGATTGCCATAGGACGGCGACCACATGCTCTGCACCGATACCCTGTCGGCGCGCACAAGCGCCTCTGCCTGGTCGGGCGAGACCCAGCTGCCGACAAAGAACCCCTGTTGCCGCAGCGTTTCCAGCAGGGCCATGAGGCTGTCGATCTCGTCGACTGTCATGTTGCCGATATCCTGGAACGTCAGATCGCCGTTCGCCTCGGCGGCCAGCGCCACGTCGAAGATGCCGATCGCAGGCTCGTCGACCAGGGCGATACGCCCGCGCGCGCGCCGGTCCAGAAGCCAGGCCCAGCTTGAGCCTTCGGGCCCCTCATCGCCAAAAAGGCGGCGATCAAAGCCGAAACTGTCCACGTTGTGGGCGGTCGGCAACATGCTGATCATCTGCATGGGCTGCTGACCCAGTGTGCCGTCGGGCTGGACATAAAGCTTGCGCACCGGGGCGTCGCCATGGCCATGCCAGGTGTATTTGCTGATGCCCCCGGCCTTGGCGAGATCTCCGATATTGTCCCATTGCCTGATGCGTCGCGTGTCGATCGGCTGCAGAGCGCCCCAGTACCAGACAATATCAAGGTTGTGAAAGCACTGTTCGTATATGTCGTAGTTCAACGGGTCCATGGCCGCCCGATGCTGACAGGTCAGGAAGTCGAGCGATTCATGCTGGATGTCAAATCCTAGGTCCGCGACGGCCATCTTCCGAACTTCTTCCAGAAGGGTGACATCGGTGCCCCGCACCCGCAGGACGCGCCGTTTCACTTGCGGTGGTGCCGCGTGTTTGTGGGAATGGCGCGCATCGGCGGGCATGGGGGTGTTTGTATCCCTTGAGCTAGGCAAGATCGGCCCCGATATGACTCTGGCCTATGCCATGAGACCGCAAAGGCCATTGCCGTGCAAGACGGCATCGCGTCAGCGCGTGCCGCCTGTGGCCCCGGTCCGGCGCCCGCAGATGACGCGGGCAACCGGAAAAGGTGTTTGCGGCCGTCAGCCCAAGTGCGCGCGGACAGCGGCCAGCATGTTCTTGCGCTCGGCGCGGGCCGCCAGGGCCTCGGCCATGTCGACCTTTCGGAACTTGACCGGGGTGTGCGGCTGCAACTGTCCGATCAGGTCCATATCCGCCGAGATGATCGCCCCCAGCGTGAAATAGCCGCCCCCCGACACCGCGTCACGGTGCAGCACGATCGGCTCCAGCCCGCCCGGCACTTGGATCGAGCCATAGGAATAGCAGCCATCCACGATGTTGGACGGATCGGCGCCCGCGCCAAAGGGCTGTTCGCGCGCCACGAACTCCAGCGGTTTGCCGCCCTTGAAACGATATCCCATGCGGTCCGCCTCAAGCGCGACAGCCCAGTCATCGGCAAAGAAACCGTCCTGCGCGGCGGGGGTCAGGCGGTGCCAGTAAAGCCCCGGCAAAACGCGAAGTTCCGCGGGTTTCCCGGGCAGGCGGCGCAGGTTCGCAGGAACGCTCAGCCCTGGTTCGATCATGTCCGCCTCACCCAGCGGAATTACGTCCCCCGCCTTGATGTTGCGCCCCTCGATGCCGCCAAGGGCACCGATCGGATAGGTCGAGCGGCTGCCAAGGGCAGGGGGCGTGTCGATCCCGCCGCTGATGGCGATATAGGCCCGCGCGCCGGACTTGAGGAAATCGAAGCTCAGCGTCTGGCCGGCCTTCACCTCGAATGCGGTCCAGCCCTCTTGCACCACGCCGTCGACCTTGGGTGGCAGGTCCGCGCCCGTCACGGCCACCAGAACATCCTTTTCGAATGTCAGGGTGGGACCCATGAACACGACCTCCAGCCCCGCTGCGCCTTCGGGGTTGCCCACCAGCATGTTGGCGACGCGCAACGCGAAGCGGTCCATCGCCCCGCCGATCGGAATGCCAAGGTGGAAATATCCCGGACGGCCAAGGTCCTGGATAGAAGTGGACAGGCCGGGTTGTATGACTTTAAGCGACATTGAGCGCCTCCATCAGCTTGGCGTTTGTACCGGGCATGTCCGCGTTGAAGGCATCAAGATCGAAATCGACCTCGGCGATGCGCGGCACGT
Organism: Seohaeicola saemankumensis; assembly: GCF_042678485.1. Taxonomy (NCBI): domain Bacteria; kingdom Pseudomonadati; phylum Pseudomonadota; class Alphaproteobacteria; order Rhodobacterales; family Roseobacteraceae; genus Seohaeicola; species Seohaeicola saemankumensis. The sequence continues at coordinate 364,428 of NZ_JBHTKR010000006.1, read as the reverse complement.
AGGTATCTGCCTCGACCTCGGCCAGGATGCGATCGTATTCGGCTCGGTCGATCGGTTTCCACTTCACAATGTCGCCGGGTTTGAAGAACACCATGAAATCGCTCAGATAGCTTTGCTTCTGCTCGGGATCGAAGATCGGCATCGGGGTCACGCCGAACATCTGGTAGCCGCCCGCGCCCCGCACCGAATAGATGCAGGAAAAACATCCACCATAGCCCACCGTCAACTTCGGCGTGTCCGTGCGCGGCCGCAGGTATTTGGGAACCTGGAGTTGTTTTTCGCGCTCGACCAACTGGTAGAGAAAAGGCAGGCCGGCCACGAAACCCACCATCGACACGAACCAGGGCTGCGAATGGTGCGCCTCGATGAAGGCTTCCACGCTGTCGAAGCCGTTGATCCTGGCCGCATAGTCCAGATCCGTGCCGGATGGGTCCTGGTGGCGTTCGCGAAAGCGCATCAGTGTCTCATGCGTCCAGGGATCCTGGTAGTAGACCGGGATTTCGATGATCCGGGTCTTGAGCCGCTTTTCAGCGTCCTCTGCCCTGTGTTCCAGTTCCTTGACCTTCTTCATCATCTCGTCAGGGTGGATGACGTCAGGGTCGAAACGGACCTGAAAGGATGCGTTCGCGGGACAGATTTCTGTCACGCCCTTGATCTTGGCGTCACGCACAGCGTTGCTCATCGAGAGGGATTTGAAAAACGCGTCCAGCGACATTTCATCGTCCATCTCGACATAGATGTGCTCGTCGCCACCGTAGGTATAGCGTGTCTTCACGATTTGCCTCCTGTGATTAGTGGGAAGGTTTGAGATTGCCCGCAGCCAGCCAGGGTTCGAGCCATTGAGTATGAAATTCGTCCGCCTGCACGGATGCGTCGCGCGCCAGCGCCAGATGCAGGGCTTTGGTCGTTTTTAGCCCGCCGATCTCAAGCCCCTCCAGCGCGGTGATCATCAGGGCGATCGCGGTGTCGCGGTCCTTGCCATGCACAATCAGCTTGCCCAGAAGTGAGTCGTAGAATGGTGGGACCTGGTAGCCGTCATAGAGAAAATGATCGAACCGGATGCCGTCGCCCTCGGGGATGCGCAGGCCACTGACCTGTCCGGGGAAGGGCAGGAACTGCATCATCGGATCCTCGGCGTTCAGCCGCACCTCGATGGCGTGGCCCGTCCGGGTGATGTCCTGTTGCGACTGGCGCAATCTGCCGCCGCCGGCCACGTGGATCATCTCTTGCACAAGGTCGGTACCGGTCAGCATCTCTGTTACGGGATGCTCCACCTGGATGCGGGTGTTCATCTCGATGAAGAAGAACTCTCCGGTGTTGCTGTCGTAAAGATATTCCAGCGTGCCTGCGCCCACGTAGTTCACGGCCTTGGCCAGTGCCACGGCCGTATCGCACAGATGGGCGCGGGTCTTTTCGTCCAGACAGGCCGCACCAGCCTCTTCCCAGACCTTCTGGCGCCGCCGCTGCATGGAGCATTCACGCTCGAAATAGTGGACGGCATCGGTTCCGTCGCCCATGATCTGCACTTCGATATGGCGGGGCGCGTTGATCGCGCGCTCCAGATAAAGCCCGCCATCCCCGAAGGCCGCATTGGCCTCGGCCTGGGCTTGGGGGGCCATCTTGCGCAGTTCCTCTTCAGTCTGCGCGATGCGTATGCCTTTGCCGCCACCACCCGCGGCGGCCTTGATCATCACCGGATAGCCAAGGGTGGCAGCCACGTTCACCGCGTCCTCCACGGTGTCCAGCCGTCCTTTCGAGCCGGGGACAACGGGCACACCGGCCGCTTCGGCGGCCTGACGCGCCGCCACCTTGTCACCCATCCTGTCGATGGTATCGGCTGAGGGGCCCACAAAGGTGATGCCCGCGGCATCCAGCGCGCGCACAAAGCCTGCGTTCTCTGCCATGAAGCCGTAACCGGGGTGAACGGCATCTGCCCGCGAGGCCTTGGCCGCCGCGACCACAGCATCGACGTTAAGATAGGACTGAGCCGCCGGCGCAGGTCCTATGCAGATGGATTCGTCCGCCATGCGCACCGCCAGCATATCGGCGTCGGCTTCGGAATGGGCCTGGATGGTATGGATTCCCATTGCCTTTGCCGCGCGGATGATCCGCACCGCGATTTCACCACGGTTGGCGATCAGCAAGCGTTCGATGGGCATGTCTCAGGCCCCGATCTCTGCCAGGGGCTCACCTGCGCTGATCGCCGCGCCATCCTCCGCCAGATAGCCTTTGAAGGTGCCCGAGGTCTCGGCCTTGACGTCGATAAAAGTCTTCATCACCTCGATCAAACCGATGATGTCCCCTTCTGCGACAGGATCGCCGGGCTTCTTGAACAGTGGCTCGCCCGGTGCCGCCTGGGTGTAGAATGTGCCGGGAACGGGGGAAAGAACCTGTGCCATGTTGGTCTCCTGCTTGGGTGATGTGATCAGAGCGTTTTCGCGATTTCCGCCGCGGTGGCGATCCGGATGCCCGCGTCCTGAAGGCCGGCGCGGATGGCCTGTCCCATGACCAGTGCACCCGGCGTGTCCGAATGAAAGCAGATGGATTCGAACGCGATGTCGATCTCGTCGCCTTCGACCGTGGTGACCTTGCCCGTTTTGCAGGCTTTCACGCATTTTTCAGCGATCTGCGCGGGGTCGGGACGGCCGACCTGACGCCGGAACACGATGGAGCCCGAATTGTCGTAGTCCCGGTCGGCATAGAATTCGCGGATCACCGGGTGGCCGGCCCGCTTTGCCGCGGCATAGGTCTTGGAGATGCCCATGCAGAACAGCAGCGAGTCGGGGCTGGTGGTCTGAAGCGTGTCGACCAGCATTTGTGACAGGTCCTCGTTCACCGCCGCTTCCATGTAAAGCGCGCCATGCAGCTTGACATGCTGCAACGGTGCGCCGTGCCGACGCCCGAATTCGCGGATGGCCCCGATCTGGTAGACGATATCGTTCAGCAGTTCTGCCGGATCCGTCTTGATGTAGCGACGTCCGAAGCCCTGCAGATCCGCATAACCCGGATGCGCCCCCAGACCCACACCATGCGCCTGTGCAAGTTTGACGACGCGGTCCATCGAGTTGGGGTCGCCAGCATGGAAACCTGCGGCGATATTGGCCGAACTGATGATCTGCATGATTTCATCGTCCGGCGCGTCGCCCAGAACCCACTGGCCGAAACCCTCGCCCATGTCGCAATTCAGATCGACTGCTTCTTTCATGGTCACGTCCTTCTGTTGGTTTCGACATACCATCGCATCTCGGAACAAAATTGATATTTCATTTTTTCATTGATGCATTATCGATTTTTCCGATAACGTGCGACGTCTGTGGCTGAAGATCCGGGATAGCTGATGAATTTCAAACACTTGAAGTACTTTGTTGCCACCGCCGAGACTGGACAGGTCAGTCGCGCGGCCAAGCTGCTGTCTATTTCGCAATCTTCCGTCACTGGATCCGTGCGCGAACTTGAGGCAATTCTAGGCGTCACGCTGTTCGAGCGGCGGGCGCAGGGCATGGAATTGACCAAGGCTGGCCGCGAATTCCTGCAGGTGGCTCGTGATATTCTGGAAAAAGTGGATGCCGCGCATCAGATCGAACGTGGCACCTCGGATATCGCTGGCACGCTGACGGTCGCGGCCAGTTATACGGTGATCGGTTATTTCCTGCCCTATCATCTGGGGCGGTTGGCCCAGCTTTATCCGCGCATCGACATCCGCATCGTCGAGTTGAACCGCCAAAGCATCGAGGAGCAGTTGTTGCGCGGCCAGATCGACATGGCTGTCGCGCTGACCTCCAATATTCACCGCGAGGGTATCGAGACGGTGACGCTGCTGAAATCGCCCCGGCGCGTCTGGGTGCCTGCGGGTCATGCTTTCTGCGATGGCGGCGAGGTGTCGCTGAACCGGATCGCCAAGGAGCCATATGTGATGCTGACGGTGGACGAGGCGGCGCATTCCAGCATGAAATACTGGAACCGCCACAACGCTCATCCGAATATCAAGCTGCGCACCTCTTCGGTCGAGGCCGTGCGCTCGCTTGTCGCCAACGGGCAGGGCGTCACGATCCTGTCCGACATGGTCTACCGACCCTGGTCGCTGGAGGGGCGGCGCATCGAAACCGTGTCAACAGATGTCGAGGTTCCCACGATGGATGTGGGCCTGGCTTTCAGCCGTGCCATAGCGCTGACGCCGGCGATGAAGGCGCTGAAGTCCTATTTTACCTCGGCCTTCCTGTCGCCCAAGTTGCAATTCTGATTTGACCGCACTTGTGCCGTGGCGGCGCATCGACGATAGACTTGCGCCATGATCATCCGTTGCACAGACCCGCGCCGCCCGATCTCCGGCTTGCCCAGAGCCGCTCCATGATTGTCGGGCTTGGGCTGATCGCGCCCTTTTTCCTTTATATCCTTGCCGGTGTTGCAGCCCAGATCCTGCTGCGCCACGGCGCCGAGCAGCAGCGTTGGCTGGATGCGTTCATCTTTTACCTGGCCTTGCCCGCCTTGCTGTTTCAATCCGTGCGGGTTGTTCCACCCGGTGCCGCAAGCCTGCTTGGCTTTCTGGCCGTGACCACCGCCATGACCGGGCTGATGTTTCTGCTGGGCTGGCTGATCGGGCGCGCGAACAGGACCGATGATCATCCCGCGGTATTCGGCCTGGCGGCCAGCTATTCGAATATCGGCTACATGGGGCCGGCGCTGACGGTGGCGGTTCTTGGTCCGGCGGCCGGTGCGCCTGCGGCTTTTGTCTTTTGCGCTGATGTTCTGCTGATCTTCACGATATGGCCCGCAATGATCGCCAGCGGTTCTCGCGGGATGCTGCGAATCTTGCAGTCTCTGAAAAAGGTCGTAACCCATCCTTTCATCCTTGCCACGCTGGCAGCGTTGCTGTTTGCCAGAACGGGTTGGACGCTGCCTGACTTTCTGGACACGCCGCTGACCGGCTTCCAGCATGCCGCGGCACCTGCGGCCCTGTTTTCGCTTGGCCTGACGCTGGCGCGTAACCGGGGCGGACAGGTGGGGACACGGCTTGGCGCCTGCCTTGCGATCAAGCTGATCGGTCATCCGCTTGCCGTGGCGCTGGCCTTTATGGTGGTGTCCGGCTTCGATCCGGTGTGGGTCGCGACGGCCATCATCATGGGGGCGCTGCCCCCGGCCGCGAATGTCTATGTCATGGCGCGGGCGGAAGGCATCAGCGTTCCACTGGCCGCGCGCACGGTGCTCTATGGTACGGCTTTTTCCGCAATCACGCTGCCTGTCGTCATTGCACTGCTCGCCTGAGAAATCGGGCGGCAGTGCGCCGCCCTTTGCGGACAGACCTGACCTTAGCCGACAGGCCCGGTGCCGCTATTCCCTGTCGCTCTGATGAACGAACATTCGTCTGGTAAGCTGCCACCAAAACATTCGACGGCAGGCATTTGGATGGCTAGCATGGATCCAGTTCAAGCAATGCTTGGACTTTGGCGATGCCTTTCGACGCGATCGCGGGCGCGGTTGGCGAAAGTCCTGGATGGGGAAACGACAAGCAATGTGTGATGCAGCCAAAACGGGTTCCGCGGTTCCGACGGTGCTGATCGAAAACGAACGGACCCGTGTGACCCAATGGTATTTTCCCAAGCGTGGCGACAACACCGGCTGGCACAGGCACGCCTATGACTATGTTGTCGTGCCGATTCAGGATGGCGTTCTGGAGATCAGGGACGCGAATGGCGCCATCACCCGATCAGAGCTGAAGGCCGGGGTGCCTTATTTCCGAGATCTTGGCGTGGAGCATGACGTGCTCAGCGGGAACGATTTCGGATTCGCCTTCATCGAAGTGGAGTTTCTGCAGAACGCCAGCCAGTAGCGAACGCGCGATCCAAACTTTTGTGCGCAAATCGCCTATTTCACCTCGGGGCATGGGGTAGAGTTGAACCCAAGGTACAAAGGCCGGTGTGTGCGAAAAAACCGTCCGACAGGAGGAAAGGATGTATTTTTCTACCGACCAGTGTGATGCCGTCGACAAGAACAAGGTCTGGTCCCGGACAATCTCGGAGACCTATTTCCCGCTGTCCGTCGCATGCCGGGATGCGGTTCGGTTCAGGGGCTCTCTGAAATCCTGGGGACTCGGGGTCATGGGGCTGTCCGAGATGGAATGCGACAGCGTCATGTACAGACGCAACAAGAGCCATTTCAAAGAGGAAAAAGACAACAGTCTGCTGATCACGATCCCGCATGCCGCCGAGGTGCATTTTCACCAGGCGTCGCGTCAGACCAGCTGCGGACCTGGCGGTTTCCTGGTCGAACAGGGCGACATGCCTTACGAATTTTCTCATAGCCAGCGCAACAAGCTTTGGGTGCTGAAGGTGCCCACGGCCAGCGTGCAGGCGCGCCTCGGACCTACTGAACGGTTAAGCGCGCTGACCTTCGATGCCAGATCCGGGATCGGGTCCTATTTTGTCGGCGCCGTGCGCAACACCATCGAGAGCATCGATGCCATCAACGACGCCGCGCGGGAAATGGCCGGGCAACATCTGCTGGACCTGCTTTGCCTGTCCATGCGCAGCGATGACCGCATCCTTGACAGTTCGGTGTCGACCATCCGTGCTGCGCATCTTCAGCGTGCTGAACAATTCATCCGCGACAATCTGGCGAACCCGAACCTGGGTCCCCTGATGGTTGCGGAATCTTGCGGCATATCCCTGCGTTATCTTCAGGGGCTGTTCGCCGAGAATGATTGCTCGGTCGCCGGCTACATCCGCGACAAGCGCCTGACCCGCTGTCACGAGACGCTGGAGATGGTGCATGACACCTCCACGATGGCGCAGATCGCGCACAAGTGGGGCTTTTACGATCATGCCCAGTTCTGCAAGCACTACCGCAACAGGTTCGGCTGCACGCCGTCCGAAACACGCAAGAAAAGGCGATTGGCGGCGGCACGTCGCGCCGCTGAATGAACAAGGCTCGATGAACCTCCGGCATCTGTTTTGCAGGCGGATGGGTGTGCCTCTCGCACATCCGGCGGGCGTCAAAAAAGGATAGGAACAGCAGATGACGAAGACGAGAGTCGCAGTGGATGTCGGTGGCACCTTTACCGACGTTTGCATCATGGACGAGGATACCGGCCAGATCCGGATCGAAAAGACACCGTCAACACCGGATGACCCCATGCGCGCCATCATGACGGGCGTATCTGACGCACAGGTGGATCTGTCCGAGGTGACGATGTTCTCGCACGGGACCACGGTTGCCACCAATGCGCTGATTACCCGTAAGCTGCCGCGCGTGGCCATGGTCTGCACTGAAGGCTTCCGCGATGTCGTCGAGATACGCCGTTCCAACAAGGAAGACCTGTGGGACACCTACAAGGATGTCGCCAAACCATATATCCCCCGCAGGGACCGTCTGACCGTCAAGGAACGGGTAGATGCGGCGGGAAAGATCATCCAGGAGCTTGACGAGAACGAGGCGCGCCGTGTCGCTGCGATCCTGAAAAAGCGCGACGTCAAGGCTGTGGCGGTGTGCTTCATCAACGCCTATGTCAACGGCGAGAACGAGGTGCGCATGCGCGCGATCCTGCGCGAGGTCATGCCTGATGTTCACATCTCGATCTCGTCCGAGATCATGCCCGAGATATTCGAACATGAGCGTTTCTCGACAACGATGGTCAACGCCGTGGTGTCGCCGGTGGTGGTCGATTATGTCTCGCGGCTCAGCGACAAGCTGGCGGAGGGAGGATACAATCGCGACCTTCTGCTGCTGCATTCGGGTGGCGGGGTGATGACGCCTGCAAGTGTCAAGGATTTCGCGGCGCGTCTTGCGGGGTCCGGCATCGCCGCAGGGGCCATCGCTAGCCGCTTCATCGGCAACCTGTGCGGCTATGAGAATTCCATCGGTTTCGACATGGGAGGGACCAGCACGGATGTGTCGCTGACATACCGGGGCGAGTCTACGGTGACCAAGGACTGGTATATCGAATATGGCTACCCGATCCGGTTTCCCAGCATCGAGGTGCTGACCATCGGGGCCGGCGGGGGATCGCTTGCCTGGAAGGATGAAGGCGGATCGCTGCGCAACGGGCCGCAGTCAGCCGGGGCCTATCCGGGGCCGGCCTGCTATTCGAACGGCAACGAGGTGGCGACCAACAGCGATGCGAACGTGGTGCTTGGCCGGCTTGGCTACAGCTTGGCCGGGGGTGACATCACGCTTGATCCTGCGCTGGCCGAAAAGGCCGTTCGCGAAACCGTGGCAGAGCCTTTCGGCATGGAGCTTCACGAGGCGGCCGAGGCGATCATCGACGTTGCCAATGCCAACATGGCAAACGCGGTACGCCTTCTGTCGATCAGCCGAGGACATGACCCAAGGGATTTTGCTCTGATCGCGTTTGGCGGCGCGGGGGCCCTGCATGGTGCCGCGGTGGCGAAGGAGCTGTCGATTCCGGTTGTGATCGTGCCGCCGAACCCCGGCGTGACATCGGCCATGGGATGCCTGCTGGTCGATATCCAGCACGATTTTTCCGACAGCTTCATGGCGGACGCCGCCACCACGACGGCCGAAGACCTGGAAGCCGCTTTTTCCAAGATCGAGAAAGAAGCGGTGGCCCGGCTTCGCCATGAAGGTGTCGCGCCCGAAGACACCGTCCTGCAACGATCGGTCGAGATGATGTATCAGGGCCAGTGGCGTTCGCTGTCCGTGTCTGCACCCTCACAGATCACCAGCACCAAGGACCTGGTGCACGGCTTTCACAACGAGCATGAGCGCGAATACAATTTCCGCCGCGAGGATGCACCCGTCAGCATCTTCCGCGTCGGCGTCAAGGCCACCGGCGTGGTCCAGAAGGCCAAGCTGCCGTCCTTCGAGGTGGTCAAGCATGCACCTGAGCCGTCAGGCACGCGCGCCGTCTGGTTCAAGGGCGAAAAATGCGAGGCCGCGATCTATGACCGCGCGCAGATGAGGGCAGGGGCCGAGTTCACCGGTCCCGCGATCGTCGAGCAAATCGACTCGACCGTCGTCGTGCCCCCCAAGGCGACGGCCAAGGTCGATCAATACATGAACATTCTTATCCGCGTGAAGGACTGAGACATGAACAGTACAGCCAAACAGGATCTGGACCCGGTCACATTCGAGGTTCTCAAGAACTCCTTCATCACGTCTGTAGACCAGATGGCAGAGCAGATGCTGCGAACCTGCTATTCCTTCGTGATCTACAACCGCGACTTCTCGAACGGTCTGCACGATGCCGATGGCAACTGCGTGGCCCAGGGTAATTCGGACATCGCCGTGCACGTGGGAACGCTGCACTATACCTGCAAGGACGTGATCCGCGTCTTCAAGGGCGACATGTACCCGGGCGATGTCTACGCGATCAACGATCCTTATGCGGGCGGCACGCATTTCAGCGACGTGCGCCTGATCCGCCCGATCTTCGACGAGGAAACGCTGATCGGTTTCTCGCAGTCCAACGGGCACTGGTCTGACCTTGGCGGGTCCGTTCCAGGGTCGTTCAATGTCGCCGCGCACGAGATGTTCGGCGAAGCGGTGCGGATCACGCCGATCCGGCTGTTCCACAAGGGCAAGTTCTGCGCGGATGTGGCGAACATGATCGCGGCCAACACACGCGATCCCGCCTCCATCATCGGTGACATCCACTCGCAGGCGCAGGCGACGCAGGTGGCCGAACGCGAACTTCAGCGATTGGTCGGCAAATATGGCCGTGATCAGGTCACCCAGGGCATGGGCGCGGTGCAGGACTATGTGGAACGCGCGGTGCGACAGCGCATCGCTGATCTGCCGGACGGCACCTGGGAAGCCGTGGATTACATCGACCGCGATCCTGGCGCGGGCGAGGGGATGATCCCGATCCACATCAAGATGACCATCAAGGGTGATCAGATCATCTATGATTTCGAGGGCAGCCATCCGACGATCTCGTCGATCTACAACTCGGCGCATGGGGCCACGTTTTCAGCCGTGGTGGCAGGAATGAAGACGTTCTTCCCCGACCTGCCGCTCAACAGCGGTTTCTACCGCATGGTCGAGGTGAAGGCCCCCAAGAACAGCGTCGTCAGCGCCGAATGGCCCGTAGCCGTCACCGGCTTTCTGATGCCATTCGAGAAGATCATGAACGCGATCTTTGAAATGTGGTCGCAGATCATGCCGGAACGCGCCATCGCCTGCGCGTTCAACCTAGAATATCTGCTTGCCGGAGGCAACGATCTGCGCAAGCCGGACAAGCCGATCTACATGTTCTACGAATGGCTGCCCGGCGGTTGGGGCGGGCGCAACGGCAAGGACGGTAGCGACGTGACCACGGCCTGTTTCGGTACCGGCCTGATGTCGCAACCCTCGGAAGGCAACGAGCGGGTGAACCCCACACGTGCGGATGAATTCCAGATCAAGCAGGACAGTCCCGGGCCCGGAAAGTGGCGTGGCGGTGCAGGCGTGATCAAGGCGTCAACCTTGCTGGAGGCGGATAACACCGTCATGTCCTATATCTGCGACCGGGAACGCGCCGTGGTTTGGGGTGTCGAGGGCGGGCTGCCGTCGATGCCGCACGGTCTGATGATCCAGCATGCCGACACCGGCGAGGAGAAGTGGCTGGGCTCGGTGTTCTCGAACTACAAGATCAAGAGCGGCGATAAGTTCACCCGTCCCACCGCGGGCGGAGGCGGCTATGGCGATCCGATGGAACGCGATCCCGAACGTGTCCGCCAGGATGTGATCGACGAGTATGTCTCGGTGAAGCGCGCCGAACTCGATTATGGCGTGGTGATCAAGGTGATCGACGCCGATATGCTGGAGTATGAGATCGACCTGGCCGCTACTGAAAAGGCTCGGGCGCATATCCGCGCAAACCGCGTTGCTTGGGCGCGGATGGATCCCGAGATCGTCTCGAACATGTATCGGAAGGGCGAGATCGACGAGATGGATGCGGTGCGCAAATACGCGGTCATCCTTGACTGGGGAACGGGCGAACTGATGCCCAATTCAACAAGACAGTTCCGCGAAAGTTTTGAAAAGCGTTCCGTCGCCCATTGGAGCTGACATTGGCATGGCCCGGCATTTATGGTCGGGCCATTGGCTTTGTTAAATAGTCCAACCGGCATGCTTAGCGGTAAAAACGCTAGCGCTACACTCGTGAGCCGGTCTTGTCAGAGGAAACCAGCTTGAGACGGGCACGGCGGTTTCATAGCTTGCCGAGATGACAAAACGCTCCCCATTCCGCTACTTCAAAACCAGCCCTGAGATCATCCGCCTGGCGGTCATGCTGTATGTCCGGTTCCCGCTGTCCCTTCGCAATGTGGAAGATTTGCTGCACGAACGCGGCATCGATGTCAGCCAAGAAGCTGTAAGATTCTGGTGGCATCGGTTCGGTCCGATGTTTGCGTCTGAGATACAAAAACGGCGGATTACCGGCATGAAATCCAGCGGATGGCGGTGGCATCTGGACGAGGTTTTCATGAAAATCAACGGAGAGCGGCATAATCTATGGCGGGCTGTCGATCATGAAGGCGAAGTCCTGGAAAGCTTCGTCACAAAGACACGTGACAAGAAAGCTGCGTTGAAGTTCTTAAAGAAAACAATGCGCAAACACGGTCGACCCGAGGTGATCGTTACGGACCTGCTACGCTCGTACGGAGCGGCGCTGAAGGAGATTGGCGCAGCACACAGGCAAGAAACCGGTCGTTGGCTGAACAATCGAGCAGAGAATTCGCACCTGCCTTTTCGACGACGAGAACGGGCCATGCTCCGCTTCCGGCGCATGCGAAGTCTGCAGAAATTCGCCGCTGTTCATGCTTCTGTCTACAATCACTTCAATCATGAACGCAGCCTCTCAAGTCGACCCAATTTCAAACTCAACCGAACCGCCGCTCTGGCCGAGTGGCGTCAGTTGGGCGTGGCATAAGGGACAGCCTCACTGTCCTTGCAGAGACTGGTTCGCATTTGTCTGACACCACCGCCATATCACCCCTGTATCTGTACCGCCTATGCATCTGCACCTGTGCAGTGTCAGATCACGCCGGTTTGTCACGTCGGTTTGAAAGGGGCGGGATCGTTCTGTCGCTTGGCAAGATGCCAAGCCGATCCCCGTTTCGCCATCTCCAAGCGTCGCTCGCGATCACCCATTGGCTGTGATGCACTGCATCCCGCTTGCGCCGTCATTGCGGGCAATCGATGCTCTGCTGCATGCGCGCGCACACCTGCCGCGTCGCCGAAGGGAACAGGGCGTCCTGCGCTGCCGGAACAGGCTGACGGCTTCGGGACGTGTTGCGATAAGATTTAAATCAAAAAATGTGCTATTGTAGAACAGGCGTTCCAATTTGGACCGCTGGGACTTTTCTGAAAGGACATGCCATGCCGTTTTACATGTTCCAGGCCCGTTACACGTCAGAGGCGATCAAGGCTATGATCGACACCCCCCAGGATCGCGAAGCGGGCGCACGCCCGCTTGTCGAAGCCATGGGCGCCAAGCTGCACAACCTGTTTTTCTGCATGGGGCAGGACGATGTGGTCGCAATCATCGAAGCGCCGGATGACGAAACCATGGCGGCGGCGTCATTCATCATTGGCGGTTCGGGTGCGTTTTCGGGCGGCGCCACAACGAAGCTGATGACCGCGAAACAGGCAATGTCGGCCATGAAAAAGGCGCAAGCCGGGCGCGCAAGCTACAAGCCAGCGACGGGTTGAACGACCATTACCGGGGTCAGGCACGTCTCGCTTGGGCCCTGCCATGATCAACAAAAAGGAAGATTACAAAGACCTGTGTCCCCAGGGTTGATCCGCTGAACCGGGCTTGGCTGCAGCCAGGCCCGGTCTTTCGCCCTGGGCATCGGCCCTATTCGGTCAGTTGCGGAAAACCATTCACAGGTTTTGCGCCGCTTTTTCTTTATTCAACGATTTAGGCGGTGATTGATCCAACACGTTGCGATTTTGTGTCCCCTTAAAAAAGGACGAATCCTCGATTTGCAATCGAGTCCCGCGTTCAGGGACATGCGTCCGCTGTCAGCCTCGATCAGTCTGGAAAGGCGTTTGAGAATTCTCAATTTTCCCAAGAGGAAAGCAGATATTTCCCAGGTCGAAAATCACTTAAATATCTGTTTTGAAAAAGTGATATCCACCTGAGGTCTTCGTCGGGATTGAAGGCGGTTTCAATCCGCGCAGACACCCATCAGGATCTGGCAGCGTCAGCCCCTTGGCGTTCAATACCGGCGCCATGCGAAATGTACCCGCTGTCCGCGCGACTGGCAGCAGGCCATGGGTAATCCGCGGAAATAGCGGATGCACAGCGCCGGTCCCGCCAAGACCACAGCGACCGTCAGGACAGTGCAGGGCCGTCACGCATGTCGGTCACACAGACCGTTGATCCGCCTCTGCCGGCCGTCCGGATCCGGGCGGCCAGCACGGAATTTTCATGGGCAAAGACCGTCACATCTTGTGGTGTTCACAGGTCACGTTCGGGTTGAACGGCATCAGCGCGCCCATCGGGTTGTCCCGGAACAGCCAGACATGCTGATCGTAATGGGGCATGAAACCATGTGCCTCGTCGCCCGAAGTTGCCGGGTCATCCGCCATGTGATCCCAGTTTCTGCCGTTCAAAACAGGCCGTTCGCCATTGCCGGAGGCATTCCAGGCAGCTTCGAACACCAGGTTTTCCACCGCAACCAGTTCAAGCGATCCATCGGCTTGCGGCTCGTAGATCAGGATCGACGGCTGCATCCAGTCCGTATAGGTAGAGTTGCCGTCAACGCGGGGTGTGGTTGCCGTGATCTGAAGAAGTGCAGGCTGGATGAAGTGAATACCCATCGCGCCCAATTCGGCCGGAAGACCTTCGCCCTCGGCTGAAACACAGTGGTTGTCGGGAGAGATATAGCCCTCTGCCAATGCGACTTTTACATCCTTGTATTTCGACATGGTTTCGCGCAGCTGATCAAGATCCACATCTGCTGCCGCAAGGCTCATCGGAAATACAGTTGCTGCAAAAGCAAAAGTCACCATACGGTTCATGATATTTCCTTCCATGTTGGTCGGGCCGGTGTTTTGTGTCCGACACCTGAAGGCGACTATAGCATGGTTCCTGTTGAGTCGCTGAATCTATCCCTTTTAAGGGAAATTCAGATGTGAAAAGGGCGGTCATATGACCTGATCCGCCGGGCGTGATTGAGTGCGTTACAATTTCAGGACCAAAATGTGCTATTGTTTTTCAAATGGCCAAATGGTTCGTGATCGCATCCCATGACACGCATTTTCATTCTTGTAGCGCTCACGATCTGGACCGCTTCGATACGGGCGGCCCTTGCCGAAGACCTTGCCGAAGACCTGACAGAAGCAAGGTGGGAAGAGGTCAGTCAAATCTTCTCAACCAATTGTATCAACTGCCATTCTTCGCATGGTGCTGCAAAGGGGCTTCGTCTGGACAGCTACGACGCGGTCCTGGCGGGCGGTGTCGATGGTCTTGTGGTCCTGGCCGGTGACCCGTTCGGCAGCGAGCTGATCAAGAGGTTGCGCGGCGATAGCGCCCCGCGCATGCCATTTCTTGCAACCCCGTTGCCGCCAAGCCAGATTGATCTGATTGTCCGCTGGATAGAGGCTGGAATGCCAAAGGCCCAGCCGCCGGATTGATCGCGCCGCAGGGCAGAGGGGCGCATGCCCGCGCTTGACCAGTCCTGTCGGTGCATCGCAATGACCTGACACATGCAGGGGCGTTGTCCGGTCAGCTATTCCCTGGCGGTTCCGCTTTTCATCCGGGCCAGGCAAAGCTGCGTGTCGCGCGCAGGAAAGCATCGACCGCGGGGGAATGGCGACGGCCCGGCACAGTGACCGTGCAGACTTGTCTTTCGACAGAAGGTTCGGTCAGGGGGCGTTGCAACAGGCCGGGCAGGGTGACCGAATATTCAGGCATGAAGGCAAATCCGATGCCCGCCAGCACCATCGCCTGCACCCAGTCCTCGCGTTCCGAGCGGAAACGGGCGTAGAGGGCAACATCAAGATCCTCGCAAACCGCCATCACCATCTCTCGCATCTCGCAGGCCAGGCGATCTACATAAGGCTCTCCCGACAGATCGCGCAGCCCCACGGCGTTCAGCTTGCCCAGCCTGTGTTCCGGTGGAAACACGACGACATATCGTTCCGCATAAAGGACATGGGTGCGGAAAGCCTCGGCCAGGGGGGCGGTCCAGGTCATGATGGCGATGTCGATCTCGCCGTCATTCAGCCGGTCGGTCAGATCCGTGATCGAGCCTTCCGAGACCGACAACTCCAGCCCCTTGTGCATCTTTTCGAACCGCGCCAAGAACCGCGCCAGACGCAAGTGACCCAAGGTGGACATGACGCCCAGACGAACAGGCACTTTTTCCAATAGACGAAAGTTCTGGGCAATCGTGCGGGCGGTGTCCACCTCGTCTGCGATTTGCTGAAGATGCGGCAACATCGAGCCGCCGAATTCGCTTAACAGGATGCGCCGCCCCTCGCGGTGAAACAACGTGGCGCCAAGCTCTTCTTCCAGCGCCTTGATCCCCTTGGTCAGGGCAGGTTGCGTGACGTTGCATTCGGTTGCGGCGCGCGTGAAGTTCAGATGCTTTGCCGCAGCCAGAACGTATCGGATCTGCGCCATTTCCATGTGCCAAACCCTTTCAAAATTGTCCGTGGCCTTCCCAGAATACCATTTTCGTTCCAAACCGTCGGTTATTATTCCATGACCAATCGCCATTTCTGTTCCGCGGCGAAAACTGTTCTCATCGCGGTATCGTCACACATATCCATGGAGGGAAAGATGACTGTCTACATGGTTGAACGCGACCTGAAGGGAATAGCCATGAGCGATCTGGCAGGCGCGCAGAAGGCTGCGATCGCCACCGCAGAAGCCATGCGAACCGAAGGTGTGCCGGTTTCATATCTGCACTCGTCCTTCGTGCCGGGTGATGGCCGCTGCATGTGCTTTTTCGAGGGCGAGAGCGCCGATCAGGTCAGTGCGCTGAACGACAGGGCGGGCTTGCCCTATCACAAGGTGACCGAGGCGCTGGACCTCAGACCCTGAACCTTTTGGGTGACTGCGGTGCATAGCATGTGCCGGGTCGAGGTCCGCAAGGGGCATGTCCAGACTAAAGCCGCGCGCGGCAGTGTCCCTGGGCACAAAAGGCCGACCAATTGACCGCAGTCATGTCCCCTTGCGGATCACCCGCGCGTCATGAGCGAGGGCAGAAAGGTCGCGATCTGCGGGAAAAGGATCAGGAGCAGCGTTGCCAGCACGAGAACCAGGAAGAAGGGAAAGGCCATCTTGGCCACCGTCAGCAGGTCATGGCGTGTCATCGCTTGCAGGATGAACAGGTTGATCCCTACGGGCGGCGTGATCTGTGACATCTCGATCACGACGACGAGGTAGACCCCGAACCAGATCAGATCGATCCCTGCGGCCTGCACCATCGGCATGATCACGGATGCGGTAAGGACCACGATCGAAATCCCGTCCAGAAAGCATCCCAGCACGATGAAGAGAAGGGTGAGCGCCAGCAGAAGCTCGGCTTGGCTGAGATCGAACGAGCCGACCCAGGCCGCCAATGTGCGCGGAATCCCGGTGAACCCCATCGCAACCGAAAGAAAGGCCGCACCAGCCAGAATGAGCGTGATCATGCAGCTTGATCGTGTTGCCCCCGCCACGCTTTCGATGAACGAGGTTCGCGTCAGCGAGCCTGACAGCCCCGACAGGATCAGCGCGCCCACAACGCCCACGGCCGCCGCCTCGGTGGGCGTGGCAAAGCCCGCGTAGATCGAGCCGATGACAGCCACGATCAGCCCCAGCATCGGGAACAGGCCGGCCGTCGCGCGGATACGCTCCATGATTGGCATGCGTGGCTCGGGCGGTGGTGTGCGGTCCGGGTGGAACAGCGACCAGGCCATGATGTAGCCCATGAACAGCAGCATGAGCATCAGCCCCGGCAGAACACCCGCGATGAACAGCCGGCTGATCGAGACTTCGGCGGCCACGCCATAGACGATCAGGATGATCGAAGGGGGGATCAGAAAGCCCAGCGTGGCAGAACCTGCAAGGCTGCCGACGATCATGCTTTGATCGTAGTTGCGCTTTTCGAGTTCGGGGATGGTGATCCGCCCGATTGTCGCCGTGGTCGCTGCGGAGGACCCCGAAACCGCCGCAAACAGACCGCAGCTTGCCACGTTGACGTGCAGCAGGCTGCCCGGCAGCGCGCTCAGCCATGGGGCAAGCCCTTTGAACATGTTGGAGGCAAGGCTGGTGCGATACAGTATCTCGCCCATCCAGATGAATAGTGGCAGCGCGGTCAGCGCCCATGAATAGGATTGGCCCCAGATCGTCGTTGCCATGATGGCCCCGGCAGGCGCGCCGGAAAACAATGCAATGCCGAGAAAACCCACGATCATCAGCGCCAGCGCCACCCAGATACCCAGCGCGAGCAGCACGAGCATGGTCCCGATCAGGAAAAGAGTTACGAGATTCGGGTCCATGGGGCGCATATCTCCGGTAGGGTGATGTCAAAGGCGATGGATCTGCAGGGCAAGCCCCGTGTCGCCTGGCGGGGGCTTGCCGCGATGACAGGCGGCCAGTGTGGCGCGGAAAGATCTGCCGCCCTCATCCTGGATGTGCCGGATCGTCGTCGGCAATCACTTGTGCCTCGTTGCGAAGTTCGGACTGGCTGAAGGTGGGTTTGCGGCCGGCAACTGCGCGGATCAGGTCTTCGACAAGGGCAATTCCGAACAGGCTGACGCCGACGGCCATGCCCAATTGCGGCAGCCATAGCGGCACCGGGACAAGACCTGACGTCACCTCTGCGCGGGTGAAGTTCTCGAAGACCATGGCCAAGGTATGCCAGGCAAGCAGCAGCGTGATCCCCGCAGCGGTCGCAAGCGCCAGGGAAAGCAAAGCCTGCCCGGCCAGGCCCTTGAAGCCGCGCACGAAAAGCGTCACGCGAATGTGGCTGCCGTGGCGAAAGCTGTAGGCAAGGCCCAGGAAAGAGGTCGCGGCCAGGCAGAAGCCTGCAAATTCGTCGGCGGAGGGGATGATCGTGCCCAGTTGTCGTGCCACGATCTGCGCCGAGACGATCACGCAGATCGCCACAAGGAATACACCTGCCAATATGCCGGCAGCCCGGTAGATTGCGTCAAGAGCGCGCGTGAGCATCTGTGGTCTTCCTCTTGCATGCGTCCGACTGACCCGCATCGGTCCTGCAACACTGGCCAAGAAAAGCATGGCGGGCCGGGGGCAGCCCCAGGCCCGCCATGGTCAATGGATCACTTCAAGGCATCAAGGATCATCTTGCCCGCGTCGCCGACGCTTGCCGCCCATTCGGTTGCCATCGTATTGCCAACCACGGCAAGATCGGCGCTCAGCGCCTGGCTTGGCTGGTGTACGGTCATGTTTGCCGCAAGCTCTTTCACCGACTCGGTCGAAACCTCCTCGCTCATCATCCAGCCACGGGTCTCGGCTGCTGCGGCCGCGTCAAGGATCGCCTTCTGCTGATCTTCGGGCAGGCCCGAGAACGCGGCTTCGTTCACGATGATCATGTTCTTGGGAAGCCATGCCTGCAAGTCGTAGAAATGGGTCGTGAAGTCCCACGCCTTGGTGCGGGCTCCGGTCGCCCCGGAGGTCACCATCGCATCCACGATCCCGGTCGAGAATGCCTGCGGGATCTCCACCGCTTCGATGGTGGTCGGCGCCGCGCCAAGAAGCTCGGCCATCCGCGCGGTTGTGGCGTTGTAGGTACGGAACCGCATGCCCTGCAAATCAGCGCCCGCGGTCAGTTCCTTGTTCGTGTAAAAGCCCTGGCCCGGCCATGGCACCGCATAGAGAAGGCGGATGCCGTCCTCGGCCAATTTGGCTTCAACCAGCGGGCGCTGTGCATCCCACAGCGTCTTGGCATCCGCATAGTTCGAGGCGATGAACGGTATGTTGTCAGCGCCGAAAATCGGATCATCATTGAAGAGGTTGGCCATCAGCACCTCGCCAATGGGTACGAACTGGTTCTGCACCGCGCGCTTGATTTCAGGATGCTTGAACAGGGACGACCCGGAATGAACGGTGATGTTCAGCCCCCCCGAGGTCGCATCGGTGATATCCTGCGCGAATTGGGCGATGTTGCGGGTATGGAATTCCGCATCGGGATATGGCGTTGCCATGTCCCATGCTGTCTGGGCGAAGGCCGGGGCGGAATGCCCGAGCGTGAGAACTGCGGCGGACACCGCCGCAAGCGTCTTGAATTTGGTGAAAGTCGTCATCTTGTTGTCTCCCTGTTTCTTCTCGCGTTGGTCGAAGAAGTTTGTTTGCGTCCAGCGGGCATCGGCTGACTGCCACTGCACCCCATGAAGGCCGCGTAAACGACCGCATTAGGGCGGGTTGCAGGGTGCCAGTCAAGGTCAACCTCGCGCAGGCCTTTGCCCCTTCAAGGGGGGCTGCATCTGGGCGGCGCATCATCAGTCCTGTGCGGGTCGGTTCGGCCGGCATGGCCTGACAGACCCGGCAACGAATCTTGAATTGCCGCCCTTACCTTCGTAGATACCCTGTTTTCTGGATACATTTCCAGAAAAATGGCGGCGACGTCCTGTTGGCTCAGAGGCTTTGGGAATTGCCGGATTTCATGCGTTATGGGGCGAATATGTCAATTTTATTGGCAGTTTTTGTGTGCCTGGGAGCCGCGAGAGCAGGCGCTTTGGTTTTGACCCGCCGCGTCATTTCGCATACAAAATAGCCAAACTGGTGCAACGCATCTTGTCCGGGCCTCGGCCGGACCCATACCAAAGGCGCATGTCGATGCAATCTTCTGGCACTTCAAGGGTGAACGCCACCGAGCAAGCCTATCAGATCATCCGCAAGAACATCCTGACAGGCAAGCTCAAAGAGGGCGAGCGCCTGACCGAGACACGCCTGTCTGACGATCTGGGCCTGTCGCGCACGCCGATCCGCGAGGCGATCGGACGGCTGGTTCTGGAAGGCTTCATCGAACGGCAGAGCGGCTATACCACACGGGTGGCGCATTTTCCCCAGGATGAGGCGCAGCAGATCTACGAGATCCGCCGCCTGATGGAGTGCTACTCGGTCGAGCGGGCCGCGCGGCTGGCAACCGAAGAGGACATTGCCGAGATGCGCCGGATCCACGCCGCAATGAAGGCCGACACCCCACCCAGGGACGAGGCCGCCTCTCAGCGGCTGACAGAGGCGAATGAAGCCTTTCACCGCGCGATCGTGACAGCCGCCCGGTCGCCGCGATTGACGGCCTTGATGACCACCGCGCTTGACGTCAGCATGGTGGTGCGGACCTATTCGATGTTCTCGGAACAGGATCTTTTCCGCAGCCTGAACCATCATGCCGAGATCATTGAAGCCATCGAGGCGCGCGCGCCGAAATGGGCATCCAGCGTGATGTCCGCCCATCTGCTTGCGGGCGCCCACCGTGTGGCGGCGCGCCTGCAGCAAGCCAAGGCGTCGCAAGAACCATGAGCGGCCGTGACGCGGTCTTCGATCGGATCGCCGGGTTCGATGCGGCCTTGCATACCTGCGAGGATTACGCCGCCTCGGGTCCGATCGACCGGGCCCAGGTCGTGCAGACAGGGCCGCTTGCGGGGCGCGTGATCGGGCTCAAGGCGAATATCGCCGTGGCCGGACAGGCATGGACCGCGGGGATCGGCGCCCGGGCAAGCCGGATCGCGGCCACAGACGCGCCGGTTGTGGCCGCGCTGCGGGATGCGGGGGCCATCCTGGTCAGTCGCCTTGCCATGGACGAGGCGGCGCTTGGTGCTGCGACCGACAATCCGCATTTCGGCCGCTGCGAGAACCCCGCATATCCCGGCCATAGCGCCGGAGGGTCCTCGGGCGGGTCAGCGGCGGCGGTGGCGGCCGGTCTTGTCGATGCCGCGTTGGGCAGCGACACCATGGGATCGGTACGGATCCCCGCGGCCTATTGCGGTGTATACGGTCTGAAGGTCGGGCAGGGGGTCTTGCCGCTGGACGGTGTGGTGCCGCTTGCGCCCAGCCTCGATGCCCTTGGGATTTTCGCGCGGACGCCCGCGGGCATTGCCGAGGTGCTGCAGGTGCTGTCGCCCGATTGCCAATCCGCTGAATTGACGGGATGGCGCATGATAGACCCCGAATGGTGCCGCCGTTGCACACCCGAGGTCAGGGCCTTTCATGCCCGTTGTGCCAGCGCGCTTGCGGCGATGATGGGCGCGCCAGGGATGCTGCCGGAGCTTGATCTTGATGCGCTGCGCGCGGATGCCTTTCTGCTGACCGAAATTGAAGGCGCGCAATGCCTGGGGGCAGAGCCGGGGCTGAGCCCGGGTTTGCGCAAGCTGCTGGACTACGGCGCGCAGGTGTCCGAGGCCAAGGCGCAAGCGGTGCGGACCCGGCTGGCCGAGGCCGCGCGCCTGCTGACCGGGGCGCTGACGCCGTCCTGCGTGGCGCTTCTGCCCTGCGTCGCGGAACCGGCCTTTGCCCATGGCGCGCGCCCCCCGGTCGGTCAGGCGGATTTCACCGTGCAGGCCAATATCGCAGGGTTGCCGGCCCTGTCGGTCCCGGCCCCGGGCGCAATCCCGCCGATCGCGGTGCAACTGGTCGGGCCGAAAGGATCCGAGCGCGCGCTTCTTGCGCTGGCCGACAGGCTTGCCGCAGCGCTTTAGCGGGTCTTTTCGCCGACCTTTTTCTTACCCGGCGCCGGTTCCAGCAGTTCGGCATAATCGGCCCGCAGAATGTTCTTCTGAACCTTGCCCATGGTATTGCGGGGCATCTCGTCCAGCAGGACATAGGCTTTGGGGCGCTTGTAATTGGCAAGTTTGCGGGCCACCTCGGCGGCAATGGCATCAAGATCCGGCGCGGCACCCGCCTCGGGCACGAGAACCGCCACAACGCCCTCGCCGAAATCCGCATGCGGCACACCGATGACGGCGCTTTCCTTGATGGCGGGCTGTTGGTCAAGCAGCTGCTCGACCTCTTTCGGATAGACGTTGTAGCCGCCGGTGATGATCAGATCCTTTTCGCGCCCGACGATGGTCACATAGCCGTCGCTGTCGATCATCCCCAGATCGCCGGTCATGAAGAAGCCGTCCGCGCGCAGCTCTTCCGCGGTCTTGTCGGGCATTTGCCAGTAGCCCTTGAAGACATTGGGCCCGCGCACTTCGATCATCCCGGTCTGGCCGGCGGGCAGTTCGCGCCCGTCTTCGCCCATGATACGCAGTTCCGTACCCTTGAGGGGAAAGCCCACCGTGCCGCCACGCCGTTCACCGTCATAAGGGTTCGATGTGTTCATGCCGGTTTCGGTCATGCCGTAGCGTTCAAGGATCGCGTGGCCGGTGCGGGCGTGCAGCGCGGCATGGGTTTCGGCCAGAAGCGGCGCGCTGCCCGAGGTGAAAAGCCGCATGTGGCCTGCCCGGGCGCGGTTGAATTCGGGACTGTCCAGAAGCCGCGTGTAGAAGGTGGGCACGCCCATCATCGTCGTTGCCTGCGGCAAGGCGGCCAGAACCGCCTCGACCGAGAAGCCGGGCAACCAGATCATCGACCCGCCGGCCAGCATGATCACGTTGCAGGCCACGAAAAGCCCGTGGGCATGAAAGATCGGAAGGGCGTGGATCAGCACGTCATCGGCGGTAAAGCGCCAGGTTTCGGTCAGGACCTCGGCGTTCGACAGAAGATTACCCTGGGTCAGCATGGCCCCTTTCGAGCGGCCCGTGGTGCCCGACGTATAGAGAAAGCAGGCCAGATCGTCGGTGTCGCAGGCGCAGACATCCGCCACCGGTTCTGCCGCAGCGACAGCCGCGGCAAAGCTTCCCTGCTCGGCCGCATCCAGTGTCAGAAGAATGGCGCCGACCTTTTCGGCCACCGGCAGAAGGGCGGGCTCGGCCTTGGGGTCGGTGACAACGATCTTCGGTGTCGCGTTGCCCAGGAAATAGGCGATCTCGTCCGGGGTATAGGCGGTGTTGAGCGGCAGAAAGATCACGCCAGACTGAAGACAGGCAAGATAGAGCGCCAAAGCCTCGGGTGATTTCGGGCATTGCATCGCCAGCCGGTCACCCTTGACCACGCCGCAATCGCGCAAGAGCCCCGCAATCCGGTCGGCGCGGGCCGCCATATCGGCATAGGTGATGATGCCACCCTGGGGCATATGCAGCAGAACGGCGTCGCTGTCCCGGCGATGTCCGATCAGCCTGTCATACAAGGGGTTGTTCATGGCACTCTCCTGACAATTCAGTCTGCGGCATGGAGGATCACGGTCATCGCCGTGCCCCCGTCTGGTGTGCGGGCCCAGAGGGTCGCGCCGGTCTGGGTCTTGCGGCCTTCGACCGTAAAGGGTGTGGGGGCGAAAAGCGGCTGCATCGCGCGGATGTCGAAGGCGGCAAGCCTGCGGCCTGCAAGATGGGCAAGCCCCAGATCCACAAGCAGCGTTGCCGTCAGCGGCCCATGCACCAGAAGGCCCGGATACCCCTCGACCTGGCGGGTGTAATCGGCATCGTAATGGATGCGATGACCGTAGAATATCAACGCCGAATACCGGAACAGCATCACCTGGTCCGGCGTCACCACGCGCGAGAATTCCGCGTCCGTGGGGGCGGCCTGTCCGGGAGGCGGCGTTGCCCCCGGCCCCTGCGGTTCGCGATAGACGATGTTTTGGGTCTCGCGCATCCGGTGCTGGCCATTGACGCTGAAATCGTGATCCACCGTCACGAAGACCAACCTGCCCGAGCGGCCGGTCTTTTCGTCGATGGCCCGGATGGTCGAGACTTTCTCGACTGTTTCCCCCAGGCGCAGGGGGGCGTCGATGGTCACGCGGCCCCCGGCCCACATCCGGCGCGGCAGTCCGAAGTCCGGGATGAAGCGGCCCAATCGTTCATGCCCGTCGGGGCCCAGATCCGAGGCCCGGATCTGCGGGTTGAAATAGAGGTAATGCCAGAAGGGCGGCAGCGGATCGCCGGCCCCAAGCGTCGCGGGCCGGTCAAGTGTCAACTGCATGAGCCGCGCCTGCCGCAGATCAAGCGTATCGGTTGCGCGTTCGCTGCGGCCGATGGCGTCATGTGGGGCGGTCGCTTGCATCGGCCTAGCGCCCTTCGAAGCGCGGGGGGCGCTTTTCTGCGAAGGCGGCCTGGCCCTCCTGGTAGTCGGCGCTGTCGAAACAGGCCAGGGCAAGCGCGCGCGCCTGGCTTGGGTCGCGCGCGGCTTGGGGCTTGGCCAGATCCACCAGCGCCGCCTTGACCGCACGGATCGACAGCGGTGCATTCCCGGCCAGCGTCGTGACATAGGCCCGCGCTTCGTCGGTAAAACGATCGGCCGGGAAGACACGGTCGCAGATACCCTTGGCCAGGGCTTCGTCGGCCTTCATCCTGCGGGCCGAGAACAGCAGATCCGCCGTTGTCGCATGGCCAAGCCGCCGCTCCAGCAAGGCGATCCCGTCATAGCCATAGCCAAGGCTCAGCTTCGCGGGGGTAATGGCAAACTGCGCGTCGTCGCGCGCCAGGCGAAGATCGCAGCGCATGGCAATCTCCAGCCCGCCGCCAATGCAAAAGCCGCGGATCAGGGCGATCGTCGGCACCGGCATCGCTTCGATGGCTTCCTCGGCGCGCGATACTGCCGCGTTGTAGGTGGCTGCGGCCTCGGCACTGTTGCGGGTTGTTCCGAACTCCGAGATGTCCGCGCCGACGGCGAAGGCCCGGTCGCCCGCGCCTTCTATCGTGACCACGCGCAGGCTGTCATCGGCGGCCAGCGCAAGGCAGACATCGCCAAGCGCAAGCCACATGGCAAGGTTCATCGCGTTCAACTTGTCAGGTGCGTTCAGGATAATCCGCGCCACACCATCCTTGCGCTCCAGAAGAAGCCTGCCGCCCGCATGTTCTGCCAGTGTGCTCATGTTCCCACCCATTGCCCGCCTCCGTCGATATCGACCACTGTTCCGTTGAGATAACCCACCTTCTGCGACAGAAGCATGGTTGCCAGCGCCGCTATTTCGTCGGGAAGAGCCGGACGGCCATAGGGAAAGCGGGCCGGCTCGACCATGTCCTGCCAACGGCTTTCGTCGCCAAGCTCGGCCTGCGCCTTGCGCTTCATGAAGCTGGTCATCCGGTCGGTCAGGGTGGGGGAGGGGTTGATGCCCAGGACCCGCAGCCCTTGTGCCTGCGCCTGGGCGCCAAGCGCCTGGGTAAAGGCGATGAGGGCGGCATTGGCGGACGAGCCCGAGATATAGGCCGCACGATTGGCACGGCCTGCCATGCCGATGATGTTGAGGATGCTGCCCGATCCGCGCGCGGCCATGGCGGGAAGCAGAAGTTGGCACAGATGGATATAGCCGAAAACCTTCAGTTCCCAATCCTGCCGCCAATCGTCGATGCCCAGATCCCCCAGCCGGCCCGCGCGGATCGCACCGGCATTGTTGATCAGGATATCCGGGGTGCCGACGGTTTCGATCAGCGCGATACGTCCCGCATCCGTGCCAAGATCCGCAGGCACGACATGCACGCGGCCCGCGGCCTCTTGCGACAGCGCGGCCTGTGTCGTCGCAAGCTGGTCGGCATCCCTTGCCGCGAGCGTCACCTGCGCGCCCTCGGCCAGCAACGCGGCCGCAATGGCGCGCCCGATCCCTTTTGAGCCGCCGGTAATCAGTACAGTCTTGCCGCCCAGACCCAGATCCATCACGCCGCCCCGATGTAGTATTGGATTTCGAAGAACACGCAGCCTTGCGCCGATGTGAAGGGGCCATGCTCCGTGCCCGGCGGGCGGCAGGCATAGGACGGGGCGTTGTATGCGATGCCGCCATGGCCCGCAGCGTCGCAACCGTTCACCAGCCGTCCCGAAATCAGATAGACCTCTTCCCAATAGTCATGAACGAAGATGGCAGGCGCGACGGTGCCGGGCAGGAACCGGATAAGCCGCGTCCGCACACCTGTCTTCGCCTCTTCGTCAAGCGCGCCGGACAGCATCTTCTGCTGGACCCCGGGGGCGCCGCCCGGAACGGGTTCCCAGCCGGTTTCATTGTCAAGCTCGTGAAAGGGAACGGGTGGTTTCAGCGGCATCTTGCGGTCTCCTGTTCTGGTGCGAAAGCCTTGGTCAGCGCCTGTGTGAGCCCTGCAAGATCGGCGGCATCCGGCAGGGCCAGAACGGCCTCGCTGATCGTGCGCGCCTCGGCAGGCGGCAGGCCGCCATGTGCTGCATTGCGGTGGAACTTGGCAATCAGGTCAGGCTGGGACATCGGGTTTTCCGGGTCACCCCAGGCCGCGGGGCAGGTGGCGTCCCGTACCCTGCCGTCGGCGGTCGTGACCACGATCCGCGCGCCATACTGGCGTGGAAAGGCGGCGTCGCACTCCGGATCGAGATGCAGACGGACAAGCCCGCGCAGCGTTTTCAAGGGGGGTGACTGAATTGCAGGCGGGTCGAAATCGGCAATCTCCGGCGCGCCTTTCTGCAGCGCGATCGCCACCGCGTGTTGCAGGCTGAACCGGGCCTGATCGGGTGTGTCCGGCGCGGCATTGTCGCAAAAATCAAGGGCGGCGCGGTAGGTATGGATGTCAACCTGTCGCAGGGGTTCCGACAGCCCCGCCCCAAGCGCCAATGCCGCTGAAATGGCGGGATGCGTGTGTCGGCATGCGGGGAATGGCTTGTAGCTCATCATGGTGATGGCCCATGGCGCGGGCACTGTCAGGGCGGTCGTATCGGCCTCGGGATAGTAGCTTTTGAAAAAACCCATCTTGCCCGTAAGGATCCGTCGCGGGGCGAGAAAGCCGGCCGCGCCCAGCTCGGCAGACAGAACGCCCGCCCGCGCGGCATGGGCGGTCGCAAGCTGTTTGGAAAAGCCGGGTTCCAGCCGGCATTGCCATATCCCCGCCGCCTGCATTCCCGCCTGGCCGATTGCATCGGCCAGTTGTTCCTGATCCAGCCTTTTCAGATCGCCCGCGGCCATCGCGGCCCCGAAGACACCGCAGGTGCCCGAGTTGTAGAATGGCGTATAGCCGCCGGTGGCGACGGCCGTGCCGATGCGGATCGCAATCTCGTATCCGCGCACGATCGCCGCCAGTAGCGCCGGGCCCGAGGTCGGGCGACGCATTGCCACGGCAAGGGCCGCGGCGCAGATCGTGTCGCCCGGATGCAGGATGGAGGCGCGGTGCAGATCGTCCATCTCGAGAACATTGCCGAACGCGCCCAGCGCAAGCGCCGCGCCTTGCGGATCCATCCGCGTGGGCGACAGGGCGTTGGGCAGCGCATCCTCGCCATCCGCACCAAGCGCGCGTGCCCATGCTTTTGCCACGGGTGTGGCGCGCGCGGCAAAAACGCATCCCAGCCAGTCCAGAAGGCTCAGCCGTGCGATCGACAGCACCTCGTCCGCGATGTCGCGACGGCAGATCCGTATCAGCTCTGATTCGGTGGTGACTGTGCTTTTGATCATTTCGCATGCAAAAATTGACAATTTCGTTGAAAAGTCGCCTATGATGGCATGCAAAGCAAGCCAGATTTTCACGGCCGTTCCGCTGTTCCGTTGGATATTTCGGCCAAAGAGCCAAAAAAATAGCGTAAAAATAGACCTCTGCGCGAAAGTCATTTCTGTATACAGAATTTTTTTGCATTTAGATTTTTTGTCGACATAATCCAAAGCCACGCACCGACAGCGCACCGAAAGCGCATGGCCTGCGAGGGCTGGCAGAAGGCGCAGATCGGGCGACATCTGCGAGATACCCGGCGGCAAGACCGGGGGCAAAAAGATCCCGTCCGCCGCATCGCGTCGGGCCCAACCATCAGGAGAGACGTCTCATGAACCAGAACGAGTTCAACCGCCGTGCATTCATGACCCTCATGGGGGCGAGTGCCGCCGCCGGAGCCTTTGGCCTGCCCGCGCGCGCGCAGGAATCACTGAAACTCTGGGCGCCAGGCATTGCCAAGGTGGGCGCGCAGGACTGGTCCGATATGGAAGCGCAGTCCGGCATCGGCATCAATTCCATCGCCAAATCCGCCCGTGCCGATGAATCCATCCAGAAGATGGTCGTGGGCGATGGCAACGCGCTTTACGACGCCATGACCGACAATGGCGGCGGGATGGAGGATGCGCTTGCATCCCAGGGTGCCATTGCCGATCTGGACATCACGAAGATCCCGAACTGGCAGAACATTCTGCCCCGCTACCTTGACGGGGGCGATGCGGCCGACACGATCCGCCATGACGGCAAGGTCTATGCGGTTCCCTATATCTCGAACGCCGACAGCCTGGCCTTCAATCACGGCGTGATCGGCGAAGAGCTGACCTCGTGGGAGGCGCTGTTCGACAGCCAGTTCCGCGGGCGCGCCGCCATGCAGAACGACTTCGGCCCGACGCTGACCAATACGGCCATCTATCTGAAGCAATCGGGCAAGGGGTCGATCGACAACCCCTCTGACATGACCGAGGACGAGGTGCGCCAGACCTGCGAATTCCTGATCGACCTCAAGAAAAAGGGCCATTTCCGGACCTTCTGGGACGGGGTGCAGAACGGGGCGGATCTGTTGTCCTCGGAAGAGGTGCTGGTGTCGTCCTGCTGGGAAGTCATCCAGATTTTCGCCGCGCGCAAGAACGGTCAGGACATTCGCTATGGCACGATGAAAGAGGGTCACCAGACCTGGAACAATGTCGTCATGCTGACCCGTGGCGGCAAGGAACGTGGCATGGAAGATGCCTTCTATGCGCTGGCCAATGTGTACCTGTCGCCATGGTTCGGTGCGCGCACGCTTGCCGGTCTCGGCTTTACCCCGCAGATGACCGGGGTTGGCGAATACGTGGATGCCCACCCTGACGATTTCGATGCCGACACCAAGGCCATCATGGCCGAGCGTCTGGCCCGCAAGCAGGAGCGCAGCCTGGTTGCAGGGAATTCCTGGCAGAACGTATTCCCCACGAACATGCGTGCCTATCAGGACTGGTGGGCCAAGGTTCAGGCGGCCTGATCGCCAATGGCCGAAATGTCAAACACTCCAGCCAGCGAGGTCCACCTCGCTGGCGCTGACAAGACCCCATGGCGCGACAGGCTCGTGCCATGGGTTTTTCGCGCGCCCCTGATCTTCATGGTCATGTTCTTTGCCATTCCGATGGCCATGACGCTGGTCTTCTCGGTCTTTGAACGGACCATGTTCTGGATGGAGCCGGGCTTCACGCTGTTCTCATACGAGAATTTCTTTTTCTCCGCACGGCTGACCAACTTCCTGAACTCCATGAAATATTCGCTGATCTCGGTGGCGATCTGCTTTGTGCTGGGCTTTCCCATTGCCGTGTTCGTACGCAAGTCGATCCCGCAGGTGGCGCAGCATCGGGTTGTTCTTCTGTTCATCCTGCCATTCATGGTGTCCGAGATCATTCGCGTCTTCGCGCTGCGCCCGGTCTTGCAGCGCAACGGTCTGGTGAATTCCACGCTCATGGATCTCGGGCTTATCGACGAGCCGATCACGGCCCTGCTTTATACCCATACCGGCGTGGTGATCGGAGAGGTGCTTTCGTTCCTGCCGTTCATCGTCTTTTCCGGCTTTCTCGCCATGGAGGCGGTGCCGAAATACATCTTCGAGGTCTGTGACGACCTTGGCGTCGGGCCCTGGCGGCGCTTCAAGGACGTGATCCTGCCCCTGGCGGCGCCGGGCATCTTTGCCGGTTCGGTCTTCATCTTCGTCAACGGGCTGGGCGTGGCGCTTTTGCCCAACATCCTTGGCGGCGCGGGCGCCGTGAATGCCGGGCTGATCGCGACGCAGGCGATCACCGCGCTTGATTTTCCGCTGGCCATGGCGGTCAGCGCGATCATGATGACGACGCTGATGACGCTGCTGTGGATCGGTCACAAGCTGTTCGATCTTACCAAGATCCTCACCCCGCTGAGCTGAGACCAGACATGAATGATTATGACAACATCTGGCTGTATCGCCTGAAATGGGCCTATCTGCTGCTGGTCGTGCTGACGCTGATGACGCCGGTCCTTTACGTGATGTATGTGTCGTTCAACGCCAATGGCTTTGGCGCGAACGAATATGTCTTCACCTGGGAATGGTACGGGCTGATCTTTTCGGACGAGCTGCTGATAGGTGCCTTGCGCTGGACGCTTTCGCTTGCGCTTGTGGTCACGGTGATCGCCGTGCCGATGGCGCTGCTGGCCGCGAAATACTACAAGGCGGCCGAGAACAAGATTTTCCCGGTCTTCCTGCTTCTGGCGCCGCTCTTTGTGCCGCCGGACATCCTTGGATCGGCGCTTCTGGTGTTCTTCAAGAACCTGAACTTCACGTTCATCTGGCTGGGCGATCAGATCGGAACATCGGTTTTCGATAGCTGGTTCCGGTTGAGTTTCCTGACGGCGACGATCGGGCTGATCATCTACACCATCCCCTATTCCTTTGTGGTGATCCTGATCACCATGGGGCGCTACCGGAAGGAACAGACCGAAGCGGCGCGTGCCTGTGGCGCGAATGGCTGGCGGGCGTTCTGGGATATCGAATTTCCGCAGATCCGCGCCGGGGTATTTTCGGCCTGCGCCTTCACGGTGATCCTGGTGTTCAACGAATACACGCGCACCAGCCTTCTGAAGGGCGGGTTCGACACGTTCACCACCGTGCTGATCAGCCAGATGCTGAACACGGGCATGTCGCCGCAAAGCTATGCGATGTCCGCATTGGTCAGCTTTGTCGCCATTGCCGTTATCGGCTCCATCATCCTTTTCACCATGATCCGCGCCGAAAGCCTGGGCCGCATCGCGCGCGCCAAGGCCGAGCCGGTAATGTCATAAAAAACGGGACGACCGCCATGACCGAACAGAATGCACCCGCCGTCGAGGTGCGAAACCTTTCCAAGCATTACGGCGACTTCGTTGCGTTGAAGGACGTGAATGTCTCGATCGCCGCGGGCGAGTATTTCGTGCTGTTGGGGCCGTCGGGTGGCGGCAAGACCACGCTGCTGCGGACCATCGGCGGCTTTCACAAGCCCACCCGTGGCGAAATTCTGCTGCATGGGCGCAGCGTCGGGCATCTGCCCCCCGACAAGCGCCCCACCACGATGGTGTTTCAAGCCTATGCGCTGTTTCCGCATATGACCGTGACCCAGAATGTCGGCTATGGCCTCAAGGTTGCGGGGCTGCCCAAGGCGCAGATCGCCGAAAAGGTCGATTACGCCCTTGAACAGGTCGGCCTGTCCCAGTTCACCCATCGCAAGCCGCATGAGCTGTCGGGCGGCCAGCAGCAGCGGGTGCAATTGGCGCGCGCCATCGTGCTTGACCGCGACATTCTTCTTCTGGACGAACCGCTTGCGGCGCTGGATGCCCAATTGCGCAAGGACATGTGTCTTGAGCTGAAGCATCTGCAGGAAAAGGTGGGGATCACCTTCATCCATGTCACGCATAACCAGGAAGAGGCGATGACCGTCGCCGACCGCATCGCGCTGATCGCGAATGGCGATCTGGTGGAATACGGGCGGGCCCGCGACATCTACCGCGCGCCGGAGAAAAGCTTTACCGCGAGCTTTGTGGGTGAAAACAACATGCTCAGGGGCAAGGTCACCAAGACCGACGCGACCCGTGCAACCGTCGATGTGGCAGGTGCCAGCCTGATGGTTGATACGCGCGGGCTTGTCGTGGCGGCCGGGCAGCAGGTCAGCCTGTCGATCCGGTCGGAATGCGTCTTGCTGGACCGCGCCAATGGCGCCAATACGCCGCCCGATGGCCATTCGTTCGTCGGAACCTATGACGAAAGCGTTTATCTTGGCCTGACGACCTCGCATATGGTGCGCTTGCCGGACGGGACCGAGATGGTCAGCCGCGTGATTGCGGGCAGCGATGACACCATGCCCGAAGCGGGGGCGCAGGTGCGGCTGTCCTGGAAACCATCCGACATCCGTCTACATGTGGAGTGAGAGCATGCAGTCAAACCCACGCATACCGTTCCAGCTTTCCTCGGACCGCGCGCCCCTGGTCGGACCAGAGGGCAAGCCGCTGATTGTCCATATCGTGATGAACATCGAATACTGGCCGATCGAAAGGGCCATGCCGCGCGGGATCATCCCGGCACCGCACGGGGCGACGCCCGCGCCGCCGGATGTGCCGAATTTCTCCTGGGTGGAATACGGGCTGCGTTGCGGTATGCCCCGCATTCTGGACATGCTGGCGCGGAAGGGATTGCCTTGCTCGGCCTTTCTGAATGCCCAGGTGGCGGATGTCTATCCGGCGCTGATGGATGCGGTGACCGATGCTGGTTGGGAATTGGTGGGTCACGGCTGGTTCCAGCAATCACTGAAGCAGGCGGAAAACGAAGCCGAGGTGATCCGCCGCTGCCTTGACCGTCTGGAAAAGGCGGGCGGCACGCGGCCGCGCGCCTGGCTGGGGCCGGGGCTGGGCGAGACCGTGGACACGCCCGACATCCTGAAGGCCGAGGGGGTCGAGTTCCTGCATGACTGGGCGCTTGATGACCTGCCCACATGGATGAAGACCAAGCATGGTCCGCTGATGGCGCTGCCCTATACGTTCGAGCTTAACGATGTGCCGGTCTACGCGATCCAGAACGGGTCGACCGACGAATACCTCAAGCGCGTCGAGGCCACGCTTGCCGTGTTCGAGCGGGAACTGAAATCCCAGCCCCGCGTGATGACGCTGGCGCTGCATCCGCATATCATCGGCGTGCCCCATATCGCCCATCATTTCGAGGCGGCGCTGGATCTGCTGATGGCGCGCGACGATACGATCTTCCTGACGTCCAGCGGCATTGGCGACTGGTATGCCAGGGCAGATGCCAAGGGTGCGGCCCGCGTCATGGAGCAAGGATGATGACCGAACGTTCCACGGCCCTGCGATCCCTCAAGGTTCTTGATCTGACCCGTGTAAGGGCCGGCCCCACCTGTTGCCGCGTGCTTGCCGATTTCGGAGCGGATGTGATCAAGATCGAGGCCCCGGAAGGCGCGGATCCATCGGCGGGCGTTTCGGGCGCGCGGCACGGTTACGACATGTTGAACCTGCACCGCAACAAGCGGTCGCTGAC
The DNA here is from genome assembly GCF_042678485.1 of Seohaeicola saemankumensis. NCBI lineage: Bacteria > Pseudomonadati > Pseudomonadota > Alphaproteobacteria > Rhodobacterales > Roseobacteraceae > Seohaeicola > Seohaeicola saemankumensis. The sequence continues at coordinate 331,514 of NZ_JBHTKR010000006.1, read as the reverse complement.
GCTGAACCTGAAGTCAGCCGAAGGGCGTGCGGTGTTCATGCGTCTGGTGGAAGGCGCCGATGTGGTGGTCGAGAATTTTCGCCCCGACGTGAAGGATCGTCTGGGCCTTGCCTATGACGATCTGGCAGCGGTCAATCCCCGGATCATCCTTGCCTCGATTTCGGGCTTTGGCCAGACGGGACCCTATGCCCGCCGTGCGGGGTTTGACCAGATCGCGCAGGGCATGGGCGGGCTCATGGGGGTCACCGGCAATCCCGACGAAGGGCCGATGCGCGCAGGCGCTGCGGTGGCTGACAGCTCTTCCGGTCTTTACGCCGCGATCGGCATTCTGGTGGCGCTGCAGGAACGGGCCGCATCGGGCCAGGGGCAATGGGTGCAAAGCTCGCTTCTGGAGGCGCAGATCGCGCTGATGGATTTCCAGGCGGCGCGGTATCTTGTCGAGGGGGAAGTGCCGCGCTCGACCGGTAATGATCATCCCTATGTGACACCGATGGGCGTGGTGGCAACACAGGACGGCCACCTGAACCTGGGCGTGGGCAGCGACGCGCAATGGCAGGCCTTTTGCAAGCTGATCGGCAAGCCGGAATGGGCAGAGGATGCCAGATACGCCACCAATCCCGCAAGGTTCCGGCACCGGCCGGAACTGTGGGATCTGCTGCGGCCCGTTTTCGCGCAAAGGACCACTGTCGCCTGGGTCGAGGCGCTTGAGGAGGTGGGTGTGCCCGCCGGTCCGATCTACATGATGGATGAGGTCTTTGCCGACCCGCAGGTGCAGCATCTTGGCATGGCGGCAGCCGTCGAACATCCCGTGCGCGGCCAGACCCGTCTTGTCGCGCAACCCGTCAAACTTTCACGCACGCCCGCATCGGTCTATGTCTCGGCCCCGGACGCGGGCGAGCATTCCGACGCAATCCTGAGCGAGCTTGGCCTGTCGGCCGATGAAATCGCCGCGCTGCGCGCAAAGCACGTTATCTGAAGGACGCCCCAAATGACCCAACACGATTCCGACCTGATCTCGATGCCTGTCAAACCCGGCTGGCAGGATATCCGCGACGCGGTCGCCCGGCTGTGCGAGGATTTCCCGAATGCGTATTGGCTGAAACTCGACAAGGAAGACGCCTATCCGCATGACTTCGTGGATGCGCTGACAGAGTCGGGGTTCCTGGGGGCGTTGATCCCCGAGGAATACGGCGGTTCGGGCCTGCCGCTGTCGGCGGCGGGCGCGGTGCTGGAGACGATCCATGCCAAAGGCTGCAACGCTGCGGCCTGTCATGCCCAGATGTATACGATGGGCACCGTGCTGAAGCACGGATCGGAGGAACAGAAGAAAAAATACCTGCCGAAAATCGCATCGGGCGCGTTGCGGCTGCAGGCTTTCGGCGTGACCGAACCGACCACGGGCAGCGATACGACGCAGCTCAAGACCAAGGCCGAAAAGACAGCCAGCGGCAGCTATGTGGTCAACGGGCAGAAGGTCTGGACCAGCCGCGCCTTCGAGTCGGACCTCATGCTGCTTCTGGCCCGCACCACGCCCGTCGCTGAATGCAAGAAGCGGTCGGATGGGATCTCGGTCTTCCTGATCGACATGAACGAGGCCAGGAAGGGCGGCATGTCGCTGTCCAAGATCGACGCGATGATCAACCACAACACCTGCGAGGTGTTTTTCGACAACGTGGAAATTCCGGCTGATACGCTTGTCGGGGAAGAGGGGCAGGGGTTCAGATATATCGTCGACAGCATGAATGCAGAGCGTATCCTGATTGCCTATGAGTGTATCGGTGATGCCAAGTTCTTTATCGAAAAAGCCTGCGAATATGCCAATGACCGCACTGTTTTCGGCCGCCCCATCGGCGCCAACCAGGGTATCCAGTTCCCGATCGCCGATGCCTATGCAAAGGCGCAGGCCGCCGAGCTGATGGTCACAAAGGCCGCAGCCATGTTCGATGCCGGCGAAAAGGCAGGGCCCGAGGCAAACATGGCCAAGCTGCTGGCGGCCGATGCCTCCTGGGCTTGTGCCGAGGTCTGCATGCAGACATATGGCGGTTTCGCCTTTGCCCGTGAATACGGGATCGAGCGCAAGTGGCGCGAGGCCCGTTTGTATCAGACGGCCCCGATCTCCAAGAACATGATCTACGGCTTTCTCGGCCAGCACGTTCTCGGCTTGCCGCGCAGTTATTGAGGCCTTGCGTGACTGATGCATCAGAAGGCCCGGTTTCCGCCGGGGCGGCGCGTTGGCCCGTGCTGGTGGGGGTCTGGGGCATCTATTTCAGCTTCGGGGTCATCATTGCCTCGATGGCCCCGCTGGTGGCCGAGATCCGGACAGATATCGACGCCAACAACGCGGTGATTGGCGCGATCCTGGGATCCTGGCCGCTTGCCTATATTCTTTGCGCCATTCCTTGCGGAATGCTGATTGATCAGGTGGGGGCAAGGCGGATGCTGGCCCTTGCCACGGTCATCATGGCGGCTTCGGCCTTGCTGCGCTGTCTGGCCGAGACGCCGTTTCAGCTGTTTCTGGCGGTTGCGCTGTTTGGCGCGGGCGGGCCGATGATCTCGGTGGGCGCGCCCCTCGTCATCGCCAGGCTCTACCAGGGCAAGGAACGCGCCACCGCCATGGGGCTTTATGTGACCGGTCCCTATCTTGGTGGGCTGGTGGCCCTGGGTCTGACCAATGCGGTGGTCCTGCCGCTGGTGGGCGGTAATTGGCGCGGGGTGATGGCGGTATATGCGGGGCTTGTTCTGGCCTCTGGGCTTGTCTGGCTTCTGGTATCCCGTGGCAGGGCCTCGTCCCTGAGCGCGGCAGGCGACAGCAAGAAGTTCAACCTTGGCGCCTTCACGGAAATCCTGGCCGTACCGGCCGTGCGTCTGATCCTGGCCATGGCCGTGGGCGTGTTCTTCATCAATCACGGCTTCAACAACTGGATGCCTGAGATCCTGCGCGGCTACGGGTTCTCGGCGGTGGCCGCGGGCTACTGGGCGGCACTGCCTCCGGCGATCGGCATTCTGGGCGTGTTGGTCATACCGCGTCTTGCCACGCCCGAACGGCGACTGGTTGTCATGGGGGGCCTGTTCGCCGCGGTTCTTGTGGCAAGCGTGCTTTTGCAATTTCAACAGTCGGGCTTGCTTGCGACGGGGCTGATGCTTCAAGGGCTTGCACGGGGGGCCATGATGACCGTGGCGATCATGCTGCTCATGGAGACACCCGGTGTTCCCGAGGAACGGCTGGGTCTTGCCGGCGGCTTGTTTTTCACCTCGGCCGAGATTGGCGGGGTTCTGGGGCCGGTGGCCTTCGGTACGCTGGCCCATTGGACCGGCAGTTTCATGGTGCCGCTTTTGGCGGTGACGCTTGCCGCCGCTGTGATGATTGCGCTGCTGATGATGTTGCAGCATCGGCAGGGCAGATGAATTTTGTGGTCGCGTCCAATCACCTTGTCTGGCCTGAGGGGCAAGCACTGGGCGCGTTCGGTGTTCACGCCAGCACGCCTTGCCGGGCAATTCCAGAACCGGGGCGTCATGCTGACCAAGGCAAAGCCCGGCCAGTCACGGGCAAAGAGGGTATCGGCAACCTGGCCATGGCGGCTGGCGCAACACAGGAGGGAGCCTCATGATCAACTGGCTTTTTGTTCCGGGAAACCGTCCGGATCGCTTTTTCAAGGCGGCGGCATCCGGTGCGGATGCGGTGATCTGGGACCTGGAGGACGCGGTCGCGCCTGGTGCAAAGGATGCGGCCCGTACGACGGTCGCGACCCATCTTGCCATGCCTGAGGCCCGCGCCGTGCCGGTTGTCGTGCGTTTGAATGCCACCACGACTGCCGCAGGCTTGTCGGATCTGTTGATGCTGCAGGCGGCGGGACATCCACCCGAAGCGGTCATTCTGCCCAAGACCGAAAACAGGTGGCAGGTTCAGCAGGTGCGGATGATGCTGGCGCCGGGTGTGAAGGTGGTCGCCCTGATCGAAAGCGCGACGGGCCTTGCCGACAGCCGTGCGATCCTGGCAGGTCGGGTAGACGCGGTGTTTTTCGGCGCGGGCGATTATTCCTCGGACATCGGTGCGGAATGCAGTTGGGCACCGCTGCAATCCGCGCGGTCCCGGCTTGTGGAAGCGGCGGCCGAGGCCGGTGTGCCTGCAATCGACTCGCCGTTTTTTGACGTGCAGGACAATGCCGCTCTGGCCGATGAATGTCGTGCCGCCCGGGCTTTCGGGTTTTCCGGGAAGGCTGCCATTCACCCTCGTCAGGTGGCCACCATCATGGACTGTTTCCGCCCGACCGAAAGCGAGATTGACTGGGCGCAACGCGCCCTGGCCGAAAACGAGAAGGGCGCCGGTGTGGTGGATGGCAAGCTGATCGACGAGGCGATTGCCCGCCGCGCAAGGCGCATCCTGGGCTGGCAGACGTCTGGATGGCTTGGTCCGGCATAGCGTTCTGCCTGTATCACCCCCCCCGCCCGGTCCATGCCCGGTCCATGATCAGGCTCCCCGAAGGGAAAGGGCACACCGGCGCGGTGGCAGGTGTGCCCGGTCGTCTGGTTTCAGGCTTCAGGCGTCGATATGGGCGAATTCATGCTGCACCTTGCGTTTCGCCTTGTCGCTGCGGTCCAGCCCAAGGAACAGGACGATGTTTTTCGCGACATAAAGCGTTGACCACGTGCCGATGATCACGCCGAACAGCATCGCGAAGACAAAGCCGCGGATCACATCGCCGCCGAAGATCAGCAGCGCCGCAAGTGCGATCAGCGTCGTCACCGCCGTCATCAAGGTCCGGCTGAGCGTCTCGTTGGCGGACAGGTTCATCAGGTCGCGCAGCGGCATGGCCTTGTATTTCGCCAGGTTCTCGCGCAGCCGGTCGAAGATCACGACCGTGTCGTTGACCGAATAGCCCAGGATCGTCAGCAGCGCCGCCACGATGGTCAGATCAAAGCGCAACTGGAACAGCGCGAAGACCCCCATCGTCACGATCACGTCATGCGCCAGCGCCGCCACGGTGCCCACCGCGAACTGCCATTCGAAACGCATCCAGACATAGGCAAGGATGCCGAACGCGCCCGCGCCGACTGCGGCCAGGGCCAACCAGATCAGTTCCGCCGACACCTTGGGGCCGACCGAATCCACCGCCGTGAAAGCAATGGCCGGATCGACAGCCCGCAGCGTGTCCTGGACCTGCGCGATGGTTGCGGTCGAAATCGCCTCGATCCCGTCCTGCGCCTGCACGCGGATCATGGCGACATGCTGATCGGCGCGGAAGGCCGGATCGAAGACTTCGGAAATCGTCACATCGCCCAGCTGCAGGGTGGACAGCGCCGCGCGATAGGCGCCCAGGTCGATCTCATGCACGGATTCGGTGCGGAAGGTCGTGCCGCCCTTGAAGTCGATCCCGAAGTTCAGCCCCATCGTCGCGATCAACAGAAGCGAGGCCAGAACCGCGAAAAGGGACAGCCCGAAGGTCGCCCATTGCGCGCGGAAGAAGTCGATCGTGGTCGTGTCGGGCGCCAGCCTGATCCACCCCCGCAGGGTGATCATGGCCGGTTTGCGCCAGTGCATCCAGGTTTCGATGATCAGCCGCGTCACATAGACCGCCGTGAACATCGAGGTGAGGATTCCCAGGCCCAGCGTCACCGCAAAGCCGCGCACGGCTCCCGATCCGATGGCGAACATGATCAGCGCGGTCAGCAGGCCGGTCAGGTTGCTGTCCAGGATCGCGGACAGGGCCTTTTCAAAGCCCAGCGTGATGGCGCGACCGGCGGGGCGGCCTTGGCGCAATTCCTCGCGGATGCGCTCGAAGATCAGGACGTTGGCATCCACCGCCATGCCCATGGTCAGCACGATGCCCGCGATCCCCGGCAGGGTCAGGGTGGCCCCGATCAGCGACAGCGCGGCCATCAGCAATGTCATGTTGATGCCAAGCGCCACGACCGCCATGACGCCGAAGCTGCCGTAGCAGGCCAGCATGAAGACGACCACAGCCGCCATGCCGATGACGGCTGCGCGCTGACCGGCAGCGATGCTGTCCTGTCCCAGTTCCGGCCCGATGGTGCGTTCTTCCAGAAAGGACATTCCAGCAGGCAGGGCGCCGGCGCGCAGCAGCACGGCCAGATCCGTGCTGTCCTCGACGGTGAATTGCCCGGTGATGATACCCGATCCGCCGGGGATATGGCTCTGGATCACGGGGGCGCTGATCACCTCCTTGTCCAGGACAATGGCAAAGGGCTGGCCGATATGCGCGGCGGTGTAGTCGCCAAAGGCCCGTGCGCCGGTGGGATCGAAGCGGAAATTGACGGCGGGGCGGTTGTTCTGGTCGAAGGCGGGCTGTGCATCCACAAGGTTGTCGCCGCTGACGACCGGGCTTTGATCGACAATGTAGAACACGTCCGGCTCGTTCATCGCGGGCAGGATCTGCGTGCCGGGCTGGGTTGCCGCATCGGCGCTGGCGGCGCGCCCGATGACCGGATGAAAGCTGAGATGCGCTGTCGTGCCGATCAGCGCCTTGAGTTCCGAGGCCGACCCGATGCCCGGCACCTGGATCAGGATGCGGTTCTGGCCCTGACGCTGGATCGTGGGTTCGCGTGTGCCCACCTCGTCGATCCGGCGGCGGATGATCTCAAGGCTTTGTTGCAGCGTGCGTTCGTCGGATGCGGCGCGTTCGGCCTCGGACAGGGTCACGATCAGGACGCCCGCTTCGGCCCGGACCTCGATATCGCTCTGGCCTGCGCCCGCAAGTGATGTGACGGGCGAGGCCAGCGCGCGCAGGGCGGCGATGGCGGCCTGTTCCCCTGCGGGATCGGACAGGGCGATCCGCAATTCGCCGGGTGCTGCATCCAGTCTGCGGATGGTGCCCACCTTGTCGCGCTGATCGCGCAGCGTGTCGCGGATCTGCGGCCAGAAGGCATCCATGCGGGCGGAATGGACATCTTCGACCTGGATCTCGGCCAGAAGATGCGCGCCTCCGCGCAGATCCAGCCCGAGGTTGACAAGCCCGGACGGCAACCACGCCTGCCAACCCGCCAGATCGGCGGCTTTTTCCGGGGGCAGGGCGCCGGTTTCGGTCTGCAGGGCGAGGGCATCGTTATACCGCTCGACCTGCGGGTAGAATGCATTGGGAAGGGCAAAGACAAGCCCCCAGAGGCAAACGCTCCAGATCAGGAGGCGTTTCCAGAAGATGGTTTTCGACATCGTTGTTTCCTTGGGCCGACAAGGGCAGGGCGCGGGGCCCGGTCCGTCAAGGCCGGTATGATCTGCAAGTTCGGGCTGCCATGCGTGCCTGCCGATCCGCAGAGGCCGCCGCCGGACACGCCGGAAGGGGCAAAGGATCGGATGGCAATCGGATGCCGCCGCATCAAGGGTTTTGTGGCAGGGGGGCATGTTCATACCCCCGCGTCATGCCACGGATCCGTCAGGCTGCGGGCGGCGCCCTGGGGGCATGGGGGGACTGATCATGTGCAAGGCGGCTGACCGTCTGCTGTCCTGTCAGGTCCCCACCGGCATCTGCGGCAAAGCCCGGCGCAGTCAGAGGGGGCGACAGGAAAGGGTCGGGATCTGCGCCGAAACGCTCATCCGGGGCGCGTTGCGCGGGGCCCGACTTGACCTGAAGGGCCGCCAGTTCCGGTGTGCCCAGAATGCTGATCGCGTCGCTGCGGACAGACGGCCCGGCCCCGGCCTGGGGCGCGGTTGTGCCAACGGACCAGGCCAGCAGCAGCGACAGCAGCACCGTCCAGGCGGCCTGGGCCTGGCGTGACACTCCTGCAATCAGACGGGCGGCTTTCATGACGAGATTATCCCACCGTCGCGGGGGAATGACAATCGACCACGATTGGCGGCGCGGCAGATTGTTTGCGGGTCATTCACGGTCATGTCAGGCTCAGGACAGCCATCAGGGCAAGCCCGGTGCCGCGCGCCAGATCCGCATGGTAGGCGGGGCCGCCGTAGCGCGCGGCCGACCGCCAGACACCGACAAGGGCCATGGCATTATAGGGCAGCGACAGGCCCTTTCCCACGATCAGCGCCTGCCACACCAGATCGAAACTCACCAGGATCAGCAGCGCGATACTGGTCGACAGGTTCACCATCAGGCCGCCAATGACGGCCCAGTTCCAGAACGCATCGCCTAGCGCAAGATCGCCCCGCCAGAGGGACTTCAGCTTTTCCATCCTGCCTAATTGGGGCGCGCGGTGCCTTTGCACCAGCCTTCCGGCCTTGGATATTTTCAGCCCGGGTTCTGACCGGCGGCGCTGTGGCCGGAATGCGGGCCTTTCGGCTCTGTCCTGATCCTTGTGGACCGACGGTTGCGAGGCACTCCACCATGGCCCACGCCCATGACAGCCGGGCACATGCGCTGCATTGCGGCGTGTCATGCTCCTGTGATAAAATTCGAATCGACCGCATTGATGCGGTTGCTGCCAGGAGCCTTTGCGGATCCCCGCCGGAACTGCGACATGCGCGAAGACCCGCGCGATGTGCACCGGACCTGTCGCTCAGACACATCATGACATCATTCAAAACGCAGGGCCCGTTTTTACGGGATGAAAGCCGGTTGCCAGTCTTGGACGAGGACGAACTGGACATTGCAGACTACCTTCGCGAAGAGGGCGATGACCCCGTCACCCTTCCCGCGAAGCAGACATTCGCCGCCCTGACCATCGGGGCCGTCGGGGTTGTCTATGGCGATATCGGGACCAGCCCGCTTTATGCCTTTCGTGAGGCGCTGCGCCCTGTCGCGGCCGGTGGCACTGTCACACCGGCCGAAGTGCTGGGTCTGCTGTCGCTTCTGATCTGGACACTGATCCTGATTGTCACCCTCAAATACGTTTTCTTCCTGCTTCGGGTTGATAACCGGGGCGAGGGCGGGATCCTTGCCTTGTACACGATGGTGCGACTGGCCATCGGGCGCCGGTCGATCCCGGTGCTTTCCCTGGCCATCATCGGCGCGGCGCTGTTTTTCGGGGATGCGGTCATCACGCCTGCGATCTCGGTCCTGTCCGCGGTCGAGGGCGCGGGGCTGGTCATGCCCGCGCTGGATGCATGGGTCGTGCCTGCGACATTGGGCATCCTGGCGGGGCTTTTTGCAGTGCAGCGCCGCGGCACCAAGACAATCGCCAGAACCTTCGGGCCGATCACCGTGCTGTGGTTCTCGGTGCTGGCGGGTCTGGGGCTGTGGCATATCCTCAAGGCGCCGGAGGTGCTGGCGGCCTTCAACCCGGTCTGGGCGGTGGCTTTCCTGACCGGACACCAGATGGTCGCCTTCGCGGTGCTGGGCGCGGTCTTTCTGGCCGTGACAGGGGCCGAGGCGCTGTATGCCGACCTTGGGCATTTCGGTCGTCGTCCGATCATGGTGGCCTGGTTCGCGCTGGTCTTTCCGGCGTTGATGCTGAACTACCTTGGCCAGGGCGCGCTGGTGCTGACAGATCCGGGCGCGCTGTCGAACCCGCTGTTCGCGATGGTGCCGCCGGGCGCCTTGCCATGGCTGGTGACGCTGGCCACGGCAGCGACGGTGATCGCGGCGCAGGCGGTGATCTCGGGCGCCTTCTCGATGGGGCGTGCGGCGATCCAGTTGGGCCTTCTGCCGCGCATGATGATCCGCCATACCGCGGCGGATCAGAGCGGGCAGATCTATATCGGCACGATCAACTGGCTGCTGCTGGCCGGTGTGGTCTGGCTGGTGCTGGCCTTTCAAACCTCGGAAGGGCTGGCCCATGCCTATGGCATCGCGGTGACGGGGACGATGATCGTGACCAGCGCGCTGGCCTGTCTTTACCTGGTCCGGTCGGGACTGCTGCCGCTGCCGCTGGCACTGGTGATCGTGGCCCCCATTGCCGCGATCGAGATCGTGTTCCTGATGTCCAACCTGACCAAGATCATGGATGGCGGCTTTGTGCCCGTGGTCATCGCCCTGGTGCTGGGCGCCGCGATGTGTGCCTGGTGGCGCGGCACGCAGACCATTCTGGCAAAATCCCACCGCCTGCTTGTACCGATCGACGGTTTCGCAAGGTCGATGGCCGACAGCTCTGTGCATATCGTGCCCGGTACGGCCTTCTTTCTCAGCCCTGATCCCGAGGTCGTGCCCTCGGCGCTGCTGCACAACCTCAAGCATAATCGCGTGCTGCATGAGCAGACCGTGATCCTGACGATCGAGACGCTGCGCGTGCCCTTGGCCGATCCCGCCGAGCGCGCCAGCTTTCAGGTGATGGGGCCGCATATCGCGCGCCTGACCTTGCGCTTCGGTTTCATGGAAACCCCCAATGTGTCGCGTGCCCTGGGTGCGGCGCGGCGCGCGGGGCTGAAGTTCGACGTGATGCGCACGACCTTCTTTCTGGGCCGAAGACGGCCAGTGGTGACCGGCCCGGTTGGCTGGAAGCGGATCCTCGACCGGGTTTATGCGCTGCTCTATCGCATGGCGGCCGATCCATCGGATTTCTACCATTTGCCGCGCGACCGCGTGGTGGAACTGGGGGAACGCGTGGCCGTGTGATCGCGGTCCTGCCCTGCCAATCCTGCATAGCCGACCCCGCATCACCGATCCTTTCTGGCCGATCCTGCCGGACCGGATGGCGATTGTGCTGCGAAACGGGCAGCGCTGCCTTGCGTCAGGGGCTTTGGCGCATTTTTCCCGTGGCGCTGAAACCTTCATGGCCAAGGCGCTTGCAGTTCCGCAGGCAAGGCTGCACACAAGGGCAGAGCACCACCCGGAACAGCAACCCGGAACAGCCACCGAACAGCCTATGGGAATGCGCAGCTTGGGCGACAAGGTATCGGGACTTCTGCTATGCGCGATCACCGTTCTTGTGATTTGCAACGAGTGGGGATTGGCCGCATGGACGCAACCGCTCAAGGCAATGCTGGTGCTGGCCTTGATGGCGATCCTAGTCTTTCAGGTGCGTCTGTCGCGCAAGGCTTTCGTCGCCGTGGCCGTCCTGATCAGCATCGCATTGGCGGCCACCCATGCCGGTTGGCGCGCGATCGTGGTCGACGGGCTGGTGACATCGGCATTCATCGGCGCGTTTTTCACGGCCTTGTCGACGCTGCGTAGCGTCGCGGCGACATCGCCCGCGATCCAGCGGGCCGGCACGTTTCTGGCGGGGCAACGCCCCGGACGGCGCTATGCCGCGCTGACCCTGGGAGGTCAGGCCTTTGCCTTGCTGCTGAACTACGGCTCCTTGCAATTGCTGGGCGCGCTGGCGATGGCGAATGCGAAACTGGAACCCGATGCCGAAATCCGCGCGCACCGGATCAGGCGGATGCTGCTGGCGATCCAGCGGGCCTTTGTGTCCACCCTGCCGTGGTCGCCCCTGTCCTTTGCGGTGGCGATCTCGATCAGCGTGATCCCGGGAACCAGCTGGTCACAGGCCATGCTGCCGGGTCTGGTCACATCCGTGATCCTGGCGGGCATCGGCTGGACGCTTGATACGGTGTTCAAACCGCATCTGGCCGTCACGCCGACCCGGACCGCGCCGCAGGGAACCTGGGCCACGATGTTGCCGCTTGTGGCGCTTCTGGCCGTCCTGGTCGTCGGCGTGGTCAGCCTGGCCCAACTGACGGATGTTCGTATCGTGGGGCTTGTCGCGGTGCTTGTCCCTTCCATCGCATTGGTCTGGATGTTCATCCAGCATTGGTCCGAGGTGCCATTTGCCAAGGTGGCCCGTCGTATCAGCGATTACGTGTTGCAGGAACTGCCCGGTTACCGGGGCGAGTTGGTGCTTTTGATGATGGCGGGCTACATCGGCACGGTCGGCGCGCAACTGGTCGGGCCCCTGATGCTGCGGGCGGGGCTGGATCTTTCCATGGTTCAACCCTGGCTGATCCTGGTCTCGTTCGTCTGGATCATTCCGCTGGCCGGGCAATTCGGCATGAACCCGATCCTTGCGGTGACGCTTCTGGCGCCCCTGATCCCCGAGGCCGCCAGCCTTGGGGTGGAACCCACCGCGCTGGTGGTGGCGCTGACGGCGGGCTGGGCGCTGAGCGGTGCAAGTTCCCCCTTCACCGCGACAACGCTTCTGATCGGGCATTTCGCCGGGATCAGCGCGCTGCGGGTGGGGGTGGTGTGGAATGGCGCCTATACGCTGGTCTGTGGCGTTGTGCTGTCCTGCTGGGTCCTGATCTATGCTTTTGTCCTCTAGGCGGCCCCGATGGTCCGATCTGACGCGGAGCCATGTGCCCGGACCACCATGGGCTGGCTTGCGGCAAGGGGGCGGTCTATGCTGACCCATGGCGCAACGCGGGGGCATCATGGCTGATCAAGGCATCTTCAAGACCATGTGTCCGATGAACTGCCATCCGACCCTGTGCGGCATGACCGTCACGGTCGAAAAGGGGGGCGGCATCGCCATCGCGGGGGATGAGACGAACCCCGATAGCGAAGGCTTTCTGTGCATGCGGGGCAAGGCCGCGCATGAGATCGTCGGCAACGATCGCCGGTTGCTGAAGCCCCTGGTGCGCCAGTCGCGCGGCAGCGCGGACTGGGCGGACACAAGCTGGGACGATGTGCTGGACCGGATCGCGGGGCAGATGCAGGTGGTCGGGCGCGAGGCTGTCGGCGTCTGGCAGGGTCACGGCAATGCGGTGAACGACTATGGCTTTGGCTTGAAGCGCGGTCAGATGGAGCGTTTCGCCAATCTTTACGGCTGCCACTTCTGGAACCCGGCGATGACATGCTGGGGGTTGGGCGGCTTCGGCCTGGGGTTGACCGGGGCGCTTGAAACCTCGACCAAGGAGGATCTGAGCGCGCATTCCGATCTGGTCATCCTGTGGGGTGTGAATACTGTCAGCCAGGCCAATACCCTGCGTCATGTCGAACGCGCGAAACGGCGCGGCGCGCGGATCGTCGCGATCGACATACGCAAGACCGAAGCTTCGGCGCTGGCCGACGAATTGATCCTTGTGCGGCCCGGATCAGATGCCGCGCTGGCGCTGGCGATGATCCATGTGATCATCGCTGATGGCAACTGGGACGCAGGGTTCGTGGCGGAACATACGGTGGGTTTCGATGCCCTCAAGGCGCATGTGCAGCCGATGACACCCCTTTGGGCGCAGGCACAGACGGGCGTGCCTGCTGACAGTATCATCGCGCTGGCGCGCAGCTATGCGGCAACCCGGCCTGCGATGATCGTCATCGGCGGATCCTCGTTGCACAAGGGCGACAATACATGGAATGCGGCGCGCGCGATTTCCTGCCTTGTCGGGCTGAGCGGCAATTTCGGCCGTCCCGGTGGCGGGATCGGTCCGCGCCATGGCAGCCGCAGCCATGGTGCCGGCTTCGCCGACCTGAGCGCCGCCGATCGTCGCCTGCCCGGCACCTATGTGCCCAACCAGATGGAGGCGGTGATCACAGCGCTGGAACGCGGTGCGATCAAGGTCTTTGTCGCGATCGGGTCCAATTTCCTGTCCTCGTTTCCCGATACCAACCGGGTGCGCGCGGCCCTGAACAAGGCCGAGATGGTGATTGCCTATGACATTTTCCCCAACCAGATGATCCGGGAGGTGGCCGATATCGTCCTGCCCGGAACGATCTGGCTGGAAGAGATCGGCGCGAAAGCCACGAATACGCATGTGCATCTGTCGGATCGCGTTCTGCCTGCGGCGGGTGATGCCCGGCCGGCATACGCGCTCTATCAAGGGCTTGCACAACGTCTGGGTGTCGCGGACGTCTACCCCTGGGCGGATCAGGAGGCGGCGATGAACGCGGCGCTTGATCATCCTGCCACGGGCCATGCCACGGTTGCCATGATGCGCGCGGCCGGTGGCCGGGTTCCGCTGAAGATATCGCATGTGGCTTATCCGACATTCGACTTCGCGACCCCGTCCGGCAAGATCGAATTCCATTCCGAACGGGCCGCCGCGATGGGGCTGCCCCCGCTTCCGGTGGCGGCCGATACATCGGATGGATCCGGCGGGTTGATCCTGGCCCATGGGCGCACCTTCGCGCATTTCCATTCCTTCTATGACCATGCGCGCGCGCTTCCGACGCTTGCTGCGCGCGAGGCCGCGCCCGAATTCTGGATCGCCCCCTCTGATGCCGAGGCCAGGGGGATTGCCGACGGGGACCAGATCGAGGCGTGGAACGCGGGCGGATGTTTTCGCGCCCGGGCCAGGGTCACCGCACGGATACCCGCAGGGGCGATCTGGATCAGGGATGGCTGGCCCGGCCTGAACGCGCTGACGGATGGTGCGGCGGTTCTTCCCGATGCGGCCCTTGATGCTTTTTCGTTTTCCGTCGGCCAAAGCCATTTCGGCGCGCGCGTCGAGGTGAGGGTGACGCAGGGGGGTGAATATCCGCAAGGGTTATCCTGAGGAACGGCTGTGCCTGTTGATCTGTGCCTGCGTTCCTTGGGCGCGGGGGCGGTTATTGTCGGGCGTCATCCTTGAGCAGCGCGCATAGGGCGTCCAGCTGGGTGGCCCCGGCATCGGAGGCCTCATGCTCGAAGGCGCGGTATAGGGTCAGCACGCGCTGGCCCGCCTCGGTCAGGCGCGCGCCACCGCCGCCCGGGCCACCGCGCGTGCTGTCGACCAGAGGGTCATTGAACATCTCGTTCAGGGTGCCGATCAATTGCCAGGCGCGCTTGTAGCTCATGCCCATCTCCCGGCCCGCGGCCGCGATGGATCCGGTGCGGGCAATCCGTTCCAGCAATTCGGCCTTTCCGGGGCCGATCATCTCGTCTGCGCCAAAGACGATGCGGATGCGCAAGCGGGGGCGTTGTGGGTCCTGATCCATGGGGCGACATTCCTATCAGCCTGTGCCGAATGCAAGCATCACGCGATGGCCCGGCGCGAGGCCAAGCTTGCGCCGCCGCTGCGGATCGTCCAGATAGAGGCCCTGCCGCAGGGCTGCCACGCGGTAATGCGCCCAAGGGAATGGAGCAAGGCAAATGAAGCACCGACACGCGCCTGCCGCGCCAGATCAGACCGGCCCGGTGCCTGCGCCCGCCGTGACGGTGCCGTCATGACACCGGCGGCCAGGCTTGCCGCGGCGGCACAGGTGCTTGACCAGGTGCTGGCCGGAGAGGCCGCCGAAAAGGCGCTGATCGGTTGGGCAAGACGCAGCCGGTTTGCCGGATCGGGCGATCGCGCGGCCCTGCGTGACCTTGTGTTCGATGCGCTGCGTCGCAAACGCTCTCTTGCGGCCCTTGGCGGGGCGATGACCGGGCGCGGGCTGATGCTGGGGCTGCTGCGGGCCGAAGGGCGTGATCCCGACACGCTGCTGACGGGGCAGGGCCATGCGTTGCCGCCCCTCACCCCGGACGAGCGGCAGGCAGGACGCCCGCCCGCGCCAGGGCCAGAGGCGTCAGATATGCCCGATTGGCTGTGGCCCCTGCTGCTGGACAGCCTTGGCGACAGGGCGGCTCAGGTCGCCACCGTCCTGCAGAGCCGTGCCCCGGTCATGTTGCGTGTCAACCTGGCCAAGGCCAATCCGGGCCAGGCGCTTGCCGCACTGGCCGAGGACGGGATCATCGCGGAACCCGATCCGGTTTCCGGCACGGCCCTGAAGGTGGGTGACGGGGCGCGGAAGGTGGCGCAATCGCGGGCCTATCTTGAGGGGCTTGTCGAATTGCAGGATGGTTCAAGCCAGGCCACGATGGATGAGCTTTCTCTGCCAAGAGACGGAAAAATATTGGATTTCTGTGCTGGCGGCGGTGGCAAGTCGCTTGCGATGGCCGCGCGAGGCGGCGCGCAGGTCATGGCGCATGATATTCAGCCCGCGCGAATGAAGGATCTTCCGGCGCGGGCGGCGCGCGCCGGGGTGCGGATACAGACGCTTGAGACGGCCGCCCTGGCGCAGGCGGCTCCCTTTGATCTGGTCCTGTGCGACGCCCCCTGCAGCGGGTCAGGCGCGTGGCGTCGTGCGCCCGAGGGCAAGTGGGATCTGACACCGCAGCGGCTGGTGGAGCTCTGCGCCATTCAGGATGGCATCCTGAAACAGGCGGCCGGGCTTGTGGCGCCGCAAGGGGTTCTGGCCTACGCCACCTGTTCGGTGTTGCGGGACGAGAACGAAGCCCGGATCGCGGCGTTTGTCTCGGCGCATCCCGATTGGCGGCAGATCGCGGTCCGGCGCTGGGATCCCGGCCCCTCGGGGGATGGATTTTTCCTGGCGCAGCTACGCAAGGGTTGAAAAATCTTTCAGGAATCGCGTTTTTGGCGAAAATTAAATAGCGATTAAGCTTTCAGCGGTCATTCTGTGAATACGTGATTCGCGGTTGATGTCGGGTGTAAGTGGTTTGGATTGGGTAACAGGTGACAGCGACAGCGGGTCGATAGCCCGGGTTTGCAGCCGCATCATGGCCCGTGCGGGCGCGTTGGCCGGGCTTGCGGCGCTGTCGCTTGCGCTTGCATTGACGATTGCCGACGACGCTGTGGCGCAACTGTTCCTTTCGGCGACGTCCGTGCTGGTGGCCACGCTTTTCCTGGCTTGGGCGGGGCAGCGCCTGCAGCGCATGTCCGCGATGCGGCGCGCGGCGGCGATCCGGACCCTTGTGGCCCGGGACATCACCCCCACGATCCTGACCGATGCGGATGGCGAGGTGACATTTAGCAATCCTGCCGCGGTGACGCGTTTCGCGCCCCTGGCTGGCCAGACCCTGCAATCGGTATTTCGTGGCGTCCTGGCGAATCCCGACGCGGTGCTTTTTCGGCTTCAGGCCAAGGCCGCGTCCACAGGTGCCGCGCGCGAGGATATCGTGATCCGTGGGGGGCACCTGCGTCTTGCGGTACAGGGGCTGGAAGGGGGCGGTTATCTCTGGCGCGCCGAAGATATCGCAAACCGTCCGGTGGCGGCACGCGGCCTTTCCGGGGCGGATGTCGCGATGCTGACGGTTGGGCGCGGCGGCACGATTTTGTCGATGAATGACGCGGCACGGCGCCTGGTCGGGGAGCGTGTGAAGTCGCTGGACCGATTGTGTGCGGAATTGCCGTTTCGCCAGGGGCAGATTCACAGGATTACCACGTCGCAGGGGCACAGGCCCTGCCTTGTGATCGAAACCGAACCGGGCATCGGGCGGCGCGAGCTGTTCCTGCTGCCTATGCCCGACAGCGCCGGCACGGTTCAGACGGGCGGCACCGATCTGCATGAAGGCTGGCACTTCTTTGATGCCTTGCCGGTTCCACTGTTGAAGCTTGATCCCGACGGGGATGTTCTTCTGTCCAATCGTCCGGCACGGGAACTGCTGGGGATTCGGGATGGCGCACCTTGCCGCATGTCCGATCTGATGGAGGGGTTGGGCCGCTCGATCGCCGATTGGCTGGCCGAGGCCGCGATGGGGCGTGCCGGTCCGCAGTGCGAATTCCTGCGTCTGACGCGGGCGGATAGCGAGGTTTTCGTTCAGGTCACGCTCAACCGTGTGCAGGACCGTGGCCGCCCCGCGCTGATCGCGGTTCTGTCCGATGCGACCGAACTCAAGACACTCGAGGCGCAATTCGTCCAGAGCCAGAAAATGCAGGCCATTGGCGAACTGGCGGGCGGGGTCGCGCATGATTTCAACAATCTTCTTACCGCGATTTCAGGGCATTGCGACCTGTTGTTGCTGCGCCATGATCAGGGCGATCCGGATTATGGCGACCTGGTGCAGATCCATCAGAACGCCAATCGCGCCGCGGCTCTTGTTGGGCAGCTGCTTGCCTTTTCGCGCAAGCAGACCCTCAGGCCCGAGGTGCTGGATCTGCGTGACACGCTGTCGGACCTGACCCATCTGCTGAACCGGCTGGTGGGTGAGAAGATCACCCTGACGCTGACCCATGAACCGGTGCAGCAGGCCGTGCGCGCCGACAAGCGGCAACTGGAGCAGGTGTTGATGAACCTGGTGGTCAATGCGCGGGATGCGATGCCCGGGGGTGGCGAAATCCGGATCGAGACGGAAGGGTTGCTGCTGCGCAAGCCGATGGAGCGCGACCGGGTGACGCTGCCGCCCGGATCCTATGTTTCGGTCAAGGTGTCGGATCACGGCCATGGCATACCGGCCGACAAGTTGCAGAAGGTCTTTGAGCCTTTTTACACGACCAAGCGCACGGGCGAGGGGACGGGCCTTGGCCTGTCCACGGCTTATGGAATCGTCAAGCAGAGCGGTGGCTACATCTTCGTGGACAGCGTCCTGGGGCAGGGCACCTGTTTCACGCTGCTGTTTCCGGGGCATGACCTTGTCATGGCCCCGGCCGCACCGGCGCCAGCACCGGTGGTGTCGGGCAAGGGCCAGCGCCTGGGCGATGGCGTGGTGCTGCTGGTCGAGGATGAGGCGCCTGTGCGCGCTTTCGCATCACGCGCCCTGCGGCTGCGCGGCTATACCGTGATCGAAGCGGAATCGGCCGAACAGGCGCTGCGTACGCTGGAAGATGCCAGCCTCAGCGTTGATATATTCGTGACCGATGTGATCATGCCGGGCATGGATGGGCCAAGCTGGGTGCGCGAGGCGCTCAAGCAGCGGCCAGACGTGAGGGTGGTTTTCGTCTCGGGCTATGCCGAGGAGTCATTCGGCGACGCGCAGGCCAGCATTCCGAACTCGGTCTTTCTGCCCAAGCCGTTCTCGCTCAATGATCTGACAGAAACGGTGAAGGGGCAGTTGCATTGAGGCCTTGCCCCCGGCCGGCGTAGCCTGTCACGCGCCGCGCACCGGGATCGCATCCCACAGGTCGAACTCTTCGGCGCAGACGCGCCGCAGCTTGCTCTGGACCGCTGGCGAAAGCTCCAGATCCATCTCGGGCGAGACATTGCTGCGTGGCAGGACGATTCGCATATCCAGCCGCGCTTCGAGGAAGCGCAACAGCCCCGCCTGGTCCTCATAGCGAAACAGATGATCGACCGCGGTGCCGTTCGGGCGGGGTTCCAGAAAGCGGGCCTGGCTTCCGACATTGGCAAAGCCGGGCGTCTCCTTCTGCATGTAGGCGGTCACGAAATCGTCGAAACTGACGTCGAAGGTGGCATTGGGTTTGCCCTGCATGAAGGGACGCCTGCGGAACCTGTACCAGCTGCCCAGCCAGCTGATCGGTTCGCGCATCACGGCCAGGGTTTCGACCGTGTCGGTCTTGCAGGCCTTCTCGAACATCGGCCGAAAGAACCGGTTGTAGCGATAAAGCGGCGCATGTTTCAGCTCGGGCGGGTCAAGAACCGCGATCGAGGCATGGGGGGCGAGGGCCTCCTCCCAGGCGGTGGTTCCCGTTTTCGGAACCGACAGAAAGACCAGACCTTGCTTCCAGAAAACTAGCATGTGACCTCTCTTGTCGCGGGATACCGAACAGTCTTCACAACCTTAAACTACTCCTTAACCAGTTTGGGCAAAAGTGGAACAGTGAAAATTGATCTTGAAATGTTCCTGTTTTGGTCTCATAACCAAAACCAAGAACAAGACAGGAACACAGGCAATCGTTGCCGCCCGCGACCGGGTGTGGAATAAGGGGTCATAACAATGGCAATGGCAGATCTTCTTTCAATGGACAGCAAGAAAAACGCGGACAAGCAGAAGGCGCTCGACAGTGCGCTGGCCCAGATCGAACGGCAGTTCGGCAAGGGCTCGATCATGAAGCTGGGCGGCGAGAACGTCATGCGCGACATCGAGGCGACCTCGACCGGGTCGCTCGGTCTCGATATCGCGCTGGGGATCGGCGGGCTGCCCAAGGGGCGGATCATCGAAATCTACGGCCCCGAAAGCTCGGGCAAGACCACGCTGACGCTGCATTGCGTGGCGGAAGAGCAGAAAAAGGGCGGGATCTGCGCCTTTGTGGATGCCGAACATGCGCTGGATCCGCAATATGCCAAGAAACTTGGCGTCAACCTGGAAGAGCTGCTGATCAGCCAGCCCGACACCGGCGAACAGGCGTTGGAGATCGTGGATACGCTGGTGCGTTCCGGCGCGGTCAGCATGGTCGTCGTGGACAGTGTCGCGGCACTGACCCCGAAAAGCGAACTTGAAGGCGACATGGGTGACAGCAACGTCGGCGTGCAGGCCCGTTTGATGAGCCAGGCCATGCGCAAGCTGACCGGGTCGATCAGCCGCTCGAACTGCATGGTGATCTTCATCAACCAGATCCGGATGAAGATCGGCGTGATGTTTGGCAGCCCCGAAACCACCACGGGCGGCAATGCGCTGAAATTCTACAGCTCCGTGCGCCTGGACATCCGCCGTATCGGCGCGATCAAGGACCGCGACGAGGTGGTGGGCAACGCGACACGCGTGAAGGTCGTCAAGAACAAGGTCGCGCCACCCTTCAAGCAGGTCGAATTTGACATCATGTATGGCGAGGGGATTTCCAAGACCGGCGAGTTGCTTGATCTTGGGGTCAAGGCCGGCGTGGTCGAAAAATCGGGTGCCTGGTTCAGCTATGGCGATGAACGCATGGGGCAGGGGCGCGAGAATTCGAAACAGTTCCTGCGCGACAACCCGCAGGTCGCCCTTGCGATCGAGGACAAGATCCGCGCCTCTCACGGGCTGGAGTTCAACATGGGCGGCGAAGGCGCGGATGACGAGGATGTTGTCGAAAGCTGAACGGGCGCGGTCCGTCACGACCTGTTCCCCTATGAAGGCCCGCCCGGATTGGCGGGCCTTTTGCATTTGCGCGGCACTGTGCACCAAGCGCCTGTGGACAGGCGCGCCCGTGGCCGTTACATCAGCGCAAAGCCCGTGACCTTAACGGAAAGTCCGCCCATGCCAACGCTGAACGATATCCGATCGACCTTCCTGTCCTATTTTGCCAAGCAGGGGCACGAGGTTGTGCCCTCCAGCCCGCTTGTGCCGCGCAATGACCCGACGCTGATGTTCGCGAATTCGGGAATGGTGCAGTTCAAGAACCTGTTCACCGGGGTCGAACATCGCGATTACAAGCGTGCGACCACGGCGCAGAAATGTGTGCGCGCCGGGGGCAAGCATAATGACCTGGACAATGTCGGCTATACCGCGCGGCATCACACCTTCTTCGAGATGCTGGGCAACTTCAGCTTCGGTGACTATTTCAAATCCGAAGCGATCCCCTTCGCCTGGGAACTGCTGACCAAGGATTTCGATATTCCCAAGGACAGGCTTCTGGTCACGGTCTACCATACCGATGACGAGGCTGCGAATATCTGGAAAAAGGTGGCGGGGCTGTCGGATGACCGGATCATCCGTATTCCGACCAATGACAATTTCTGGATGATGGGGCCGACCGGGCCTTGCGGACCTTGCACCGAGATCTTCTTTGATCATGGCGATCACATCTGGGGCGGCCCTCCGGGAAGCCCCGAGGAGGATGGTGACCGTTTCGTCGAGATCTGGAACCTTGTTTTCATGCAATACGAGCAGTTCGAGGATGGCACCCGGCGCGAGCTGGCGGCCCAGTCCATCGACACCGGCATGGGGATCGAGCGGGTCGCGGCGCTGCTGCAGGGCACGAATGACAACTATGCGACCGATCTGATTCGCAGCCTGATCGAGGCCAGCGCGCATGTCACCTCGACCGATCCCGATGGGCCGGGCAAGACGCATCACCGGGTGATCGCGGACCATCTGCGCTCGACCTCCTTCCTGATTGCGGATGGTGTGATGCCGTCGAATGACGGACGCGGTTACGTGCTGCGCCGGATCATGCGCCGTGCGATGCGCCATGCGCATCTGCTGGGCGCGAAGGATCCGGTCATGCATCAGCTGGTGCCCGCGCTGGTGCGCCAGATGGGTGCGGCCTATCCTGAATTGACTCGCGCCCAGGCGCTGATCGAGGAAACCCTGCGGCTTGAGGAATCCCGCTTCAAGCAGACGCTGGATCGCGGTCTGCGCCTGCTGGATGATGAATTGTCCCACCTGCCGGATGGGGCGGCCTTGCCGGGGGCGGCGGCGTTCAAACTGTATGATACCTATGGTTTCCCGCTGGACCTGACGCAGGATGCGCTGCGCGAAAAGGGCCGTGCGGTGGATACCGAAGGCTTCGACAGCGCCATGGCCGAACAGAAGGCCAAGGCCCGCGCGGCATGGTCCGGCAGCGGCGAGGCGGCGGATGCCACGATCTGGTTCGACATTGCCGACACGCATGGTGCGACGGATTTCCTGGGTTACGATACCGAAACCGCGGAAGGCCAGGTTGTGGCGCTGGTGCGTGACGGGGCCGAAGTTCCCTCGGCCAAGGCGGGCGAGAGCGTGCAGATCGTCATGAACCAGACGCCATTCTATGCGGAAAGCGGCGGCCAGGTCGGCGATACCGGCTATCTGCGCGGGCATGACCTGCTGGTGCGGATCACCGATACGCGCAAATCGGCGGGTGTCTTCATCCATTTCGGTGAGGTCCTGGAAGGCGAGATCGCCAAGGGCGGTCACGGCGCGCTGGAAGTCGATCACGCACGCCGTGCGGCGATCCGGGCCAATCACTCGGCCACCCACCTGCTGCACGAGGCGCTGCGCGAGACGCTGGGCGATCACGTCGCACAGCGCGGTTCGTTGAACGCGCCGGATCGTTTGCGCTTTGACTTCAGCCACTCCAAGGCGCTGAGTGCTGCGGAACTGGCCAGTGTGGCGGATCAGGTCAACGCCTTCATCCGGCAGAACAGCCCAGTCGAAACCCGGATCATGACGCCCGACGACGCCCGCGACATCGGTGCACAGGCGCTGTTTGGTGAAAAATACGGTGACGAGGTGCGGGTCGTGTCGATGGGCCGTGCCGATACCGGCAAAGGCCATGGCGGCAAGACCTGGTCGATCGAACTCTGCGGTGGCACCCATGTCGCGCGCACTGGCGATATCGGCGTTTGCGTGATCCTGGGGGATAGCGCGTCCAGCGCGGGTGTGCGCCGGATCGAGGCGCTGACCGGAGAGGCGGCTGTGGCGCATATTCGTGCCGAGGCGCAACGCCTGGCGCAGGCCTGTGACACGCTCAAGGCGCAACCTGCCGATCTGGCGGACCGTCTGCGCGCGCTTCTGGATGAGCGCCGCGCCCTGTCCAACGAAGTGGCGCAACTGCGCCGCGAGTTGGCCATGGCCGGCGGCGCCGGGCAAGGTGCGGCGCCGGAAGCCAAGGACATCAACGGTGTGGCCTTCATTGCACAGGTCCTGTCGGGCGTATCCGGCAAGGATCTGCCGGCGCTGATCGACGAGCACAAGCAGCGTATCGGCTCTGGGGCGGTGCTGCTGATCGCGGATGCCGATGGCAAGGCGGCCGTGGCGGCGGGCGTAACGCCTGACATGACTGGTCGCGTGTCGGCCGTGGACATGGTGCGCGCGGCGGTGCCGGCACTGGGTGGCAAGGGCGGCGGTGGCCGTCCCGACATGGCCCAGGGCGGCGGCGCCGATGCGTCGAAAGCGGCCGAGGCGATTGCCGCGGTCGAAGCAATGCTTGGCGCCTGAGGGGAAGCACAGACAATGACAGCCTATATCATCGCGCGGATCGAGGTCACGGACCTTGAGGATTACAAGACCTATGCCAGCCAGACCGTGGCCCTGGCCGAAAAGGCGGGGGGCACTTTCCTGGTGAAGGGTGGCCCGATGACACAGATCGAAGGCTCTGGTCCTGATCGCCATGTCATCATCAGCTTTCCCACGCGCGAACAGGCACTAGCCTGGTACGAATCCCCCGAATATCAGGCGATCCTGCCGATCGCCCTGCGCAGCAGCCGCCGCGATCTTGTCGTCGTGGACGGGATCTGAAGAAGGAAAAGACCGATGAGCGCACTCTGGATTGCCCATGTGACCGTGACCGACCCCGAAGCCTATGGCCGTTACGCGCAACTGGCCGGACCGGCCATTGCCAAGCACGGCGGCGCGTTCATCGCGCGCGGCGGGCGCTTCGTCCAGCTTGAAGGCAAGGAACGTCCGCGCAATGTCGTGGCGCGCTTTCCCTCTGTGGAAGCGGCCGAAGCCTGCTATCACTCGCCCGAGTATCAGGAAGCGCTGAGCCATGCGCGCGGCGCATCCGAACGCGAACTGGTGATTGTCGAGATCACCGAGTAATCCGCGCGGGACTGGACCGGGGCAGCCTTTGGCCTAGGTTTCGGACAATCGTTCCGAAAGCAGGTGCCATGCTGTCCCGTATTATTGCGTTTCTTCTTCTCGTCTTGCCGACGCCCCTTCTGGCCAATGACTGGGATGCCCTGCGCGAACCGGGCGCCATAGCCTTGATGCGCCATGCCATCGCGCCAGGCGGGGGGGATCCTGCGGGCTTCGTGCTTGGCGACTGTTCCACCCAGCGCAATCTGGACAACCGCGGTCGCGAACAGGCGCGCCGTACCGGCGATGCGCTGCGCGCGCAGGGCATTGCCTTTGATCAGGTCTGGTCAAGCGGGTGGTGCCGCTGTGTCGATACCGCGCGTCTGATGGACATGGGCACGTTCGAGGTACGGCCTTTCCTGCATTCTTTCTTCGGCAATCGCGCCGACGGGCCCGCACAGACGCGTGAGGCCCTGGCCGCGATCGCAGAGCAGCCCCTGGATGCGCGGCTGTTGCTGGTGACCCATCAGGTCAATATCTCGGCCCTGACCGGCGTCGTGCCATCCTCGGGTGAGATCATCGTCGTGCGGCGTTTGCCCGACGGCGGGCTGGAGGTGTCAGGGCGCATAAGCATCGCGCCCTGACACATTGATATCACTTGGATTTTGCGTGGCGCTTGCGCTCATGCGGATCCAGGTAGCGCTTGCGCAGACGGATCGCATGGGGGGTCACTTCGACCAGTTCGTCATCGTCGATATAGGCGATGGCCTGTTCCAGCGTCATCGTGATCGGGGTGGTCAGGCGTACCGCCTCATCCGTGCCAGAGGCGCGGACGTTGGTCAGTTTCTTGCCCTTCAGCGGGTTCACGTCCAGATCGTTGTCACGGCTGTGTTCGCCGATGATCATGCCCTGGTAGACATCGGCCTGCGCGCCGATAAACAGGCGCCCACGCTCTTCCAGGTTCCACAGCGCATAGGCGACCGAGGTGCCGTTTTCCATCGAGATCAGCACACCGGCGCGACGGCCGGGGATGGCGCCCTTGTGGGGGGCCCAGCTGTTGAACACGCGGTTCAGAACGCCGGTGCCGCGCGTGTCGGTCAGGAATTCACCGTGATAGCCGATCAGGCCGCGGGACGGGACCAGCGCGATGATGCGGGTCTTGCCCACGCCTGCGGGTTTCATCTCGACCAGTTCGCCCTTGCGGGTGCCGGTGATCTTTTCGATCACGACGCCGGAATATTCGTCATCCACGTCGATGGTGACTTCCTCGATCGGTTCCAGACGCTCGCCATTGGGGCCTTCGCGGAACAGAACCTGCGGGCGCGAAATGCTCAGCTCAAAGCCCTCGCGGCGCATGTTCTCGATCAGCACACCCATCTGAAGTTCGCCACGACCGGCCACTTCGAAGGCTTCACCGCCCGGCGTGTCCGAGATCTTGATGGCGACGTTCGATTCCGCTTCTTTCATCAGGCGTTCGCGGATCACGCGCGATTGCACCTTCTTGCCATCACGGCCAGCCAGCGGGCTGTCGTTGATGCCAAAGGTCACGGTGATCGTGGGCGGATCGATCGGCTGTGCGGGCAGGGGCACGTCCACGGCCAGGGCGCAGATCGTATCGGCCACGGTCGCCTTGGTCATGCCGGCCAGGCTGACGATGTCGCCGGCCACGGCCTCGTCGATATCCTGCTGTCCAAGGCCCCGGAAGGCCTGCACGCGGGTCACGCGGAATTGTTCGATCTTCTGGCCGATGCGCGACAACGCCTGCACGGTGGCGCCCACTTTCAGACGGCCCGATTCGACGCGGCCGGTCAGCAGGCGGCCCACGAAGGGATCGGACCCGAGGGTGGTCGCCAGCATGCGGAAGGGTTCATCCGCGTGTTTCTGCTGCCTGGGCGCGGGCACATGGCGCACGATCAGATTGAACAGTGCCGCCAGGTCCTTGCGCGGACCCTTCAGATCGGCATCGGCCCAGCCCGAGCGGCCCGAGGCGTAGAGATGCGGGAAATCCAGCTGGTCTTCATTGGCGCCCAGGTTGGCGAAAAGGTCAAAACATTCATCCAGCGCGCGATCGGGTTCGGCGTCGGGCTTGTCGACCTTGTTCAGCACCACGATCGGACGCAGACCAAGCGCAAGTGCCTTGGATGTCACGAATTTTGTCTGGGGCATCGGGCCTTCGGCGGCATCGACCAGCAGCACCACACCATCGACCATGGACAGGATCCGCTCGACCTCGCCGCCGAAATCGGCGTGGCCGGGGGTGTCGACGATATTGATCCGCGTGCCTTTCCATTCGACCGAGGTCGCCTTGGCCAGGATCGTGATGCCACGTTCGCGTTCCAGGTCATTGCTGTCCATGGCGCGTTCGGTTGTTGCCTGGTTTTCGCGGTAGGTGCCCGACTGCTTGAGCAGCTCGTCCACCAGTGTTGTCTTGCCGTGGTCCACATGCGCGATGATGGCGATATTTCGCAGGTCCATTGTCTGTCCTTTGGGGAAGTTTGCGGCGGGGTACATGGCATTTGCCAAAAAGACCAGACGCAAAGGGCCGCAGAACCCCGCCGAGGCGATTTTCTGCATTGCAGCGTGGCGATCTTGCCGCCGCAGGAGCCTAGCCGGGATCGCGGCTGTGCAGGATCATCAGCTCGC
Organism: Seohaeicola saemankumensis; assembly: GCF_042678485.1. Classification (NCBI taxonomy): domain Bacteria; kingdom Pseudomonadati; phylum Pseudomonadota; class Alphaproteobacteria; order Rhodobacterales; family Roseobacteraceae; genus Seohaeicola; species Seohaeicola saemankumensis. Next base: position 305,024 of record NZ_JBHTKR010000006.1, on the reverse strand, counting down.
CCAGGTTTTCGCGCGTGACATAGCCCAGGGCCCGGCCCTCCGCCGTGCAGATGGCCACGGCGCCTGCCTGATCGGCATGCATCAGGTCCAGAACATCGGTCAGCGGTAGATGCGGCGCCAGGCAGGGCAGCGGATCAAGCTGAACCGCGCTGAGGCTGGTCAGCTGCGCGGCCGGATCGCCCAGGGCCGCGAAGATGGTGTTGCGGGTCAGCAGTCCGACGGGCCGGTCGTCTTGGTCAAGGACCGGGAATTCGTGCTGCGTGGTGCGGATCAACGCCTGTCCGGCGGCCTGCAGCGTGTCTTCGGGGCGCAGCGCCTCGTAGGAGGTGATCATCGCATCCCTGACGCGCAGGCGGCGCGACAGCGCGCGCAGGCTGACATCCTGCGCTTCGGCCCCGGCGGCGATGAAGATGAAGACACCGATCAGCATCAGCATCGGATTGCCTGACAGCAGCCCCAGAAACCCCATTCCGAAGGCCAGCACTCGGCCAGCGCCCGCCGCGATCTGGGTGGCGCGGACCCGGTCCATGCGCGCCGACAGCGCCGCGCGCAGCACCCTGCCGCCATCCATCGGAAAGGCGGGCAGCAGGTTGAAAAGCGCAAGAAACAGGTTCAAGCCCGCCAGACGGGCCAGAAACCCCTCCAGCGTGCCGCCCGACAGCAGCATGTCATCGACCTGCGGCATGCGCCCGCCCAACGCCAGCATCAGCACCGCCCAGATGACGATGTTCACGGCGGGACCGGCCAGCGCCACGGTAATCTCCTGGCGCGGGTTTTCAGGCATCCGTTCCAGCCGGGCCAGCCCGCCGATCGGCAGCAGCGTGATGTCGGGGGTGCGGATTCCGTAGCGGCGCGCGGTCAGGGCATGGCCGAATTCATGCGCGACGACGCAGGCGAAGAGGGCAAGGATGAAGATCACATTCTCGATCGCGGCGGGCATGCCGCCCGCGCCGTATCCCACGATCCCGATCCAGATCAGGATCAGGAAAAACGTGGCGTGAACGCGCAACTCGGAACCGAACAACCGTGCTATGGGGAAAGACCATGCCATGGGCAGCACCTTCCGTCGGTCGTTACGTCAAACGCCCGCGCCTTGTGGCGCGGGCGGTATCATCAGGTCAGAACGGGATTTCGTCGTCGATATCGCGCGAAGGGGCGCGCCCACCGCCACCGCCACCGCCACCGCCCTGCGAGGGGCCGCTGTCGTAGCCGCCACCGTAGTCGCCGCCGTAATCGCCGCCACCGCCATAACTGGCACCACCGCCGCCGCCGCCACCGCCGCCACCGCCCGACGGGCCATCCAGCATGGTCAGCGTGCCGTCATAACCTTGCAGCACGATTTCGGTCGTATAGCGATCCTGGCCGGATTGGTCCTGCCATTTGCGCGTCTGCAGCTTGCCTTCGATATAAACCTTCGAGCCCTTTTTCAGGTACTGTTCGCAGATACGGACAAGCCCTTCCTGGAAGACAGCAACGCTGTGCCATTCGGTGCGTTCCTTGCGCTCTCCCGTGGCGCGGTCTTTCCATTGTTCGGATGTGGCGATCCGCAGGTTGCAGACCTTTCCGCCATTCTGGAAGGTCCGGACCTCGGGGTCGCGGCCCAGGTTGCCGATCAGAATTACCTTGTTCACCGAGCCGGCCATGCCTGTCTCTCCTCGAATCTCTGTCAGATGCGCGACCCTGTGGATCACGTCCTCTGTTTTCCTGCAACATGGTTAAAACAGGCCTAACGTCGGAACGGAAGCAGAAAACGGCCCATGCGGCGCCCATGGGGTCGGGACAGGGCCACAAACTCTGGATTATCGCGCCGGGGACGATATAGTGCCTGCCTGAAACCTGGGGCTGACAGAGATGTACAAGACCATTGCAGGCGCCATGATCGTGGCCCTTGGACTGGCCGGCAGCGCGCAGGCCGATGTCCTGTCCACGCAATCGCGGGTCAAGCTTTTTGCCTCGCAGACCCGTGTTCTGGATAACCGCGCCAGCCAGCAATACAATTCATCGGTACGCTTGCAGCCCCCATCGGTGAACACGCCCACGAAATGGGGCGCCGGGCCGTCCTTTGAGGGGCGCTATACCGGGCCCTATCTTGCGATGGCGCGCGATGCCGCCCGCCGTCATGGCGTGCCCGAGGATCTGTTTCTGAAGCTGGTGCAGCAGGAATCGGGTTTCAATCCGAAAGCCAGATCAAACAAGGGCGCGCTGGGTCTGGCGCAGCTGATGCCTGAGACCGCGCGTCTTCTGCGCGTCGATCCGACGGACCCCTATCAGAACCTCGATGGCGGGGCGCGCTACCTGATGCAGCAATATCGCGCCTTCGGAAACTGGCGGCTGGCGCTGGCGGCCTATAACGCGGGGCCGGGTGCGGTGCAGAAACATGGCGGCGTGCCGCCCTTCCGCGAGACACAGAACTACGTCAAGGTCATCCTGGGCGGCTAGGGTCGCAGGGCGGGCCGGTTCTCGGGGCCGCTGTAATGACGGTCTACCCGCGCCACGCGCAGCCTGTAATGCGTGTACCAGCGATCCTGGCCAAGCTGCTGCGCGACAAGGTGCTGTGCATCCGCTTTCCATGCCAGGATCGACGCCTCGTCGCGCCAGTAGCTGACGGTGATGCCAAAGCCATCCGCGTCACGGGTGCTTTCCATGCCGATACATCCGGGGCTGGCCAGGGCCATGTCGCTCATGCGGGCGGCCATTGCGGCATAGCCGTGATCACCCGTGGCCCTTTGCGCGGTGAAGATCACCGCGTAATAAGGCGGATCAGGCAGCGCGGCAAAGCCTGACAAGGTCCTACTCCGCGGCGATCTGGATCACCGGCTCCATGGTTGCCAGTTCAGCATCGGACAGATGGCACTTGATCTGATGCCCTTCGCCCAACTGGCGCACCGGCGGCACCTCGCGCTCGCACAGCCCGCCCGGCACACGCGATTTCCAGCCGCAGCGCGTCTGGAACGGGCAGCCCGGCGGCGGGTTCATGGCCGAGGGGATGTCACCCTCAAGCACGATATGCTTTTTCTTGACCCGCGTGTCGGCGATGGGCACGGCCGACAGCAGCGCCTCGGTATAGGGGTGATAGGGCGGGCTGAAGACCTGATCGGTGCTGCCCAGTTCGACCACATGGCCGAGATACATCACCATCACACGGTCACTGAGATAGCGCACGATGCTCAGGTCGTGGCTGATGAACAGCAGCGTGGTGCCATGTTCGCGCTGGATCTCCATCAGCAGATCGGTCACGGCCGCCTGAACCGACACGTCCAGCGCCGAGACGGGTTCGTCCGCGACGACGATGCGCGCATCACCTGCAAAGGCGCGCGCGATGCCCACGCGCTGCTTCTGCCCGCCCGACAGCTGGCGCGGCATGCGATCGGCAAAGGCGCGCGGCAGTTTCACCAGATCCAGAAGTTGCAGCATGCGGTTGCGCCGCTCCTCTTCCGAGGCGCCGACGCCGAAGATTTCCAGCGCGCGGATGATTTGGCGCCCCACGGTCATCGAGGGGTTGAGCGTGTCGAACGGGTTCTGGAAGACCATCTGCACATCGGCCACCGTCTTGGTGTCGCGCTCCTGGATCGGGATATCGCCGATGCTGCGATTGTCCAGCAGGATCTGGCCGTCCGTCGCGGTTTCCAGCCCCATCAGCACCTTGGCGAAGGTGGATTTGCCGCAGCCGGATTCACCCACGATGGCCAGGGTCTCGCTTTCGCGCGCTTCGAAACTCAGCGTCTCGTTGGCCTTCACGACCTTGGTCGCGCCGCCGCCGAACAGCTTGCTGGCCGAGACCTCGTAATATTTCTTGAGGTTGTCCATCTTCAGGACCACCTTGCCGATCTCGCCTTTCTGCTTGACCTCCGCCTTGGCGGGTGGCGCGCTCCAGTCGATCTCGGCAAAGCGCAGGCATCGCGATTCATGCGTCTCCGCCTCATCCACGGGGGCCATCTTGATATAGCCCTGATCGCAGCGACCGGCCTCGAAGTAATCGCAACGCGGGCCGAAATTGCAGCCATCGGGGCGTTCATGGGGCAGGGGGAAATTGCCCGGAATGGCGATCAGCGGGCTTGCGTTCTTGTCCGCGCCTGGCAGCGGGATCGACCGGAACAGCGCCTGTGTATAGGGATGGCGCATCTTGTCGAAGACATCGGTGATGCTGCCCCGCTCGACCGCTTCGCCGGAATACATCACGCAGATACGGTCGCAGGTTTCCAGCACCAGCCCCAGGTTGTGGCTGATGAACAGCATCGAGGTGCCGTATTTGCGGCCCAGATCCTTGACCAGTTCCACGATTGCCGCCTCGACCGTCACATCCAGCGCGGTGGTGGGTTCGTCCAGGATCAGCAGGGCCGGTTTCGACATCAGCGCCATGGCGATGACGATGCGTTGCTGCTGGCCACCGGACAGCTGATGCGGATAGGCCCGCAGGATCCGTTCCGGGTCCGGCAGTTTCACATCGCGGATCACCTGTAGCGCGCGCGCCTCGGCTTCCTTTTCGGAAATGCCCTCGTGAATCATCGGCACTTCCATCAGCTGCTTGCCGATCCGCATGGCCGGGTTCAGGCTGGCCATGGGTTCCTGGTAGATCATCGCGATCTCGTTGCCGCGTATATCGCGCAGCTCTTCCGCCGACATGGCGCCCAGGTCGCGGCCCTTGAACTTGATCGACCCGCCCACGATGCGGCCGTTCACGCCAAGGTCCTGCATCACCCCCAGCGCCACGGTGGATTTGCCACAGCCGCTTTCGCCGACCAGGCCCACGGCCTCGCCGGGTTGCACGGTGACCGAGAAATCCATCACCGCAGGGATTTCGCGCAGTCGCGTGAAGAAGGAAATCGACAGCTTGTCGATCTCGAGGATCGGCCCGTCATGGTCCCATTTCGCCATCGCTCAACTCCCGTTTGACCGTTTCATCGTTCCGAAAATACTCCGGGGTGCGGGGCAGAGCCCCGCGAAACCCGACCTCAATCGCGCAGGCTTTCCTCGCGCAGACCATCCGCCAGCAGGTTCAGCCCCAGCACCAGCGACAGCAGCGCCATGGCCGGCGGCAGGGCGGGATGCAGATAGATCGACAAAAGCTTGCGCCCCTCATTGATCGTGCTGCCCCAGTCGGGGCTTTCCGGGCTCAGTCCCAGGCCGAAAAAGCCCAGCGTACCCAGAAGGATCGTGGTGTAGCCGATACGCAGGCAGAAATCGACGATCAGCGGCCCGCGTGCATTGGGCAGGATTTCCCACAGCATGATGTACCAGGGTCCTTCGCCACGGGTCTGGGCGGCGGCCACGTAGTCGCGTGTCTTGATGTCCATCGCGAGGCCCCGCACGATACGGAACACGGTGGGCGAGTTGACAAAGACCACCGCCACGAAGACCACCAGCAGGTTCGGCGGAAAGCTGATCAGCCCCAGCGGGTCCGCGTCCCAGGCGATGCCAAGATAGACCCAGAGCCCGATCACCAGCGTCAGCGCCACGTAAAGGTTTCGCTTTGCGGGCTGCGTGAAGAAGCGCGAGTTGAACAGGATCGTCAGGAAGATGATCGGAAACAGGAACAGCACGCCCGCCATGTAGACCGGAATGCCCGTCAGCACGATTTCCGGCGTGACCAGAAGGTAGAACAGCAAGATCACCGGGAAGGCCAGGATCAGGTTCGCAAGGAACGACAGGAAGGTATCCAGCCGCCCCCCGTAATAGCCTGCCGGCAGGCCCAGGGTGATCCCCACCATGAAGGCGAAAAGCGTGGCGAAGGGGGCGATCTTCATCACCTCCCAGGCGCCCACGATCATGCGGCTGAAGACGTCGCGCGCCAGGTTGTCGCCACCCATCAGGTAATAGGGGTAGAGCCCCTGCGCCGCGGCATCGGGTACTGGCGTGCCGGGCACCTTGTTCTTCAGCCCCGAGATCTGCGAGAGCGTGTCATGCGTCACGATCCATCCGAAGGCGCCACCGAAGATGCCGGTGTAGACCCAGAACATCACCAGGGCGAACCCGGTCATGCCGATCACGCTGTCAAAAAGCTTGCCATAAAGCCCCAGCCGCCGCTTGAAGCTGATGGATAGCGCAAAGGTCACCGCCAGTGCGATCCAGACAGGGGTGAATTGGGTCAGGATTCGGGTGATGATCTCACCCCAGCCGATAATGTCCATACGCCCCTCCTCCTATGACACGCTGATGCGCGGGTTGAGATAGACGTAACCGATGTCCGAAATCAGCTGCGTCACCAGAACCACAATCACCGATACGACGGAAACGCCCAGCAGCAACTCGATGTCGTTATTGCCTGCGGCCTGCACCAATACCCAGCCGAAGCCTTTGTAGTTGAACAGGGTCTCCACGATGACCACGCCATTCAGAAGCCAGGGAAACTGCAGCATGATCACGGTGAAGGGCGCAATCAGCGCGTTACGCAGGGCGTGTTTCATGACGATGTCGCTGAACTTGACGCCCTTCAGGCGCGCGGTGCGGATATATTGCGCGGTCATCACCTCGGCCATCGAGGCGCGGGTCATCCGTGCGATATAGCCCATCCCGTAAAGTGCGATGGTCAGCACGGGCAGGAAGAAATTGTTGAAGGTGGCATCCTCCATCGCGCTTGTCGCGGTGCCGTTGAACCATTTCAGCCCCACGGCGGAGGAGGCGAAGACCGCGATCAGGATCACGCCCGAGACATATTCCGGCGTTGCCGTCGTGGTGATGGCGAAGGTCGACAGCGTCCTGTCGGTGCGCGAGCCTTCGCGCATCCCCGCCAGCACGCCCACCAGCAGCGCAGATGGCACCATCAGCATCATGACCCAGAACATCAGCTTGCCGGTCAGGCCAAGGCGGGTTGCGATGATGCCGCTGACATCGTCCTTGAAGACGGTCGAAAAGCCCCAGTCGCCCTGCAGGATGCCGCAGAACCTTGGCGCGGCGGCCAGAACCTCGGGCGCGACCGTACCCTCGACGCAACGCCCGCGCATGCCGTCGTCGACCTGAACCGTCCAGCCGGGCAGCACGCCCAGCCATTGCCCGTATTTGACGGGCAGGGGTTCCAGGTATCCGTTGCGCCCCAGGTAGCTTGAGACTTCGGCATCGCTCATGCGGAAGTTGCCCTGGGTCTTGGCCAGTTTCTCAAGGTTCGGATAAAGGTTCGTCATGAAGAAGACGATGAAGGTCAGGCAGATCGCCGTCAGGATCATGATCCCTAGACGGCGCAAGATGAACAGGCCCATGCTGTGCCCCCTGGTTTAAGTGCCCGCCGTGAAACGGGCTGCGGCAGGTCTTCGGTGACCTGTCCTTTTTCTGTCGGCGCGCGCATCCCGCGGTTGCCGTGTCCGGCGTACCGGCGCGGTGCCGCGCCCCCGGTCGGGGGGCGCGGTCCTGCAGGTCAGGCCGATCAGGCGGCCATGCCCCACTTGTAGTGGTGATGCTCGAAGGCGATGTGCATTTCCGCACCCATCACGCCTTCGCGCATGTGGCGATAAAGCGAGCGCCAGTAGGGCTGGATCGTGACACCTTCTTCCTGGATCAGGGCCTGCATCTTGGCGCTGACCGCGCGGCGCTTGTCGGCATCCGCGATCGACAGGGCCTCTTCCAGCAGGGCGTCGAATTCGGCGTTGGACCAGCCGAATTCGTTCCAGGCTTCACCCGAACGATAGGCCAGCGCCAGGATCTGCACGCCCAGCGGGCGGTGGTTCCAGTTGGTCGAGCTGAACGGATATTTCGTCCAGTCGTTCCAGAAGGTCGATCCGGGCAGGATGGTCCGCTTCACGTTGAAGCCCGCGTCGCGCAGCTGTGCGGCCACGGCATCGGTGGTGTTGCGGCGCCAGTCATCGTCGATCGAGATGATCTCATGCTCGAAATCGGCAAGGCCGGTTTCATCCAGAAGCGCCTTTGCGGCCGCGGGGTCGTATTTCTGCGGCGGCAGTTCTGCATATTCGGGATGGACCGGTGCGACATGGTGGTTTTCGGCCGGAATGCCCAGGTTGCCATAGCCCAGTTCCAGGCAGACGGCATTGTTGACGGCCATCTGGATGGCCTGGCGCACGCGCTTGTCCTCGTAGGGACGCACGCCGTTCACTTCGGCCAGCTGGTTCGGGCGCACCACGATGGTGGCGCCGGTCACGACCTCGGATTTGATCAGGCCCAGACCGTCCATGATCTCGATGAACTCGCCGACGGATTCGTGCAGCATGTCCACTTCTTCGGATTCAAGCGCTGCCAGCCAGGCCGCGCTGTCGGTGCCGAAGTCGATGTATTCGATGCGGTCCAGGTAGGGTCCGCCATAGACATCGGTGCCCCACCATGTGTGGCCATCCGCCTTGACCAGCGTGCATTTCACGCCGACCTCCAGCTCTTCGATCACATAGGGGCCGGTCCCGATGTTCTGGATCGCATCGGGGTTGTAGGAGCTGTGCACCACGGCTGCCGGATAATCCGAGAAGCCCGGAATGATCGAGATATCGGGGCGCGGCAGCGTCAGCTTGACGGTGTGGCTGTCCACGACGCTGATCGCACCCTCGGCGGCCTTGTTGGTGGCGTCGTCGATCAGCGCGCTGACGCGGCCCGCCATCGAGTTGCCTTCGACATCGCGTTCGCACCAACGGGTCAGGTTGCGCGCCACGTCCTCGGCGGTGAAGTCGTCGCCATTGCTCCATTTCACGCCCTTGCGGACGTTCAGCATGTATTCGGTGGCGTTGTCATTGACGGTCCAGCTGTCCAGCAGCATGCCGCGGATCGAGCCGTCATTGTTGTACTCGACCAGGTATTCCAGCGTGCCGCGGGTCTGGTTGGCGATCTCGGACCAGTCGGCGGTGCGGGTGTCCTTGAGGGCGCGCACGCTCATCTGACAGCGCAGCGTGCCACCCATCGCGGGGGTTGCCTGTGCCTGTACCGGGCTGCCAAGCCCGCCCAGCGCATAGGCCGCGGCGGCGGTCACGCCCAGTCCGGTGGTGCGCGCCAGAAATTCGCGGCGGCTGAGTTTGCCGGCCTTGAATTCATCCGCATACATCAGGGCGGCCTTGTGTACCGGCTGCCCCTTGAAGGTCATATCGTTCATGTTCAACTCCCTGTTGCTTTTATTAGGCTGATCGGTCGACAGCCTGTCAGCCTGCATTATGTCCGCAGATTCCTGACCGCTTCCGCGCTTCATCCCTGCGGGCATTCGGCACCAGAACGGGCTTTGCGTCAACGCATGGTTTCGGCATTTTGCATGCGGAAACCGACATCACCCCGTACCAAAAACGACATCGATGTCGCATGCAAGCCATAAACGCGACAGACCTGTCAATTTCCCGTGTCACGGATGCGTCGCGTCAGGATGACATGGCGATGCCGATCCGAGGGTCGCGGTGCTGCCGGGGATTGGCCCGCCGGGGGCTGGCACAGGGTGTCAGGCACAGGGTGTCAGGCACAGGCTGTCAGGCTGGCGCGCCAAGCCGTCCCGGTCATGGCTTGCCTGAGGCGGGTTGGCCGGGGGCGGGTTTTCCGGGGGCTGGTTTGCCGGGGGTGGGCGCTTTGGCGGCGCCTGACGTCTCTTGCCGCCTGGCATTGCGTCGCAGGGTGCTGGGCGATTTCCCGGTGTGATGTTGCACGAAGCGCGAGAAATAGGCCGCGCTGCTGAAATTCAGGCTTTGCCCGATATCCTGCAGCGGACGATCCGTGGTTTCGATCTGGTCACGCGCCGCATAAAGGCTGCGTTGGGTCAGGATCTCGGCCGCGGTCAGGCCCGACGCCTCGCGGCAGGACCGGGTCAGGTGGGTCGGGGTGACGCCCAGGTCATTGGCGTAATCGCCCATCAGTTTCGGGCTGGCGAAATCGCGCGCGACCATCGCGCAATAGGCCTGCACCAGGCGGTGTGCCGCGGGAATGCGAAGACTGTCATCCGCATGTTCCAGTATCTGGCGCCGCATCCAGACGGACAGAAGCATGGAATGGGCCAGCATCGACTCGTCGGAATAGTGCCGGTTGCCGGACTGCTCGCGTTGCATGACGTCGAGAATGGCCGCGATTTCGGCCTGGGCCTGCACGTCGCGGATCCGCAGATGGTGCGGCTCGTCCGGCAGTCCGAGGGTATGCCGGGCCGGCAGATGCAACGCCAGGCCGAACCCCTGTTTGCCCAGGTCCAGCGCCAACAGAGTATGGGCGGGCACGAAAACCGCGTTATGCGTACCGATGCCGCTGCGAAGACCCTGAAGGATCATGCGACCCTGTCCGCGTGTGATCCAGAGCAGGAGGTCATGATCGTGGCTGTGTAACTGTTCCAGCCGCCAGGCCGCGCCGCGGGCCATCTGTGCAATGCTGCCGATGCGAATGTCGCCCGTCATCGTCACGGGTGCCGCCGTGCCGTGATCCGTTATTTTGTTGCTGGCTTGCATGGATATCGCTCCGTTCAGGCGTATCGCGCGCCCGATCCGCACAGGCTATCAACACCGCTGCTCCCGTTAAAGGGGAATGGTTGAAAAAAGACAAGTCTCGCACGGTGCAGCTTCGTGCAGTTCAGGCGGGAACTGGCCGATGCAGGGTCCAGGCGCGCATCCGGGCGCGGAACCAGGTGCGTTGGCGCTTGGCGAATTGGCGGGTCGCGATGGTCGCGGCCTCGCGCGCGGCATCAAGGCTGATCTCGCCGCGCAGATGTGCGATCAGTTCCGGCGCGCCGATCGCCTTGGCCGACAGATCCTCCGGGTTCCAGCGGTCAAGATTGGCGCGCGCTTCCTCCAGCGCGCCGGCGGCCAGCATCGCATCGAAGCGGCGCGCGATTCGCGCGTTCAGCCAGTCCTTGGGGGCATCGACCAGGATCGGCGTTGCCCGGGCCAGCGGCAGCAGGGGCGGTGGCGTGTTGTCCTGCCAATCCGCAAGCCCGCGCCCGGTGCCTTGCCACACCTCCCAGGCACGCTGAACCCGCATCGGGTTGCGCCGGTCGATGCGGGCCAGCGTGGCCGGATCCAGATCGGCCAGCAGCGCGCCCGGCCCACCATCACGCAGACGCGCCTCGGCTGCGGCGCGGACAGTTGGTGCAATGGCCGGGATTTCGGCCAGCCCTTCGGTCAATGCCGTGAAATACAGCCCGGTTCCCCCCACGATGATCGGACGGGTGGACGCGTGCAGCAACGGGGCCACCTCGCGCAGCCAATGGCCCACGGAATAGGGCGCGTTGCCCGGCACATGACCATAAAGCAGGTGCGGCGCGCGCGCCTCATCCTCGGGCGATGGGCGCGCTGTCAGCAAGCGCCAGTTGGCAAAGACCTGGATGGCGTCGGCATTCACGACAACACCGCCCTGCGTTTCGGCGATCCGCAGCGCAAGCGCGGACTTGCCGCTGGCGGTGGGGCCTGCGATCAGCACGGGGCGGTCGGGGGGAATGGCGGTCAGGTCGGGCATGGTCATGCCCTGCCTCTATCCTCAAATCGTCGAAATCGCAAAGGCGGTGCATCTCGGATTGAACCTGCCCGCGTTTTGCGACATTTTGCCCGCGACCTGCACAAGCCGAACGGAGCCCCCATGTCAGACCAATCCGACCCTCAGTCCATGCCGCCGCCGCAGACCAAATTCCGCCGCGTGATGCTGAAGATCTCGGGCGAGGCGTTGATGGGCGATCAGGGGTTCGGCCTGCATCCGCCCACGGTCCAGCGTATCGCGCAGGAGGTGAAGTCGGTCCATGACATGGGCGTCGAGATCTGCATGGTGATCGGCGGCGGCAACATCTTTCGCGGGCTGCAAGGCAGCGCCCAGGGGATGGAACGCACCACCGCCGATTACATGGGGATGCTGGCCACGGTGATGAACGCGCTGGCGATGCAATCCTCGCTCGAGGCGCTGAACATCCACACCCGCGTCATCAGCGCGATCCCGATGGATCAGGTCTGCGAGCCCTATATCCGCCGCCGGGCGGTGCGCCACCTTGAGAAGAAGCGCGTCTGCATCTTTGCGGCAGGCACGGGCAACCCGTATTTCACCACCGATACGGCCGCCACGCTGCGGGCCAATGAAATGGCCTGCGAGGCGATCTTCAAGGGCACCAAGGTGGATGGCGTCTATGACAAGGACCCCAAGAAACATGGCGACGCGAAACGCTATGATCGTGTCACCTATGACGAGGTTCTGGCCCAGCATCTGGGCGTGATGGATGCCAGCGCCATTGCGCTGGCGCGCGACAACAACCTGCCGATCATCGTCTTCTCGCTGGACGAGCCCGGCGGTTTCAGGGGCATCCTGGCGGGCCGGGGTACCTATACAACCGTGCACGGTTGAGGCTAGATAGATCGAACCCCGACGATAACCGGGGCGTTACAAGGGAAATACACCACCATGTCTGACGAAGAGTTCGAGATCGATACAGATGACCTTGAGCGGCGGATGGATGGCGCCATGGCGGCGCTGAAGACCGAATTCGCCTCGTTGCGGACGGGCCGCGCCTCGGCCTCGATGCTGGAACCCGTGGTCGTCGAGGCCTATGGCCAGCGGACGCCGATCAACCAGGTCGGCACGATCAACGTGCCCGAACCGCGCATGGTGACGATCAACGTCTGGGACAAGTCGATGGTGGGTGCTGTCGAAAAGGCTATCCGCAACAGCGGCTTGGGGATCAACCCTCAGCTCAACGGCACGATCATCATGCTGCCGATCCCCGAATTGAACGAGGAACGCCGCCGCGAACTGACGCGTGTGGCCGCGCAATATGCCGAAAACGCCCGCGTGGCCGTGCGGAACGTGCGCCGGGACGGCATGGACCAGGTCAAGAAAGCCAAGACCAAGGGCATGTCCGAGGATGACCAGAAGTTCTGGGAAACCACGGTGCAGGAGCTGACCGACCGCTATACCAAGATGGTTGACGCCGCGCTTGAAGGCAAACAGGCCGAGATCATGCAGGTCTGACGACCTGCCGATCCGCTTCATGAAAGGGCCATTCATGGCGCGCCGGACTTCTGACACCATCTCGGCTGACGGGCCGACTTCCAGCGATGCCGACGCCGCCACGATCGACGGGGCCGGGCGTCAGGGGCCGCGCCATGTCGCCATCATCATGGATGGCAATGGCCGCTGGGCCACGATGCGCGGGCGGCCGCGCCTGTTCGGGCATCACGCCGGGGCTAGGCGGGTGCGCGAAATCGTCGAGGCCTGCCCCGATCTTGGGGTCAAATATCTGACCATATTCGCCTTTTCGACCGAGAACTGGCGCCGCACCCAGGTTGAAGTCGCCGGGCTGATGAGCCTGTTTCGGCGCTATATCACCCGCGAGGCGCGGCAATTGCGGGACGAGGGGGTGCGCGTGCGGTTCATCGGTGACCGTGTGCGCCTTGATGACAAGCTGGTCCTGCTGATGGACGAGCTGGAGTTGATGACCGCCGACAATGACCGGGTGCATCTGACCATCGCGCTGAACTATGGCGGCCGGGACGAGGTGGCGCGCGCCACAAAACGGCTGGCGCAGGATGTGGCGCTGGGGCGTCTTGATCCGGCGGATGTGGATGAAGAGACCCTGCCGAAGTATCTGGATACCTATGTTCTTCCCGATCCTGATCTTGTGATCCGCACCAGCGGAGAGGCGCGGATTTCGAATTTCCTGCTCTGGCAGTCGGCCTATGCGGAATATGAGTTCGTCGATACGCTCTGGCCTGATTTCAACCGCGCCGAATTCGCGAAACTGCTGCATGGCTACGGTGCGCGGGACCGTCGTTATGGCGGTGTGAAGGCGTGAGCAGCCCATGATTGCAACCTCGAAATGGGATGACCTGAAGACCCGGACCGCGTCGTCCCTGTTCATGGTGGCCGTCGGGGCCGGTGAGATCTGGCTGGGTGGCCCGTGGTTCATGGCGCTGATCGTGGCGGTTTGCGGGCTGATGTTCTGGGAACTGGTGCGGATGCTGGTGCCGGGGGCCGAGGGTCTGGCCCGCGCGCTTGGTGGTCTTGCCGCGCTTGGGGTGCCGGTCGCCATTGTCGGGAACACCTTGCTGGATGTGCTGGCGCTGGCCGTGCCGGTTCTTTGCGGCGCGGTTCTGATCAAACGTCACAGGCTGATCTTCAACCTTTATGCCCCGGTGATCATGCTGGCCGGTTATGCGCTGGTCATCTTGCGTGATCGCGAGGATGGGCTGACCTGGTTGATCTGGCTGATCCTGGTTGTGGTGATCACGGATGTCGCGGGTTATTTCGCCGGCCGCATGATCGGGGGGCCGAAATTCTGGCCCGCCATCAGCCCAAAGAAGACCTGGTCAGGCACGGTCGCAGGCTGGATCGGGGCAGGGGTGCTGGGCGCGGTTTTCATGTCGATCAGCGGCGCGGGGCCCGTGTTGATCCTGATCAGCATGGGGACATCGCTTGCCTCGCAGATGGGTGACATTGCCGAAAGCGCGATCAAGCGGCGCGTGGGGGTCAAGGACAGCTCGCGCCTGATCCCCGGTCATGGCGGCGTTCTGGACCGTTTCGACGGGTTGATCGGTGCGGCGCTTCTGGTGCTGATCGTGATGCTGATTTACGGACAGGTACCGGTCGTACGATGAAGCGGGTCTCGATCTTTGGGGCGACGGGGTCGATCGGGCAGAACACGCTTGATCTGATCGGCAGGGCGCCCGACCAGTACGAGGTGGTCGCCCTGACCGGCGGGCGCAACATCGAACGGCTTGCCGCGGATGCCCGACGGTTGGGCGCGCAGCTTGCCGTCACGGCGCATGACGACCTGCTGGATGACCTGCGTGCGGCGCTGGCCGGAACGTCCATGGAAGTGGCGGCAGGCCGGGCCGCCCTGCTTGAGGCGGCAGCCCGGCCCGCGGACTGGACGATGTCGGCAATTGTCGGTGCGGCGGGGCTTGCACCGGGGATGGAGGCCCTCAGGCAGGGGGCGACACTGGCCCTGGCGAACAAGGAATCGCTGGTGACGGCCGGTCCCTTGCTGATGGCGACCGCCGCCCGGCACGGCGCGCGCATCCTGCCCGTGGACAGCGAACATTCCGCGATCTTCCAGGCCCTGGTCGGTGAGGATATCGCCGCGGTCGAGCGGATCATCATCACCGCCAGCGGCGGCGCATTCCGCGACTGGCCGCTGGAACGTCTGGCCGGGGCAACGCTGGCCGAAGCGTCGAGCCATCCCAATTGGGACATGGGGCAGCGGATCACGATCGATTCCGCCTCGATGTTCAACAAGGCACTGGAAGTCATCGAAACGCGCGAGTTTTTCGGCGTCTCACCCGATCAGATCGAGGTGATCCTGCATCCTGAATCGCTGGTCCATGCGCTGGTCGGGTTCCGGGACGGCGCCTTGATGGCGCATGTCGGCGCCTCGGATATGCGTCATGCGATCGGCTATGCGCTGCATTGGCCCGAAAGGCGCGATCTGCCCGTGGCACGGCTGGACCTTGCTGCTATCGGGACGCTGAATTTCCGCGCCCCCGATCCGGCACGTTATCCTGCCCTGCGGCTGGCGCGCGAGGTGATGCAGCGCGGCGGGCTGGCGGGGGCTGTTTTCAACGCCGCCAAGGAACGTGCGCTGGACGCATTCATCGCGGGCCGCATCGGATTTCTGGACATGGCGGGCGTTGTCGAGGACGTGCTGACGCGAATGTCATCCGAAAGCGGCCTCATTGATGCCGAGATCACCCTTGATACGGTGGCCCATGTGGACCATCTCGCACGGGTAAGGGCGGATGAGGCCATGCAGGCGCAAACGGGCCGTTAAGTCGGCCGTCAGATCAGAAAGCAGGACCAGCACTTGGATATCGTTTCGTTTCTTCCCCAGTTCGGCGGTCTTGCCATGACCCTGGTGGCCTTTGTCGTGGCCCTTTCGGTCATCGTGGCGGTGCATGAATACGGCCATTACATCGTCGGGCGCTGGTCCGGCATCCATGCGGATGTGTTCTCGCTGGGGTTCGGGCCGGTTCTTTTTGCGCGGGTCGACAGGCGGGGAACGAAATGGCAGATCGCGCTGTTGCCGCTTGGCGGGTTCGTCAAGTTTCGCGGGGATGCCGATGCCGCATCGGCGGGAACTGACGGTCAGGTGATCCGCACCATGACCGAGGCCGAGAAACGCAGCACCATGCATGGGGCGCCGCTCTGGGCGCGCACGGCCACGGTCGCGGCTGGGCCGATCTTCAATTTCGTTCTCGCCATCGTGGTCTTTACCGCGATTGGGCTGACCCGCGGCGTTGCGGTCGATCCGCTGACGGTGGGCGATCTGCGTCCCGTGGCCGCGGCGCATGATATCCAGCCGGACGATGTGATCCTGGCGATCGACGGCCACCCGCTGCCACAGGCGGGCGAGGCCGGCTTTGCCGAACTGACCGCCGCGCTGCCGAATGCGGCGCTGATGGATTATACCGTTCTGCGCGACGGTCGCGAGATGTCGGTGCAAGGGCCGCATCCGATGCCGCCCGTGATCACCCAGCTTGCCCCGCAATCGGCGGCCATCGCCGCTGATCTCGAGCCGGACGATGTGATTCTGGCGGTCGATGGCGATCCGATCCATGCCTTCAGCCAGTTGCGGGAAAAGGTCGAAGGGGCAGAGGGCGCGCCCCTGCTGCTGGATGTGCGCCGTGGCGATCAGACCTTGCAGGTCACGCTGACCCCGCGCCGCGTCGACGAGCCGCAGGATGGCGGCGGGTTCGAGACCAACTGGCGTATCGGCATCATCGGCGGGCTTTTCTTCGACCCGATGACGGAAACGCCGGGCGTCATCGACGCCTTGTCGAACGGGGTCGCCAACATGTGGCAGATCATCCGCGGTTCGCTGTCGGGGCTTTATCACATGGTGACCGGGGCGATCAGCACCTGCAACATGTCCGGGCCGATCGGCATTGCCGAAGTCTCGGGGGCGATGGCCAGCCAGGGTACTGAAAACTTCATCTATTTCATCGCCGTCCTGTCGACTGCGGTGGGGCTGCTGAACCTGTTTCCGATCCCTGTTCTGGATGGCGGGCACCTGGTCTTCTACGCCTATGAGGCTGTGGCCGGAAAGCCGCCCAACGAAAAGGTGCTGCGGGTGCTGATGGCGGTCGGTCTGACCCTCATCCTGTCGCTGATGGTCTTCGCCCTGAGCAACGACATCTTCTGTCCCTGATCCTGAAAGAACCGTCGGGGGATTCCCCCTGAAAACGGGTCTTTGTCAAAATCTGGCCATATTCCATGGTTATCTGACCTGATGACGCAAGTTTGCAGGGTATGATCCGATGGAAATGATTCAGAACAGTGGCCGTGGTCTTGGGCTTCTCGTATCCCTTAACTGGGACCGTATCCTGTATCTGGCGACGATCATCCTGGCCTTGAATGTCGGTACCCTGCTGAAACTGCTGTAATCCGTCGGGGACCGTTCCACCTTTCGCCGCATGACCGGACAGACAGGCATGGCCCGGGCCGCGCATGTCCTTTGCCGCGATATGCGGGCCAAATCGCGCCTTTAACGTGTAATTGTTCCGGGCCGGGACGCAGGCTGTCGTTTTGCACAGGGCGTGGGGCCTTTGGGCTTTTGACAACGGGCCGCAATGCCGATACTCACTTGGTCAATAGCAATGCATGACTGGGTTGACCGATGACCAATCAGATGGGTGGGCGGCGCCGCGTTCGCAGCAGGGACAGTATCTCTTTCCGCAAGGGGCAGACTGCCGCGCGAGGGCGCGTTTCGGGATGGATTGCGCCGCTTTTGGTGGCAGGCCTGTCATTGGGAACGATTCCCGCAGCGCCAGCCTGGGCGCAATCCTACAGTTTCAACACTGTGCAGATCGACGGAAACCAGCGGATCGAGACAGCGACGATTCTCAGCTATGCCGGTATCTCCCGCGGTCAGACCGTCTCGGCGGCGGAATTGAACGACGCCTATCAGCGCATCCTCGCCTCCGGGTTGTTCGAAGAGGTGAGGCTGGAACCGCGTGGAAATACGCTGGTGATCAGCGTTACGGAATTCCCGACGATCAACCAGATCAGCTTCGAGGGGAATCGCCGCCTGAAGACCGAGGTGCTGGAAACGGCGATCCAGTCGCAGTCGCGGCGCGTGTTTAACCCCGCCACCGCAGAGCGCGACGCCGCCGCCATTGCCGACGCCTATGCACAGGCCGGACGATTGGCGGCCACCGTCAATCCCACCATCATCCGCCGGTCGGACAACCGCGTTGATCTGGTGTTCGAGATATTCGAGGGCGGCCTGGTCGAGATCGAGCGGATCGGTTTCGTCGGAAACCGCGTGTTTTCCGACTCGCGCCTGCGCCGCGTTCTGGAAACCAAGCAGGCCGGGCTGCTGCGCGCGCTGATCCAGCGGGATACTTTCGTGGCGGATCGCATCGAATTCGACAAGCAGGTGCTGCAGGATTTCTATTTCTCGCGCGGCTATGTCGATTTCCGCACGACCGCCGTGAACACGCAACTTGCCCGTGAACGTGATGGTTTTTTCGTCACCTTCAACGTCGAGGAAGGTCAGCAATTCCGCTTTGGCGCGATCACGGCCACAACGGATCTTCCGGATGTGAACGCCGATGAATTCGGCGCCGCCCTGAATGTGCGCGAAGGCGGTGTCTATTCGCCCATGATCGTGGAAGACAATATCGCCCGGCTGGAACGTCTGGCGATCCAGAAGGGGCTGAATTTCATCCGCGTCGAACCCCGGATCGTCCGCAACGAGCGCGACCTGACCCTGGACGTGGAATTCGCGATGGTGCGCGGGCCGCGCATCTTCGTCGAACGGATCGACATCGAAGGCAATGCCACGACCCTGGACCGGGTGATCCGCCGTCAGTTCCGCGTGGCCGAGGGGGATCCCTTCAACCCGCGTGAAATCCGCGAAAGCGCCGAACGGATCCGCGCGCTTGGTTTCTTCAGCGATGCCCGCGTCAATGCGCGCGAAGGTACCACGCCGGATCAGGTGATCGTCGATGTCGAGGTCGAGGAGCAGCCCACCGGCAGCCTGTCCTTCGGCGGCGCCTATGGCACCAACGGCGGCTTTGCGCTGATCGCAAGTTTCAGCGAAACCAACTTTCTCGGGCGCGGGCAGCGTCTGCAGCTTGATGTCTCGGGTGCCGAGGAAAACCAGACCTACGAGATCCGCTTTACCGAGCCTGCGCTGCTGGGCCGCGACCTGGCGCTGGACCTGGAACTTGGCTATCGCGAGACCAACAATTCCTTTGCGGATTATGACACGTCGATCATACGTTTCAGCCCCGGCCTGACCTTCCCGGTCAGCGCGGGCGGGCGGTTGCGGACCTTCTACAAGGCCGAAAGCGTCGAGATCAGCAATTACGAATTCACCGGAACGCTGATCGCGGATGAGGAAGCGCAGGGCCAATTGTGGAGCAGCGCGCTTGGCTATACCTACAGCTATGACAACCGCCGCAGCGGTCTGAACCCAGATGCGGGTGTGCTGTTGCAGTTCGGCCAGGAATTCGCGGGGCTTGGCGGGGATAGCACCTATGTCAAGACAACCGCGCGCGCCCAGGCGCAGACCTCTATCCTGAACGACGAGGTGACGCTGCGCGCGACGCTGGAAGGCGGTATGCTGAACTTCACCTCGGGTTCCAGCCGCGTGACCGATCGTTTCCTGATCGGCGGCTCGATCATGCGGGGCTTCACACCAGACGGGATCGGTCCGCGCGAGGTACGCACGACCGGCGGCGCAGTCGAGGTGAATGACGCCCTTGGCGGCAACATGTATGCCGTGGCCAAGATCGAGGCCGAATTCCCGCTGGGTCTGCCCGAAGAATACGGGATCCGTGGCGGTCTGTTCTACGATGTGGGATCGGTCTGGGATCTTGACCTGACCAACGCGAACACGATCTACGACGATTTCTCGCTCAGGCATGTGGTTGGCGTGTCGATCTTCTGGGATTCGGTGATCGGACCGTTGCGTTTCAACTTCTCGAAAGCGCTTGAGAAGGAAGACTTCGACGATGAGCAGACCTTCAACCTGACCATCTCGACCCGTTTCTGATGCGGCCCGGAGGGCGCGGTGCGATGACGGCGTTTTCTGATTGCGGGCGGGCTGCATGGCAGAGCGCATGTGCCTTGGTGCTTGCGCTGTGCCTCTGCCTTGTCGGGGGGGATGTCACCGCGCAGGAAACCCAGCTGATCCGCAGCCCGATCCTGTCGCTTGACCAGGACAGGATGTTCGCCCTGTCCGATTTCGGTCGCCGCTTCGAGACGGCGTTGCAGGCGGACGGTGCACAGCTCGAGATCGAGAATCGCAGGATCGAATCCGAGCTTGAGGCCGAGGAAAAGGATCTGACCCAGCGTCGGCCCGCGATGAGCCCCGAAGCCTTCCGCGCGCTTGCGGATGCTTTCGACGTCAAGGTGCAACGGATCAGGACCGAACAGACCGCGAAGGCGCGCGCGCTTGCCCTGCGGACGGAAGAGGCCCAGCGCCAGTTCATCGCCGCCGCCCGGCCCGTGCTGGAACAGCTGATGATAGATGCCGG
The DNA here is from genome assembly GCF_042678485.1 of Seohaeicola saemankumensis. Classification (NCBI taxonomy): domain Bacteria; kingdom Pseudomonadati; phylum Pseudomonadota; class Alphaproteobacteria; order Rhodobacterales; family Roseobacteraceae; genus Seohaeicola; species Seohaeicola saemankumensis. The sequence continues at coordinate 284,679 of NZ_JBHTKR010000006.1, read as the reverse complement.
CGCCGTGGTGATCATCGATCCGCGCAGCGTCGTGATGAGCCGCAGCGCCATCGACGTGACCGATGAGGCGATCCGCAGGATCAACAGCAGCATCGGCGAGGGTCCGGGCGGCGGCACGCCACCGCAGGACGCGCCGGACAAGCCGAAAGGTGACTGAACCGCGATCCGCTTGCTCCTTCAGGGGTGAATTGTTACTGACAGACACGACATAAACGGCCGGGCAGGCCCATGGGCCGCACCCGGCCTGATCGGCAGCCTGCTTGGTCGGACAAACACAAACCGGACAGCAAGACCCTTGGGGGGCAGATGACAGAGCCTTTGAAAAGCGCCGACATAATGATGATCCAGCGGATCCTGCCGCATCGCTATCCGTTCCTGCTGGTGGACAAGGTGGTCGATATCGACGGCACCTCCTCGGCCGTGGGGATCAAGAACGTGTCGATGAACGAGCCGCATTTCCAGGGGCATTTTCCCGGCAATCCGATCATGCCCGGCGTCACCATCGTCGAGGCCATGGCACAGACCGCCGCGGTGATGGTGGGCGTGGCGCTGGATATGGCGGACAAGGAACTGCTGGTCTATTTCATGGCGATCGACGGGTGCAAGTTCCGCCGCAAGGTGGTGCCGGGCGATGTGCTGCACATGACCATCACCACGTTGCGCGGCAAACCCGGTGGCAAGGTCTGGCGCTTCAAGGGCGTGGCCACGGTTGACGGGGAAATGGCGGCGGAATGTGAATTCACCGCCATGATGGATCTGCCCAAGGAGTAAGCGATGTCCAGCCGGATCCACCCTTCCGCCATCATCGAGGACGGCGCGCAGATCGGCGCGGATGTCACCATAGGCCCTTTCTGTCATGTCGGGGCCCATGTCAGCCTGGCTGACGGTGTGCATCTGCACAGCCATGTGGTGATCTCCGGTCAGACCGAAGTGGGCGAGAAAACCGAGATCCATCCCTTCGCGGTGATCGGCGGCATCCCGCAGGATCTGAAATTCAAGGGCGAGGTGACGCGGCTGATCATCGGGGCGCGTAACCGGATTCGTGAACATGTCACGATGAACACCGGCACCGATGGCGGGGGCGGCATCACCCGCGTGGGCGATGACGGTCTGTTCATGGCCGGCAGCCACGTGGCCCATGACGTGCAGATCGGCAACCGGGTGATCGTGGTGAACAATGCGGCCCTGGCCGGGCATTGCATCATCGAGGATGACGTGATCATCGGTGGCCTGTCGGGCGTGCATCAATGGGTGCGGATCGGGCAGGGCGCCATCATCGGGGCGGTGACCATGGTGACGAATGACGTGATCCCCTATGGCCTGGTGCAGGCGCCGCGCGGGGTGCTGGACGGGCTGAACCTGGTGGGGCTGAAACGGCGCGGTGTGCCGCGTGCGGATATCACCGCCCTGCGCGCCGCCTTCCAGATGCTGGCCCAGGGCGAGGGTGCCTTTCAGGAACGGGCCCGTCGTCTTGGTGACGAGACGCAAAGCGATTACGTGCGCCAGATCGTCGATTTCGTCAGCGCCGGGTCAGACCGGTCCTTCCTGACGCCGGGCTGATGCTGGCGCTGATCGCAGGGCGGGGGCAATTGCCGGATCACATCGTGGCCGCGCAGTCGCAACCTGCGCTGGTGGCGGCGCTGGAGGGGTTCGCCCCCGATCACCTGTCGCCCGACATCACCTTTCGCGTGGAACGGTTGGGCAGCTTCATCGCCGATCTTCAGGCGCGTGGCGTGACCGAAATCTGCATGGCGGGTGCCATCGGCAGACCCGCGCTTGACCCTGCGATGATCGACGCCGCCACCATGCCCCTTGTGCCGCGCATGATGCAGGCGTTGGGACAGGGCGACGATGGTGCGCTGCGCGTTGTGATCGCGCTGTTCGAAGAGGCGGGTTTCACCATCCGTGCCGCGCATGAGATCTGCCCCGACCTGCTGTTGCCCGAAGGCGTGCCGACCAAAGCGCGCCCCGGCCCGCAGCATGACGCGCCCGCGCGCCTGGGCAAGGCGACGATCGCCGAGATGGGGCGGGCCGATCAGGGCCAGGCCTGCGTGGTCCGGCGCGGTGATGTTCTGGCGCGCGAGGGGGCGGATGGCACGGACGCGATGCTGGCGCGGCTTGGATCCGGTCCGGCCCGGCCGGACGATCCCGATCCCCTGACCTGGGGCTTTGACGCGATCACCGATGCGGCCACCAGCGCGCTTGACTGGCTGGGCGGGCGCGCGGCGGGCCAGCATGACGGCGCCATCCTCTGCAAGGGGCCCAAGCCCGACCAGGATCGCCGCGTCGATCTGCCCACCATCGGCCCCGGCACGGCCATGCGCGCCGCCGATGCGGGTCTGGACGGGATCGTGATAGAGGCGGGGGGCGTCCTTGTCCTTGATCTGCCCGCGGTGCTGCGGATCCTGGACGACAAGGGATTGTTCCTCTGGGTGCGTGCCGCATGAAGGTGTTCCTGATCGCGGGGGAAGCCTCTGGCGACAAGTTGGGGGCGGCCTTGATGTCGGGCCTCAAGCAGTTGACAACACCTGCGTTCTTTGGTGTCGGCGGTCCCTTGATGCAGGCCGAGGGGATGGACAGCCTCTTTCCGATGGATGAGCTGAGCATCATGGGTCTGGCCGAGGTGCTGCCGAAATACCTGCATCTGAAACGCCGCATCGCGCAGACCGCAGAGGCGGTGATCGCCGCACAGCCCGATGTGCTGGTGACCATCGACAGCCCCGATTTCTGCCTGCGGGTCGCGAAACTGGTCAAGGCAAAAAGCCGCATCCGCACCGTGCATTACGTGGCCCCGTCGGTCTGGGCCTGGCGTCCGGGGCGCGCGGTCAAGATGGCGCGTGTGATCGACCATGTGCTGGCGCTGCTGCCGTTCGAGCCGCCCTATATGCAAGCCGCAGGCATGAACTGCGATTTCGTGGGGCATCCCGTTGTGGCCGAGCGGCAGGCGACCGAGGCCGAGGCGCGGGCCTTCCGCGCCCGTCACGGGATTGGCGATGCGCCTTTGCTGCTGGCCTTGCCCGGCTCGCGGCGGGGCGAGGTGGCGCGGCTGACGCCGCGCTTCGGTCAGGCGCTGGCGCGGGTGATGCAGACCCATCAGGGGATGCGCGTCGTGGTGCCCACGACCGCCAATGTGACGGCGCTGGTCCGGGATCTGGTGGGCGCTTGGCCCGTCACGCCGATCATTCTTGATCCGCAGGAACAGAGCAGCGATGCCTATGTTTCTGAAAAACGCGACGCTTTTCGCGCAGCCGATGTTGCGCTGGCGGCGTCGGGTACCGTGTCGCTGGAATTGGCAGCAGCCGATACGCCGATGGTCATCGCATATGACATGAACCCTCTCACCCGTTTTCTGATTGGCCGGATGCTACAGATCGACACCGTCACCTTGGTCAATCTGGTGTCCGATACCCGCGCCGTCCCGGAATGCCTGGGGCGCAATTGCACGCCCGCGGCAATCGCCACAGCGCTGGACAAGGTGATGGGTGCGCCTGATGCCCAGATGGACGCAATGCGCCTGACGATGGAGCGGCTTGGCAAGGGCGGCACGCCGCCGGGCCTGCGCGCGGCGCAGGCGATACTCGACAGGCTTGCCTGATCGGTCTGACCTAGCGGCTTCAGCCTTTCCAGATCCAGCCGCCACCCAGAACGCGGGTGCTGGCGGGATCGTAGAAGACACAAGCCTGTCCGGGTGACACGCCTTCTTCCGGTGTCAGCAGTTCGACCGTGGCCGTGGTCGCACCCAGCGGGCGGATCACCGCCTCGCGCGGGGGGCGGGTCGAGCGGACCTTGACCATCACATGCCATTCAGCTGCGCTGTCGAAAGGCGCATCGCCCAGCCAGTTGATCTCGCGCAGCGGCACGACACGGGTCGACAGCATCTCTTTCGGGCCGACGATCACGCGCTTCGTGTCCACATCCAGCTTGACCACATAAAGCGGGTCTTCCAGGCCACCGATGCCCAAGCCACGGCGCTGGCCGATCGTGTAATGGATGACACCCTTGTGTGTGCCCAGCACACGGCCTTCGCTGTCCACGATCTCGCCGGGTTCGGCGGCGCCGGGGCGCAGTTTTTCGATCACGGCGGCGTAGTTGCCGTTGGGCACAAAGCAGATGTCCTGGCTGTCGGGCTTGTCGGCCACGGGCAGGCCGTAGCGGGCCGCCAGTGCACGGGTTTCCGCCTTTGATTTCAGATGCCCAAGGGGAAACCGCAGGTAATCCAGCTGTTCCGCCGTGGTCGAGAACAGGAAATAGCTTTGATCGCGCGCCGCATCCGCCGCCGCGTGCAGTTCGGCGCCGGCCAGGCCCATCTTGCGCTGAATGTAGTGACCCGTCGCCATGCAATCGGCTTCAAGATCGCGGGCGGTTTCCAGCAGGTCCTTGAACTTCACGCGTTCGTTGCAGCGGATGCAGGGCACCGGCGTGGCGCCCGCAAGGTAGCTGTCGGCGAATTCGTCGATCACCGCGTCCTTGAAGACGTTTTCATAATCCAGCACATAATGCGGAAAACCCATGGTTTCGGCCACGCGGCGCGCATCATGGATATCAAGGCCCGCGCAGCAGGCGCCTTTCTTGGCCAGCGCCGCGCCATGGTCGTAAAGCTGCAGCGTGACGCCGACCACGTCATAGCCTTCCTCGGCCAGTTGTGCGGCGACCACGGAACTGTCCACGCCGCCCGACATCGCCACAACCACCCGCGTTTGCGAGGGCGGCTTGGCAAAGCCCAGCGAGTTCAGCGGGTGATCGGTATCGAGGGCCATCATGGCTTCCTTGGTCCTGGGGTGCGGCGGCTGTGCGGGGCTGTGCCTGTGCCGCGTAAAGTCTGCGAGAATATAGGAAAATCCAAGATACTCTCAACCCCCTGTTTCACCGGCTGTTAAACGCTCTGGCGCATTCATGCGGCATGAAAGGAAAAACAGGCATGTATCTCAAGAAGATCGATGGACCGCGCGCGGTGACGCTTCCTGACGGGTCGGTGATGACACGCGCCGATCTGCCACCACCCGATACGCGGCGTTGGGTGGCCAGCCGCAAGGCTGCCGTGGTGCGCGGTGTGCTCTGCGGTCTGATCACGCGGGCCGAAGCGCTGGAGCGTTACGGGCTGAGTGATGATGAATTCGACTGCTGGTTGCGCGCGATCCGCGACCATGGCGTTGCGGCCCTGAAAGCGACGGCCACGCAAAAATATCGACAACTTTAGGTTGGGGTGATAGTTTGCTGGGATTAGGTAACGGCGAATTAACTATTTTTGGTCAGGGTCGGGATCGATCGTGACCCTTTACGGAGAATATTTATGCGAGTGCTGCTTGTTGAAGATGATCCTACGACCTCGAAAAGCATCGAGATGATGCTGACCCATGCCAATCTGAACGTCTACACGACAGACCTGGGCGAGGAGGGGATCGATCTTGCCAAGCTTTATGACTACGATCTGATCCTTCTCGATCTGGGCCTGCCGGACATGCACGGGCATGAGGTGTTGCGCCAATTGCGTCTGGCACGGATCGAAACACCGATCCTGATCCTGTCCGCGGATGATGATACCGACAACAAGATCAAGGGCTTCGGCTTCGGCGCCGATGACTACCTGACGAAACCCTTCCATCGCGAAGAACTGGTTGCCCGGATCCATGCCATCATCCGTCGGTCCAAGGGGCATTCGCAATCCGTGATCCGCACCGGCAAGATCAGCGTCAACCTGGATGCCAAGACCGTCGATGTGAATGGCAAGGGCGTGCATCTGACCGGCAAGGAATACCAGATGCTGGAACTTCTGAGCCTGCGCAAGGGCACGACGCTGACCAAGGAGATGTTTCTGAACCATCTTTATGGCGGCATGGACGAGCCGGAACTCAAGATCATCGATGTTTTCATCTGCAAGCTGCGCAAGAAACTGGCCACGGCCACGGGCGGGGACAATTACATCGAAACGGTCTGGGGCCGGGGCTATGTGTTGCGCGATCCCGACCCGGCAACCCTGAGCGATCATCGCATGGCCATCGGCGCCTGATGTGTAACGCCTGTCTGGCGGTCATGCACCGCCAGTGACCTGTTTGCCTGTGCGGCAGGCACGGCCACACGGGTGGACTGGACCTTGACGGCAAGCCACCCTATCACTTCGGCTGTGAAGCAGCCTTGTGACAGGGGGCAGATGTGACGGACAACGCAAAGCCAAATGCTGCGGTGGAAGATCGCGCGCCCGAGGCCCTGACCCCCGCCGAGGCGGAGGCGGAACTCGCGCGGCTGGCGTCTTTGATCGACGCTGCGAATATCGCCTATCATCAGCAGGATGCGCCTGAGATTTCGGATGCAGACTATGACCGTCTGAAGCAGCGCAATGCCCGGATCGAGGAGCTGTTTCCCGACCTGAAGCGCGCCGACAGCCCCAGCGACCAGGTGGGCGCCCGGCTGGCCGAAGGGTTTGGCAAGGTTACCCATGCCGTACGGATGCTGTCGCTGGGGAACGCTTTCGCTGATGAAGATATTGCGGAGTTCGATGATTATATCCGCAAATACCTGAACCTCGGTCAGACCGATCTGACCTATACGGCCGAACCCAAGATCGACGGGCTCAGCCTGTCATTGCGCTATGAAAAGGGTGTGCTGGTGCAGGCCGCCACCCGCGGCGATGGCGAGGTGGGCGAGAATGTTACTGAAAACGCCCGCACGATTGCCGACATTCCCGCGCGGCTGACAGGGGCGCCAGACCTGCTTGAGGTGCGCGGTGAGGTCTATATGAGCCATGCCGATTTTGCGGCGCTGAACACCCGCCAGGCCGAAACCGGAGGCAAGGTTTTCGCCAATCCGCGCAACGCCGCCGCCGGATCGCTGCGTCAGCTGGATGCCGCGATGACCCGCGCGCGACCGTTGCGGTTCTTCGCCTATGGCTGGGGGGCCCTGTCCGAACCGCTGGCCGAAACGCAGATGGGCGCGATCGACAGGCTGGCCGCGCTGGGTTTCGTGACAAATGACCTGACCCGCCTGTGCCGGGGACCCGAGGAGATGCTGACCCACTACCGCGCAATCGAGGGACGGCGCGCCACGCTGGGCTATGATATCGACGGGGTTGTCTACAAGGTGAACGATCTCGCGCTGCAGGCGCGGCTGGGGTTTCGCTCGACCACGCCGCGGTGGGCCATCGCGCACAAGTTTCCGGCCGAACTGGCCTGGACCCGGCTTGAAGGGATCGACATCCAGGTGGGGCGGACCGGCGCGCTGTCGCCGGTTGCGCGGCTGCTGCCCGTCACCGTGGGGGGCGTTGTCGTGTCCAATGCGACGCTGCATAACGAGGATTATATCGCAGGGCGCGATGCGCGCGGCAATCCGATCCGCGAGGGCAAGGATATCCGCATCGGTGACTGGGTGCAGGTCTACCGGGCGGGCGATGTGATCCCCAAGATCGCGGATGTCGATCTGTCCAAACGCCCGGATGACGCGATCCCCTTCGTTTTCCCGGACCATTGCCCCGAGTGCGGATCCGTCGCGATCCGCGAGGAGGGCGACGCGGTGCGCCGCTGTACCGGCGGTCTGGTGTGCCCCGCGCAAGCTGTTGAAAAGTTGAAGCATTTTGTCAGCCGCGCCGCCTTTGACATCGAAGGGTTGGGGGCCAAACAGGTCGAGATGTTTTATCGCGACGACCAGCTTGCAATTCGTGAGCCGGCCGACATCTTCACGCTGCAACAGCGGGACGCGGCCAGCCTGGCGCGCCTGAAGAACCGCGAGGGCTGGGGCGAAAAAAGCGCGAGCAACCTGTTCCAGGCCATTGAGGATAAACGCAAAATACCGTTTGGACGATTGCTGTTCGCGCTTGGCATCCGCCATGTCGGCGAGGCCGCGTCGAACCTGATTGCCAGCCATTACATCACATGGGACGCATTCATGCGGGCGATGGACGGGGCCGCGGATCTTGAGGGCGCGGATTGGGATGACCTGCTGTCCATCGACGGGGTCGGACAGGTCATGGCCAGGGCGCTTGTGACCGCCTTCTCGCAGGAGGGAGAGCGCGCAAGCATCGACCGGCTTGTCGCGCAGCTGGATGTGCAGGATGCAAGGCGCATCGTGGCCGATGGCAGCCCGATCGCCGGCAAGACCATCGTCTTTACCGGGACGCTGGAAAAGATGACACGAGCCGAGGCCAAGGCGCGGGCGGAAACATTGGGGGCCAAGGTGGCCGGGTCCGTCAGCGCCAAGACCGACATTCTTGTGGCCGGTCCGGGCGCGGGGTCCAAGGCGAAAAAGGCGCAGGAGCTGGGCATCGAAACCCTGGACGAGGACGGCTGGTTGAGCCTGATCGGCGCGGCATGAGCGGGCGGCCCGAAATCCTGTTCCCGCTTTTCGCCGGGATCGAGACGCTTGAAGGGGTCGGGCCCAAGACCGCGCAACTTCTGGAGCATCTGCAGATCGCGCGCCCGCGCGATCTGATCTTCACGCTGCCGCATTCCGGTGTGGATCGCGCGCGCCGCGCCTCTGTGCGCGATGCGGTGCTGCCGCAGGTTGTCACGGTCGAGGTCGAGATCGGCAAGCACATGCCGCCGCGCACCAAATCGGGCGCCTACCGGATCGTGGTCGAGGATGCGGCGACCTCGTTCCAGTTGGTGTTCTTCCATGCGCGCGGGGATTATCTGCAAAAACAATTGCCTACCGGGCAAAGGCGCGTGGTGTCCGGGCGGGTGGAGCTGTTCGACGGGATCGCGCAGATGGTGCATCCCGATCATATCCTGCGCCCCGAAGAGGCCGGAGAGATTCCCGCTTTCGAACCGGTCTATCCGCTGACCGCCGGGGTCAGCCAAAAGCAGATGTTCAAGGCGGCGCAATCCGCGCTGACGCGTGTTCCCGACCTTGCCGAATGGATCGATCCCGCCCAGAAAAAGCGTGCGGGCTGGCCGGATTGGGCCGATGCGGTGCGTCAAGCGCACGCGCCTGTCCGCCCCGAGGACCTGGCCGCGACGGCACCGTCCCGCGAAAGGCTGGCCTATGATGAAATGATGGCCCATCAGATCACGCTTGCCCTGGCGCGGGCGCGGTTGCGGCGGGCCAAGGGGCGCGAAAGCCACGGAACCGGGCAGTTGCAGCAGCGCGTTCTGGCGTCACTTCCCTATGCGCCGACAGGGGCGCAGATGCGCGCCATCGAGGATATCGCGCGCGACATGGCCATGCCGCAGCGCATGAACCGGCTGTTGCAGGGCGATGTCGGGGCGGGCAAGACGCTTGTCGCTTTCCTTGCGCTGCTGATCGCGGTCGAGGCCGGCGGGCAGGGTGTGATGATGGCCCCTACCGAAATCCTGGCGCGTCAACATCTGGAAAGCCTGCGTCCGATGGCCGAGGCCGCTGGTGTGGTGCTGGAGATCCTGACCGGTCGCGACAAGGGCGCAGAGCGGCGCAGCAAGCTAGAGGCGCTGGCGCGCGGTGATATCCGGATCCTTGTAGGGACGCATGCCGTCTTTCAGAAGGACGTGGAATTTGCCGATCTGCGGCTGGCGGTGGTGGATGAGCAGCATCGCTTCGGGGTGCGGCAGCGGCTGGAACTGGGCCGGAAAGGTGACGCGGCGGATGTTCTGGTGATGACTGCCACCCCGATCCCGCGATCGTTGGCGCTGGCCCAATATGGTGACATGGATGTCTCGGTTCTGGATGAAAAACCGCCCGGCCGTCAGCCGATCAAGACGGCCATGGTCTCGACCGCGCGGATGGAGGAGGTGGTCAGCCATCTGCGGCGCGCGATACTGGAGGGGCGGCAGGCCTATTGGGTCTGCCCCTTGGTCGATGAAAGCGAAGTAGTCGATCTGACCGCCGCCGAGGAGCGTTTCAAGCATCTGCGGGCGGTCTTGGGTGAAGGCAATGTCGGTCTTGTACATGGGCAGATGCCGGCGGCCGACAAGGACGCGGCGATGGCGGATTTCCAGTCAGGCCGCGTCGCGGTCCTGGTGGCAACCACGGTGATCGAGGTTGGCGTCAACGTGCCGAATGCCACGATCATGGTGATCGAACAGGCAGAGATCTTCGGGCTGGCACAGCTGCACCAGTTGCGCGGCCGCGTCGGGCGGGGGGCAGGTGCGTCCACCTGCCTTTTGCTATATCGTGCGCCCCTGTCCGAAACCGCCGAGCGCCGCCTGACCACCCTGCGCGATACCGAGGACGGCTTCCGCATCTCCGAAACCGACCTTGAGATGCGCGGCGCGGGCGATCTGATCGGCACCGCGCAATCGGGCTTGCCAAGGTTCCGGGTGGCCGATCTGGAACGGCAGGCTGCCCTGATGGCGATCGCGCAAAGCGATGCGCGCAAATTGATGACGGACGATCCCACACTGGAGAGCCCGCGCGGCAACGCGGCGCGGGTGCTTCTGTGGCTGATGGAGCAGGATCAGGCGATACGGTTGATTTCCGTGGGTTAACCCCCTTTTATCGGTGAAATGCTGTTTTGTTCTCAAATGTTCTCATAAAGTTCTTTACAGGATGTGAAGAATATGAGAACAAAGGAGCAACAGACACCAGATAGCCATGTGAAAGGTCAGCCAGATGTTCGCACAGATCAAAACCGTCATCGAACGTTCCCGCGACACGCTGTTGTCGGATGCAATCGGTGCCATGGCGCTGATGGTCATTCTGGTGGTCGGCCTGCACCTTCCCAGTTTTTCCTGAAAGGATCATTCCAGTTTCTGCCTGCGGTCCTGATCCGGTGGCATGCGGCATCTCTGTCCCAACCTGATGCCAGCCTGACGGATACTGCCTGTTCCGACATCATTCAGGGCGATCCCCCGCTCTGATGCATTGCTCCGCCCAAACAGGACACGCCACTTTCCGCCGCCTTCCAGATTGGAAGTGCGGCGGTTTTTTTATGCGTAGGTTCAGGCCCAGTCAGGCACAGTCAGGCCCAGTCAGGCGCAGTGGGCCTGTTCCGCCTCGGCCACGGCCTGTGCGGTGGCTTCAAGTGACAACAGGATCGAGGCGTGACGGTTCTTGTATTCGCGCGCCGGGCGCAGCACCTCAAGCCCGTCAAAGGGGGCGGGCGGGGTCGGGCCGTCGGACTTCAGCATTGCCTTGAGAGCTTCAAGCGCGGCTTCGATCTGGGCACGATCGCAGCCGATGACGGCATGGCCCACGACGGCCGCCGCAGCCTGACCAAGCGCGCAGGCCTTCACATCCTGGGCATAGTCGGCGATCTTGCCATCCTTCAGAACCACATCCACAGTGACCGTGGATCCGCAAAGCGGAGAGCGGCGCTTGACCGTGGCATCGGGATGGGCCAGCCGCGTAGTATGCGGAATATCCGCGGCAAGTGCCAGAATACGCGAGGAATACAGCTTGATCAGATCGGTGTCGCTGCTCATGCCTTGGTCCTTTCGACGCTTTCCCTTTTCGTCCCTTGCCCCTAAATAGGGCGCAACCTGTCCGAAGCAAAGGCTTTTACGATGACATTCGATCCGGCCACACTGGTTTACAACGACGCAGGGCTGATCCCGGTGATTGCACAGGACGATGCGACGAACGAGATCCTGATGATGGCCTGGATGAACGCCGAGGCTGTCGCGCGGACCTTGCAGACCGGGCATGTGACCTATTGGAGCAGGTCGCGCCGGGCCTTCTGGATCAAGGGGGAAAGCAGCGGCAACCGGCAGGAACTGGTCGAGCTGCGGGTGGATTGTGACCGGGATTGCCTGCTGGTCAGGGTGCGCCAGACCGGGCCCGCCTGTCACACGAACCGGCGCAGCTGTTTTTACACGGCGGTACGCGACGGGGCCGAGGTGGAGCTGATGGCGCCGGTTGCGAACTGAGTAACTGTCGTAATTACAGCAATCTACGCGTCTATCTTCAGGTATTAATCATCTGCCAGACCTGGTCCGGGGTCTTGCCTTCCGCGCGGTAGGTGGCGATGGCGCGGGCATCATCCCGCTTGGCCAGGCGCTTGCCGCGATCATCCCGGATCAGGCGGTGATGGTGATAGATCGGGGTCGGCAGACCCAGCAGGCGTTGCAGAAGAACATGGATCGGGGTGGCCTCGAACAGGTCGGCGCCGCGCGTGACATGGGTGATCTGCTGTGCCGCATCATCCAGCACCACCGACAAATGATAGGATGTGCCCATATCGCGCCGGGCCAGGACCACATCGCCAACACTGTCTAAAAGATACTCTGTATCAATATGTTGCAGGCCGCTTTGTATATTCCGGACTGTGCCTGTCTCGGTAAAGGTCAAGGGGTTGGACAGGGTCTGAAGCGCGCGCGCCATGTTCAGGCGCAAGGCCTGCTGCGGCAGCGGGGCGGCGCCGTCATGATCGCGCCGGCAGGTGCCCGGATAGACCGGGCCATCCGGGCCGATCGGCGGCGTGGCACCTTCCTGCGGCGCCGCGGCGGCATCAAGGATGTCGCGGCGCGAACAGTGGCAGTCATAGATCAGGCCACGTGCCCACAGGCCCCGCAAGGCCGCGCTATAGGCCGGCATGCGATCCGACTGGCGCATGATGGGGCCATCCCAGCGCAGGCCAAGCCACAGCAGGTCCTCCTTGATCAGGGCCTCCCATTCGGGGCGGGCGCGTGTCTGGTCGATGTCTTCGATCCGCAGCAGGAAATCACCACCCGCCGCGCGGGCCATGTCATGTGCGACAGTGGCAGCAAAGGCATGGCCCAGATGCAGGGGCCCCGTCGGGGAAGGTGCGAATCTGGTGATGACCTTTGTTTTCATTCAATGACTTGCGGGTTGAACATGATGCAGCTTGGCCGCGCTGTTACTGCGCGGCCATCGCGTTTGACCCTGCCAGCCATTCCGTCCAGGCGGCCTTGGCGCGGTCGGTATAGGCCTTATAGCGGTCCTTGCGTCCACGTCGGCCGCCTTTCAGGCCGTCGATGGGTCTGAACAGGCCGAAGTTCACGTTCATTGGCTGGAAGGTCTTGGCCTCGGCCCCGCCGGTGATGTGATGGATCAGCGCGCCCATGGCGCTGTCCTGCGGCGGGCTGATCAACGGGTGTCCCAGAATTTCGGCTGCGGCCATGCGGCCTGCCAGAAGGCCCATTGCGGCGCTTTCGACATAGCCCTCAACCCCGGTGATCTGTCCGGCAAAGCGGATATGCGGGCGCGAGCGCAGCCGCATCTGATCGTCCAGCAAGGTCGGAGAGTTGATGAACGTGTTGCGGTGGATGCCGCCAAGGCGGGCGAAACTGGCATCCTGAAGGCCAGGTATCATCTTGAAAACAGCGGTTTGTGCGCCGTACTTCATCTTGGTCTGGAAGCCCACGATATTGTAGAGCGTGCCCAGCGCATTGTCGCGACGCAGTTGCACCACGGCATAGGGTTTCTTGTCCGGCTGATGCGGATTGGTCAGGCCCACGGGTTTCATCGGCCCGAAACGCAGGGTTTCGCGGCCGCGTTCGGCCATCACCTCGATCGGCAGGCAGCCGTCGAAATAGCCGGCTGTCTCACCCTCGTGGAACTCGGTCTTGTCGGCGGCCAGAAGCGAGTCGATGAAGGCCTCGTACTGGTCCTTGGTCATCGGGCAGTTGATATAGGCCTTTTGTTCGGCTTCGGTTTCGCCCTTGTCATAGCGGGATTGTTCCCAGGCGATCGACATGTCGATGGTGTCGGCGTAGACGATGGGCGCGATCGCATCGAAAAAGGCCAGCGCATCGGTGCCGGTCTCTGCCGCGATGGCGCGGCCCAGACCCTCGCTGGTCAAGGGGCCGGTGGCGATGATCCAATGCCCGGTATCGGGCAGGGTGGTGATCTCGTTGTAATCGACGCTGACATTGGGATGGGCGGTCAGGGCGGCGGTCACCGATTCCGCGAAAGGGTCGCGGTCAACGGCCAGGGCCCCGCCTGCGGGCAAGCGATGTTTCTGCGCCATTTCCATGATCAGTCCGCCGGCCGCGCGCATTTCCCAATGCAGCAGTCCCACGGCGTTCTGTTCGTCATCATCCGAACGAAACGAGTTGGAGCAGACCATCTCGGCCAGATGGCCGGTGCGATGGGCGAAGGTTGCCACCTTGGGCCGCATCTCGTGAATGACGACGCGCAGGCCCATGTTGGCGGCCTGCCAGGCGGCCTCTGATCCGGCCATGCCGCCGCCGATGATATGAAGGGTTTTGTCCATGCTGCTGATCTAGGCCAAGTGCCGGCTTTTGAAAAGGGGCTTGGCACGGCCGCGTCTGCAAGGAGGAGGGAGGTCGAGTGGGTCACCCGTTTCATGTTTCGGCGGTCAGAGAGAGGCTGACCTGGAGGGAAACTGCCGGAGGTGACCCACACCCGCTTCAGTATGGCGATCATTCAACCGCCTTTGGATGGAGTATCAGCGATGATTGCGGCAGCCAAGTGGCAAATGTGGAAATTATAGGGCTGTAAATGGGAAACATTTACCGAAAATTGCCTGAATGACGCCCTGACTGGCAAGCGCCCGCCGATCGTCGGCGAAGCCCTGCCAAAGATGCACTTATTGCGTCCAGTCGGGGGGGCGCTTTTCCAGGAAGGCGCTTATTCCTTCGGCCGTATCGCGATAAAGCATGTTCTGCACCATCACCTCGCCGGTATAGTCATAGGCCTGGTCTATCGGCATGCCGATCTGGGTGTAGAACGCCTGCTTGCCGATCTTGACGGCCGCGCCCAGTTTTTCGGCTACCATGCCTGCCAGGGCGGCGGTTTCCTGTGCCAGGGATTCGGGCGGCACCACGCGGTTGACCAGGCCCAGCGCCTCGGCGCGGGTGGCGGGAATGAACTGTCCGGTGGTCAACATCTCGAAGGCTTGCTTGCGCGGGATGTTGCGGGTCAGCGCGACCATCGGGGTCGAACAGAACAGGCCGATGTTGACGCCATTGACGCCAAAGCGCGTGCCTTCTGCCGCGACGGCCATGTCGCAGCTTGCCACCAGCTGGCAGCCGGCCGCCGTGGCGATGCCATGGACCTGCGCGATGACAGGCTGGGGCAGGCGCTGGATCGAGGTCATCATCCTGGCGCAGCGATCGAACAGGTCCTTGAAATAGGCCTTGCCGCCATCTTCGGCCTGCCGGCCTGCCGTCATTTCCTTGAGGTCGTGACCGGCGCAGAAGGCTTTGCCCTCGCCCGACAGGATGATGGCGCGGATGCTGCGATCTTCGGCCAGCGCGTCGAATTCCCCCTGAAGGGCCGCCAGCATGGCGTCTGACAGCGCGTTCAGCTTATCCGGGGCGTTCATCCGCAAATGCGCGACCGCGCCCGTGTCGTTACGTTCCAGCAATGCCATCTTGTCCTCCCGCGATGTTCCGTCCAACTCTAGGCGCAAGTCGAAAGGGAGAACAAGCATGGCGTTGAAGATGACGCGCGAGGATCTGGAAGAGTTCGTCAGCCAGGTGTTTCCGCAGGTGGCCGAGGATTTCACGGTCATGGAGGTGGCGCCCATGGAGATAACCGTGCGCCTGAACGTGGGTGAGCGGCATCTTCGCCCCGGCGGTACGATATCGGGACCGTCCATGTTCAGCCTGGCCGATGTGTCGATCTATCTTGCGATCATGGCCATGATCGGCCCCAAGGCGCTGGCTGTGACAACGAACTCCAGCATGGATTTCATGCGCAAACCCGCGGCGGGGGTGGATCTGATCGCCAAATGCCGCCTGCTGAAGCTGGGCCGCGTTCTGGCCGTGGGGGATGTGCTGCTCTATTCGGAAGGGATGGCCGAACCGGTTGCGCGGGCCGCGATGACCTATTCGATCCCTCCAAAGGGGTAAAAAAATGGGGTATTCTGATACCGATTTTGCAAGTCACTGAATTTGCAGTATTAATTGCGGTGTATGGTGCTTGACTATGCGTTGCGGGCGGATATAACCCCGCAATCGCATTGGACAGGCCCCGAACGGTTCTGTCCCGAACTGAACAAGGGTAACCCCGCAATGAAAACCTTTTCTGCTACTCCGGCGGATATCGACAAGAAATGGATCCTGATCGACGCCGAGGGCGTTGTTCTGGGCCGTCTTGCCTCGATCGTCGCCATGCGCCTGCGCGGCAAGCACAAGCCTTCCTTCACGCCCCATATGGATATGGGTGACAACGTGATCATCATCAACGCCGACAAGGTGCAGATGACCGGCAAGAAGCGCGCCGAGAAGAAATACTACTGGCACACCGGGCATCCCGGCGGGATCAAGCACCGCACCGCGGCGCAGATCCTGGAAGGCGCCCATCCCGAGCGTGTCGTGACTGCCGCCGTCAAGCGGATGCTGCCCGGCAACAAGCTGTCGCGCCAGGTGATGACCAACCTGCGCGTCTATGCCGGTGCCGCCCATCCGCACGAGGCGCAAGCGCCTGTGGTGCTGGATGTGAAATCCATGAACTCCAAGAATACGCGGGTGTAATGATGGCTGATCAGATCAATTCCCTTGAAGAGCTGGGCGCCGCCACCGGCGCTGCCGCAGCACCTGTAGAGATTGCCGCCCCCCGTGAGCCCGTTCGCGACTCGCTGGGCCGTTCCTATGCGACCGGCAAGCGGAAGGACGCGGTTGCCCGCGTCTGGATCAAGCCGGGTTCCGGCAAGGTCACCGTGAACGGCAAGGAAATGGCTGCCTATTTCGCGCGTCCGGTGCTGCAGATGATCCTGCGCCAGCCGTTCACCATCGCTGGTGTCACCGATCAGTTCGACGTCATGGCCACGGTGGCCGGCGGCGGCCTGTCGGGCCAGGCCGGTGCGGTCAAGCACGGTATCTCGAAAGCGTTGCAGCTTTATGATCCCAGCCTGCGTGCCGCACTGAAGGCCGCCGGGTTCCTGACCCGCGACAGCCGCGTGGTCGAGCGCAAGAAGTACGGCAAGGCCAAGGCGCGCAAGAGCTTCCAGTTCTCCAAGCGCTAAGATATTGCCATGTCAGAAATCGGGCCGCCTTCGGGCGGCCCTTTTTCTTTGTGCGGTGTCATATTTGTCCGGGGCATCGGCCAGAGACCAGGCATGAAAAAAGGGCGGATCCCGCAGGATCCGCCCCTCGTTGTTCGTCCGAACCGAGGGCTCAGCCGCCGAACACGTTGAAATCGTAGGACAGGATGAAGGACAGCGTCGCATCGGCGTTGTCTGCATCTTCATACAGCAGCGAGAAGGCAGCGCCTTCGGCGAAGCCGTAGCTGGCGCCAACTTCGGCGTAGTTGTAATCGACCGCGTCATCGACGGTGCCCAGCAGGACATAGGCGCTGATTGCGTCCGAGAAGGCATATTCGACGCTTGCGCTGACATCGGTGATGTCGGAGTCCGGATAGAACTCGACCGCGCCGCCCAGCGACAGGGTGTCGGACAGGCCATAACCCAGTTCCAGCGTGACGTAATAGTCGTCGTAGTTGTCTTCCAGGTAGTACGCGGTTGCGGTCAGGCTGTAGGACAGGCCGCTGGCCAGTTCGTTGCCGTAACCGGCATAGAGTTCCAGCTCGTAGTCATAGGTCGGATCTTCGTAGAGGCTGGCAACCCAGATACCGCCGAACAGGCCGTTGTAGGAGCCTTCGACATAACCTTCGCCGTAGTTCTCGACATGGTCGAAACCGTCGGCAGTCACGGTGTAGGTTGCGGCCACGCCTGCATCCAGGCTGAAGCTTTCGGCTTGCGCGGCGACCGGCAGGGCCAGCAGGGCTGCGGCTGCTCCGAGCATCGTTGTCTTTTTCATGGAACGTCCCTTCGTTCTTGGTGCTGAATGTTAAACTTCGTTTTTTCCGACCGGATCACGGGCGCCGGTATCGCTTTTACCGCTTAAAAATGCGGGTTTAGCCGCTCTATGTGGCGCTTCATGATCCTTGTCAATTGGTGCGATGCGGCAGTGCAGCATCGACCTTGGGACTGTCATATTCCGGTTACAGATTCGAGGTCCAGAGCCGCATGGCTGCTGAGGCTTTGTTCATCAGTCAGAAAGGTCAGAATGCCTGACTTTGCCTGAAAAGCAGGCAAAGTGATCGGAGTTTGATTACTTGTCGGGCGCAATAAGGCCCAATCCGCGCAGGTAGATGCCGATCCCCGACTCAAGAAGGTCTTCGGGCGGGAAGGGGGCGACCGTGCCGGGCGAGTTGCGGGCAAAGAGTTCGACAACCCCATGCGACATGGCCCAGATATGGGCCGAGAACATGCTGGCGGGGGGGCGTTTGTCCGGCGGGATATGCTGGCTGAGCTCGGACGCCGCCGTTTCCAGCACGGCGCGTGCGCGCGATGCGGCAAGGGCAAGGTCGGCATTGCGATTGACCGAGATGCCGCTTTCGAACATCGCGATGTAATGGCCGGGATATTTGCGGGCAAAGGCCAGATAGGCGCGTCCCGTCGCCTCGAAGGCGGCCAGGGCCGAGGGTTGGCCCGACTCGTAGGCCCGTTGCATCACCTCTGCGAAAATCTCGTAGCCCTGGCGGGCGGCTTCGGCGATCAGATCCTCGCGGCCCTCAAAGTGGCGATAGACGGCGGCAGGGGTGACGCCTGCCTGTTTCGCGGCTTCCGAGAGGGTGAAGCCGGTCGGGCCCTGGCGCGTGATCAACTCAAGCGCGGCATCCACCAGGGCCTGGCGCAGGTTCCCGTGGTGATAGCCCTGCTTACGCATCCCACAGGTCCGGCCCGCCGCAAATCGACGGATCTGTAGCGCCGATCGCGGATTTGTCCTTGCCCGCGTAATCGAGGGCCGACAGAACATGGCGGATCACGGCCAGGCGGGCGCGTTTCTTGTCATCGGATTTCACGATGGTCCAGGGGGCGGCGTCGGTATGGCTGCGGTGCAGGGTTTCGCGGATCGCGTCGCTGTAGGCATCCCATTTATGCAGGCCGTCCACGTCGATCCGGCTGAGTTTCCATTGTTTCAGCGGATCGGATTCGCGCGCCAGAAAGCGGCGTAGCTGTTCGGCGCGGCCCACGTTGAGCCAGATCTTGAACAGGTGAACGCCTTCATCCACCAGCATGTTTTCAAATTCGGGTACCTGGCGGAAGAAATGCTCGCGCTGGGTGTCCGTGCAAAAGCCGAAGACATGTTCGACGACACCGCGATTGTACCAGCTGCGATCATACAGAACGATGTCACCCCCGGCAGGCAGGTGGTCGATGTAGCGCTGGAAATACCATTGCGTGGCTTCGGTATCCGATGGCTTGGACAGGGCCACCACGCGCGCGCCGCGCGGGTTGAGGTTCTGGGTGAAGCGCCCGATCGTGCCACCCTTGCCGGCGGCATCGCGGCCCTCGAAGATGATGGCGATGCGGGCCCCGGACGCGCGGGCCCAGTGCTGCATCTTGACCAGTTCGATCTGCAGCGCCTCCATCTGCTTGTCATAGGCCTTGCCGCTCATTTCCGCGGGATAGGGGTAATCGGGGTTGATCAGCGCGTTCTTGTCGGCCGACCGGATCGCGGCGCGGATATGCGCGGGCGCGTGATGTTCGAAGAAATCGCTGATCGCGCCGTCGAATGGCAGGCTCATGGCGGGCTACCCCCTTGTTTTACCTGACTATGGCCCAGCGGCCGGATCAACGCAATCGGGCGCGGACCGCGGCGCGGTGGATCGCCTCATGCACAGCGTCGGGGGCCGCGTGGTGGGGCATGTGGCCTATTCCATCCAGCCGGGTCAGCACGGCGTCGGGGATCTGGCGGGCCAGCGGTTCGGAATGGATATGGATCGGCACCACGTCATCTGCGGTGCCATGCACGATCTCGACCGGCATCGGCAGCGTCGGATAGCGCGCGGCCATCTCGACGACATGGGGGCGCAGCGAATTGACCTGCCGGGCATTGGCGCGCAGGGTTTCCCGCCGCAGGGTCAGCCCGGCGCCGATGTAATCGGCATAGCCGGGCGGTGGGGATTGCGGCGCAAAGATACCGTCCAGCGCTGCATCGACACGGGCCATGGGCGCATAGGCCGAGATCAGCGGCACCACCGCCGCCCCGCCCAGCGATGAAGACGCGATGTCATAGAAGGCCCCAAGCCCGCCCGGCCAGGGGTTGGACGCGCCCGCCAGCACCACAAGGGCCGCGGTGTCTTGCGGCCGGTTCAGCCCCCAGGCCAGCGCCACCGCGCCGCCATAGGAATGGCCCAGCACGATGGGACGGTTCACGCCAAGCTGATCGGCGGCCGCCTGAAGGAATGCGGCTTGCTGTGTCGGGCTTTCGGCGGCTGTGTTGAACGGGCCGCCGAAATCGTCCGATACCCGGTCGGTCCAGCCCAGGCCGGGCCGGTCGAAGACGATCACGCGGTAGTCATCCTTGAGCCGCTCGACAAAGGAAAAGGTGAAATCGCGCGTGTTGCCCGATGCGCCGTGGATCAGCACCAGATCGGGCCCGCGCCCTTCGACATGGGCGTGTACCTGCCGCCCGTTGACATCCAGCAGCTGCCCCGTCGGAGGGAAGCTGGCCTCTGCGCCGGCCTCACGCGTGTCGGCGCGGCGGTCCACGATGGCCCCGCATCCGCCCAGAAGCGCGACTGTGGCGATGAAGCTGATCACTTTAAGTACCGATGGCATCCAGGTCGAACGGGGTTGACTGATAAATCTGGTTTATCCAGTTGCCATATAGAAGGTGCGCGTGACTTCTCCAGCGATTGAGCGGCGTCCTCGCGGGATCGTCATCGGGGTAGTAGTTCAGCGGCACGTTGATCGGTGTGCCGCTGTGGACGTCGCGGTCATATTCCTGCTTCAGCGTATCGCTGTCATATTCGAAATGATTGAAGATATAGAGCGCGCGATGGGCCGGGTCCTCGATCAGGGCCGGTCCCACCTCATCGCTGGCCAGAAGGGTGATCAGGCCGGGGATCCTGTCGATCTCGGTCTGTTTCACCTCGGTCCAGCGGCTGACGGGGATCACGCAATCGTCCGAGAACCCGCGCAGATAGGGCGAGGCGGGCGCCATGTTGCGATGGCGGAAACAGCCAAAGGCCTTGTGATCCAGCATGTGTTTCTTCACGCCGTGAAAATGGTGGATCATCGCCATGCCGCCCCAGCAGACGCCGAATGTCGATTGGACATGGGTTTGCGTCCAGTCGAAGACCTGGCACAGTTCCTCCCAATAGGTGACGTCTTCGAAGGGAAGATGTTCGATGGGCGCGCCGGTGATGATCAACCCGTCATATTTCTCGCCTGTCTGCGCCACTTCGCTGAAGGGGCGGTAGAAACTTTCCATATGTTCGGCAGCGGTATTCCTGGTCTGATGTTCCGACATGCGGATCAGCGACAGTTCGATCTGCAAGGGCGTCGCCCCGATCAGGCGGGCGAACTGGTTTTCGGTCTGGATCTTCTTGGGCATCAGGTTCAGCAACCCGATCCGCAAGGGGCGGATATCCTGGCGCGCGGCCTGATCCTCGTCCATGACCATGACACCTTCGCGCGTCAGGACGTCGAAGGCAGGCAGGGTGGACGGGATCTTGATGGGCATTGCGGTCAGTCCTTGATGGTCATGTGTCGTGGTGGTCTTTCGGAATGCAGCAGATAGGGTGCGGGTCAGCCCCGCTCAAGCGCATGGGCGATCAGCGCGTCCACGTCGGCCGCACTCCGAACGGCGGCAACCTCGTCGGCGGTGACGGTCACGCCCCAGTTGCGCGCCATGGCGGCATAGCGCGGCTGGCGATGGGCCAGGGCCTTTGCATAGGTCCAGCGGATGAAGGCGTCGGGATCCACTTCGTCCTCTGACACCTTGTTCTGGCCCAGGTATTCGTTCCACACCTGGTCCAGGAATTCGGCCTGGTAGGACATCGGCTTGGGTGCGCGGTCAAAGCGGCGGATCAGTTCGGCCGTATGGGCCGCGTCGCCCTTGATCCAGACCATCAGCGTGGTCTGCGACAGCGCCTTGAGAACCGGATCTTCCGTGTTTTCGGGATCGACCCATTCACAGATCGACCCGCCCGTGTCGCAGACGAAATGCGGATAACCATAAAGCGCCTCGGCGCGTTCGATGAAATAGCCGGTGTCCAGCAGCGCGTGGATCTCGGCCTGCCGGAACTGCGCCTGGCGTCGGGTATACTCGGCATAAGGTAGCCCGCCCTTGGCGGGATTGCCGGGTTTGCCCAGGTAGGAGGACACGGGCGTGAGGTTGTGAAAGGTGATATTCGATCCGATATAGATTGAATCCGACAGCAGCAGATCGCGCAGGAAGGGCACTTTCATCGCCTCGGCCTTGGCATTGTCGGCGATGTATTCACCCATGTAGCGGGTGCCGATACGGTAATCGATCGAGTAGTGGAACCAGTCGCCATGATCACGCAGAAGCGTGGCCAGATGGGTCTTGCCAAGCCCTGACATGCCGAAGAACAGCAGCCGTTTTCGTGGTGCGTCCCGCCATTCCGCCGCAGATGTATAGATCATGGTCACATCCCTTTTGCCTGGTCGCTGTGGTAGCCCCGGCGCAAAGGGGGGTCAACGCTCTTGCACGTCTACTGTGCGGGGGGCGGCATGGCGCCTGCCGCGCGGCGACGGTTCAGGATGCGTCCGTCGATCACCACAAGCCCCGCCGCCAGCAGCGCAAAACCGGCATAGGCGCGCAGCGGCAATGCCTCATCCAGGAAGATGGCCCCCAGCATGATCGCCACGGGCGCCACCAGCAATGTGACCAGCAGCACATTGCCCGACCCCGCCATGCCAAGCACGCGGTAATAGAGCAGATAGGCCAGGGCCGTGGCCACGATCGACAGATAGGCAATGGCGATCCAGGTGATACCGGCATAATCCATCGCGGGCAGGCCGTCGCGCAGCAGGGCCAGGGGCAGGATCACCAGCGTCGCACCGCTCAGCATCCCGGCGGCGGCCACTTGCGGCGCCAGCCCCGACAGGCGCGCGCGGTTGAAGGCACTGCCAAAGGCATAGCATAGCGCCGCCCCGATCAGCGACAGTTGCGCCAGTGCGGTCAGGTCCAGACCGCGCACCGCATCGGGGCCGATCACGGTGACGGCCCCGGCAAAGCCAAGCCCGATGCCGGCCAGCTTGCGCCGGGTCAGGCGCTCGTCGGCAAAGACCAGCGCGGCCACCAGCACGCCGAACACGGCGGTGGAGCAGTTGAGGATCGACGCCAGCCCCGAGGGGATATGCGTCTGCCCCCAGGTGATCAGCGCGAAGGGCAGCGCCGTGTTCAGCGCGCCGGCAAAGACGAAAGCCGCCCAGACCAACGGATCGCGCGGCAGCGGCAGACGGCGCAGCAGCACATAGGCCCACAGGATCAACGCGGCCCCGGTCACGCGGAATGCGACCACGCTGACGAAACCCACCTCGCGCAGGATCACGGCATTCGACAGGAAGGACGCGCCCCAGATGCCGCCCAGCAACAGCAGTTCGGCCCAGGCCCTGAGTGAGATGGATTTCTGTGTCATGCGGCGGTGTTATGCCTGCGACAGGATGCCCGCAACCCGTTTCCCGTGGTTGCGTGACCTGTCACTTCGGACGGCGCGTCTCGTGCCAGATGTTCAGGTAGTTGCCCGCGAAGATCACCAGCGCTCCGGCAAAGACGAACAGGTCCAGCGGTTCGTTGTACAACACCATGCCCACCACGGCGATCACGGGAAGGCGGGTGAAATCGATCGGAATCACCACCGTTGCGGGCGCGATCGACAATGCATTTGTCAGGCAGAAATGCGCGAGCAGGCCCGCGCAGCCGATCACCGCCACGAAGGGCAGGCTGGTGGCCGAGGGCAGGGCGATGTCACCGTCATAACCGGCCGCGATCAGCCCGAAGACCACTTGCGTCGTGGTCAGGTAGAACAGGATGCAGGCGATGCTTTCGGTGCGTGTCAGCTTTTTCGTCAGCATGATGGTGAAGGCAAAGCAGATCGCCGACAGGGCCGCCGTGACCACGCCGGGGTTCAGGCTTTCGGGGTTGGGACGCGCCACGATCAGAATGCCGATGAACCCCATGACGGCGGCCAGCGTCCGCATCGGCGTCAGGCGTTCGCCCAGCACCAGCGGCGACAGCACCAGAACCCACAGGGGCGAGGTGAATTCCAGCGCGAAGACCTGCGCCAGCGGGATCACCGTCACCGCGTAGAACCACAGGTTCTGCCCGCTGAAATGCGCCAGATTGCGCATGATCTGAAGGCCGGGATGGCGGCGTGTGACCTGGCCCCAGCGCCCGGTCAGGGTCAGGATGCCAAAGACGATGATCACGCCCACAATGGACCGGTAGAGCATGATCTCGAATGTATCGAGATCAAAGGCCGCCTCGCGCCCGGCGACGGCCATGGCCGAAAACGATGCGATGGCCCCGATCATCCACAGCGCCGCGCGCAGCACTGGCGGCGGCGCGGGAAGGATGGCGGGGATCGGACTGGTCATGCGGCACCGTCTTCGGTGATCAAATAGTCGCGCGGGATGTCTGCGGTCTGCACGGCCCAGTCGCTGGCCCCGGTGCGGGTCTGATGCGCGTCGAAGGCGGCGCGGTCGGTGAAAGCCTCATCGACCTGCCAGATCAGCGGGTCATCGGTGGCCATCACGTCAAATGACAGGCAACCAGGCTCTGCGCGGGTCAGGCGGGTATGCGCGGGCAGGCCCATCATCACGGCCCGCGCCTGGGCGTGGGTCGTGCAGATCAGTTGCCCCGATAGCCGTATCACTCCCACTCGATCGTGCCCGGCGGTTTCGAGGTCACGTCATAGGTGACGCGGTTGATGCCCTTGACCTCGTTGATGATGCGGGTTGCGGTTTCGCCCAGGAAATCATGGCTGAACGGATAGTAATCCGCCGTCATCCCGTCGACCGATGTGACCGCGCGCAGGGCACAGGCGAAATCATAGGTGCGCCCGTCGCCCATCACGCCGACGGTGCGGACAGGCAGGATCGCGACGAAGGCTTGCCAGATATCGTCGTAAAGCCCGTGGCGGCGGATCTGGTCGATGAAGACCGCATCGGCGCGGCGCAGGATCTCCAGCTTTTCGCGCGTGATCTCGCCGGGGCAGCGGATCGCAAGGCCCGGTCCGGGGAAAGGGTGGCGCCCGATGAAGCTGGCCGGCAGGCCAAGCTCATGGCCCAGCGCGCGCACCTCGTCCTTGAAGAGCTCGCGCAGCGGTTCGACCAGTTTCAGACCCATCTTTTCGGGCAGGCCGCCGACATTGTGGTGCGACTTGATCGTGACGGAGGGCCCGCCGCTGAACGAGACGGATTCGATCACGTCAGGATAAAGCGTACCCTGGGCCAGGAATTCCGCGCCCTCGATCCCGCTTGCGTATTTCTGGAACACGTCGATGAACAGACGCCCGATGATCTTGCGCTTTGTTTCCGGATCGGAAACACCCTCAAGTTCTCCCAAAAACAGGTCCGCCTCATCCGCATGGATCAAGGGAATGTTGTAATTGTCCCGGAACATGGTGACGACCTCGGCGGCCTCGTTCTGGCGCAGCAGGCCGTGGTCGACGAAGACGCAGGTCAGCTGATCGCCGATCGCCTCGTGAATCAGAACGGCCGCGACGGATGAATCGACACCACCGGACAGGCCGCAGATCACGCGCTTGTCGCCGACCTGTTCGCGGATCTTGCGGATCGCTTCCTCGCGGTAAGCGCCCATGGTCCAGTCGCCGGTAAAGCCCGCGATGCGGATGAAATTCTCATAAAGCGTCTTGCCGTTCGGCGTGTGATGCACTTCGGGGTGGAACTGCACGGCATAGAATTTCCGCGCAAGATCCGCCGTGATCGCGAAGGGCGCATTGGGCGAGGTGCCATAGACCTCGAACCCCGGAGCGATGCGGCTGACATGGTCGCCATGGCTCATCCAGACCTGTTCGCGTTCCTCAAGGAACCATCCGTTCAGCAGGTCGATCCGCCCGTTGGCGGGGGTCACATAGGCGCGGCCGAATTCCGCGGTGCCATGACCCGATTCGACCATGCCGCCCAGCATCTGCATCATGACCTGCTGGCCATAGCAGATCCCCAGAAGCGGCACGCCCAGCGTAAAGACGCTTTCGGGCGGGCGGGGCGATCCCGCGCGCGTCACGCTGTCCGGCCCCCCCGACAGGATCACGGCTTTTGGCGCGAATTCGGCCAAAAAGGCATCGGTGACCTTCTGATAGGGATGGATTTCGCAATAGACGTTCAACTCGCGCAGACGACGCGCGATCAGCTGCGTCACCTGGCTGCCAAAGTCGATGATGAGAAGGCGGTCATGGGATGTCTGGCTCATGTCTGCCTCCTAGGCCAAGGTCAGGCTTTGCGCAAGCCTCGGCGCGGTGTGCGACGGCGCAGACAGGGGCGGCAATGTCGCTTTTTCCCCTCAATGGCCGGATTTCTCACCCAAGGGGGGCATGGAACCGGGTATCAGGTGGCAAACCCGCCAGCGGGGCGGTGTGTTTCGGCATGAAGGATGATAAAGATGACAGAGGTTCAGACGCGCAGACCGGCACGGGGTGGTGGCGGGGCGGCGCGACGCGCCGAGCGTGGGGCCGTGTCCTTCGAGACAGCCCAGTATATCCGCCGCAATATCCCGAATTTCGAGATCCTGACCGAAGAAGCGCTGGAGATCATCGAAACCAATGCCGAAACCGTGCTGGCCGAGATCGGGGTGAATTTCGTCAACAACCCCGGCGCGCTTGCGCTGTGGCGCGATGCGGGCGCCGAGATCGAGGGCGAGCGTGTGCGAATCCCGCGCGGCCTGGCGCGGCAGCTTTGCGCCACCGCACCACGCGAATACACCCAATATGCCCGCAATCCGGCGCGCAACGTGGTGATCGGCGGCAAGAACCTGGTGCTGGCCCCGGTCTATGGCCCGCCTTTCGTGCATGATATCAAGGGTGGACGCCGCTATGCCACGATGGAGGATTTCCGCAAGTTCGTGAAACTGGGCTACATGTCCAAATGGCTGCACCATTCGGGCGGCACGGTTTGCGAGCCGACGGATATTCCCGTCAACAAGCGTCACCTGGACATGCTGCATGCCCATATGACCCTGTCCGACAAGCCCTTCATGGGGTCAGTGACAGAGCCGTCGCGCGCACAGGATTCGGTCGAGATGTGCGAGATCCTGTTCGGTCGCGATTTCGTGCAGAACAACACGGTCATGACCAGCCTGATCAACATCAACTCGCCCATGACCTTCGACGACGTGATGATGGGCAGCCTCGAGGTCTATGCCCGTAGCAACCAGGCCGCGATCATCTCGCCCTTCATCGTGGGCGGCGCGATGGCGCCGGTGTCGGTGGCGGGGACGCTGACGCAGGTTCTGGCCGAGGTGCTGGCCGGCATCGCCTACAGCCAGCTGGTGCGCCCCGGCGCGCCGGTGATCTTCGGTGCCTTCGTGACCTCGATCGACATGAACTCGGGCGCGCCCACCTTCGGCACGCCGGAAGCCAGCCAGATCACCTATGGCGCGGGGCAGTTGGCGCGGCGCATGGGGCTGCCGTTCCGCTCGGCCGGGTCGTTCTGCGGATCGAAACTGCCCGACGCACAAGCAGCCTACGAGACGGCCAACAGCCTGAACATGGGGCTGCTGTCAGGCGTCAACTTCATGCTGCATGCCTGCGGCTGGCTGGAAGGCGGGCTTGTCTCGAGCTTCGAGAAATTCGTGATGGATGCGGACCAGTTGGGCGCCTTGCACAAATTCGCCGAAGGCGTGGCCATTGACGAAAACGCGCAGGCCATGGGGGCCATCCGCGAGGTGGGCCCCAGCGGGCATTACCTGGGCTGCGCCCATACGCAGGCGAATTTCAAATCCGCCTTCTGGCGTTCGGATGTGTTCGACTACAAACCCTATGAGACCTGGCACGAGGAAGGCGCGCGCGACACCATGGCGCTGGCCGCCGTCAAGGTCGAGCAGATGCTGGCCAATTACCAGCAGCCGGCGCTTGATCCTTCAATCGCGGAAGGTCTGGCCGACTATGTCGCGCGCAAGAAGGACAGCATGGCCGACGCCTTCATGTAAGGCCGTGCGACATGTCAACAAAGCGGGCAGGGCGGTCATCGGACCGCCCTTTTTCCTTTCCCATTGGCAGCCGCCCAGGGCCTAGCCCAGCGGTTCCAGCGCGGCATGGGCCGCCGCGCCCGCCGGAATCGCGGGATCCGCCCCCACCACTGTCAGCATCGGGCGGGTTGCACGCAACAGGCGCGCCTCGCCCATGACGGCGATCATCACCTCGACATGGCGGATGGTGGAATAACCCGTCTCGCCCATGCGGCGGTTGTCGTC
Organism: Seohaeicola saemankumensis; assembly: GCF_042678485.1. Classification (NCBI taxonomy): domain Bacteria; kingdom Pseudomonadati; phylum Pseudomonadota; class Alphaproteobacteria; order Rhodobacterales; family Roseobacteraceae; genus Seohaeicola; species Seohaeicola saemankumensis. The sequence continues at coordinate 256,657 of NZ_JBHTKR010000006.1, read as the reverse complement.
CATGCCGGCCTCGATTTCCATCAACTGTTCCAGCGCGGGGGCAGGCCGGGGCAGCCCGCCATGCCCAAGGATTCGCGGCAGATTGATATCGCGCCGGTAATTCTCGGCGCCGATGCGGGCCGTGCGGATCAGCAGGCGCGGGCGGCGCAGGCTGTCAAGCCGGTGCAGGATGTCGTTCATGGCGTGGCTCCTTGTGCAGGGCCGGGCGGATTGCCCGGTCTGCCTGACTGAAACACGACCAGGGGGGATGTTGCGCTTCGGGCAAAAGCAGCGCGCGCCGTCTTTGCGATTATTCAAGATTTGGAAACAATTATGAACAAAACAGGGGAATGTTAACGAACTGGTAAGAATTGCATTCTTAGGTTGCAAGTCCGCCTGGGGATAACCTGTGGAGAAGAAAGACAGGAGGATTGACATGACTACCTTTGACACCGCCTCGACCGGGGATGATGGGTCGCGTGCGGTTTTGGCCGGGGGATTGGCGCCAAGTTGGGTGCCAAAGACCGCCCTGCGCTATCTGGCGCATATCGAGGCCGGCTTGCCGATCCGCGAATTGGCGCGCAATGCGGGCTGTCATGCCTCGACCATCCTGCGCCAGATCCGCAAGCTTGAGAACCGGCGCGACGATCTTCTGGTGGATGAGGCCTTGCGCCAGCTTGGCGGCCTGCATTTCCGACCATTTCCGCCGACCGATCGCGCAACTGATCCCGAAACCGATCTGGCGGCAATGTCCCCGTTGCTGCCTCCGCCGCCTGCCCAGGTCCCGCTGAAGGAGCATGTGCCCATGACAACCAAACTTGACCCTCAGGCCGCAGGACATGATCTGCCGGATTCCCCGCAGGGCGAACCGACAGTTCCCGCCGCGCCATCGAACGAGATGTTGCGCCGCGAAGGGCGGCGCGTGCTGCGGCGGCTTGCCGAACCGGGGGCCGTGCTGGCGGTGGCTGCGGAAATGGACAAGGCCGTGGTTGTCCGGGACAGTATAGACGGGGGAACGACGCGTACCGCCGTCGTGGACCGTGCCATCGCGCAGGCCATGGCGCTGAAGGAATGGATCGTCTGCGACACGCCGGGCCGGGTGTCGCGCTACCGGATCACCGGGGCCGGGCGCGCGGCGCTGGGATTGCTTGTGGCCGAGGCTGAAAATCTGGCCCGCCAGGGCATGAACGAGGGCGGCGCGCAGTTCGCGGGCCAGTACGGTGACCAGTTCGGGCGCCAGTTCGTGGACAAGGCTGCCCAGGGCGTGCAGGTGGACGGCGCAGATCATGACGCAGAGGGTGCCAGCGCCGGGGCCAGCCGCCGCAGGATGCGCTATTGCGTCAACGAATCGCCATTGCTGGCGCTGGCGCGACGGCGCGACAAATCCGGCCAGCCTTTCCTGTCGGATGAGCTTGTGACGGCCGGAGAACGCCTGCGCGAGGATTTCGAACTGGCGCAGATGGGTCCGAAGGTGGCGCAGAACTGGGACCGGTTCCTGACCGCAGGGGTGCAGGGCGGGGTGCCTGCAACGGGTGTCGCGCGGGGCCCCGAGGCTGCCCGCGCGCGCATCAGCGCGGCGCTGCGCGATCTGGGGCCGGGGCTTGGGGATGTGGCGCTGCGGTGTTGCTGCTACCTCGAAGGGCTGGAACAGGCCGAGCGGCGGATGGGCTGGTCGGCGCGATCCGGCAAGATCGTCCTGCGTATCGCGCTGCAACGCTTGCGCCGCCACTATGACGATCTGGGCAAGGGTGGCGGCATGATCGGCTAGACCGGGGACTGTCACGGTTCGGCCTTAAAACGGCCGGATCCCGGGGGCAGCATGGCATCTCCTGATAAGTGGTATGCCCATGTTTGACGATCGTTCCCGCGTGAAACGCCTGCACCTGCCCGCAACCTTCCGGCCGCGCTATCCCTGGTTCGTCTGGTTCGCCATGGGAATGATGTCTCTGCTTGCGCTGCTTTCCTTGTGGGCGGCGTCCTGGGGGCTTGTCCGTGGTTCGCTGCCGAGCGATCCGGGTCTTCGGGATGGTGTCGTGACCTCACTGGTCGTGGGGCTTTTCCTGCTGAGTTTCCCGCTGCTTCTTCTGTGGTCGGCGGTGCGGGGCTTGCCCCGGCTACATGTCGACCACGGGATCGTGCAGCTCACCTCGATCCTCGGCAAGGTTCAGGTGCTTCGCCTGTCCGACTATGCCGAGGTGTCGCTTGGCGAGACGGTCCTTGCCAGGGGCTATCAACCACGGCTGGAAGCGGTTCCGATGACGCCGGGCGCCAAGCTGCAGATGCTTGCCCTGGGCCCCTTCGTCAAAACCAGGCCCGAGGCCGAGGCGCTTGTAGCCCTGATCCGGCATGCCGCGGGCGAAAGGCCCAAACCCCTGCCCGTGCAAGAGGCCCGTCTGCATCGTCAGAACCGCAGGGAATGGGTGGCTCTTACGGCGATCATCATCTGTGCCTTCGCGCTGCTTGTCCTTCTCAGGATGTCAGAATGACATGGGCGCCATTGTCATAATGGGCGTTGTCAAGAACGGGGCTGATGCATAACTTCGCATTATGAACATCACCCTGCGACAACTGGCTTATTTCAAGGCCCTGGCGGAACAGCGCAATTTCGGCCGTGCGGCCGATGTGGTGCACGTGTCGCAGCCTGCGCTGTCGGTGCAGATCCGTGAGTTGGAAAAAAGCCTTGGTGCGCCGCTGGTCGAACGGCAAGCCCGCGATGTGGTGCTGACACCTTTCGGGCGGCGCATCCTGGCCCATGCCGCGCGGGTGCTGGAGGCGACACAGGCGCTGAGCGACGCGGCGCGCTGGCGCGGCGGGCTGTCCGGTGAATTGCGGCTTGGGCTGATCCCGACGATCGCGCCCTATATCCTGCCCGGCGCGCTGGAGGCGTTGCGCTCGCGCGATATTTCGCTGGACGTGCAGGTGCAGGAGGCCAAGACCGACCGCCTGCTGGCCGAGTTGCGCGCGGGGCGTCTGGATGCGGCGGTGATCGCGCTGCCCTCGGCCGAGGGCGGGCTGGTCGAGATCCCGTTGTTCGAGGATCGGTTCCTGCTGGCCGGGACCAAGGCGCGGCTGGCCGCGCTGGGGGCCGGCGCCGAGGCGTTGCGCCCGGTAGAGCTGGGGGCCAGCCAACTGCTGTTGCTGGAGGAAGGGCATTGCCTGACCGACCAGGCTCTGGAGGTGTGCGGCCGTGGCCGGGGCCACGCGCAGATCAACATGGGCGCGTCGTCGTTGAGTACGCTGTCGCGGCTGGTGGCGGCGGGGTTCGGGCTGACGCTGATGCCCGAACTGGCGGCGCTGCAGGAACAGCGCGCCGCCCCCGAGATGCATCTGATGCGTTTCAGCATGCCTGAACCGGCACGGCATGTGGGGCTGGTGCGGCGGGAATCCAGCCTGGACGATGGCTGGTGCGCGCCCCTGGCCGAGATCCTGCGCGATGTGGGCGGCGGGCTGGTTCACCTGGCGCGGCGCGATATTCCCTGATGCTGCGGCCTTGCGGGTCTTTAATCCGGCCCTAATTGCGCGTATGTGAAGGCAAGTCACCAAAGCCTGAAAGGCATCCAGATGCGCGATCTGAAGATCCCCGGCCAGCGGCACCCCGAAAAAGCCCACCGGCCCGACAATGCCCAGCCGAAGAAACCCGACTGGATCCGGGTCAAGGCCCCGACCTCGCAGGGGTACAAGGATACGCGCAACATCATCCGCGAGCACAAGCTGGTCACGGTCTGCGAAGAGGCGGGCTGCCCCAATGCCGGCGAATGCTGGAGCCAGGGCCACGCCACCATGATGATCATGGGCGAGATCTGCACGCGCGGCTGCACCTTCTGCAATATCGCCACCGGCAAGCCGCAGACGCTGGATGCGTTCGAGCCGGGCCGCGTGGCCGATGCGGTGGCCAAGCTGGGGTTGAATCACGTGGTGGTCACATCGGTCGACCGGGACGATCTGGACGATGGCGGGGCCGAGCATTTCGCCCAGACCATCCGCGCCATCCGTCATCGCGCCCCCGGCACCACGATCGAGGTGCTGACCCCCGATTTCCTGAAATGCGATCCCTCTGCGCTGGAAACGGTCGTTGCGGCGCGGCCGGATGTGTTCAACCACAACCTGGAAACCGTACCGGGCCTTTACCCCGAGGTGCGCCCCGGCGCGCGTTATTTCCATTCGCTGCGCCTGTTGCAGCGGGTCAAGGAGCTTGATCCGTCGGTCTTTACCAAGTCGGGGATCATGGTCGGGCTGGGCGAGGGGCGTCAGGCGGTGCTGCAGGTCATGGATGACATGCGCGCGGCCGATGTGGATTTCCTGACCATCGGTCAATATCTGCAACCCACGCCGAAGCATCACGCGGTGGACCGTTTCGTGCATCCCGATGAATTCGCGGCCTATGAAAAGGCTGCTTTCGGCAAAGGCTTCCTGATGGTGTCGGCGACACCGCTGACGCGATCCTCCTATCATGCGGGCGATGATTTCGCGCGGCTGCGCGACGCACGTCAGGCGCGACTGGGCCGCGCCTGAACGTCACCGGGGCTGAACGTCACCGCGCCTGAACCTCACGCAGAGGTCAGACATCGGTAAAGCGGACCTTGCCGATATAGGGCAGGTTGCGGTTGCGCTGCGCGAAGTCGATGCCATAGCCCACCACGAATTCGTCGGGGATCTCGAAGCCGGTCCAGTCGGCCTTGATCGGGGCCTCGCGCCGGCTGGGCTTGTCCAGCAGGGCGATGGTTTTCAGCCGGTGCGGATCGCGCGACAACAGCAGCTGGCGCACATGGTAAAGGGTGTGGCCGGTATCCACGATATCCTCGACCACCAGCACGTCGCGCCCTTCAATTGCGCCCCGCAAGTCCTTGAGAATGCGAACTTCGCGGCTGCTTTCCATCGCGTTTCCATAGGATGACGCCTCGAGGAAATCGACCTCGACGGGCAGATCCAGTTCGCGGACCAGATCCGCGATGAACACGAAGGATCCGCGCAGAAGGCCCACGACAACCAGTTTGTCCGTATCGGCAAATTCGGATTCGATCAGATGGGAGAGGGCTTCGATCCGGGCGGCGATGGCCTTGGCCGAGATCATCCGGTCGATGACATAAGGACGCTGTGTCATGGGTTTTCCTTGCAATTCGGCGCTCACTCTACGAAATGAGGCCCCACTGTCACGCGCGAAAATGCTTCACAGACGATCAGGACGACCTACAGCAATGCCCACCCATTCCGAAACCCGCAGGCTGCCCTATAGCGCGCAGCAGATGTATGACCTGGTGGCGGATGTGGCGAAATATCCGCAATTCCTGCCATGGTGCGCCGCGGCGCGGATCAGGTCCGTCACCCCGCGCGCCGATGGGGCGCAGGTGATGGAGGCGGATCTGGTCATCAGCTTCAAGGTGTTTCGCGAACGATTCGGCAGTCGCGTCACCCTCTGGCCCGCGCAGATGCAGATCGACACCGAATACCTGGATGGGCCGTTTCGCTACATGAAATCCAACTGGGCTTTCAAGGATGCGCCTGATGGCGGGTGCGACGTATCCTTCTTCGTGGATTTCGAATTCCGTAACGCGGTTTTGCAGGGGATCATCGGCGTTGTGTTCAACGAGGCGATGCAGCGGATCGTGCGGGCCTTTGAACGCCGCGCGGCGCAGCTTTACGCGGCCTGAAACCGCGCTATGCTGGCCGCCGAACCGGGGAGCCGCATAGATGACAATCACCACGCAACTTGCTGAATTCGCAGCGCAAACAAAAGCGTCAGATCTGCCCGCATCGGCGCTTCGGATGATGCGGCTGTCGATGCTGGATTGGGCGGCGGTGGGATTGGCTGGCCGTGACGAGCCTGTGGCGCGGATCACCCGGGACATGGTGCTGGACGAGGGCGGCGCACAGCAGGCCGCACTGATCGGGCATCCGGGGCGGGTCCCGGCGCGCGCGGCGGCGCTGTCAAACGGTGCGACAAGCCATGCGCTGGATTATGACGATACGCATTTTGCCCATATCGGGCATCCTTCGGTGGCGGTGATCCCGGCCGCACTGGCCGTGGCCGAGGTGCAGGGCGCCGATGGCGCGGCCTTGCAGGCGGCAGCCCTGATCGGGGTGGAGGCGTCGATCCGCGTGGGCGTCTGGCTGGGGCGCGACCATTACCAGACCGGATTCCACCAGACGGCGACTGCCGGCGCCTTTGGCGCAGGTCTGGCCGCGGCGCGGCTGATGGGGCTGGATGCGGGGGGCTGCGCCATGGTGCTTGGCTTGCTGGCGACCCGCGCTTCGGGTCTGAAGTCGCAATTCGGCACGATGGGCAAGCCGTTCAATGCCGGGCTTGCCGCGGCCAACGGGGTTGAGGCGGCGCAATTGGTGGCGCGCGGTTTCGTGGCCAATCCGGATGCGCTGGAAAGCCCGCAGGGCTTTGGGCCGACCCATGCCGGTCAGAACATCAGGGATGCGATGCAAGGCATTGGTCAGGCATGGGTTTTTGAAACCGTCAGCCACAAGTTCCATGCCTGCTGCCATGGCCTGCATGCTGTGTTGGAGGCTGGGCTGACCCTTGCGCCGCTGGATCCGGCGGCGATCGACCGGATCGAGGTTGCGACGCATCCGCGCTGGATGACGGTGTGCAACCAGGTCGCGCCCATGACCGGCCTGGGGGCCAAGTTCAGCTATGGCACGGTGCTGGCGATGCAGGTTCTGGGTCATGATACGGCGGTACTGGACAGCTACAGCGATGCCGTCTGCGCTGATCCGGCCCTGCAGGACCTGCGCGCACGCGTGCATGTGACGGCGGATGACAGCGTGGCGGAAACCGCCACGCGGCTGCGTGTCACCCTGCGCGATGGCGCGGTGCGGACCGCGACCCATGATCTGAATGCGCCCATGACGCTGGATCTGCGACAGGCCAAGATCGCAGCCAAGGCACGCAGCCTTCTGGGTACCGCGCGGGCCGATCAGATCTGGTCCCTGATCGAAGGCCAGGCCAGTGCGCGGGAATTTGCAAAAAATCTCGGTTAAACATTGCCTTGAGAGGCGTTATTAACGCGCCTTTCCGGCCGACAGAAGCAGGGCGAGGGCGTGTTCGGTTGCGGCGCCACGCACGGCTTCGCGGCCGCGCGCGCCGAATTCTACCGTTTCGGTCCATGTGTCATGGCCCCGCTGCGCAAGCCCGAAGCAGACGCGCCCTTCGGGTTTGACATCTGACCCGCCGGGGCCTGCGATACCCGTGATCGAGACCGCCACATCGGCTTTGGATGCGGCCAGCGCACCCTCAGCCATTTCTCGCGCCACAGGCTCGGATACGGCGCCATGGTCTGCAAGGGTTTGGGGCAAGACGCCCAGCATGTCGGTTTTCGCGCCGTTGGAGTAGGTGATGAACCCGCGGTCGAAGACGTCGGATGACCCGGCGATATCGGTTATCGCCGCGGCGACCATGCCGCCCGTGCAGCTTTCGGCGGTGGCGACGCGCAGGCCCTTGGCGCGGCAGACGGTCAGGATGTCTATGGCAACTGCGCGCATCTCAGAACCCCAGCACGCCATGCGACAGGCCGGCGCCAAGGCCCACCATTATCGCGGCCAGGATACCGGCGATCACGTCGTCCAGCATCACGCCGAACGGCCCGACTTGCCGATCGGCCCAGCCGACGGGGCCGGGTTTTGTGATGTCGAACAGGCGAAATGCCACGAAGGCCGTGATCCAACCCGGCCAAAGCGCCAGCACGCCCGCGCCGGAATGGCTGGCGCCGATCATCACGGGCAGCAGCGCGATCCATTGGCCGACAATCTCGTCGATCACGATTTCTGACGGGTCATGATCGTCTTTACCCTTTGTTTCCAGTGCCGTGGCCCACCATCCTGCGGCAAAGGCCAGCACGATGCCCGCGCAGAACAGTGGCACACCGCCCAGCATGTAAAGCGCCCAACCCGCCGGAAGTGCCGCCAGCGACCCCCATGTGCCGGGCGCAGGCCGCAGATGGCCGACATGGCCGAAAGTGGCGATCAGGTGGCTGGCGCGGCTCATGGTTTGACCAGGGTTGCTGTGGCCAGTGCGGCGATGCCTTCTTCGCGTCCGGTAAAGCCCAGTCTTTCGCTGGTGGTCGCCTTGACCGAGATCCGGTCGCCCGAAAGCCCCATGATCGCGGCCATTGCGGCCTGCATGGCTGCCGCATGGGGCCCGATCTTGGGGTATTCGCAGACAAGTGTGCAGTCTATGTTACTGATCATGAAGCCGTTTTCCTGGGCCAGCTTGACTGCGTGGCGCAGGAAGATATGGCTGGCGGCGCCCTTCCACTGTGGGTCAGAGGGGGGGAAGTGCCGCCCGATATCGCCCATGGCCAGCGCGCCATAGATCGCATCGGTGACCGCATGCATGCCGACATCGGCATCGGAATGCCCAACCAGACCCCGGCCATGCGGCACCCGCACCCCGCACAGCATGACGTGATCCCCCGGCCCGAAGCGGTGCACGTCATATCCATTGCCCAGCCTGATATCCATGCCTGTTCCTTGTCCCGTCAGGATGCGTTCGGCCCGGGCGAAATCCTCGGGCGTGGTGATCTTCAGATTGTCCTCATGTCCCGGGGTGATGACAACCCCGATCCCGGCGGCGCGCGCCACTTCCACATCGTCGGCGGCAGGCCCCTGATGCGCGCGATGCGCGGCCAGCAGGGCGGCATAGGCAAAGCCCTGCGGCGTCTGGGCGCGGTAAAGCCCGTCGCGCGGTTGCAGGCCCGTGACGGTGCCGTCCTCGGCACGCCAGAGCGCATCTGTCACCGGCAGGCCGGGTGCGGCGGCAGGGGCCTTGTCCAGGGCGGCAAGGACCGCCGCGATGACCGCGGGCGGCGTGCAGGGGCGGGCCACATCATGGATCAGCACACGGGTGACACCGGCCCCTTCCAACGCGGAAAGCCCGCAGCGCACCGAAGCGTCGCGGCTGGCCCCGCCTGTCGTCACCATCACGCCCGGCGGCGGGGTGTAGAGGTCCAGATCATCGGGATGCAACACCACAACCGTCAGGTCGATACCGGCGGTGCCGTGAAACAGCGCCACGGACCAGTCGATCACCCGGCGTCCGGCCAGCACGCGCCATTGCTTGGGCTGATCGCCCCCCGCACGGGTGCCGCGGCCTGCGGCCACGATGATCGCGGCCGTGGTCATGCGCGGTGATCCTTGGAAAAACGGGCGTGAGTCACGTGGGGTACGACCTTGCTGTCTGGTGCTGTCTTCTGCATAGGACGCGGGTGTCGAAAGGGCAATGTGCCAGTTTGCCGGTCATTATGCTTAATAATTAGGCAAATGACTGGGGCATGCCTATATTTGACCCAGACACCAAGATGGTAGCGTTGTCGTCCGGCCTCGGCTTGCGGTAGCCAAGAGCCAATGCACAAGGAATAAGCACGTGTCGTTGCATGTAGGAGATCATCCTCTGTCCTTTCCGGTGCTTTTGGCGCCGCTGGCCGGAATCACGGATTTGCCGTTTCGCTCTCTGGTGGCCTCGTTCGGGGCGGGCCTGGTCGTCAGCGAGATGGTGGCGTGCCGTGAAATCGTGACCGGGCGGATCGAAGCGCGCGAGCGGGCTGAACTGGGCGCGGATGTCGCGGGTACCTCGGTGCAGATCGCCGGGCGCGACCCGCATTGGATGGCCGAGGCGGCGCGGATGATCGAAGCCTCGGGCGCGCGCATCATCGACATCAACATGGGCTGCCCGGCAAAGAAGGTCGTGGGCGGATTGTCGGGCTCGGCGCTGCTGCGCGAGCCGGATCACGCCCTGCGCCTGATCGAGGCTGTCGTCGGCGCGGTCAAGGTGCCTGTCACGCTCAAGACCCGTCTGGGATGGGATGATGATTGCCTGAATGCGCCGGATATCGCGCGCCGCGCCGAAGGTGCCGGTGTGCAGATGATCACCATCCACGGGCGGACCCGCTGCCAGTTCTACAAGGGCAAGGCCGATTGGGGGGCGATTGCCGCGGTCAAGCAGGCGGTCGGCATTCCCGTGATCGCGAATGGCGATATCGTCGATGCGCCCACCGCCGCCGCCGCCCTGCGCCTGTCGGGGGCCGACGGGGTGATGGTGGGGCGCGCGGCGCAGGGGCGGCCCTGGCTGCTGGCGCAGATCGCGCATGCGCTTTATGGCACAGCCGCACCGGCCATACCTGTAGGGCAGGATTTTATCGACATGGTTTCAAGGCATTACGAGGCGATGCTGACATTCTACGGGCAGGATCTGGGCCTGCGCGTCGCGCGCAAGCACCTGGGCTGGTACATGGACGAGGCAGGGGCCGCCGCTCCGCTGCGGCAGCGTATTCTGCGCGCAGACAGGGCGGCGGAGGTGTTGCGCCTTCTGCCTGATGCGCTGATCGGGGCGGATCTGCCCGATGCGGGCCAGCCTGACGGGAGGGTTGCTGCATGATCGACGATTCCGCGCTGTGGTCGTCCTTGCCGGTGCCCGCCATTCTGCTGGATCCGCAGGATCGCATCGCCGATGCCAACCCTGCGGCCGAGCTGTTTCTGAACGCGTCGGTCAAGTCGGTCCGGGGGCATCCGGTCTGGGACCGGGTGATGGTCGATGCCCCGATGCAGGAAGCCTTCGATCGGGCGCGCGAAACCTCGACACCGCTTTTCGTGAATGATGTCGATGTCGGCACCGGCGAAAGGGTGCCGCTGCACTGCAATCTTCAGATTTCACCGATGCAGGGGCAGCCGGGTTTCATGATCCTGCTGATTTCGCCACGTGAACTGGCCGGGCGCGTGACGCATTCGCAATCGGTGAAATCGGCGGCGAAATCGGCCATCGGCATGGCCGAGATGCTGGCGCATGAAATCAAGAACCCGCTGGCGGGCATCACCGGGGCGGCACAGCTTCTGTCCATGGGCCTCAGCCCCGAGGATATGGAACTGACCGATCTGATCGTCGAGGAAAGCCGCCGCATCGTGAAGCTGCTGGAGCAGGTTGAACAGTTCGGCAACCTCAGCCCGCCGGACCGTCGCGAGGTCAATATCCATGACGTTCTGGACCGCGCGCGGCGCTCCGCGCTGTTGGGGTTCGGCGCGCATATGAAGATCATCGAGGATTACGACCCGTCGCTGCCGCTGGCCTGGGGCGACCCTGACCAGTTGTTGCAGGTGGTGTTGAACCTGGTCAAGAACGCCTCGGAAGCGGCTGACAAGAATGGCGGCACCATCCGGCTGCGGTCCTATTACGAGCATTCCTTCCGCATGCGCCGCAGCGACGGCCTGGGGCAATCGCTGCCCCTGCAGGTCGAGGTGATCGACGATGGCCCCGGCCTGCCGGCCGATATTGCGGGCGATATCTTCGATCCTTTCGTGTCGGGGCGCGAAAACGGCACCGGTCTTGGCCTGGCGCTGGTCAGCAAGATCATGTCGGACCATGACGGCTGGATCTCGGTTGATTCCGCGCCGGGACGCACGGTGTTCCGCATGTCCCTGCCGCGCGCGCCGCGCGACATGCCGCCGCCACGCAAACCAAACATATCAAAGTCCTCAAGGGAGTAGACGCCGATGGACGGAACCGTTCTGGTCGCCGATGACGATCGCACCATCCGCACTGTGCTGACGCAGGCGCTGACGCGGGCCGGCTGCAAGGTGCATGCCACATCCAGCCTGACCACGCTGATGCGCTGGGTGGCCGAGGGAAAGGGCGATGTGGTGATCTCGGATGTGATGATGCCCGATGGCAACGGGCTTGAGATGCTGCCGAAGATCGCGCAGGACCGGCCCGGTTTGCCGGTCATCGTCATTTCAGCGCAGAACACGATCATGACGGCCATCCAGGCCGCCGAGGCCGAGGCCTATGATTATCTGCCCAAGCCTTTCGATCTGCCCGACCTGATGAAGCGGACGGCGCGGGCGCTGGAAAGCCGCCGTCGTGTGGCGCCCGCGGCGCCGGTCGATGCGGGGGCGGATCGTCCCGACGATCTGCCACTGGTGGGGCGCACGCCGGCGATGCAGGCGCTCTATCGTCTGGTGGCGCGGGTCATGAACACCGATCTTCCGGTCTTGATCTCTGGTGAAAGCGGGACCGGCAAGTCATTGATCGCGCGCGCAATTCACGATTTCTCGGATCGGCGTACGCTGCCGTTCATCACGGTCACCGCAACCGATCTTCAGGACATCGAAGGCCCGGCGCGGGTGCTGGCGCGCGCCAAGGGGGGCTCGGTCCTGTTTGACGAGATCGGCGATATCGAGCTGGAAAGCCAGGCCCGCATCGTACGGATGATGGACAGCCCCGGCGATCACGTGCCGCGTTTCATGGCCACCAGCCAGTCGAACCTGTCCCAGGCGATGGAAAAGGGCCGTATGCGGCAGGATCTGTATTACCGTCTGGGCGGGGCCACGCTTGAGGTGCCCGCACTGCGCGAGCGGGTCGATGACATCCCGCTGCTGGCTGAACATTTCCTGTTGCGTAGCGAAAAGGATGGCGCGCCCAAGCGCCGCCTGTCGCGCGATGTGCTGGAACTGATGCGCGCCTATAGCTGGCCGGGCAACGTGCGCCAGCTGGAAAATGCCATCCGCCGCCTTGTCCTGACCAGCCGCGCCGATGAGATCAGCCGCGCGGAAGTGGAAACGGTTCTGGGCAACCAGCCCGAGATGGAGCCGGTGCTGGGCGGTGGCAACGATACCGAGAAACTCTCGGCCTCGGTCAATCGCCACCTGCGCCGCTACTTCGATCTGCATGGCAACATGTTGCCGCCACCGGGTCTTTATGGTCGCATCCTGCGCGAGGTCGAGGGCCCGCTGCTGGAAATCGCCCTTGAGGCGACAGGCGGAAACCAGGCCAAATGTGCCGATCTTCTCGGGATCAACCGCAATACCTTGAGAAAGAAGATCACGGATCTGGATATTCGCGTGACACGGCGCCGGAAGTTGATGTAAAACCGCAACAGATAAGTGGCAGATTGGCCGAGGCGCCGATCTGCCCGATAAAAGCGGTCAGGCGCATCAGGCGCCGCATCAATCAGGACGGGGGCAACGGGTGATCACCCGGGCGCATGCACGCATCGACTGGAACAGGCTTGCGCGTCTGCGCCGCCTGAAAAAGGTGCAGAATGCCGCCACGCTTGGGCTGGTGTTGCTGGGACCTGTGCTGGCTGTCGCCACTTTCCTTGTTCTCGGGCCGCTTGACCAGGGCGCATCGGCGATCGGTTTGCGGCTGATCCTGCTGGTGGATCTGGTCTATGTGCTGGTCGTGGCGGCACTGGTCCTGCAAAAGGTCGCGGGGCTGATCGCGGCGCGGCGCGCGCGGTCTGCCGGATCGCAGCTGCATTTGCGGCTGACGGGCGTTTTCGCCCTGCTGGCGCTGATACCCACCGTATCGGTCGCGATTTTCGCGGGTCTGACGATCAACGTCGGTCTTGAGGGGTGGTTTTCCGACCGCGTGCGGCAGGTGGTGGGCAGTTCGCTGGCCGCCGCCGAAGCCTATGAGGAAGAGCATCGCCGCGATCTGACCGATGATGCGATGGCGCTTGCCGCCTATCTGGACAACAACCGGCGCAATACGTTCTTCATGGGGGATGGCGATGTGCGCCGCGTGCTGGCGACCGGTCAGGCGCAGATCCAGCGCGGCCTGCGAGAGGCCTATGTGATCGATGGCACCGGCGAGATCAGGGCGCGTGGCGAACGATCCTACCTGTTCGATTTCGAACCGCCGGGCGCCGAATCGATCATGGCCGCATCCGAAGGCGGCGTGCAGATCATCGAGGATTGGGACAGCAACGAGTTTCGCGCCCTGGTCCGGCTGGAAGAATTCGTCGATCGCTATCTCTACGTCAGCCGAGAGGTGGATGGAGAGCTTCTGAACCTGCTGGATGACACCAAGGAAACCGCGCGGTTCTATCAGCAGCTCGAGAATGAACGCGGGCGCGTCCTGTTCGAATTCGGCCTGGTCTACTTGGGGTTCGCGGTGATCCTGATCCTGGCCGCGGTCTGGCTGGGCATGTGGTTCGCCGAACGGCTGTCGCGCCCTGTCGGGCGGCTGACGGGCGCCGCGCAGCGGGTGGGTGCGGGCGATCTGGACGTGCAGGTGCCGGATGAGGCCGGCGATGACGAGATCGCGATGCTGGGCCGGTATTTCAACCAGATGACGCGGCAGCTGAAGGGCCAGCGCGACACGCTGCTGGACAATACCCGCCAGATCGAACGGCGGCGGCGCCTGTTCGATTCCGTGCTGAGCTCGGTGACATCCGGGGTTGTGGGCGTCGATGCCGAAGGGCGAGTGACCTTCGTGAACCGCTCTGCCGAACGGCTGCTGGACTGGCAGGAGGATCAGCAATCCGTGGCCCTGTCCGTGGCCGTGCCGGAGTTCGGGCCGCTGTTCGAACGCTTGCAGCAGGCGCAGGCGGAAACCGCGCAGGATGAGGTCAAGGTCAGCCGGTCCGGGCGGCTTGAGAACCTGCTGGTACGGATGTCGACCCGGCGCGGCGAAGAGGGGCGGCTTGAAGGCTATGTGGTCGCCTTTGACGATGTGTCCGATCTGGTCGCGGCGCAGCGGATGGCGGCCTGGGGCGATGTGGCCCGGCGCATCGCGCATGAGATCAAGAACCCGCTGACGCCGATCCAGCTGTCGGCAGAGCGTATCAAGCGGAAGTTCCGCAAGCATCTGGACGAGGCGACAGGCACCGATCTTGACCAGTTGACTGATGTGATTGTGCGCCAGACCAATGACTTGCGGCGCATTGTTGATGAGTTTTCGAAATTCGCCCGGATGCCGGAACCGGAACGGCGGCCGGAAAGCCTGACCGCGCTGGTGCGGGATGCGGTGCTGTTGCAGCAATCGGGGCAACCGGGCGTCGAGATCAGTGCCGATCTGGCCGACGACCCGCTGGCGGCCGAGGTGGATGCGACGATGATCCACCAGGCCCTGACCAACCTGATCAAGAACGCGGGCGAGGCGATCGAAACGCTTCAGGCCAAGGGCGCGCCAGAGGGGCACAAGCCGCAGGTGCGGATCACATCGGCGCGGGTCGGATCGCAGGCCGAAATCTGCATCATCGACAATGGGGTGGGCCTGCCCGAGGACCGGTCGCGCCTGTTCGAGCCCTACGTGACCACGCGCAGCGAAGGGACCGGCCTGGGCCTGCCCATCGTCAAGAAGATCATCGAGGAACATGGCGGCACCCTGTCACTGGAGGATGCGCCGTGTCTCGAGGGGCAGACATGGGCCGGAGCGATGGCCGTGATCCGCCTGCCGCTGGCGCAAAGCAGCGCCACGCGCCCGGATACAGAGGATGGAGCCGCGCCTGCGCCGGACGAGGGGCACAGCCCTGCCGTTCCCGCACGCGGACAAGGAAAACAGAGGAGTGGCAGATAGATGGGCGATATTCTTATTGTCGATGACGAGCGCGACATCCGCGAATTGATCTCGGATATCCTTGAGGATGAAGGGTTTGACACCCGTCTGGCCGGCAACTCGGACGAGGCGATGGCCGCCATCAACACCGAACCGCCCGCGCTGATGATTCTGGATATCTGGCTCAAGGACAGCCGGATGGACGGGATCGACATCCTCAAGACCGTCAAGCGCGACAACCCGGATGTGCCGGTTGTCATCATCTCGGGGCATGGCAACATCGAGATCGCCGTCGCGGCCATCAAGCAGGGGGCTTACGACTTCATCGAAAAGCCGTTCAACATCGACCAGCTTCTGGTCGTGATCCGCCGCGCGATGGAAACCAGCCGCCTGCGTCGCGAAAACAGCGAGCTGCGGCGCAAGGATGTGACGGCGGCCGAAATGGTCGGCGCATCAGGGGCTTACCGGGCGTTGATCAGCCAATTGGACAAGGTGACAAAGTCGAATGGCCGGGTCATGCTGACCGGCGCGCCGGGATCGGGCAAAGAGGTCGCCGCGCGCTACATCCATGCCAATTCAAACCGCGCGGGCGCGCCTTTCGTCACGGTGGGCTGTGCCTCGATCGAAGCCGACCGGATGGAGGAGGTGCTGTTCGGCCGGGAAAGCGCCGAACGCGGGGTCGAGCCGGGCTTGCTGGAACAGGCCCATGGTGGCGTGATCTATTTCGACGAGGTGGCGGACATGCCGTCCGGCACGCAGTCCAAGATCCTGCGGGTCCTGGTGGATCAGCAGTTCACGCGGCTTGGCGGATCCGACAAGGTGCGGGTCGATCTGCGGGTCATATCCTCGACCAACCGCAACCTCGAGACCGAGATCAAGGCGGGGCGGTTCCGGCAAGAGCTCTATCACCGGCTGAACGTGGTGCCGATCGCGGTGCCGCCGCTGGTGGACCGGCGCGAGGATATTCCCTTGCTGGCGCAGCATTTCATCGGGTTGTTCAACCGCACGCAGGGTCTGCCGCTGCGCCCGCTGAGCGATGAGGCCGTGGCCCTGATGCAGACGATGGACTGGCCCGGCAACGTGCGCCAGTTGCGTAACCTGATCGAACGCGTGCTGATCCTTGGCGAAGGCACCGGCCCGATCGAAGTGCGCGACCTGCCGTCCAGCGAGGACAAGCCCGCCGATGATGGGCGGGTCGTCTTGTCCGGCACGCTGGCCACGCTGCCGCTGCGCGAGGCGCGCGAGGCGTTCGAGCGCGAATATCTGCTGACCCAGATCAACCGCTTCGGTGGCAATATCAGCCGCACGGCGAATTTCGTCGGCATGGAACGCAGCGCGCTGCACCGCAAGCTGAAGTCGCTTGGCGTGGTGACATCGGGCAAGGCAGGCGGGCGCCTGGCGCAGATGGATGACGAGGTCGAGACGGCGGATGCCGACGAAGGCTGAGGGCGAGGGCTGACGGCGAGGGCTGACGGCGGGCCCCCAGCCCGCCTTCCGCCTGGCCCGGCTTCCGCCTGGCCCGCCTTCCGCCTAACCCGGTGTCACGATCTGCCAGGTGCCGTCACCATTGCGGATCGCGCAGGCATTGGGTGACAGGCGGGGCAGGATCGTCGTGGCGCCGGGAGGTGCGGCACGCTTGACGCCCTGCGAACAGGCCGGCAGTTCGACAAAGGCATAGCCCTGCGTCGCCATGCACTGGTTCAGCACACGCTGACGCAACGGCACATTGGCGTCCCAGGTCCGGATTTCGCCGCCGACACGGTCATAGACCACGGTACAATTGCCCGCGCTGTCGCAGATCTTGCGCGGCACGATGCGGATCGGATCGCGTTCGATCCGACGATCCACGGGCACGCGTTGCAGGGATTCGACCTCGCATGTGGTCAGGGTATCCTGCATTGCGGCAACGGTCGCGCCGGGTTTGTGATAGATCCCCAGCGGGGTGCAGGCGGCAAGGGCCAGCGCCGCAAGCGGCAGGGACAGTCGCCGCGCCTGGCGAAACGGGGTGAACAGGTAACGGGATAAAAGCGGCATGACGGGGCACCTTGGCATGGAGACAGCCCCAGTGTGATGCGGCCCGCGGGAAATGACAATTCAATTGACCATGATGGGGCTATCTGCCATCCAAGGGCCTCTGAAACCGGGGAAACGCAGGCATGAAAATCATCATCTGCGGCGCAGGGCAGGTGGGGTGGCAGATTGCCCGTCACCTTGCGGGCGAAAAGAACGACATCACGATCGTCGACAACAATCCCGACCTCGTGCGCCGGGCCACCACATCGCTTGATGTGCAGGGAATCGCGGGCTTTGCCAGCTACCCCGATGTGCTGGAACGGGCAGGGGCGCGCGATGCCGACATGATCATCGCGGCCACCTATTCCGATGAGGTCAACATGGTCACCTGTCAGGTGGCCCATTCGGTCTTCGCGATCCCGCGCAAGATCGCGCGGCTGCGTAGCCAGTCCTATCTGGATGCGATCTATTCCGATCTCTATCGCCGCGATCACATGCCCATCGACGTGGTGATCAGCCCCGAACGCGAAGTGGCTGAAGCCGCCTTGCAGCGTCTCTATTCACCCGCTGCCTTCGACACCGAGGTGTTTCTGGGCGGGCGCGCGCAATTGCTGGGCATCACCATCGAGGAAGACTGCCCCGTGGTGAACACGCCGCTGCGCCAGTTGACGGATCTGTTCTCGACCCTGCGCGCCATTGTCGTGGGGGTGCGGCGCGATGGCATCCTCTTTGCCCCCGAGGCCGAGGATCAGCTGTTCGTCGGGGATGACTGCTATGTCTTCACCGTCAACGAGGATATCCACCGCACACTGGAAATCTTCGGAAAGACCACCCGCAAGCAGGAACGCGTGGTGATCGTGGGCGGCGGCAACGTCGGGCTGGCCGTAGCCCGCGCGCTGGAGGAAGGCACCCAGAAGATCCGCGCCAAGATCATCGAGAAGAACCGCAAATCCGCCGAACGCGCCGCCGAGCTGCTGGAGCGTACGATCGTGCTGAATGGTGACGGTCTGGATGCGGCGCTGCTGGCCGAGGCGAATATCAGCCGGGCCGATGCGGTGCTCTGCGTGACCGATGACGACAAGACCAACATGCTGGCCGCCGTGCGGGCGAAATCCGAAGGCTGCCCGATGGCGATCGCCCTGATCAACGATCCGACCATGGTGCCGCTGATGGGGCCGCTGGGGATCGACGCCTATATCAACCCGCGCGCCACCACCGTGTCATCCATCCTGCGCCACATCCGTCACGGGCGTGTGCGCGGCGTCTATTCCATCGGCGATGCCGAGGCCGAGATGATCGAGGCCGAGGTGCTGTCAACCTCGCCCATGGCGGGCAAGAAGGTGCGTGACATTGATTTCCCCGAAGGCGTTCTTGTCGGCGGGCTGCTCAAGGGCAACCAGGTGATCAAGCCGAATTCCGATACCCGGATCGACGAGGGCGATATCGTCGCGATGTTCTGCCTGGCCAAGGATGTCCCCGAGGTCGAGAGGCTGTTGCAGGTCTCGATCGATTTCTTCTGAGGTCGGCCGGGTATGCGCGCGCGTCTTTTCGACCAACCGCTTCTGATCCTGCTGATCGGCATGGCGGGCCTGTCGATGTATCTGCCGGCGGCCCATGCCACCGTGCTGCAAAGCCATGCCGAGGCGCGCGCCTTCTTCTATGCCGGCACGCTGACCCTGACCATCGTGACGCTTGTGGCCATTGCCATGGCCGCGCAACCCCGCAGGCGCAGCTCCATGCGTAATCTCGCGGCTTTGGTGGCCGCCTATCTGCTCTTGCCGCTGATCCTTGCGGTGCCGTTTCACGAGGCGATCGGAACAACCTCCTATCTCAACAGCTATGTCGAGATGGTCTCGAGCCTGACGACGACGGGTGCCAGCCTGTTCGAACCGGGGCGTCTGTCGGACACCTTGCATCTGTGGCGCGGGATGGTGGGCTGGATGGGCGGTTTCCTGATCTGGGTCGCGGCCTCTGCGATCCTTGCGCCGCTGAACCTGGGCGGCTTCGAGGTCACGGCCATGGCCGAACCTGGCCAGGGTGAGACCCGTTTCAACCAGGGCGGGCTGGCCGATCCGCAGCAGCGCATCATCCGGGTGACGCGGCAGCTTTTGCCGATCTATACCGGGCTGACGCTGGCGCTGTGGATCCTGCTGCTGGTCCTGGGCGATCCGCCGCTTGTGGCGCTGATGCACGGGATGTCCGTGCTGGCCACCAGCGGCATCTCGCCCCTGGGCGGGGTCGAGGGGGCAGCCTCGGGCGTGCCGGGCGAAGCGGTGATCGCGCTGTTTCTGATGTTCGGCCTGTCGCGGCTGACCTTTTCATCCGACACGATCACCACGGCGCGGCGCGGCATCCAGCATGACCCCGAGTTTCGGCTTGGGATGACGATTGCCCTGGGCGTGACAATAATCCTGTTCATCCGCCATTACCTGGCCTCTTTCCAGGTCAGCGGAGAGACCGATCCCTTCGCGCCGCTCTATGCGCTCTGGGGCAGCCTGTTCACGATCCTGTCCTTTCTCACCACCAACGGCTTTGAAAGCGTGCATTGGGATGCCGCGCGGAGCTGGTCGGGGCTGGGCACATCCGGCATCATCCTGATGGGGTTGGCGATGATGGGGGGAGGTGTC
This sequence comes from Seohaeicola saemankumensis, assembly GCF_042678485.1. Lineage (NCBI taxonomy): Bacteria > Pseudomonadati > Pseudomonadota > Alphaproteobacteria > Rhodobacterales > Roseobacteraceae > Seohaeicola > Seohaeicola saemankumensis. Next base: position 236,764 of record NZ_JBHTKR010000006.1, on the reverse strand, counting down.
GCGACAACGGCGGGCGGGGTCAAGCTGCTGAGGGTCTGGGCGCTGTACCTGCATGGCCTGCGCGAGATGGACCGCCTGGTGCATCCGTCCTCTATCGGGCATTCGCGGTCGGGCAGCAGCCGGATCGCCCGCAAGGGCGCGTTCTTCGCCTGGATCTTCTTCATGTTCTTCGCCATCTCGCTGATGGTGCTGATCCTGGGGTTCGCGGCGCTTGGCAGCAGTTTCGAGCAATCCATGGTGCTGGCGGTGGCGGCGCTGACCACCACGGGGCCGCTGATCTCGGCCAGCGCCGAGGTGCCGATCTCGCTGATCGGGCTGGCCGATGGGGCCAAGCTGCTGTTCTGCGCGGGCATGGTGCTGGGGCGGCTTGAACTGCTGGCCTTCATTTCCCTTCTGACCAGCGGTTTCTGGCGCGACTGACCGCCCCAGGCTGATGTCTGTTCCCATGCGCCCGGTTGCCGGGGCGGCATCTGCGGGCAGACGCGGGCATAAAGGGCTGATTTTTGACTGGAATCTTCGGCAACCGCAGATCATAGTGAACGGACAGGGACAAAGAACCGAATTGCGGTCACTGCAAGAACAAAGGCTTTCACATGGCTTCCGACAAACAGAACCTTCAGGATGCATTTCTGAACCACACGCGGAAAACCAAGATTCCCGTGACCATTTTCCTGATAAACGGTGTCAAGCTTCAGGGGGTCATTACCTGGTTCGACAATTTCTGCGTGCTGCTGCGCCGTGATGGCCAGTCTCAACTGGTCTACAAACACGCGATCTCGACGATCATGCCGTCGCAGCCGATCAACCTTTATGACGGTGAAGACACCAATTGATGGAACATGACCGGGTTGCCACCCGTGCCTGGGTGCTGCATCCCGAACTCAAATCCGAACAGGATCGCCGCGCGCCCGAGCACAAACTCGAGGAGGCGGTAGCCCTTGCCGCAGCACTTCCCGATCTCGCGGTCGTGGGGGCAGATGTCGTGCGCCTGCAGCGTCCGCATCCCGGCATGCTGTTCGGAAAAGGCAAGATCGCCGAGCTGAAAGACAAGTTCAAGGCGGCCGAGGTCGAACTGGTTCTGGTCGATGGCCCCGTGACGCCGGTGCAGCAGCGCAACCTTGAAAAGGAATGGAAGGTCAAGCTGCTGGATCGGACCGGCCTGATCCTCGAGATATTCTCGGATCGCGCGCGCACCAACGAAGGTGTGCTGCAGGTCGAGATGGCCGCCCTCAGCTATCAGCGCACGCGCCTTGTGCGGGCCTGGACCCACCTGGAGCGCCAGCGCGGCGGGCTGGGTTTCGTGGGCGGCCCCGGCGAAACCCAGATCGAGGCGGATCGCCGCGCCATCGACGAACAGCTCGTGCGCCTGCGCCGGCAACTTGACAAGGTGGTCAAGACGCGCACGCTGCATCGCGCCGCCCGCGCCAAGGTGCCTTATCCGGTCGTGGCGCTGGTGGGCTATACCAACGCCGGCAAGTCAACGCTGTTCAACCGGCTGACCGGGGCCGATGTGCTGGTCAAGGACATGCTATTTGCCACGCTCGATCCGACGATGCGATCCGTCAAACTGTCCGAAAACGGGCCCGAGATCATCCTGTCCGATACGGTGGGTTTCATCAGTGACCTGCCGACCGAGCTGGTCGCCGCCTTCCGCGCCACGCTGGAAGAGGTGCTGGGCGCGCATCTGATCGTGCATGTGCGCGATATCAGCCATCCCGACACCGAGGCGCAGGCGCGCGACGTGCGCGACATCCTCGCCTCGCTGGGGGTGCGTGAAGACGTGCCGACGATCGAGGTCTGGAACAAGATCGACCGGCTGGATCCGGCCGCGCGCGAGGCGGTTCTGGCCTCTGCCGCGCGTCATGAGCAGGTTCAGGCAATCTCGGCCGTGACCGGCGAAGGTGTCGATGCGCTGCTGGCCGCGATGACCGCCAAGCTCGAGACCGCGCGCCATCTGTCGACGATCAGCCTGACATTCGCCGAAGGGCGCAAGCGCGCCTGGCTGCATGAGCAGGGTGTGGTCGAGACCGAGACACAAACCGACGCGGGTTTTGACATGACCGTGCTCTGGACCGCGCGGCAGGAAAAGCGTTTCCGCGACATCTGAGCCGCCAGGCCCTGAGGCAAGGCCCGACACAAGATCAGTATCCGCGCGGCATTCGGAAAGCAGAAGGGGCACCCCGTAGCCAGGGCGCCCCTTTTTTCGTTTCTTCTTGCTTCAAATATCCATTCCGCCGGACCCGCGTGTGACGCGGGCGCGGATCTTGGTCATGCGGGCAGGTTGCGCTCCGCCTTGAACGAGATCAGCCGCCGATTGGTTTCGTCCCACAGGTGGAACTTCACGCAAGACAGGCTTTCGCGGAAACCAAGCCTTTGTGCCTGGGCCAGTTCGCCATGATCGCGCAGCACCTGGGGCAGCTTGTAATAGGGGATGCGCGCATAGAGGTGGTGCACGTGATGGATGCCGATATTGGCGGTGAACCAGCGGGCCAGGGGCGGCAGGTCGTAATGCGACGATCCGTGCAGGGCGGCGTCATGGATCTGCCAGTCGCTGTCGCCTTCCCAATAGGTCTCCTCGAACTGGTGCTGGATATAGAACAGCCACATGCCGATGGTCGCGGCCAGCAGGATGCTTGGCAGGAAGACCAACAGGATCGGCGCCCAGCCGGCATAGGCGTAAAGCCCGACCAGAAGGCCAAGGGTCGCAAGATTGGTGCCCATCGCGCTGACCCAGTACAGCCAGCCCGAAGACATCAAGCCGTAGGGGATACGGTTCTGCAACAGGAACAGATAGCCCGGTCCAAGGCCGAACAGCACCACGGGATGACGATACAGCCGATAGACAAAGCGTTCCCAGCGGCTGGCGGCCCGATACTCGGCCACGGTCATGGTATGCACATCGCCCAGGCCGCGCTTGTCCAGGTTCCCGGTGCTGGAATGATGCGCGGAGTGTGTGCGCCGCCAGACATCGTAGGGGGTCATGGTGAAGACGCCCAGCAGGCGGCCGACCCAGTCCCCGACACGCTTGTCGGTGAAAAACGCACCATGACCGCAGTCATGCTGGATCAGGAACAGCCGCAGCACGAAGGCCGCATTGGCAAGGCCCAGCACGAAGGCCAGGGTATAGCTGAAGGACAGCGCCCAGAGTGCCAGGGCCCAGATCCCGACGAAGGGCAGGACGCTGACAGCCACCTCGAATGCGCTGCGCGCAGGGTCGGGTTCGCGGTAGCGTGCGAGGATTCTCACCCATTCCTGCGCGCTGCGTGCAGGGCTAGCATCTGTGTTGGCGGAGGGCGCGGACGCGACGAAAGTCGCAGTAGAAGCGGGGCGGGCGGCGTCATTCAGACGCTGGACGGGCGCATTCATCGAAGGGATAGGTCTCTTTATTGTCGTTTCTCTTGCCTGTTGCCAGTGGTCCTAAAGCAGAAAGCCCCACGAGTCGAGGACGCATCGCATCACATCCTTGCCAACATGCCGCAGGCGCGCGCCGCGGCAGGCGGGCAAAGCGGATCAGCGCGGTTGCAGCACGGTCACGCCGACGGCGGCCGCGCGGGCCAGATCCTCGTCCAGCGACATGGGAATGTATTCGCCGCGGCGCCACAATTCTCCCAGGTCGTCATAATGGCGCGACAGGAAGTGACCCGATTGCCCGGTCGATGTGACAAAGACCGAACTGTCCGGATCGGCGAAATCATAGACCCCGCGATACCCCGCGCCATGCACGTTCAGAAAGGGATCGTTGCCCTTGCCCGATGTGCGCCCGCGCAGCAGTGTCTGATCGCCGCCGCTGGTGGACTGGCGGATGTTCACGAAATACCGCAGCAGCGGCACCTCGCCCAGCGCGGGATGGTCATGGGTCGCCTGATGTGCATCGCCCCAGCGCAGCGCCTCGATCTGGGGGCCGTAACGCTCCTCGATCCAGATCAGCGCATCGTCCAGGGCCAGGCGCGCCATGTCGGTGCAGGTTTCGACCGGTGCGCTCTGGATCACGTCGCACCAGGCCGAGGCGCCGTCGACATCGCGGTAGACGCGTTCGATGAACAGCGGCTCGACATGGGTGAACTCGTCCGCCAGCGGGCCGATGTCATCGCGGATCAGCCGGTCCTGAAGCGCCCGCAACCAGGCGGCATAGATCAGGGGTTCGGGCAGATGCTCGTTCATCTCGCCGTTCCAGTTGGCCAGCAGATCCAGCGCGCGCTGGCGTTGCCGGGTGCGCGTGCCCTCTGGCGCCGCCGATCCGGTGAACCACAGATCAGCCGCCACCAGTGACAGCAGCGATTGCGCGGTCACGCTGACCGTGTCCAGCTGGGCTTCGATGAAACTGTCGCGGGTATGCACCTCGCGCATCTGCATCAGCCTCTGCCAGCGCTGCACGCGCTGGCTGTCGCCCCAGACGTGGCTGACGTTCAGCGGGAAGGGGCGGTTGACGATCTTGTTGTTCGTATTGCCCAGGATACCGCCCTGCGGATTGACGAATTCGGGATTGGAATCATAAGGCAGCGCACCTTGCCAGCGATTGCTGGCGATCCATCCGGGGCTGGGGATGCGCCCCTGGCTCTGGTGCTGGGCGTCGCGCCGCGGGGCCAGTCCGATGGTTTTCAACGCGATCTGCACACCGTCGACCAGGGTCAGGTTCTGCGAGGGGGCGATGAACCCTTCGCCCGCGGTCAGCGCCTCCTGCACGGTGCTGGCATACATCAGCGCCAGGCCCGCGCTCATGGTGGTGTCGGCCGGAGTCAGCGCGGTCCAGGCCAGGCTGGCCACATGCCCCGGCGGTGTGATGGACCCCAGGTTGGCATGGCTGCCAGGCAGCACGGGGCCGTTTTCGGTCCAGCGCAGGGTCAGGGTCACGGGGGGCGCGCCCTTGATGTTCACGATCGAGGGGCGCGTCTCAAAGGTCTTGTACCCCTCGGGGGTCAGGTATTCCTCGGGATTGTCGGGGTTGAGCTGTTCGATGAACAGATCCTGATCATCCAGGTAGGACGAGGTGATGCCCCAGCCCAGATCCTCGGACCGGCCCGACAGCACGATGGGAATGCCGGGGATTGTGCCGCCGATCACGCCACCCGCCGACAATTCCATCCGTGCCAGATACCAGATCGTGGGGGCGCTGAAGCCCAGATGCGGGTCCGAGGCCAGCAGCGTGCCGCCATTGGCCGAGCGCTGCCCCGCCGCCGCCCAGGCGTTCGACGCGCCGGCCATCTCGAAACTGTGAAACGGGGAAAGCCGGTCGGCGGGCATCTCGCCCGTCATGGCAAAGCGCGGCAGATCGGCCTCGAACAGGTTGGCATAGGAGGGCAGGGCCGCCACGCCGCTGCCCGGCGCATCGGGCAAAATATCAACCAGCCGCGCCGGATCGGGCAGCGCCAGAGAGGTGCGCGCGCGCTTGATCTCGGCGGCCATATGGCCCGACAGCTGCAAGGCCATCAGCTTGATCATAGCGATGGAATCCGCGGGCTGCCAGGGCGCCACGGGGGCGTTGAACAGGAACATCTCGGGCGCGCCGCGCCCCAATGCGCCCTCATTGATCTCGGCCAGGCGGGCGTTGACGCCATTGGCATAGGCCACAAGCGCCGCGGCGGTGCGGGTATCCTGCACCTCGACCGATCGCTGGGCCAGCGTGTAAAGATCCAGCCGCCGGATCAGCGTGTCGATGGGCAGGGTGCGGGGGCCGAAAATCTCGGACAGGCGCCCCTGCACCGTGCGGCGCATGGTCATCATCTGCCACAGCCGGTCCTGTGCATGGGCATAGCCCAGACCATAGAACACATCCGCATCGCTGGCTCCGAAGATATGGGGCACATTGGCATTGTCGCGCACGATCTCGACCGCGGCCGCAGGCTGCGCGACCCCCTCGGGGATCGTGACGACACGGTCGTAATCCGGCAAGGAACGGCTGGCAAACCAGTAGACCAGCGCGATGCCGGCCACCGCCAGGATGATCAGCCCCCCGGCAATCCGCAGCAACCACTGGATGACCCGCACCATTCTGAAACCACCCTTGCCCCTTGCATTCCGCCCGTTAGCTAGACACAAAACAGAGGGAAGACAATCACGCAAGGGAAGAGGCTGATGGCAAAACTGGCATTTCTGGGTCTGGGGGTAATGGGCTATCCGATGGCGGGGCACCTGGCCGCCAAGGGGCATGAGGTAACGGTCTACAACCGCACCGCCGCCAAGGCCGAAGCCTGGGTGAAGCAGCATGGCGGCGCGATGGCGACCACTCCGCGCGACGCGGCAAAGGGCGCCGATTTCGTGATGGCCTGCGTCGGCAATGACGATGACCTGCGCGCGGTCTGCACCGGGCCGGATGGCGCCTTCGCGGGCATGACCAGGGGCGCGGTCTTTGTCGATCACACCACCGTGTCGGCCGCCGTCACGCGCGAGATGTTCGCCGCCGCCGAAACGCTTGGCCTGGGCTTTGTCGATGCGCCCGTGTCGGGCGGTCAGGCGGGCGCGGAAAACGGCGTGCTCTCGGTCATGTGCGGCGGGGTGCAGGCGCAATTCGACGCGGCAGAGCCGGTGATCGCCGCCTATGCGCGCATCTGCCGCCGGATCGGTGACAGCGGCGCGGGCCAGCTGACCAAGATGTGCAACCAGATCGCCATCGCGGGCCTGGTGCAGGGCCTGTCCGAGGCGCTGCATTTCGCCGAAAAAGCGGGCCTTGACGGAGAGGCCGTGGTCGAGGTGATCAGCCAGGGCGCCGCAGGCAGCTGGCAGATGTCGAACCGCTACAAGACCATGGTCGCGGATCAGTTCGACTTCGGCTTTGCCGTGGACTGGATGCGCAAGGACCTGGGCATCTGCCTTGATACGGCGGATGAGAACGGCGCCAGCCTGCCGGTCACGGCGCTGGTCGATCAGTTCTACAAGGACGTGCAGAAACTGGGCGGCGGGCGCTGGGACACCTCATCCCTGATCAAGCGCCTGCGCGCGATGGGGTAAACCGCCCTTTCATCGTTCTTCAAATACTCAAGAAAGCCTCGTCGCCCCTCAATGCGGCGAGGCTTTTGAAAACAGGTGGATCACCACGATCCCGCCCAGGATCATCGCCATGCCGATCACGGCGGGCAGATCCAGCCTTTGCCCGAAGACGGCAAACCCGATCACCGCGATCAGCACGATCCCCAACCCCGACCACAGCGCATAGACCACGCCCACCGGCATGAAGGCCAGCGTCTGCGCCAGCAGGTAGAAACTGATGCCGTAAGCCACCACCACCAGAACCGAGGGCCAGGGCCGCGTGAACTGCTGAGAGGCATGCAGCGCCGACGTGCCAATGGTTTCCGCCACCACGGCAAGGAGGAGGAGGAGATAGGGCATGGCGGCGGTCCTTTGTGTTGAGTCGGGGCAGGGGGACAAAAGTCAAATTTCAAATAATTTACAGAGATGAATTCACTTAAAAAGGCAATTCAGAAAACTCAACATCTAAATCGAAGTTAAATGGTAAAAGGCCTTCAGCAGTTGCAATTTCTACTGTCAAACTCCCTTTCGCTCTATACTTCTCACTCTTTTCGGCTCCTGACCACTTTGACCAAAACTGTTTCTTAAAAACTACCTCAGCCTGACTCAGAGCACCAGGCGCGATCCGGGCATTTGGAACAGGCACATAAAGTCTTCTTAATTTATCTGCAAACTCCTCTGAAACACACTCAACTCCTTTTGAAAAAAGCCTCCATGAATTGTTTGCGGCGATGGATATATTGTCTATCTCAGGACTTCTTGCGCCTGAAACATTTTTAATTAATATTTTAAGTGTGAATTCCCCATTGTGCCAAAATTCATTTACATCAAGGTTACCAATGGTTGGCTCGATGCTCACAGAGAAAGTTTCTCGTTTTGCCCGCGTGAGTTCTTCCTTCATCCAACTTAGCCTTGGCATTAGTTGGGATCTTAACTCTCCTATGTTGCCGTCATAAATAAAATGAAAATGATGCTGTAGGTCAAATGGGATATCCTGTGAACTTTGAGTTATAAGGGCGCATAGTTTATTCTTTGCATGTGCATACCCAACTTCATAAAAAACGTTTGGATTTTTTCCAGTCATGTCTGCAATTATGAAGTCGGCGTTCTCAATTTGTCGATAAATTCTTTCAAGCATTGTTTCAGAATAAAATTGCTCATCAACTCGCTCCGCAATTATTCCTATTTCGGAGCAGACCTGCTTTATCCCATATTGATAAATATCGTCAAAATCTCGGCTAAATGGCATAAGAACGAAGGCAAAAGGCTTTACTTCTGTCATAGAAACACTTCCTGATTACGTAACGGAGCAAATCTCTAACCTACACGCGCGTCTCTCGCAGTCAACAAATACACCAATTATCAATGTTTGTAGCATTTTTTCTCGCTTTCTTTATGCGTTGCTCCCCAAAACGCAAAAGGGGCCGCCCAACGGCGACCCCCTCCAACTACAGCCTCAGCCGAGATAATCAGCCAGCCAGCGCCTTGTTCAGATACTCGTCCACCTTCTCCAGATAGCCGATGGTGCTCAGCCATTTCTGGTCGGGGCCGACCAGCAGGGCGAGGTCCTTGGTCATGAAACCGTCCTCGACCGTCTGCACCGTCACCTTCTCCAGCGTTTCGGCGAAGCGCGCGAGTTCGGCGTTGCCGTCCAGTTTCGCGCGGTGCTTCAGGCCACCGGTCCAGGCAAAGATCGACGCGATCGAGTTGGTCGAGGTTTCCTTGCCCTGCTGGTGCTGGCGGTAGTGGCGCGTCACGGTGCCGTGGGCGGCTTCCGCCTCGACCGTCTGTCCATCGGGGGTCATCAGCACGGATGTCATCAGGCCCAGCGAGCCGAAGCCCTGCGCCACGGTATCCGACTGCACATCGCCGTCGTAGTTCTTGCAGGCCCAGACATAGCCGCCCGACCATTTCATAGCCGAGGCCACCATGTCGTCGATCAGGCGGTGCTCATAGGTGATGCCCGCGGCCTTGAACTTGTCCGCGAATTCCTCGTCAAACACCTGCTGGAACAGGTCCTTGAAGCGGCCGTCATAGGCTTTCAGGATCGTGTTCTTGGTGGACAGGTACACCGGCCAGCCCTTGACCAGGCCATAGTTCATGGACGCGCGCGCGAAGTCGATGATCGACTGGTCCAGGTTGTACATCGCCATGGCGACACCGGCGCCGGGGGCGTCGAACACTTCGCGTTCGATCACGGTGCCATCCTCGCCCACGAACTTGATCGTCAGCTTGCCTGCGCCCGGAAAGCGGAAGTCGGTCGCGCGGTACTGATCGCCAAAGGCGTGACGGCCCACCACGATGGGCTGGGTCCAGCCCGGCACAAGGCGCGGCACGTTCTGGCAGATGATCGGCTCGCGGAAGATCACGCCGCCCAGGATGTTGCGGATCGTGCCGTTGGGGCTGCGCCACATCTGCTTGAGGCCGAATTCCTCGACCCGCTGCTCGTCCGGCGTGATGGTCGCGCATTTGACGCCGACGCCGTATTTCTTGATCGCATGGGCGGCGTCCACGGTGATCTGGTCATCGGTGCGGTCACGCTCTTCGATGCCCAGGTCGTAATATTTCAGGTCGATGTCCAGGTAGGGCAGGATAAGCTTCGTCTTGATGAAATCCCAGATGATGCGGGTCATCTCGTCGCCGTCGAGTTCGACGACAGGGTTGGCTACCTTGATCTTGGTCATGTGGGAAATCCCCTTGTTCTGGTGAATCGGCTCTCGCGCCGGGTCATAGCGTAAAGCAGGGCTTCTGCAAAGACGGTATGCGACTGTATACAGATATTATTTGAACATTTCCGCCTGTCCCATGCGCCGGGTCCGCCTGTCGATGCGAAGCAGGCGCCACAGCAGCACGAAGGCCACCACCGAGGCGCCGCCCACGCCCAGGGTCATCGGCAGCAGGGTGGCGTTGAAGCTCAGCGCGATCGGGGCCGCGATCAGCGCGCCGCAGATGGTGGCGATGGCGCCGATCACGCTGGCCGCCGTGCCCGCGATATGGGCCATCGGTTCCATCGCGATGGCATTGAGGTTGCCCACGGTCAGGCCGGACTGGAACAGGACCGTGCATTGCCAGATCAGGTAGATGGCGAACATCGCGTCGCCCCGCAGCCCCGCCAGCCAGCAGGCCGTGATGCCCCCCGACAACAGGATCTGCATGCCGAAGGCAAAGCCCGCCAGGCGCTGCATGCCCAGCCGCATGACCAGCGCGGCATTCAGGATCGACGCGCTGCCCGAGATCAGGGCCATGCCCGCGAACCACAGCGGAAACTGATCCGCGCGCTGAAAGACCTGATCGAAGACCGGCTGGATCAGGCTGATCGAGGTGAACAGCAGCACATAGCCCATGGTCTGCGCCATGATCGACAGGCGGACCACCGGATGGGTCAGAACCTCGCGCGTCGCCGCGGCGATGATCTGCAGGCGCATCGGGCGGCGGGCATCGCGGGGCAGGGTTTCCGGCAGGCGCAGGGCCAGCCAGAGGGTTGCGATCCCGGCGAAAAGCACGAAAGCCCCGAACAGCGCGCGCCAGCCCGCGGCGGCAATGATCCCGCTGCCGACAAGCGGCGCGATGGCGGGGACCAGCATGAAGACCATCATCACGAACGACAGGATGCGCGCCATGTCGCGCCCGCTGTAAAGGTCGCGCACGATGGCCATGCCCACAACCCGCGGGCCTGCCGCGCCCACGCCCTGGATGACCCGCCCCAGCAGCAGCCATTCCAGCGAAGGCGCGGCCCAGGCCAGCGCCGCGCCCAGGATATAAAGCGCGGTTCCGCCGATGATCATGGGTTTGCGCCCCAGCGCATCGGACATCGGGCCGGCAAACAGGGTGGCCCCGCCCATCCCCAGCACGAAAGCGATCACGATCAGCTGCGCGCGGTTCGGATCAGCCGGGCTGAGTTCCGCGCCGATCTGCGGCAGTGCCGGAAGCATCGCATCTATGGAAAAGGCGATGATGGCGAAAAGCATCGCGATCAGAGCGATGAATTCCGCGCGCGAGGGCGCCCTTTTCAGGCCCGAACCGGGCCGGTCACTGGTACGAGGAGAGACCATGCAGGTGTCAGTCCGCACCATCGTCGTCATCGGGGGATTGGGCCATGATCTCGTCGATCACTTTCAGCCAGACCTCGGTCGGTTGCGCGCCCGGCACGGCATGTTTGCCGGCAACGATGAAGGTGGGCACCGCGTTCACGCCCATGTCGCGCGCGGCCTGGTCGCGGGCGCTGATCTCGTCCCGGTCGGCGGGGCTGTCCAGCAGCTTGCGGATCACGGCCGCGTCCAGCCCGGCGCTGTCGGCAATATCGGCCAGCACGTCACGGTCGCCGATGTCGCGGCCTTGCTGGAAATAGGCGCGCATGAGGGCGGTCACGACAGCATGCTGCGCCCCCTCGATCCCGGCCCAATGGATCAGGCGGTGCGCGTCAAGCGTATTGGGCGTGCGGGTGATCCCTTCGAAATTGATGGCGATCCCGGCGGCTTCGGCGTTCTGCGCGATCCGTGCATAGATCTGCACGGCGCGGTCCTTGCCGCCGAATTTCTCTTCCAGATAGGCGCGCCGGTCCATGCCTTCGGGCGGCATGTCGGGGTTCAGCTGGAAGGGATGCCATTCGATCACGAAAGGATGGTTGGGCCGGGCCTCCAGCGCGCGTTCCAGTTGGGCCTTTCCGATCAGGCACCAGGGGCAGATGGGATCGGAAAGGATATCAAGCTTGACCATGGCGGGCCTCATATAACGGTTTCAGGGCGCGGCGCAGGATCTTGCCATTGGCCCCGGAGGGCAGCGCATCAAGGCGGATGTATACCCGCGGTTGTTTGTAGCGGGCAAGGCGTTCTTCGGCAAAGGCTTTCAATTCGGCCTCATCCGCCGGATCGCCCACGTAGAAGGCGGCTATGATGCGGGCGTCATGCCTGACCTCGATATCGGTGACGCCGACCTCGCGGATCGCGGGATGGGCCAGCAGCGCCGCCTCGACCTCCAGCGGTGAGACGCGGTAGCCGCCTGCATTCATCATGTCATCGGCGCGGCCCAGATAGGTGATCTGCCCCTCTGCATCCATCATCCCCTGATCGCCGGTCAGGAACCAGTCGCCCTGCATCTTCGCGGCGGTGTCCTCGGGTGCGCCCAGATAGCCCAGCATCAGGCCGGGATCGCTGCGGGCCACGGCAATCGTGCCTTCCTCGCCCAGGCCCACCGGGCCATCCGCGCCAAGGATCGCCACGCGTCGTCCGTCCTGCGGCCGGCCCAGCGCGCCGGGTGTTGCCGGATGATCGGGGCTGCCCGAAATGAAGGTGGAACATTCCGACATGCCGTAAGCCTCGAAGATCGGGGTGCCGGTCGCGTCAGCCCAGTGCCGGCGCACCCGGTCCGACAGTTTTTCCCCGGCGGCAAGACCGTGACGCAGGGCTGGCAGGCTCATCCGCGCGTGATGGCCCAGGATCTTGCGATAAACGCCCGGCGCCGCGGCAAAGATCGTTGCACGGTGATCGGCCAAAAGCTGCGGCAGTGCCTCGATCGCGACCCCTTCCGCCGGGATCAGCGCGGTGGCCCCCACGGACCACGGGTCCATCAGCCCGGTCCCCAGCGTATAGGTCCAGTTGAAGGCCCCGGCATGCAGCAACCGGTCTGCGGCGGTCAGCCCATACCAGCCCTGATGCATCATCCGCCTGGCCCAGATCGCGCGATGGGCATGCATCACCGCGCGGGGCACGCCGGATGTGCCGGAGGTATAGATGATATAGGCCAGACGATCCGGGTCGCCCATGGCGTCATCGGCCGGGGGCAGGTCGCGCATCGCGGCCAGGGCGGCGGTGTCGATGACGGGCAGGCCCGTATCATCGGGACAGGCGACGCGCGGATCGCGCAGGATGCCCGCCGGTGACAGCTGCGCCACCATCTTGGCCACTTCCACCGCCGTCAGCTGCGATGAGGTGGGCACCGGCACCAGCCCCACGGCGATCGCGCCCAGGTAGGCCAGCGGGAAATCCACCGTATTGCCCAGCCGCATCAGCAGGATGTCGCCGGGCGTGAAGCCTGCCGCAAGAAGCCCCGCGCCCGTGCCGCGCACCGCTGCCGCAAGGCGGGCATAGGTCCAGTCATCCGCACCATCCGCCGAGATGACCGACAACGCTACTTTTTCCGGCAGATCATCGGCATGGCGCAACACATGCGCGGCCATGTTGAAGGGACGGGGGCAGGGGGCGGGATCGCCATGATCGAATATCGCAAGCATGTGCAAGTGCTAGGCCCGCGCCGCGGCAGTTGCAAGCCAAACACCGCCGCCCTATACCGCCGCGCATGAGCGAGCATGATCCCCGGTCCCTGATCCGCATCGCCCGCGCCGATGGTGGCGCGGCCGTGGCCGCACCGCTGGATCTGGGCCAGCGCGTGCGCGGTCTGCGCAAGGATCTGGGCCTGACGCTGGAACAGGCGGCCCGGCAGGCAGGGCTGGCGCGATCCACCCTGTCAAAGATCGAGAACGGTCAGATGTCGCCGACCTACGAGGCCCTCAAGAAGCTGGCGACGGGTCTGGACATCTCGGTGCCGCAGCTTTTCACGCCGCCCGCGCCGGGGCAGGTGACGGGGCGGCGGGTTGTCACCCGCGTGGGCGAAGGCGCCCGACATGCCACCACGACCTATGAGCATGAGTTGCTGGCCGAAGGGCTGACTCGCAAGCAGATGCTGCCCTATCGCGCGCGTGTCCGCGCCCGCCGGATGGAAGAGTTCGACGGCTGGGTGCGCCATGACGGCGAGGAGTTTCTCTATGTGCTGACCGGCGTGATCCGGCTCTATACCGAATTCTACGAGCCCGTCGAAATGCGGCGCGGCGACAGCGCCTATTACGACGGCACGATGGGGCATAACGTGGTCTCGGTCAGCCCCGAGGATGCGACGATCCTGTAGGTCACGTCACTTGTGTGACCAGTAGCGGGCCCGGTCTGCCCAAAGCCGATCCGGAATCAGAGCCAGCCCCGCACCGTGCGCGCCCCGCCCGAGATGTCCTGTCCGATCCCGTCGACCGTGGCGCATCCAGCCAGCATCGCCAGGCAGCCCAGACCCAGGGCAATCACTGCAAGTTTCTTCATTCCGCTCGCTCCTCATACCACCAGACATCGGGCATCCACCCGATCCGGTCGCCATAAATCGGCGTGTTTTCGGGAAATTTCAACTGTCTCGCATGGGCAATCCGGTCAACATTCGTTGTCCAGACCGGAATCACGTAGCGCCCGGCCATCAGCACACGGTCCAGCGCGCGGGTCGCGGCAATGAAGGCCTCGCGGCTGTCGGTGGTCAGCATCTGGTCGATCATCGCATCCGCAGCCGGATCGCGCATCCCCATCACGTTGCGGGTGCCGGGTGTGCCTGCCCCTGCGGACCCCCAGTAAAGGCGCTGTTCGTTGCCGGGGCTCAGTGACAGGTCGCGGCGAAACGGCATCATGTCAAAGTCTTGCGCGGCCTCGGCCTCGGCATATTGGGCGTTGTCGACAGGGCGGATCCGGGCCGTGATGCCCAGCCGCTGCAAGGCGCCGGCGTAGATCTCGATCACGGCCAGGTTGGCGCGGTCACCCTGTCGCAGCAGCACGTCCAGCACGAAGGGCGCGCCCCTGGTGTCCACAAGGCGTCCGTCCTGCACCCGCCATCCGGCCTCGTCCAGCAGGGCTGCGGCGCGGCGCAGGTCGGTGCGATTGCGTTCCGAGGCGTCACCCTGCGGCAGGCTGATCCCTTCCAGCGCACCGGGCGGCAGGCTGGCCGCGAAGGGCGCCAGCAGGTCGCGCACAGGGCCCGTAGCGGGGCCAGGCCGCAGGCCCAGTTCCGAATTCGAGAAGTACGAGGTGATGCGCGGTTGCCGCCCGCCGGTCACCGTGCCGTTGATATAGGGAAAGTTGAAGGCCAGCAGAAGCGCCTCGCGGACCCGCCAATCGGACAGGTGCGGGCGGGCGGCATTCAGCACGAAACCGGTCATGCCGGTGGGCCGCTCATGGGCGATCTCCGACAGGATGACATCGCCACGGCGCACCGCGTCGAAAACGAAGCGGGTTTCCCAATCCTCGGCATTGGTTTCGCGCCAGACCGTGACCGCACCCGCCTTGAAGGCCTCGAACATGACCGAGGTGTCGCCGTAATATTCGATGCGGATCTCGTCCAGGTTGTTGGTGCCGCGCCGGATGGGCAGATCGCGGCCCCAGTAATCGGGATTGCGCCGCAGGGTGACAAAGCGTCCCTGTTCGTAGTCGTCCACCACATAGGGCGCCGATCCGATCGGGATGTCGTTGATGGTGGAGGCGGTGAAATCGCGCCCCTCCCATTGCGCCTTCTTCAGGATCGGGCGCAGCCCCGCGATCAGGGCCAGTTCCCGGTCGGCGGTGGTGAATGCGATCCGCAGGCTGCGCGGTCCGGTCTGGGTGATGCTGTCGGTCTGATTGGCAAAACCCAGGTAGCGCGGATGTCCGACCGTGCCCAGCGTCTCGAAGGACCAGATGACATCCTCGACCGTAACCGGGCTGCCATCCGAGAATCGCGCCTCGGGCCGCAGGGTGAATTCGACCCAGGATCGGTCCTCGGCGACCCGGACCGATTCGGCCAGCAGACCGTAAAGAGAGAACGGCTCGTCCCAATTTCGCGCCATGAGGGTCTCATAGGCCAGGAAGCGCAATTGCCAGGGCGCCGTGCCCTTCAGGATGAAGGGATTGAGCGAATCAAATCCGCCCGTGGCCCCCTCGACCAGGCGTCCGCCCTTGGGGGCTGTCGGGTCAGCATAGGGCAGGGACACAAAATCGGGTGGAAGGGCAGGCGCGCCGTACATAGCTATGCCATGGAGGGCTGTGGACTCGGCCTGCAATGGCTGAATGAAGCCCTGCAATAAAAGGCAGCAGACGGCAGCGCCCCGGACTGCGCGGCGGAATGAAACACATCTCATGATGATGACGATCCTGCTCTGGCCATCTATTGTTGCCATGCAGCGTAGCGCTCGTTTCCCGTCTTTTCAAACTTTTAGCTTGGAAGCCTGCAAAGGATTGCTTATAAAGTCCTTACTGCTCGATAGGTTTCTTGCCTGTATGAAACCTGCCTCAATAACTTGACGCCGGCCTCGTGCCGGCGTTTTTTTTTGGCCACGGCCTTTGCCTTCGCGCCCCGGCGCCTTGCAGGTTTTCCCAGTCTTCGCCTCGCGTCCCCTCTGCGCTCCCTCGTCATTCGCGGCGGCGTCATGCTATGCTGCATCTGCAAAGTCGTTCGATCACGACACCATGACCAGAAGGAGAGGCGCATGTCGCTGAAGGGAAAAACCGCCATCATCACCGGATCGAACTCCGGTATCGGATTGGGCATTGCGCGCGAACTGGCAAGGGCAGGGGCGGATGTCGTCCTGAACTCCTTCACCGACCGGGACGAGGATCATGCCCTGGCGCGCCAGATCGCCACCGAATTCGGCGTTACCGCCCGCTATATCCAGGCCGACATGTCCAAGGGCGACCAGTGCCGCGCCCTGATCCAGACGGCGGGCGCCTGCGATATCCTGGTGAACAACGCAGGCATCCAGCATGTCTGCCCGATCGATGAATTCCCGACCGAGAAATGGGATGCGATCATCGCGATCAACCTGACATCGGCCTTTCACACCACCGCGGCGGCGCTGCCGCTGATGCGCAAGGCAGGTTGGGGCCGGATCGTCAATATCGCCTCGGCCCATGGTCTGACCGCCAGCCCCTACAAATCGGCCTATATCGCGGCAAAGCACGGCGTTGTCGGCCTGTCCAAGACCACCGCGCTGGAAACCGCGGGGCAGGGGATTACCTGTAACGCGATCTGCCCCGGCTACGTGCTGACGCCGCTGGTCGAGGCGCAGATCCCCGACACGATGAAGAAATACGACATGGGCCGTGAGGAGGTGATCAAGAAGGTCATGCTCGAACGGCAGCCCTCGCGCGAATTCGCGACCGTCGAACAGTTGGGCGGCACCACCGTGTTCCTGTGCTCGGATGCGGCGGCCCAGATCACGGGAACGACGATCAGCGTGGATGGCGGCTGGACCGCGCTCTGACCGGTTTCTTCTTGCCGGAAATATCCCGGGGGAATCGCCGCAGGCGATGGGGGCTGGCCCCCTTCCCGGGATCTGTTCCTCGTGACGCGAAAGGTGCTGCATGACTGTCAAACGCATCAACATGGCCCTGCAGGGCGGGGGCGCGCATGGGGCTTTCACCTGGGGCGTTCTGGATCGTTTTCTTGACGAGGACGAGATCGAGATTGCCGCCATTTCCGGCACCTCGGCCGGTGCGCTGAACGGGGCGGCGTTCAAGGCGGGCTGGCTCAAGGGCGGGCGGGACGGTGCGCGCGAAAACCTCGACTGGCTCTGGTCACGGATGGGCGCATTGCAGGAAACCCCAATCAGCCGCTGGCTGACTGAAATGTCGCCGGCCACGGCCGCGGTCAGTGCGGCGCTGGAAAGTTCGGTCGCCTACGGGATGGCCGATACGGTCTCGCGGCTGACCTCGCCCTATGCGCTGGGACCGTTCTACAGCAATCCGCTGTCCGCTATCGTCGAGGCTTTCGATTACGATACCGTCTGCGCGCTGGAGGGGCCGCGTCTGTTCGTGGGGGCGACGAATGTACGCAGCGGCAAGATCCGGGTCTTCACCGGGGACCAGATCAGCACCGGGGCGATCCTGGCCTCGGCCTGCCTGCCGACCCTGTTCCAGGCGGTCGAGATCGAGGATCCCGAGACCGGGCAGATCGAGGCCTATTGGGACGGCGGCTATAGCGGGAATCCCGCGCTTTTCCCCCTGTTCGCGCCGGATTTGCCCTCGGATATCCTGATCGTGAACATCAACCCGATCCTGCGCGACGCGCTGCCACGCAGCCCCCAGCAGATCCAGAACCGCATCAACGAGATCAGCTTCAACGCCTCGCTTCTGCGCGAATTGCGCGCCATCGCCTTCGTCAAGCGGCTGCTGGATCAGCGGGCGCTGTCACCGGGCAGCATGAAAGATGTGCTGGTGCATATGGTGGCGGATGATCCGCTGATGAACGATCTTTCCGTTGCCACCAAGATCCTGCCCAATCCGCTGCTGCTGGCCCGGCTCAAGGCGGCGGGGCGCGCGGCGGCGGATGGGTTTCTTGCGGCACACAAGGATGACATCAACCAGCGCGGCACCGTGGATCTGGCGCATATGCTGGGCTGACCGGGCGCGGGCCGCGCTGCGTTTCAGGCGGCCTTGGCGGGGCGGCTGGGATCCTTGGGATTGGGATAGACAAGCCCGGCCGAGATCACCAGCTTGGCGGCATCCTCAACGGTCATGTCCAGGATGATCACATCCTCGCGCGGCACATAAAGCAGAAAGCCCGATGTCGGGTTCGGCGTGGTGGGAAGAAACACGCTCATCAGGGCGCCGGCAGTGGCCGGGCGCTCGGCGATCTCGCCCTTGGCTTCGGTCGAGATGAAGCCGATGGCCCAGATCCCCTTGCGCGGGTATTCGACAAGGCAGGCCTTTTCGAAGCTGCGTTCGGATTGGGCAAAGACGGTCTCGGCGATCTGCTTCACGCCTGAATAGATCGACCGCACCACCGGCATCCGGTGCACGAGCGACTCGCCAAAGCGGATCAGCGACCGGCCGATCAGCCCCTTGGCGATCCAGCCCACGACGATGGTGAAGATCAAAAAGATGATCACGCCCAATCCGCGCAGGTTGATACCGATATATTGACCGGGGTTGAACCGGTCCGGCACCAGCGGCAGCACCACGCTGTCGACGAACCCCATCAGGGACCAGATGAACCAGATCGTCAGGCCGACCGGGGCGATCACGACAATCCCCGTCAGGAAACTGGAGCGCAGCCCCGAGAGTGGTCCGGTCCGGCGCGGGGCTGGGGGCTGTTCGGGATCGAAAGGCGTGTTCATGGAATGGATCCGGCTGCGATATGCCTTGTCTATCTAGGCGCTTGCCGGTCCTGCCACAATGGGCAAGCGCGTTTGCGCCTGTCTCACGGGTGGGTGGGGGCGGTTTTCAGGGCAGTCAGCGCCACAGCGACGGCCGCGCCCAGCCGGGCATTGTTCAGCACCAGCGCGATATTCGCCTCAAGCGAGGCGCCGCCGGTCAGGTCGAAGATGCGCTGCAACAGAAAGGGCGTGACGGCCTTGCCGCTGATCCCCAATGCGTCTGCATCGGCGGTGGCCTGGGCGATGATCGGCGCCAGATCCCCCAGGGGGATCTCGGCGTCCAGCGGAATCGGGTTCGCGATCAGTTGCCCGCCGGGCAGATCAAGACGCGCGCGCATCCGGTGCGCCCTGGCGATCTGGTCGGGGCTGTCCATCCTGAGCGGCGCCTTCAGACCGGAATCGCGGGACCAGAAGGCGGGCAGCGCATCCTGCCCATAGGCGATGACCGGCACACCAAGGGTTTCCAGCACTTCCAGCGTCTTGGGAAGGTCAAGGATGGCCTTGGCGCCGGCCGCGATCACGCTGACGCGGGTGGCGGCCAGTTCCTGCAAATCCGCCGAGATGTCAAAGCTTGTCTCGGCGCCCTTGTGCACCCCGCCGATCCCTCCCGTGGCAAAGACCTCGATCCCGGCCAGTGCTGCGGCGATCATGGTGGCGGCAACCGTGGTGGCGCCGGTGCGGCCTTCGGCCATGCAGACGGCCATATCGGCGCGGCTGAGCTTGGCCACGGCCTTGGACCGGGCCAGCTGCTCAAGCGCTGCATCGGTCAGGCCGATATGCAGCTGGCCTTCCAGCACGGCGATGGTGGCAGGCACGGCGCCTGCATCGCGCACGGCCTGTTCGACCTGACGCGCGGTGTCCAGATTGCGAGGCCAGGGCATGCCATGGGTGATGATCGTGCTTTCAAGCGCCACGACCGCGCGGCCGGCATCCAGGGCGGCGGCAACTTCGGGGGAATGGGTATACAGCATCATGAAGGGATTTCTCCGGACACATAGGTCGCCGCAGCATCAAGGGCGTGGGCCAGCGCGGCTGCGGGGGGCTGACCTGCCAGTTCGGCGGCGATATGGGCCGCCATGAAGGTGTCACCGGCCCCGGTCACGCGGGTCACAAGCACCTGGCGACAGGGCAGGGTGATCACGCCTTGCGGCCCGGCATCGGCGGCCGGGCGGCCCCCGTCGGTCACCAGCGCGCGCATCGCGCCCCGTGCAACCAGGCCCTGCGCGGCCTGCGCGGCGCTGTCGAAGCTTTGCTGGCACAGGATCGACGCCTCCTCAAGGTTCACGTAAAGCACCGCGCGCCCATGGGTCAGGAAAGGCAGCAACCGTTCGGCCTTGCCGGGGCTGGCCGGCGCCACGCGCAAATCGGCCCGGGCAAAGGCGGGATGGGTCGCGATCTCGTTCAGCAGCGCCAGGGTCAGATTGCCGTCCAGCGCGATGCAGCCGGCATAGGGATGTGTGCTGTCGCCCAGCGGCCCATCGGTCAGCGGTCGCAGGATCCGCGCCCCGGCCGCCTCAAGGCTGTGGGCATCGGCGATGGCGGCAATCAGGCCATTCGCGCCCTCGATGGCCATGTAGCGATCGGTGGGCAGATCCTCGGAGCGGTAAAGATGCGCCGTGCCCACGCCCAGGGCCATGCAGTTGCGGATCAGATCGTCGCCCTCGGGATCGCGCCCCACGGCGCTCAGCAGTGCGGGCCGCAGGCCGAAGCGCGCCAGTGCCATGGCGATGTTCATGGCGACGCCGCCCGGCAGCCGCGTGATGCGGCCGGGCACATCCGCCCCCTGCCGCATATGGCTTGGCGCGCGACCGATCACGTCCCACAGGACCGATCCGATGCACAGAATGTCATGATCCCCGGCCATGGCGCCTCCCTTGATGCCTGTCTGCCCCGAACCGGGCATCGGTTCAAGTCGGGCCGTTTTCTTCTTGCCCGAAATATCCCGGGGGGATCGCCGCAGGCGACGGGGGGCTGGCCCCCCGCCCTTGGACAATCTGCCTTGCCCTTGCCCCTTGCACATGGGGCGCAACCCGTCTATACGCGCGCCACTCAACCCCGCAGGCGGGGTGGGCCTATGGGGGAGAAATCCCCATATGTCCGCCGGTTGGAGCATCCGCTCTCACACCCCCGCCGAGGCGAAAACCGGAAAGAAGGATAGGATAATGGCTCTTCCCGAGTTCACTTTGCGCCAATTGCTTGAAGCAGGCGTACACTTTGGCCACCAGACGCAGCGTTGGAACCCCCGCATGGGTCCGTATATCTACGGCGCGCGTAACGGCATTCACATCATGGATCTGACCCAGACCGTCCCGATGCTGGACCAGGCGCTGAAGGTCATCCGCGACACCGTCGCAAAGAACGGCCGCATCCTGTTTGTCGGCACCAAGCGTCAGGCAGCCGCGCCCGTGGCTGAAGCCGCCGAGAAATGCGCCCAGTTCTACATGAACCACCGCTGGCTGGGCGGCACGCTGACCAACTGGCAGACCGTGTCGCAGTCGATCAACCGTCTGAAGTCGATCGACGAGCAGATGGCTGGTGGCGCCGAGGGCCTGACCAAGAAAGAGCGTCTGGGCATGGAGCGTGAGCAGGCCAAGCTGCAGGCCAGCCTTGGCGGTATCCGTGAAATGGGCGGCGTGCCGGATCTTCTGTTCGTCATCGACGTGAAAAAAGAACAGCTGGCGATCGCCGAAGCCAACAAGCTGGGCATCCCGGTCGTGGCCGTGGTCGATACCAACTGCTCGCCCGATGGTGTGGATTACATCATCCCCGGCAATGACGACGCAGCCCGCGCCATCGCACTTTATTGCGACCTGGTCAGCCGCGCCGCCCTGGACGGCATGACCGCACAGATGGGCGCCGCCGGCGTCGATCTTGGCGCGCTGGAGGAAACGCCTGTCGAGGAACTTCTGGCCGAGACCACCGGCGAGGCGTGAGCCTGTCACGACACTGATACAAGCGGGCGGCATGACCGCCCGCAGATTCATTCAATTCATCCGAGGAGAGCCGAGCGATGGCGATCACAGCTGCACTGGTAAAAGACCTGCGCGACCGTACGGGCGCGGGCATGATGGACGCGAAGAAAGCGTTGACCGAAACCAATGGTGACATGGAGGCGGCAATCGACTGGCTGCGCACCAAGGGTCTGGCCAAAGCCGCCAAGAAATCCGACCGCACCGCGGCCGAAGGCCTGGTGGCCGTTCAGGTCCAGGGCGGGCGCGGCGTTGCCATCGAAGTGAACTCGGAAACCGATTTCGTTGGCAAGAACGCCGATTTCCAGGCCATGGTCGCAAGCTTCGCGCAAGCCGCGATGGGCGCGAACTCGGTCGAGGAGCTGAAAGCGGCCAAGATCAACGGCAAGACCGTCGAAGAGATCCTGACCGAGAAGATCGCCACCATCGGCGAGAACATGTCGCTGCGCCGCATGGCCGTGCTCGAAGGTGAGACTGTCGTGTCCTATGTACACAACGCGGCAGCCGACGGCATGGGCAAGATCGGCGTTCTGGTCGCGATGAAGGGCGGCAACGACGCCTTCGGACGTCAGGTCGCGATGCATATCGCCGCGGCCAACCCCGCTTCGCTGAGCCAGGCAGACCTGGATCCTGCCGTGGTCGAAAAGGAAAAGAACGTCCAGATGGAGATCGCGCGCGAATCGGGCAAGCCCGAAGCGGTGATCGAGAAGATGATCGTTGGCCGGATGCAGAAATTCATGGCCGAGGTGACCCTGCTGGGTCAGGCCTTCGTCGTGAACCCCGACCTGACCGTCGAGGCTGCCGCCAAGGAAGCCGGCGTTGAGATCACCGGTTTCCTGCGCCTGGAAGTTGGCGAAGGCATCGTGGTCGAAAAGGAAGACTTTGCCGCGGAAGTGGCCAAGGTCGGCCGCGCCTGATCAGACCCATCACGGGGCGGGTGAAAATCCGCTCTGATTGCAGAACTGACGGTGCCACCCCAGGGTTGGCGCCGTCTTTTCTTTTTGAAGGCCCGGTTGACGGGCACCGGGGCTGTTGGACCGGGGCCGTTCGACTGGGGCAGGTGGGCTGGGGCAGGGCGCCAAGCAGCTTGGCAAAATGTCGACCTGCCAGCGGAACAATACACCAGCAGGCCGACTTTCCGGAAAACCGGACAAGACGCAGCGCCCTGAAATGGCAGGGTTGCGTCCCGATGTTCCCTGGCAAAAGCCACCACTCACGGAACAATCTTAACATGCAAAGTAACCTTACGTTAAGGAAGTAAGGTTTTCCCTACCTTTTGAAATGAGGTTGACCTGAACGGGCAGGTCACGGGCTGTTCAAGGCCCGTGGCGTCAGTGGGGCGTCACGTTGTAAGCTCTTGTAAAAAAGCCATTTCCGCAGCGTGCAAAGCTTGTTTCAGGCATCCATCACGAACATCTGGTTCTGAAGCGCTGCCTTCAGAACCGCCTGTGCCGTTGTCTCGACATTCAGGGCTTCGCGCGCCAGACGCAGATGTTTCTCAACTGTTGCGGGTGTCAGACCCATCAGAACGGCAATATCCTGCGTGGTCTTGCCATCGCCGACCCAGCCAAGCGCCTCACGCTGGCGGCGTGTCAGGCGGCGTCCGGGCCTTGTATAGGGCAGGGTGAGGATCTTCAGATGGGCAACGTTGTTCATCACCAGCACATCCTGCCCGTGCCGCGTCCAGATATCATCGACCTGATCCTGTGTCAGATCCGGCCGCGCAGTCAGCGCAATGCCGCCCTTTGACCGCGCCGAGACCGATTTGAAACCGATCGTATAGCCGGCCAGCACCTGGTGAGACTGGTTGAACTGGACCACGCGCGCTTCGGCGGGGGTCAGATTTCCGCTGTTCACCATATCCGAGACGACCCGCCAGTTGCAGGCGCCTTCATTGTCCAGGGCCCAACGCACCATCGGGCCATGCATGTAATGGCCATCCGCGATGAAGGTTTCCACATAGCTGGTGGGATGGTTGGTCAGGATCACGAAATCGTCGGGATCGCCCAGCGACGCGCCCATGCGGTATCGCGTGAAGGCATAAAGCAACCGGTCAAACCCGTAGTCTTCCATCTTGCGGCAATGCATATCCCAGAGCTCTTCCAGGCTCCCGGCATTCGTGAGCGCCTCAAGATAGAGGTTCAGCGTCATCCGTCGGTATCACCAGGTTCATGCGCCAGATGGGCCGCCAGGGCGCGTATCGCCAGCGCATAGCCCGTCGCGCCAAAGCCG
Source organism: Seohaeicola saemankumensis (assembly GCF_042678485.1). Taxonomy (NCBI): domain Bacteria; kingdom Pseudomonadati; phylum Pseudomonadota; class Alphaproteobacteria; order Rhodobacterales; family Roseobacteraceae; genus Seohaeicola; species Seohaeicola saemankumensis. The sequence continues at coordinate 212,671 of NZ_JBHTKR010000006.1, read as the reverse complement.
CAGATCTGACCCAGCGCGACAGGCGCGATGAATGACCTGTGGCGAAACGCCTCTCTGGCGTGGATGTTGGACAGATGTACCTCGACCAGTGGCACCGACGCGGACGAGATCGCATCCATCAGCGCCACGGATGTATGCGTATAAGCGCCTGCGTTCAGCACGATTCCGGCATGTGTGCCGCGCGCGGCATGGATCAGGTCGATCAGCGCGCCTTCGTGGTTCGACTGTTCAAAGGCAATCGTCATGCCGTGATCGCGCGCCTCAGCCTCGCAAATCGCGCGGACATCCGCCAGGGTGGTGCGGCCGTAAACCTCGGGCTGGCGTGTCCCCAGAAGGTTCAGGTTCGGACCGTTCAGGATCAGCAAGGAAGTCATGAGGCCTCGGGATAAGAATGTTGCGCCGTCATTGATAGCCGCGCCGCGGCAGGGATGTCGAGAGGCTCAAGCGCGCCCTGTGTCCCAGGATCGGCAAACAGCATCTGATAGTCGTGAGCTGCGTCATGCAAGGTGCTGTAAAAGTGAGGAAAACTTTTATTTTTACAGTGGCGGACCGGATCGCGGGAATGAATGTCTCGCCGGCGCTTACTTAACATAATACTGATTATACGACTTATGGATCGGGTGGTATGCATGGCGCATGACATCCCTTTTCAGCCCAGGCGCCCCCCGCCGGCATGGGCGATCCGTGCTGCCATCTCGTAGAACTGGCCCTTGATGGCGGTGAATGCCTCGTCATACCCATCCACGGGATCAAGCGGCAGATGGGTCTCATCACCAGACAGCAGCGCCTTTGCAGCCGCCGCGCCGATCACCGTGCCCGGACCGATACCGCGCCCCGAATAACCGAAGATCGCATATCCCGGCCCGCCCATCCGCATCACCTTGGGAATATGGTCGGACGTCATCGAGATCCGGCCAGACCAGAAATGTTCGAACGGCGCATCGCCCACCTGCGGAAACAGCCGCGCCAGCATCCGGCGCGCCCAGGCCGCGTGCAGCCCCAGGGCATCAGGCTTGCCCATGGCGCCCAGGATCAACCGCCCGGCCTGATCCTTGCGGAAGGATGTCATCACGGTTCCGGTGTCCCAGCACCCCTCGCCGCCCGGCAGAACCTGCGCCGCCTGGTTATGACCCAGGGGCGCCGTGGCCAGTTGGAAATAATGCACAGGTGTCGTGGATGGAACCTGTGCGCCCTTGACGGGTTTGTGGTAGGCATTGGTTGCAATCAGGATTAGTTTCGACTTTACAATGCCTTGCGACGTGTTCACGATCCAGTCTGAACCGTTGTGCGCCAAGGATATCACCGGGCTGTGCGCGTGGATCCGCGCGCCATGCTGCGCTGCCGCGCGCGCAAGCCCGCGTGCATAGGCCAATGGCTGGATCGTGCCTGCGCGCGCGTCATGCAATGCGCCATGCACCATGTTGCTGCCGGTGCGGCGACGCGCGGCGTCGGCATCCAGCAGCGTGACCGGCGCACCCAGCGCCGACTGTTGTTCAAATCTGGCCTGCAAGTCTTTGAAACCATTGGTGGAATGCGCGCAATGCAGGGTGCCTTCGCGGATTGGTTCGCAAGCGATGGCATGGGTGTCGATCAGCGTGAACACCTGCGCGGGCGCAGCCGCAAGGGCGGCGTTCAGCCTGTCCCCCTGCGCCTGCCCCAGTGCCGCGCAGACATCCCGCGGTGGCAGCCAAAGCCCGGCATTGACCAGCCCGACATTGCGCCCCGACCCGCCATGGCCGATGGTCTCGGCCTCCAGCAGCAGGACCGACGCCCCCTCCTGCGCGGCCTGCAATGCGGCGGAACAGCCGGTGAACCCCCCGCCCAGAATGCACAGATCCACGGATGCATCCCCTGTGAACGCAGCGGCGTCAAAGGTTTCCTGCGCGCTGTCGCGCCACAGATTCCGGTCCGCGTCCATGGGTCCTCCGCTTGCTCTGCACCGTACAACAGTTAACGGCGCGCCTGCCCTTTGGCAAAGCGCGCCGTTTATGTCCTGTGCCTATCTGATCCGATCAGAAGAACGCCTGCAAGCCCGTCTGTGCACGACCCAGGATCAGCGCATGCACGTCATGGGCCCCTTCATAGGTATTGACCGTCTCGAGGTTGACCATGTGCCGGATCACGCCGAACTCCAGGCTGATGCCGTTGCCGCCGTGCATGTCGCGGGACATGCGTGCAATATCAAGGGCTTTGCCGCAGTTGTTGCGCTTGACAATGCTGATCATCTCGGGCGCGGCCTTGGCCGCATCCATCAAGCGGCCGACCTGAAGGCTGCCTTGCAGCCCCAGTGCGATCTCGGTCTGCATATCGGCCAGCTTCTTCTGGAACAGCTGCGTCTGCGCCAGCGGACGCTTGAACTGGTGCCGGTCCAGACCGTATTGGCGTGCAGCGTGCCAGCAGAATTCGGCGGCCCCCAATACACCCCAGCTGATTCCATAGCGCGCGCGGTTCAGACAGCCGAACGGCCCTTTCAGACCTTCCACATGCGGCAGCAGCGCGTCCTCGCCCACGGCCACATTATCCATCACGATTTCGCCGGTGATCGAGGCGCGCAAGGACATCTTGTTGCCGATCTTGGGCGCGCTCAGACCCTTCATGCCCTTTTCCAGCACAAAGCCGCGGATCTTGCCGCCATGGGCCTCGGATTTGGCCCAGACTACGAAGACATCCGCGATCGGCGCGTTCGAGATCCACATCTTCGACCCGGTCAGGACGTATCCATCGGCGGTCTTCACCGCACGGGTCTTCATGCCGGCGGGGTCAGACCCGGCATCGGGTTCGGTCAGGCCGAAGCAGCCGATCCATTCGCCGCTGGACAGCTTGGGCAGGTATTTCCGGCGCTGCTCTTCCGAGCCATAGGCATAGATCGGATACATCACCAGGCTGGACTGGACCGACATCATCGACCGGTAGCCAGAATCGACCCGCTCTACCTCACGCGCGATCAGACCGTAGGACACATAGCCCGCCCCCAGACCGCCGTATTCCTCGGGCGTGGTGACGCCCAGAAGGCCCATTTCGCCCATCTCGCGGAAAATCTCGGGATCGGTATGTTCTTCGGCAAAGGCCTTGAGGACGCGCGGCTGCAGTTTTTCCTGTGCATAGGCACGGGCGCTGTCGCGCATCATCCGCTCTTCCTCGGTCAGTTGCTCATCCAGGCGGAACGGGTCGGCCCAGTCGAACTGCCCCAGGTCGGGTGCATCCTTGGCGCGCAATTTCGGTGCGGGGCTGCTCATCTCGTTCATGGGATCCTCCTGAAGATATGCGACGCGCGGCGGGTTGATCATGCCAGTCATGAGTTTTTGGCGCGCGCCAGTCTTGTCCAAATGCAGGTTACAGCATAATCAGATGGGGTTGAAACGATAGTTTCGCATCAAAGCATGAGTAAATCGCATAGATGATCGCACCGCGCCGCTTTCTTCCCTCCATTGCCTCGCTTCGCGCGCTCGAGGCGCTCGACCGGCTTGGCAGCGCCACCGCCGTGGCCGAGGAGTTGTCGCTGACGCAAAGCGCGGTCAGCCGGCAGTTGCAGACCCTCGAGGCGCAGATGGGTGTGCCGCTGATACTGCGCGAAGGCCGCCGGATGGCGTTGACGCCCCCTGCCCGCGCCTATGTGGCCGAAGTGCGCGAAGCGCTGCAGCAGATCGCCCAGGCGTCGCTGCGCCTGCGTGTGCAACCGCGCGGCGGATCGCTGGATCTGGCGATATTGCCCACCTTCGGCATGCGCTGGCTGGTGCCGCGGCTTGCGGATTTCGCGCGGCTTCATCCCGAGGTGACGATCAACATGGCAACCCGGCTTGCGCCGTTCAATTTCGCAACCCAGGCCTTCGATGCGGCGATCCATTACGGCAATGCGGACTGGCCTGGCACCGATCACATGCTGCTCAGGTCCGAAAGCGTGGTCGCCGTCTGCACCCCCGAACTGGCCATGCGGCGCCCCCTGCGCCAGGCGGCCGATCTGCGCGCCCTGCCGCTCTTGCATATCGAAACGCGCCCCAGTGCCTGGGGGGACTGGTTCACCGCCCATGGCGTGACCGCAGAGCCGCCGCAGGGCACGGTCTATGATCAGTTCGCCACGATCACCCAGGCCGCGCTGCATGGGCTGGGGGTCGCTCTGTTGCCGGACTACCTGGCAGAGCCGGACCTTGCCGCCGGACGCCTCGTGCCGGCCTATGGCGGGCCGACGCCTACGCGGGGGAATTATTATCTGGTCTGGCCGCGCAGCAAGTCGCAAGACAGCGCGCTGGGTCTGTTTCGCGACTGGCTGGCCACCCAGACCGGCGAGGAAGACAGCCTGCCGCGCTGATCGCCTTGCGGTGTCTTCTTGCCCCAAATATCCTGGGGGGAATGATCCGCAGGATTATGGGGGGCAACGCCCCCCTCCGCCGCATCAAAGCACGCGGGGCAGAATGACGGTGAACCGGCTGCCCTGTCCGGGGATGCTTTCGATCTTCAGCCGCCCGCGGTGCCGGTTCACGATATGCTTGACGATGGCCAGGCCCAACCCGGTGCCCCCCATTTCGCGTGACCGGTGGCTGTCCACCCGGTAAAAGCGTTCGGTCAGGCGCGGGATATGCACAGGGTCGATCCCGGGGCCGTTGTCGATCACCTCGGCGCAAAGCGCGGGCCCGCGCATCACCGGATCGCGTTCGATCACGCTGAGCCGCAGCAATACCTCGGGCGGGCGTCCGCCGTATTTGATCGCGTTCTCCACAAGGTTGCCGAAAACCTGGCGCAGCTGATCGGCATCGCCTTCCACGAAAAGCGGCCCTGCGTCGAAACGCGATTGCAGCTTGCCCCCGGCCTTTTCGGCCAGCGGTGTCAGGCTGTGCAGGACCGAGGCCAGCAGTTCGACAAGATCAAGCCGTGTGTCCGGGCGCACGCGCTCCATCTCCTCGACCTGGCTCAGGGACAGCAGATCGCGCACCAGCCTGTTCATCCGCTGCGCCTCTGTCTCCATGATGGCCAGGAACCGGTCGCGCGCCGCCGGATCATCGCGGGCCGGCCCTTGCAGGGTTTCGATGAACCCCATCAGCGCGGTCAGGGGGGTGCGCAGCTCGTGGCTGACATTGGCCACGAAATCGCGCCGCATCTGGCCGATCTGCTGGCGGTCAGTGACATCCTCGAAGCTGATCAGCACCCCGCTCGCCGGACCCGCCTCGACCATGGCGCAATGCGCGGTGTAGATCACATCCTGGTCGCCCTGCTTGGCCAGATAGCGCGCGGTGCCGGGTTTGCGCTGGCTGCGGCAGGTCTCGACTGCGTCCAGCACGGCGGGCTGGCGGATGGCGGTAATGAAGGGGCGCGCCTCGACCGGGCCCAGCAGCGCCTCGGCTTGCCGGTTCAGCCCCGCGATCCGGTCATCCTTGCCGACGAAGATAGCGGGCAAGGGCACGGCGTCCAGGATGGACCTGATCGTGGCCTCGGGCATCGGCGCGCCCCGTTCAGGCGGCGCCGCGGGCAGCGGCGACCGCGCGGGTGAACACCTCCAGCAGGGGGGCTTCTTCCTCCAACCCGACCGAGACGCGGAAAAAGCCTTCGCTCATGCCAAGGGCCTCGCGTTCGGCGGGGGCAAGGGCGCGATGCGATGAACTTGCCGGGTGCGACAGGGTCGTGCCCACATCGCCCAGGGTCGGTGCAAAGGCCAGGCCATCGGCGGCGCGGGTAAAGGCGTTGGCGGCCTTGCGCCCGCCCTCCAGCTCGAAGCTGACCATGTTGCAGCCGCGCGCGCCCAGAAGCGCCTTGGCGCGGGCCTGATCGGGGTGATCGGCGCGCATCGGGTAAAGCACGCGCTTGACGCCCGGCAGCGTCGCCAGGTGATCGGCCAGCGCCACCGCATTGGCCTCGGCCCGGTCGAAGCGCAGGTTGAACGTCGCCAGCCCCCGCTCCGCCAGCCAGCAGTCAAAGGGGCTGGCGGTCAGGCCCGTCGTCACGGCAAAGTCATAGATCGCCTTCTGCAGCACCGGATCGGCGGCGCAGGCATAGCCCAGCGTCACATCCGAATGGCCCGCCAGCAGTTTGGTCACCGAATGGATCACGATATCGGCGCCGGCATCGAAGGGGCGATAGGCGCGCGGCGTGGTAAAGGTGTTGTCCACCGCCAGCAGGATGCCGCGGGCCTTGCACAGACTGGCAAGGCCCTCGATATCGGCCACGCGCAGCGTCGGGTTCGACACGACTTCGACCAGGATCATCCGCGTCTCGGGGCGCAGCGCGGCCTCCATCGCGGCCACATCGGTGGGATCGGCCAGGCTGGTCGCGATCCCCAGGCGCGGCAGATCCTGCTTCATCAGCCGCAGCGAGCGGCCATAAAGCTGATCGCCCCCCAGCACGTGATCGCCCGCCTTCAGCAGGCCCATCATCACCGCCGTGACGGCCGACATGCCCGAGGATGTGACGATACCGCCTGTCCCGCCTTCCAGCAGATCAATCCGTCGCGCCAGCACATCGGCATTGGGATGGCCCTCGCGCGCATAGGTATAGCCCGAGGTGCGGCCCTCGTATTGCGCGTCAAGATCGTCGGGCGTGTCGGACGCATAGACGACCGATGGGCTCAGCGGGGTGACCACCGGGCGGCTGATGCTGTCAGGCAGGGGAACGGGGCGGATCAGGGATCCTTTGGAATTCTTCATGGGGTGTCTCTCTTGTTGGTGGCACAGAAGTGGCACAGGCGACAGCCAGCGGCAAGCGCTGCCGTGGCGGTCGCCATTGCGGTTTCTTCTTGCCTGAAATATCCCCGCCGGAGGCATCCGGCAGCGGCCATCAGAGCGGCGCCAGACCCTTGGCGAAGCGGCGCATATTGGCCTGGTAGCCCGTCGCCGAGCGGCGCAGCCCCTCGATCGCGGCCGCGTCCAGCTGGCGCACCACCTTACCCGGCGCGCCCATCACCAGCGATCCGTCCGGGATCTCCTTGCCCTCGGTGATCAGGGCCCCTGCCCCGATCAGGCAGTTCCTGCCGATCTTCGCGCCGTTCAGCACAGTTGCACCCATGCCGATCAGGCTGTTGTCGCCGATGGTGCAGCCATGCAGCATCGCCTTGTGCCCGATCGTGCAATTCTGCCCGATGACCAGCGGATACCCCATGTCGGTATGCATCACCGTGTTTTCCTGCACATTGCTGCCCGCGCCGATGTGGATCACCTCGTTGTCACCCCGCAGCGTCGCGCCGAACCAGACCGAGGCGCCGCTTTCCAGCACGACGTTACCGATCACATTGGCATCGGGGGCGATCCAGCAATCGCCATCAGCGGGCAGTTGCGGGGTTTTTCCGTCAAGGGTGTAAAGCGTCATGTGCGGTCCTCGAATTCCTTGTTGAGACGGCGAACGGTATCGACAAGCCCGGGTTGCTGCGACAGGCGCAGCCGTTCGGCGCTGACGATGGTCTTGAGACGTTCGAACGTGGCGTCCAGATCGTCATTGACCAGCACGAAATCATATTCCGGCCAATGGCTGATCTCGTCGCGCGACTTGGTCATGCGGGTGTCGATCACCTCGTCGCTGTCCTGCCCGCGCGAGCGCAGGCGGCGTTCCAGTTCGGGGATCGAGGGCGGCAGGATGAAGATCGACAGCACATGTTTGCCCAGGCTCGAGTTGCGGACCTGCTGCCCACCCTGCCAGTCGATATCGAACAGCACGTCCTGTCCTGCCTCGATCGCGGCGGCGACGGGTCCCTTGGGACTGCCGTAGAAATTCCCGAAGACCTCGGCATGTTCCAGCATCTCGTCACGCGCGACCATCTGTTCGAATTCGGCGCGGCTGTGGAAAAAATATTCGCGGCCGTGTTCCTCGCCGGGGCGCGGGGGGCGCGTTGTCGCCGATACCGAAAAGCGGATCGACGGGTCCCAGTCGCGCAGGCGCCGCGCCAGCGTGGACTTGCCCGCGCCCGAAGGCGAGGACAGGATGATCAGAAGCCCGCGTCTTTGTTCCATCGTCGTGCCTTCCCCTGCCGCAGCCTTACTGGATGTTCTGGACCTGCTCGCGCATCTGGTCGATCACGGTTTTCAGGTCCAGGCCGATCCGCGTCAATGCCTTGTGCTGCGATTTCGAACACAGCGTATTGGCCTCGCGGTTGAATTCCTGCATCAGGAAATCCAGCTTGCGGCCGACAGGTTCAGGCGCTTGCAGCAGATCCTGCGCCGCCGTGACATGGGCCCGCAGGCGGTCGACCTCTTCGGTGACATCGGCCTTGACGGCGATCAGCGCCAGTTCCTGTGCGATGCGCTGCGGATCGGCGCCCGCGCCGTTGTCCAGCACGCGGGCAAGGTTGGCGCGCAGGGTTTGGGCCATTTCGTCGGCACGCGCCTCGGTCGCGGCGGCGATCTGATCGACAAGCGTGGTGATCTGCGCCAATTGCGCCGTGATCACGGTCTGCAAGGCGCGCCCTTCCGTGCGGCGCATGGTCAGGAAATCGGCCAGCACATGGTCGAAATCGGCGATCAGCGCCTCAAGCAGCGGTGCGGTCTGGGCATCAAGGCTGCGAACCTCCAGCACGCCGCGCAGGTTCAGGATGTCGGCGGCGGTGGCGGGGGCCAGCGACAGGCCGGCCTCCATCGCTTCGGCCTCGACCAGGGCCATGGCCGCGATCACCGCGTTCAGCCCTGCGGGATTGACCGCCAGTTCGGCCTGGCCCTCGTCGCGTGCCAGCCGCAGGTTCAGCGTGACATTGCCACGCCCGATGGCGGCGGTCACGCGGGCGCGCAGCCGTGCTTCCAGCCCGTCGATCCAGTCCGGCACCCGCAGGCGCAGGTCCAGCCCCTTGCCGTTGACGCTGCGCAGATCCCAGGTCCAGGTGGCCCCGAGTGCCGCGCCCTTGGCGGTGGCAAATCCGGTCATCGACTCTATCACGCTGGTATCTCCCCGGTGTGCGTCTGCGGTAATCCGGTCGATCCCCTAGCCGTTCCAGCCCCGAACAGCAAGCACGTGAGGGCCTGCGCCGGCCGCGGTGCAGCGCTTGGGCCCGCGGCGCGCGCCGCAAGAAGCGGTCCCCGTTGCGGGCTTCGCGGGGTTAACCACATGTTGCGAAAACGCATCCGATTTATGGAAATTCGTGGCATGTTAAGACAACAGTAACCTTCCCAGGTGCACCACGGTGTCAGGCATGACGCGTGCCGGGCATTCAGTCCGCAGTGGTGCACTCCGGGTCAACCGAGGCCGGCATGTGCCGGACAGGATATACCTACATGCGTAACGACGCCACCGCACCAGGACCAGGCAACAAGAGCAACGTGATCGCGATGAACAGCCACCGCACCGAAACGCGGTTTCCCCATATCGCCCAGGTCGAAGCCTATTGGCACGCCTTGCGCGGCGCACGGCTGGTGCCCGACCGGTCCGAAGTCGATCCGCGCGGGATCGAGCGGGCGCTGGAATATGCGTTCATCCTGGAACAGGTGGCGCCGGGTGTCGGGCGGCTCAGGATCGCGGGCGGACATCTGGGCGATCTGCAGGGCATGGAGGTTCGTGGCATGCCGCTCAGCGCGTTTTTCCTGCCCGAGGCACGGACCGACCTTGCGGCTACGCTGGAACAGGTTTGCACCACGCCGACCGTCGCCACCTTGTCTTTGCTGGCCGAGACGGGGATCGGAAGGCCGGTGCTTGAGGCACGATTGCTGCTGTTGCCGATGACGGACGGCTTTGGCCAGATCACCCAGATCCTTGGATGTCTGGACAGCCAGGGAAGTATCGGGCGCGCGCCACGTCGATTTGCGATCACCGCCCGGCGGCTGACGCAGATCTTCCCGCGGGATGCCGCGCCCGAATGGCGGGGCCGCGTGGTCAAGCCGTCGGACAAGACGACCCTGGCGTCACAGCCCGGCCTGGCCGAGCCGCCTGCCCGCTTCGATGCGAACCCGCAACGCCGGTTCGATCATCTGCGGTTGATCAAGACGGACAGCTGACACAGAGCTGGCGGACAGTTGACGTCACGCCGCGCGCCTTTCAGCCTGCGGATGCGGCACATCAAAACGGCAGGCCGATGGCCTGCCGTTTCATGGTCTCATTGCGGTCTGGTCCCTGTGCGCGGATCAGACAGCTGCCTGGGCCTGGCGTTCCGCGCGCAGGCTGGACAGTTCCTCGGCCACGAGGAAGGCCAGTTCAAGCGACTGGCTGGCGTTCAGGCGCGGATCGCAGGCGGTGTGGTAGCGGTCCGACAGATCCTCGTCGCTGACCGCGCGCAGGCCGCCGGTGCATTCGGTCACATCCTGGCCTGTCATCTCGAAATGGACACCGCCCGGGATGGTGCCTTCGGCCTTGTGCACCGCGAAGAATTCACGCACTTCGCGCAGCACGGCATCGAAGGGCCGCGTCTTGTAGCCGCTGGACGATTTGATCGTGTTGCCATGCATCGGATCGCAGACCCACAGCACGTTGGCCCCCTCGTCGCGGACCGTCTTGATCAGGCGGGGCAGATGTTCGCCGACCTTGCCCGCCCCGAAACGTGCGATCAGGGTCAGGCGGCCCGCTTCGTTCTTCGGGTTCAGCTTGGCCATCAGAACCTTCAGGTCTTCCGAGGTCATGGAGGGGCCGCATTTCAACCCGATCGGGTTCAGCACACCACGGCAGTATTCCACATGCGCGCCATCGGGCTGCCGGGTGCGGTCGCCGATCCAGATCATGTGACCCGAGCCCGCCAGCCACTTGCCCGAGGTGGTATCAAGCCGGGTCAGCGCCTCTTCGTATTCCAGCAGCAAGGCCTCGTGGCTGGTGTAGAAATCGACCGTCTGCAGCGTATGCGCCATCTTGCTGTCGATGCCGGCCGCCTTGATGAAATCCAGCGTATCGCTGATACGGTTCGCCATGTCGCGGTATTTCGCGGCCTTCTCGCCTTCGGTGAAACCCAATGTCCAGCTATGGACCTGGTGCACATCCGCATAGCCGCCGGTCGAGAACGCACGCAGCAGGTTCAGCGTGGCGGCGGCCTGCAGATAGGCCTGCAACATGCGCTGCGGATCGGGCTGTCGCGCCTCTGGCGTGGCGGCCAGATCGTTGATGATGTCGCCGCGATAGGACGGCAGTTCGACACCGTCGATCACCTCGGTCGGGGCCGAGCGCGGCTTGGCGAACTGGCCCGCCATGCGACCGACCTTCACGACCGGAACCTTGGCGCCATAGGTCAGCACCATCGCCATCTGCAACATCACCTTGAAGGTGTCGCGGATCGCATTGGCGCTGAATTGATCGAAGCTTTCGGCGCAATCGCCGCCCTGCAGCAGGAACGCCTCGCCGCGCGCGGCTTCGCCCAATGCGGCTTTCAGCTTGCGCGCCTCACCCGCAAACACCAGCGGCGGATACTTGGACAGCTGCGCCTCGACGGCGGCAAGGGCCGCCGCGTCGGTATAGTCGGGCATCTGAACCCGGGGGCGGTTGCGCCAATCGGTTTTCTGCCACTCGGTCATGTCTGTCTCTCCGCGAAAGTCTTTATGTGTCGCTTCTATACAAAAGCTGCCGGGTGCATGCCACAACCGATTTCTGCGCGTCAGATGTTTGGCGACGTGAAAGGGTCGTATTCCGGCGCAAATGCGCGGCTGAATGCTGCGGTGACCCTTGATGATGCTCCGTAAACCTGATCAATTGAACGGCAACGATCATGGAGCGTTCTTGATGCCTTCGCCCCGCCAAGTGGCCAAAGACCCTGCTGTCGCGACGGCTCCGCGACGTTTCGTCTTTGTATTGCTGGACAATTTCACGCTTCTCAGTTTCGCCTCGGCGTTGGAAAGCCTGCGTATCGCCAACCGGATGCTGGAACGCACCGCCTATACCTGGATGCTGGTCGGCGAAGGCGGCACGCGGATGCGGTGTTCGGCCGGAACCGAATTCCAGCTGGACGGCGACCTGATCGAGCTGACGCGCGATGATGTCGTTGTGGTCTGCGGCGGCGTCGATGTGCAGAAATCCACAACCAAGAAGGTGATTTCCTGGCTGCGCCGCGAGGCGCGCAAGGGCATGCTTCTGGGCGGGCTGTGCACGGCCAGCTATGCGCTGGCCAAGGCGGGGTTGCTGGACGGCAAGCGCGCCACGATCCATTGGGAGAACCAGGACAGTTTCGCCGAGGAGTTCGAGGAGGTCGAACTGACCAAGTCGGTTTTCGTGATCGACGGAAATCGTTTCAGCACGGCGGGCGGCACCTCGTCGATCGACCTGATGCTGAAGCTGATCGCGAATGATCATGGCGAGGATGTCGCCAATCTTGTTGCGGATCAGTTCATCTATTCCTCGATTCGAACCGATCAGGACACGCAGCGCCTGTCGGTGCCCACGCGAATCGGGGTGCGCCACCCCAAGCTCAGCCGCGTGATCCAGATGATGGAAAGCCATATCGAAGAACCGATCAGCCCGTCGATCCTGGCGCGCGATGTGGGCATGTCCACGCGACAGCTGGAACGGTTGTTCCGCCGTTACCTGGCCCGCAGCCCCAAGCGCTATTACATGGAACTGCGCTTGCAGAAGGCGCGCAACCTGCTGATGCAGACCGACATGAGCGTCATCAACGTGGCGCTGGCCTGCGGCTTTGCCTCGCCCTCGCATTTCTCGAAATGTTACCGCGCGCATTACGACACCACGCCCTATCGCGAGCGCGGCAGCCATGCCACGCGGCTTTCGATCTGATCACCGCCGTCTGATCACCGCCGTCTGACCACCGCATCAGGGCGCGATGCGATAGAGCGTGCCGCGCGTCTCGTTGATGAACCAGACCGACCCGTCCGGTGCCTGCCGGATGTCGCGGACACGTTCGGTTTCGGGGCCTTTTATCTGGTCGATCTCGCGCAGGGGATTGCCGGACAGCCGCGCGATGTAATCGAACTTGAGCGAGCCCACCAGAACGTCGCCATCCTGAAGCGCGCCGTTCCGGTCGGGCCACAGGCTGCCGTTCAGCGCCGCCATGCCCGAGGGGGCGATGGACGGGTCCCAGTACATCACGGGTTGTTCCATGCCGGGTTTGGCCTTGCCCTCGCCTATTTTCAGACCGGAATAATGCCGCCCGTAGGAAATGACGGGCCAGCCGTAGTTCGCACCGCGCTGCACGCGGTTCACCTCGTCCCCGCCGCGCGCGCCATGTTCGTTGACCCACAGTTGCCCCTGTGCATCCAGCATCGCGCCCTGCGGGTTGCGATGCCCCCATGACCAGATTTCGGGCTGTGCGCCGGGCTGGTTCACGAAAGGATTGTCGGCGGGAATCGATCCGTCACGATTGATGCGGATGATCTTGCCGTTATGGCGCGACAGGTCCTGTGCGGCGTCGTCATCGCCGCGATCCCCGATGGTCAGGAAAATCGTGCCGTCGCGCCCTTCCACAAGGCGGCCGCCGAAATGACGCGGGCCTGACGAACCGGGCGCCATTTCGAACAGGATACGCAGGTTCTGCAACTGCGTGCGGTCGCGCGACAAGCGGCCGATCGCCAGCGCCGTACCCTCGGCGCGCCCCTGGGGCTTGGCAAAACTGAACAGGATCTCGCTACTTTCGGCGAAATCACGGGGCACCAGCACATCCAGCAGACCGCCCTGCCCGTTCGCGCGGATCGCGGGCAGCCCGCTGATCTGCTGGCGCCGGCCCTGGGGCGGCAGGTGCCACAGCCGCCCCTCGCGTTCCGTCACAAGGGTGCTGCCATCCGGCAGAAAGCCGATCGACCAGGGGGTTTCAAACCCGTCCGCCATGACCGCGACGTTCAGCGCTCGCCCTTGGCTTTCCAGCGCCCGTACCGCGCCGGGGGCGGCGAATGCCGCGGCGATCGCGATGACACATGCCACGAATTCTGGCCTGGCTCTCATGCTGCATCTCCCGGTTTTCTGCGGTGCCCGGGCCTGTTGCCCGCGCGACCGTACCCACGCCACACACCGGGCAGGATAGCGCCCCGCAGCGGCACGAAAAGTCGCATTCGCGTGAACAGGGCTGCCGTATTGCGCTTTTCTTTTGATCAAAGAGCAAATAATCTGCGCGCTGGAGTTTGGTTCCAACATGGGAGAAAAAAATGAAAAAACTGCTTTTGGCCACGGCCGCATCCGCCCTTCTGGCAGGTGCCGCATCGGCACAAGAGATCAAGATCGGCATCATCCTGGGTTTCACCGGGCCGCTTGAATCGATCACGCCGAACATGGCTGCCGGCGCAGAGCTGGCCATCGCCGAGGTCAATGCGGCCGGCACGCTGCTGGACGGCGCCACGGTCACAGCCGTACGCGGCGACTCGACCTGTATCGATGCCGGTGCGGCCACGGCCGCCGCAGAGCGTCTGATCACCTCGGAGAACGTGAACGCGATCATGGGTGCGGATTGCTCGGGTGTGACCGGCGCGATCCTGCAGAACGTCGCGCGCCCCAATGGTGTCGTGATGATCTCTCCCTCGGCGACCTCGCCGGGCCTGTCGACCGCCGAAGATGACGGCCTGTTCTTCCGCACCGCACCGTCGGATGCGCGTCAGGGCGTCGTGATGACCGAAGTGATCATGGATCGCGGCATCAAGTCGGTTGCGCTGACCTACACCAACAACGACTACGGCAAGGGTCTGGCCGACGCTTTCGCTGCGGCCTTCACCGCGGCGGGCGGCACCGTGACCATCAATGCCAGCCACGAAGACGGCAAGGCTGACTATTCTGCCGAAGTCGCGGCGCTGGCATCGGCCGGTGGCGATGTTCTGGTTGTTGCAGGCTATACCGACCAGGGCGGCAAGGGCATCATCCAGGCCAGCCTTGATTCCGGCGCCTTCGACACCTTCGTGCTGCCCGACGGCATGGTGGGTCAGCAGCTGGTCGACGATATCGGCTCGGGTCTGACAGGATCCTTCGGCCAGTATCCCGGCACCGACAGCGCCGGCGCCGAGATGTTCCAGGGCCTGGCCACTGCGGCCGGTTTCGACGGCACCTCGGCTTTCGCACCCGAAAGCTATGACGCCGCCGCCCTGATCATGCTGGCCATGCAGAAGGCCGGTTCGACCGCTTCGGCCGACTTCAAGGATCACGTCATGGACATGGCGAACGCCCCCGGCGAGCAGATCTTCCCCGGCGAGCTGGCCAAGGCGATCGAGATCATCAAGGCCGGTGGCGACATCGACTATGTCGGCGCGACCGCTGTCGAGCTGATCGGACCCGGTGAATCCGCGGGCAACTACCGCGAGATCGAGATCAAGGACGGCAAGATCGAGACTGTCAACTTCCGTTGATCTGACGCGATGAGAACCTGCGGCGCGGGGGAAATCCCCGCGCCGTTTGCATAAGATATAGGCACGCAAAAACAACAGTGCCGGGGGAAAAGGTATGATCAAGGTCGACAACGTCGTGAAGGCGTTTGGCGGTTTCCGTGCCGTCGATGGTGCCTCGCTCGAGATTGCACAGGGTGCCATCACCGGGCTGATTGGTCCCAATGGCGCGGGAAAGACCACGCTGTTCAACGTGATCGCGGGCGTGCTGAAGCCGACATCGGGCAAGGTGACCATGCTGGGCGAGGACATCACCGGGCTGGCCCCGCATGACCTGTTTCACAAGGGACTGTTGCGTACCTTCCAGATCGCGCATGAATTCGGCTCCATGACCTGCCGCGAGAACCTGATGATGGTGCCGGGCAACCAGTCGGGCGAGACGCTGTGGAACACATGGTTCGGCCGCAAGCGCATCGCCGACGAAGAGCGCGCCCTGCGCGCCAAGGCCGATGAGGTTCTGGAATTCCTGACCATCAGCCATCTGGCCGAACAGAAGGCCAGCCAGATTTCCGGCGGGCAGAAAAAGCTTCTGGAACTGGGGCGCACCATGATGGTGGATGCCAAGATCGTGTTCCTGGACGAGGTCGGCGCGGGCGTGAACCGCACCCTGCTGAACACGATCGGCGATGCGATCATCCAGCTGAACAAGGAGCGCGGCTATACGTTCGTGGTCATCGAACATGACATGGATTTCATCGGACGTCTGTGTGATCCGGTGATCTGCATGGCCGAGGGCAAGGTGCTGGCGCAGGGCACCCTGGCCGAGATCAAGGCCAATGAGCAGGTGATCGAGGCCTATCTGGGCACCGGCCTGAAGAACAAGGACAAGGTGGGCGCATGAGCAACAGCAACCCCTATCAGGATGATCGCGGCAACAAGGACCGCTCGATCACCAATCCCGCCGGACAGGGCACCGCCGAGCTGCGCCGCAAAAGCGGGCCCGTCAGCGCGGCACCCGATACGCCCTTTCTGATCGGTGACAGCATGACCGGCGGTTATGGCAAGGGGCCGGACATCCTGCATGACTGCACCATCGCCGTGGATCGCGGCGAGATCGCCGTGATCGTGGGCCCCAATGGCGCGGGCAAATCGACCGCGATGAAGGCCGTGTTCGGGATGCTGGACGTGCGCTCGGGCCGGGTCCTGCTGGACGGCGAGGATATCACCGCGCTGACCCCGCAGGACCGGGTGGTCAAGGGCATGGGCTTCGTGCCGCAGACGCATAACATCTTCACCTCGATGACGGTTGAGGAAAACCTCGAGATGGGGGCCTTCATCCGCACCGATGATTTCCGCGACACGATGGCCCAGGTCTATGACCTGTTTCCCATTCTGAAGGAAAAGCGCCGCCAGCCGGCGGGCGAGTTGTCAGGCGGTCAGCGCCAGCAGGTCGCCGTGGGCCGCGCGTTGATGACGCGGCCAAAGGTGCTGATGCTGGACGAACCGACGGCGGGCGTCAGCCCCATCGTCATGGACGAATTGTTCGACCGCATCATCGAAGTGGCGCGCACCGGCATTCCGATCCTGATGGTGGAACAGAACGCGCGCCAGGCCCTTGAGATCGCAGACAAGGGTTATGTCCTTGTGCAGGGGCGCAATGCCTTCACCGACACCGGCAAGGCCCTGATGGCCGATCCCGAGGTCCGCAGATCGTTCCTGGGGGGCTGAGGCATGGATCTTCTCAACGCATTCATCACGCTGGCGAATTTCGTCATCATCCCGGCCATTGCCTATGGCAGTCAGCTGGCGCTTGGCGCGCTTGGCGTGACGCTGATCTACGGCATCCTGCGGTTTTCCAACTTCGCCCATGGTGACACGATGGCCTTTGGCACCATGGTCACCATCCTGGTGACATGGCTGTTCCAGGCCTGGGGTATCAGCCTGGGGGTCTTGCCCACGGCGCTTCTGGCTCTGCCCTTCGGCATCGCGGGATGTGCGGCCTTCGTGCTGCTGACGGACCGCGCGGTCTATCGCTTCTACCGCGCGCAGAAAGCCAAGCCCGTGATCCTGGTGATCGTGTCGATGGGTGTCATGTTCATCATGAACGGCGTCGTGCGCTTCATCATCGGGCCGGACGATCACAACTTTTCGGATGGCGAGCGTTTCATCATCTCGGCGCGGACCTTCCGCGAGTTGACGGGGCTTGAGGAAGGGCTTGCGATCCGTACATCTACGGGCATCACCGTGATCACCGCCATTGTCGTCGTGGCGCTGCTGTTCTGGTTTCTGAACAAGACCCGGACCGGCAAATCCATGCGCGCCTATTCCGACAACGAGGATCTGGCCCTGCTGTCGGGGATCAACCCCGAACGCGTGGTGGTGGTGACCTGGGTGATCGTGGCTGCGCTGGCCACTGTGGCAGGCACGCTTTACGGTCTGGACAAGAGCTTCAAGGCCTTCACCTATTTCCAGCTGCTGCTGCCGATCTTCGCCAGCGCCATCGTCGGTGGCCTGGGCAGCCCGGTCGGCGCGATCGCGGGCGGGTTCGTCATCGCCTTTTCCGAGGTGACGATCACCTATGCCTGGAAAAAGGTCATTGTCTATGTGCTGCCCGACGGCATGGGGCCTGACGGATTGGTGCAGCTTCTGTCCACCGACTACAAATTCGCGGTCAGCTTCATCATCCTGCTGGTCGTGCTGCTGTTCCGCCCGACGGGCCTGTTCAAGGGGAAATCGGTATGAACGCCATGGTCAAGAACACGGGCCTGTTTGCCCTGGTCGCCCTGCTGATCGTGATTACCGGCTTGATGCAAAGCTGGAACACGGCACTGCTGATCCTGAACATGGGGCTGATCAGCGCGATCATGGCGCTGGGGGTCAACCTGCAATGGGGGTTTGCGGGGCTTTTCAACGTCGGCATCATGGGGTTCGTGGCCCTTGGCGGGCTTGCGACGGTGCTGATCGCCATGCCGCCCACGGAAGGCGCATGGGCGGCGGGCGGCCTGGGCATCGTGCTGGGGCTGCTGATGGGGGCTGCAACGATCGTGGCGGCCGTGCTGGCCTGGGCGCGCCTGCCCAAGGGCCGGGTACGCAGCCTTGCGGTGCTGGCGATCCTGATCGGCGGTTTCTTTCTGTTCCGGGCTGTCTTCGATCCGGGCGTGGCGGCTGTCGAGGCGATCAACCCCGCATCGACCGGCAATATCGGCGGTCTTGGCCTGCCGATCCTGCTGGCCTGGCCGGTGGGCGGTCTGCTGGCGGCGGGTGTCGCCTGGGTGATCGGCAAGACCGCCCTGGGTCTGCGCTCGGACTATCTGGCGATCGCGACGCTGGGTATCGCCGAGATCATCATCGCCGTGATGAAGAACGAGGACTGGCTGGCGCGCGGGGTCAAGAACGTGATCGGCCTGCCCCGCCCCGTTCCGCTTGAAGTGGATCTTCAGCGCGATCCGGAATTCGTCGAACGGGCCGCGGGTTTCGGTCTTGATGCGGTGACCGCCTCGACCATCTACGTCAAGCTGGAATATGCGGCCCTGTTCGCCGTGGTGCTGTTCATCCTGCTGTGGATGGCGCAAAAGGCGCTGAAGTCGCCATGGGGCCGGATGATGCGCGCGATCCGCGACAACGAGGTTGCGGCCGAAGCGATGGGCAAGGATGTCACCCGCCGCCATCTTCAGGTTTTCATCCTGGGGTCGGCCATCTGCGGCATCGCCGGGGCGATGATGACCACGCTGGACGGGCAGTTGACGCCCGGCACCTATCAGCCGCTGCGCTTCACCTTCCTGGTCTGGGTGATGGTGATCGTCGGCGGTTCGGGCAACAACTTCGGCTCGGTGCTTGGCGGGTTCCTGATCTGGTTCCTGTGGGTGCAGGTGGAACCGATCGGCCTGTGGCTGATGAGCACGCTGACATCGGGCATGGCGGATGGCGCGCTCAAGACGCATCTGATGGAAAGTGCCGCGCATATGCGGCTGTTCACCATGGGGCTGATCCTACTGCTGGTGCTGCGGTTCAGCCCGCGGGGTCTGATCCCCGAAAAGTAACCGGGGTCACCCGCAGTCAAAAGGCCCGCGCGGAGCGATCCGCACGGGCCTTTTGCGTTCTGTGGCAGGGATCAGCGCCCGCGGAACAGGCTGCCCAGGATGCCGCGCACGATGCGCCGCCCTGTCGTGCCCTTCAGTTCCTTGATCACCGCATTGCCCAAAGCCTCGCCAAAGCCTTCGGGCTCGCGGCTGCGGCTGCGGGATGTGGTGGCGCGACCGCGGCTTGCGGGCTCATCGGCCTGATAGCGGCGCGCGGCCTTGAATTCGCGCTCTTCCTCGGCGGCGCGGGCTTCGGCGGCGGCGGCCGCTTCGGCCTCGCGCGCGGCCTCTTCGGCAATACGCTTGAGCGCCTCATAGGCGGAATCGCGATCCAGTGGCGTTTCATACTTGCCGAACAGGTCCGATGTGCGGATCAGCGCCGCACGCTGCGCCGCCGTCACAGGCCCGATCTGCGAGGATGGCGGACGGATCAGGGTCCGTTCGACCATGCCGGGAATGCCCTTTTTCTCAAGCACCGATGTGACGGCCTCGCCCACACCGACCTCGCGGATCGCCTGTTCCGTGTCGAAACGCGGATTGGTCCGATAGGTCATTGCGGCGCGGCGCAGTTCCTGCTGGTCCTTGCCGGTGAAGGCGCGCAGCGCATGTTGCACCCGGTTGCCCAACTGGCCAAGGATCGTGTCAGGCACGTCGCCGGGGCTTTGGGTGATGAAATAGACGCCCACGCCCTTGGACCGGATCAGGCGCGCCACCTGTTCGACCTTTTCGACCAGCGCTTTGGGCGCATCGTTGAACAGCAGATGCGCCTCGTCGAAGAAGAAGACCAGCCTGGGTTTGTCCGGATCACCCACCTCGGGCAGGGTTTCGAACAGTTCCGACAGCAGCCACAGCAGGAAGGTCGCGTAAAGGCGCGGGCTTTGCATCAGCCGGTCGGCGGCCAGGATATTGACCATGCCGCGCCCATCCGCGTCGCAGCGCATCAGGTCGGCCAGTTCCAGCGCGGGCTCGCCGAAGAAATGCGTGCCCCCCTGGTTTTCCAGCACCATAAGCCGGCGCTGGATCGCACCCACTGAGGCGACCGCGATATTGCCGTAGCGCAGCGACACCTCGTTCCGGTTTTCGCCCAGCCAGACCAGAAAGGCCTGAAGATCCTTCAGATCCAACAGGGCCATGCCCTGTTCATCGGCCAGCCGGAACGCGATGTTCAGGATACCTTCCTGCGCTTCGGTCAGTTCCAGAAGCCGGCTCAGCAGCAAGGGGCCCATCTCGGCCACGGTGGTGCGTACGGGGTGACCCTGCTGGCCGAACATGTCCCAGAAGGTGACGGGAAAGGCGCCATAGCCGAAATCGTCGAAACCGATCTTGACCGCGCGTTCGCTGAACGGCTGGTGCAGCTTTCCTGCCGAGTCGCCGGGCATCGACAGACCGGACAGGTCCCCCTTCACGTCCGACATGAAGACCGGCACGCCTGCGGCGGAAAATCCTTCCGCCAGAATCTGCAGGGTCACTGTCTTGCCGGTGCCGGTGGCCCCGGCGATCAGCCCGTGCCGATTGGCATAGCGCAGCAGCAGCCATTGCTTTTCGGCATATCCATCGCCACCGCCACCCAGAAAAATAGCATCATCCATGCCCTGCCCCTTGTCACTGTTGCCTTACCTGCATGCGCCTGCGCGCAATTCGATACGAAGATACATTCTTAACTTTCTTCTGCCATAGTGAAACCTGCCCCGCACTGCTTTCCTTGCGGTTTGGGGCTTTTCCTCCCTGTCAGACTGGCCGCATCTTCGGATGCGGCCTTTTTTCGGATCAAGTCAGAATTGTGATCGCTTGCCTGTTGACCGACGATGGGATTCAAATTAGCGTGACGGCAATGACTAAGTCGGCCAGTCCGACAGGGAGCAAAAAAGTCGGAAAAGGGGACCTTTGGGTCCCTTTTTCTATGCTGCACCCGGGGGTTGTGCGGCGATCTTCATGTGGATGAAGATTGGCAGGTTTCCGCCCCGTCGGCCCTTTGCCCGGATTTTGGTTCAGATCCGCACTGACAATGGCGACCGGGCATGTTACAGCCCCGTCAACTTGGTTTTCAGGAACAGGACGGGATCACATGCCCAGAGTTTTGACAGGAATTTCTCTTATCGCGGCGCTGGCGCTGGTCAGCCCGGCCTTCGCCCAGACCACGGCTGAGACACCGGCTGAGACACCGGCCGCCCCGGCTGATCAGGGCCTGGCCATGGGCGAAACCGTGCAGGACGGCCCCAAGGTCGGCCAGCCCTATATTCGTGAAGTATCCGGCGACTGGTCGCTGGAATGCCTGAAGCTGGAAGAAGGCGAAGAGCCCTGCCAGCTGTTCCAGACCATGATGGACGACGAAGGCAACCAGGTGTCCAACATGCGGATCTTCAAGCTGCCAGCCGGTGGGCAGGCGGTGGCGGGTGCGCTGGTTGCCGTGCCTCTGGAGACGTTGCTGACCGCACAGCTGACCATCACCGTCGCGGGCGAGCAGCCCAGACGCTACCCGTTTTCGGTTTGTGATCGTCAGGGGTGCTACGCGCGGATCGGTCTGACGGCCGAGGATGTCGCCTCGTACAAGCGCGGCGCATCGGCCACCGTGACGCTGGTGCCCTTTGTCGCCCCGGATGAACGGGTCGAGGTGAAGCTGTCGCTGACGGGTTTCACGGCAGGTTTCGACAAGGTGACCGTGCCGACCGAGTGAGCGGCGCCTTTTCCTGCCTTGCGTTGCAAGTCCGACATGGCCGCCCCGCAAAAGGGCGGCCATTTCCATGAGGGAATGTTCAGATCCGGCGCAGCGCCAGCACTGCGTTCAGGCCACCAAAGGCAAAGGCATTCGACAGGGCAACCTCGACCGATGCCTCGCGCGCTTCGTTCGGGACGACATCCAGCGCGCATTCGGGGTCGAATTCCTCGTATCCGATCGTGGGGGCAATCACGCCATCGCGCAGGGCCATGATGCAGGCCAGCAGTTCCACCGCCCCGGTGGCGCCGATCAGATGCCCGTGCATCGACTTGGTGGACGAAATCATCAGACGGTCCGCATGGGGTCCGAACACATCGGCCACCGCGGCGCATTCGGTTTTGTCATTGGCGGCCGTGCCCGTGCCATGGGCGTTGATATAGCCGACCTTGTCAGCCGGGATTCCGGCATCCCGCAGTGCGCCGGATATGGCGCGCGCCGCCCCCTGCTTGGACGGCATGACGATATCGGCGGCGTCCGATGACATGGCAAAGCCCACGACTTCGGCCATGATGTCGGCCCCGCGCGCGCGGGCATGTTCGAATTCCTCGAAGACGAAGATCCCCGCCCCCTCGCCCTGCACCATGCCGTTGCGATTGGCCGAAAACGGACGGCATGCATCCTTGGACATGACGCGCAGCCCTTCCCAGGCCTTGATCCCGCCAAAACACAGCATCGATTCCGATCCGCCCGTGATCATCACCGGGCTCATCCCGGCGCGCACCATCTGGAAGGCCTGCGCCATGGCGTGATTGGATGAGGCGCAGGCGGTGGACACCGTGAAGCTGGGCCCCCGCAGATTGTATTCCATCGACACATGAGAGGCCGCCGCATTCATCATCAGCTTGGGCACCACGAAGGGGTGAACGCGGTTTTTCCCTTCCTCATAGACGGCGCGGTAATTGTCGTCCCATGTGCTGACGCCACCGCCGGCCGTGCCCAGCACCACCCCGGCCCGATTGGCCAGATCGCCGGTGAATTCCAGCCCGGCCTGTCCCAATGCCTCGCGCGCGGCCATCAGGGTGAACTGGGTGAACCGGTCGTAAAGGGTCATCTGCTGGCGGTTGAAATGGCCCTCGGCCTCGAACCCCTTGATCTGGCCGCCGATCTGGATCGACAAGCGTTCGACATCGCGAAACTCAAGCTGGCCGATACCGCAGCGCCCCTCGCGCATGGCGGCCAGGGTTTGCGGCACATCATGTCCCAGCGCGTTGATCGTGCCGGCGCCGGTGATGACGACCCGCTTCACGCGCTGTCCCGCTCTGCCACCAGTTTTTCGATGCCGGCGATGATGGCCGCGACCGAGGAGATGTCGAAATCCGATTTCTCGGGCTCGTTTGCGTTGAAGGGGATCGTGATGTCGAAGGCTTCCTCGATCGCGAAGATGCTTTCAACCAGGCCCAGGCTGTCGATGCCCAGGTCCTGGAGGGTGCTGTCAACCGTCACATCCGAAGGCTCCAGCACGGCCTGTTCGGCGATGATGGCGATGACCTTGTCCTGAATGCTCATGTGAACGCCCTTCAACTTTGGGCCGGCCCTGGGCCGGTCTGGTCTTGCGCTGCCGATTTAGTCACTCTTGTCAGACTTGAAAACAGCTTTCTGGATCGCTGCGACGTCACGGAACAGGCGCGGCAGCCGGCGCAGCGCCTTGTAGCTTTCGATATGGCTGTCCATTTTCACGGCCGGATAGCCCAGCATGACCCGGCCCGCCGGCACGTTGGACATCACCTTGGTCGCGCCTCCGGTGATCACGTTGTCACCGATGAACAGGTTGTCGCCGACCCCGGTCTGGCCGGCCAGCACGACATTGTTGCCCACCTGGGTCGATCCCGCGATGCCGACCTGCCCGCAGATCAGGCAATCGTTGCCGATCACGACATTATGGCCGATATGCACCAGGTTGTCGAACTTGACCCGGTCACCGATGCGGGTGTCGCGGACCGTGCCACGGTCGATGCAGCTGTTGGCGCCCAGTTCCACATCGTCGCCGATGGTGACACTGCCCAACGAATGGATGCGTGCCCAGGATTGCGCGGCCACCGTGCCCTGGTCACCCAGGGTGGCGCGTGCCTTTTCGACGCCGGAGGGTTCGGGCGTCACGAAGGAAAAGCCGTCAGCGCCGACGATGGCGCCGGGATGGGCAAAGAACCGGTCGCCGATCGTGACGCGCGCGCCAAGGCGCACGCCTTCGCGCAGAAAGCCATGCGCGCCAAGCGTCACATCGGCCCCGATATAGCTTTGCGGGCCGATCACCGCGCCCGCGCCGATGGTGGCGCGCGGTCCGATGACCGCCAGCGCGCCGACAGTCACGCCGTCGCCAAGTACGGCAGAGGGGTCGATCACCGCCGATGGGTGGATGCCTGAGCCGAAGTCTTCGCCCCTGTCCATCATCGCGCTGAGGCCGGACAGCGCATAGCGGGGGCGCGGCGCCACGATGGCGGCCTGCAGCCCCATCGCCCGCCAGTCGGCCCCGGCCCAGAGCATCGCGGCCCTTGCCTGGCCCTTTGGCAGGTCCTCGGCATATTTCGGCGACATGGCCAGCGCCAGATCATCGGGGCCGGCCATGCCCGGCTCGGCCACGGCGGCAATGTGCAGATCCACCGCGCCGAACGCTTCGGCCCCAAGGGCCGCCGCGATTTCCTTTACCGTGTAGGTCATGCTGCCCCCCGTTTCTGACGGGGCAGATTTACCCCTGAACCGCGCGCAGTTCCACCCCTGCCCGTTCCAGTGCGTCCCATATCTTTGCGTCACGCCCGTAAACATCGGCGCGGAAGTTGGTGCGCCCCTTCGCATTGGTGAAGGCGGTGCGGTAGATCAGGTGCACCGGCACCGGGTCGATCAGGTTGACGCGCGTCTGCTTGCCCGAATCCAGGATCGTGTTGAAGAAGGTCTTCGGATCGACCTCCTGCCGCGCCAGCAGCGCATAGGCGAAATCATGCGGATCGTTCAGGCGCACGCAGCCGTTGGAATAGGCCCGGCTTTCGCGGGAAAACAGGGTTTTGTCCGGGGTGTCGTGCAGATAGATCGCGTAAGGGTTGGGGAACATGAACTTGACCGTTCCCAGTGCGTTCGACCGGCTGGGCGGCTGGCGCAGGTTGTAGGGAAAGGTGCGCGCCGTGTAGCGCGAGAAATCGATGTTGCCACGCGGAATGACCCGCCCGCGCGCGTCCGTCACCTGCAGATGCGACAATGCGTTGGGGTTGCGTTGCAGCGCCGGCAGGTAATCGCGCTGGATGATGCCGGTGGGCACGGTCCAGTCTGGATTGATCTCGAGATAGGTCATCATATCCGAGAATTCCGGGGTACGCTTGGCCGGATCGACCGCACCGATCACCGAACGGGTCTGGAATGTCACCTTGTCATCGTCGATGATCTTGGACTGGAAATCGGTCAGGTTGACCAGGATATGCCGCTTGCCGCGTTCCGCACCCAGCCAGCGTTCGCGTTCCATCGCGACGATCACGGCTTTCAGCCGGTCTTCGACGGGGACATTCAGCTGGGACAGGGTGCTGTCGCCGGCCACACCATCCGCGGTCAGGCCGTGATCGACCTGAAAGGTCTGCACCGCGGCCTGGATCGCGCCATCATAGGTCAGGCTGGCGCTGCGATCGAGATAGCCCATCGCGACCAGCCGGTTACGCAGTGCGATGACCTCCGGCCCGCTATCGCCGGGCCTGAGCGTCTTGGCAGGAACCGTTGGCCCCCAGCCGCCAAGCCCCATCAACTGCTCCAGCCGCATCTTTTCCTTCATCAGCCGGTTGTATTCCGCCGTGGCCGGGGCAAGCGCCCGGAAGAATTCCGAGGGATTGCTTGTCGAGAAGGCATTCAGCACCGAAAAGCGATCCTGATAGGTGACCTTGCGGACGATGCCGCGATCCACCTCTGATGGCACGATGATGCCGGAATGCAGATCGCGTGCGATCCGCAGCAGGCTGCGCGACAGCTCCACCTCCAGCAGACCCAGCTCGCGGGGGGTGCGCGCCTTTTGCATCGCCTCCATCAGCGCCTCGCCCTTGTAGCGGGGGCTGGGCAAACCATGCGCGGGCGCCTCGGCGATGGCCAGCATCAGGGCGCGGCGCCGGGCGGTATCGGCCTCGGACGCGCCGGTCCAGATCGGGGTGTAGCCATTCGCGCGGTAGAAGGCGGCGATATCGCCATCCGTTGCGGCGGCTTCCGCGATGGCCTGGCGGAACAGCCCGATCCGCGTGTCTTCACGCGTCTGCGCGAGGGACTGCACCTGTTCGGCGGTCAGCGATTGCGCCTGCGCGGCGGGGGCATGGCCCAGGTTGACACCTGCCGCGATGCAAAACGGCAGAATGACGGCCGCAAGCCATCCGCTGCGGACATGATGGGACAACCGGGCTTTCGGGGCGATGACGACGCCAGACATTGCGTTCCTCACTCAGTAAAGATCAAAACCTTGTATTGACATGTGAAAACAGGCGTGGCGTTTGTCCACTCACATTTTGTCATGTGGTGTTTCGCGGCATACGGGTGGTGCAGGCTTGCATCGCTTCGCGCAGAATCGGCAAGCGACCGGCGCGATTGGCGATATTTTGCCGAAAAGGGCTTGTGCGGTCAAAAACTGCAAATTCACGGGTTGGTTCACGATTCCTTATCTGCCATAGATTACGCATCATCTGGGGATGGATGGCAGATACCCGTGTAACATCACGGGTCAACAGGCAAGCGACGGGACAGACGCGTACAATGACTGACGACACCTCCTCGAGCATTTCGCGGCGCGCCCTTCTGGGTGCATTCGCGGCAACAGCTCTGACAGCGGCACCGACCTATTCCAATGCGGCGGGCTTTCTGCGGCGTAGCGGCGACATCCGGCGGATCAAGATGTATTCCGGGCGGACGGGCGAAAGGCTGGACACGATCTACTGGGTCGAAGGTGAATACATCAAGGACGCCGTCGCCGAGATCAATCATTTCATGCGTGACTGGCGGACCAACGACATCAAGAACATGGATCTGCGCACCATCGACATCATGGCCGCCGCGCATAACCTGCTGGATGTGAACGAACCCTATCTTCTTCTGTCCGGCTATCGCAGCCCCAAGACAAACGCGATGCTGCGCTCCAACTCCTCGGGTGTTGCGCGCAACTCGTTGCATCTTCAGGGACAGGCGGCCGACCTGCGCCTGGCTTCCCGGTCCGTGGGACAGATGGCGCGTGCCGCCGCGGCGTGCCGCGCGGGTGGCGTGGGCAGCTATTCGCGGTCGAATTTCGTGCATATGGATTGCGGTCCGATCCGCAACTGGGGCCGGTAAGCGACAGCGCAACCGGCGCATCCCGTTCTTCAGGTCTAGTTTCAGCCCGCAGATGATCATCTGCGGGTTTTTGAATGCCTGTGCGGCATTTTCCCGCTTGCAGGGAATCTGCTTTTGTCGCAACTGCATTCAAAAGGCCGATCCGAGGAGGACCCACAGATGACGGCAATCCTGACCGGGGGCAAAACCCCGGCCTTGCCCAGCGTTGCCCTTCTGGTGACATTGCAGGCCGTCGTGTCGGCCGCGTCACTGGTGGTCGAGATCGTGGCGGGACGCATGCTGGCGCCCTATGTGGGCATGTCGCTCTATACCTGGACCTCGATCATCGCGGTGGTGCTGGCCGGGTTTTCCGCCGGTCACTGGGCCGGTGGACGTATTGCCGAAATGCAGACCCCGCGCGCCCTGTTGTGGACAGGCTGGTCGATGCTTGGCGCGGGTGTGACCACGGCACTGGCCGTTTTCGTGCTGCGCAGCGGGGCCGATATCCTTCTGCCGCATATCGCCAATCCCATCGGCGCGATTGTCGCGCTGTGCATGATCGCGTTTTTCCTGCCCTCGTTCTTCGCGGGGATACCGGCGCCGGTGCTGGCGCAGATTTCAGTTGCCGCGGCGCCGGACCATTCGGGCCGGGCGCTGGGGGCGATGTTCGCCTCGGGGGCGATCGGGGCCATTCTGGGCACCTTGCTGGCGGGTTTCGTCTTTGTGGCATGGCTGGGATCGGTGGGCACTCTGGCGCTGGTCACGCTGTGCTATCTTCTGTCCGCACTTCTTCTGCTGTGGCTGGCGCGGCGCGCGGGCGATCCGTCGGGGATGCTGATGGCCGGGCTGGCAATGCTGGTCGGCTTGCTGCTTGCCGGGGCCACGGTTGCACAGCCATCGCCCTGCACCGAGGAAAGCGATTACTTCTGCATCCGGGTCGAGGATGTCTCGGCCAATCCCGAAAGCCCCGTGCGGATGATGGTGCTGGACCATCTGGTGCATGGCGTGTCGGCCCGCGACCTGCCTGACGTGATCTTTTACGATCATGCGGCCTTGCTGGACCTTCTGGCGCGCGAACGGATGGGGGGCAGCGACTTTTCTGCGTTTTTCATCGGTGGCGGCACTTTCACCGTGCCGCGCAAATGGTCAACGCTGGATCCGCAACCGGATGTGACCGTGGCCGAGATCGACCCGACCGTGACGGAAGTGGCGATCCGCGATTTCTGGTTCGATGCCACGGATACCCGGATCCTGAACCAGGATGCCCGCGCCGCCCTGCGGACCGACGGCAGCCGCTATGACGTGATCATCGGCGATGCCTTCACCGATATCGCCGTGCCCGCGCATCTGGTGACGCAGGAATTCTTTGAACTGGTGCGCGATCACCTGACCGAGGATGGCGTGTATCTGATGAACGTCATCGACCATGCCGACAGGATGATTGCGCTGATGTCACTCGTCCATACGCTGGAGCAGGTTTTCCCCCATGTCGAGATCTGGACCGAGGCGCGTCGCCCCGAACCCGGCGAGCGGATGATCAACATCATCGCCGCAGGCTTCGGCCCGACGGATAAAGACCTGCTGCAAGGCTTGTCGCCCGCGCCGATCACTTTCGGGCGCATTCCGCCAAAGGCCGTCGCGCAACTCAAGGCGCTGCGTAAGCCGATCGTGCTGACCGACGATTACGCGCCCATTGATCGGTTGATCGGCGCGGAAAGCTACTGATCGCAGGGTTTGCCCGGATCAGAAGATCGCCTCGATCAGGTAGGGGCCGGAACTGGCAAGACCGGTCTGAAGCGCCGCCTCAAGCCCGTCGCAATCGCTGACGGCTTCGGCTTCGACGCCCATGCCGCGCGACATCTGCACCCAGTCCAGATTGGGGCGGTCCAGTGACAGCATGTCGATGGCGCGCGGGCCGGGATTGCCGACGCCGACATTCGTCAATTCGCCGCGCAGGATGCGATAGCTACGGTTGGCGAAGATCACGATGGTGATATCCAGGTTTTCCCGCGCCATGGTCCAGAGGGCCTGAAGCGTATACATGGCCGAGCCGTCGCCGGTCAGCGCCATGATCTTCCGGTCTGGCGCCGCAATCGCGGCCCCGATGGCGACGGGCAGACCGTAACCGATGGACCCGCCGCAATTGTTCAGCCAGACATGGCGCGGCGCGCCCTGCGTGGCCTTGAAGAACCCGCGCCCCGTGGTCACGGATTCGTCCACGATCACCGCATCCTGTGGAATGGCGCGGCCCAGCAGTGCGGCAATGGTATCCGGGTTCAGCGGGCCGGTCGGCTTGTCCGGCAAGCTTGCCACCGCCACATGGGCCGGCGCCTTGTCTTTGGCCCCTGTGGCATCGCACAGGGCGGCCAGCGCGCCGGCCAGATCACTTCCGGTTTCCGCCAGCGTGATGATCTGCGCCCCGTCAGCAGTCAGTACGGCGGGCTTGCCGGGATAGGCGAAGAACCCGATCGGTGCGCGCGCGCCCAGCAGCACGATCCGTTTGTAGGGGGCCAGCACCTTCAGGGCCTGATCTATCGGGTAAGGCACGCGGGCGACGCTGACGCGCCCTGCCCCGCGTTCCATCCGGGCATTGGCCCATTCGGACAGCAATGCACATCCCGTCGCGGCACTGATCCGTCCGGCAAGGTCCAGGTTGGCCTCGGTCAGCGCGGCGCCACCCAGCAGCAGCAGGCTATCTGGCCCGGACAGCGCGGCAATCGCTGCCTCCAGCTGGCTGCGGTCGAAATCCGCGCGCGGGGTCGCGGGCAGCGGTGCGGCAACCACGCCGCCTTCGGTCCAGGCGGTATCGCTGGGCAGGATCAGGGCCGCGACCTGTCCCGGCGCGGTATTGGCCGCCTGCACCGCTTGCGCGGCATCCCGGCCCAGGCTGGCAACATCCGTTGACGTATGGACCCAATGCGACACGGGCCGCGCGATCCCCTGGATGTCCGAGGTCAGCGGCGCGTCCAGCGTGATGTGGGTTTCGGCATGTTCGCCGATGATGTTGAGCACGCCCGACCCTGCCTTCTTGGCATTGTGCAGGTTCGACAGGCCGTTCGCCAGCCCCGGCCCCAGGTGCAGCAATGTGCAGGCGGTCTTGCCCGCCATGCGGTAATAGCCGTCAGCCGCACCTGTCGCGACACCTTCCTGAAGGGTCAGGACCGAACGCATGCCGGGAATATGGTCAAGGGCCGCCACGAAATGCATCTCGGAGGTGCCGGGGTTGGAAAAACAGGTGTCCACACCGGCGGCCAGCAGCGTGTGAACAAGGCTTTCGGCGCCGTTCATGGCGGGGTCAGTCATATCGGTCATGTCTTGCCTTTCGGATCAGGTCTGCGCCTCTGCCCAGAAGGGCGCGCGCAATTCGCGTTTCAGGATCTTGCCGATGGTCGAGCGCGGCAAGTCATCCCGCGCCTCAAGCCCCGACAGGCGCTGGCTTTTTCCCAGTTTCGCATTGGCATCGGCGCGGATGTCATCAAGGCTGCGGCTTGCCCCCTTGCGTAACACCACAAGGCCGTAGGGCGTCTCGCCCCATTGCTCGGATGGCACACCGATCACGGCGGCATCGGTCACGTCCGGGTCGGCCAGCAGAACCAGTTCAAGGTCATTGGCATAGATGTTGAGCCCGCCCGAGATGATCATGTCCTTCTTGCGGTCCGACAGGATCAGGAACCCATCCGCATCGAAATGGCCCATGTCACCGGAGCGAAAATAGACCTCGCCGGCCTCGTTCCGCCAGATGTAGTCGCGTGTCAGGTCATCGCGGCCGAAATAGCCCGCCATCATCGTGGGGCCACGGCCGCAGATCTCTCCGACCTGGCCTTGCGGCACTTCGCGGCCTTCGGCGTCAATCAGGCGAATGTCATTGCCGGGGGCCAGCTTGCCCACGGTATGCAGCTTGTCGGGATGCTCATCCGCGACAAGAACCGTGACGCCGCCGCCTTCGGTCAGGCCGTAATATTCGATCAGCTTGCCGGGAAAGCGCGCCAGCACATCCGCCTTCACATCGGCCCGCAGCGGCGCCGAGGTCGAGAATTTCACCCGCATCGAGGACAGATCGAAACCATCGAAATCGGGCACATCCATGATGCGCTTGTATTGTACGGGCACCAGCATGGTGTGGGTGATACGTTCCGCCTGCACGATGCCAAGGTATTCGCGCGCGTCAAACTTGGGCATCAGGTAGACGGTCGATCCCCCGAACAGCGTCGGGATGAAAGACACGATGGTTGTATTGGAATAAAGCGGCGTCGAAATCAGCGTGCGCGCGTTGTCGTCATAGCCATTGGGCGTCACCCGGTCCATCTGCGCCGCGCGCATCCAGTGATCATGCACGATACCCTTTGGCGTGCCCGTGGTGCCCGAGGAATAGATCAGGTTGAAGGCATCCTTCAGCGCGATCGGCACCATCGGATCTGTGGTGGGGGCCGCTTGCAGCGCCTCTGTCATGGAGATGTAGCCGGGGGCGGTGAAATCCATCGCGTAGCGCTCGATCTCCATGTTGCCCAGGAAATCCGCCACCAGATCAAGGTATTGATCCGCCACGAAAATCGCGCGCGCGCTGCAATCGGCCAGCATCTTTTGCAACGCCTCGCCCGACGCCATGGTGGACAGCGGCGTGACGCAGCCGCCCGCGCGCAGGATACCCATGAACAGCACGGCGTAATCGGCCGAATTGGGCGACAGGATCGCGATCCGGTCACCCTTCTGCATCCCCTGCCCCAGCAGCAGGTTGGCCGCGCGGTTGATCTGCGTGTCGAACGCGCCCCAGGTCAGGCGCGTCTGGTCGCAGACCAGGGCCAGCTTTTCAGGATGGGCGCGGGCATTGTCACGGATCGCTTCAACAATGCTGCGCGTCGGCGGGGTGCCGGATGAGGGCGGGTTGATCGTGATCATCTGGGTCTTCCGGTTCTGCGGAGGGTCTTGTCGCCGCGATCGTGTCAGGCGACGCGCGGCTCTGCAAGCCGTGCGCGCCAGGCGACCCACAGCGGCAGGGCACAGATCGCCAGGCCCAGCAGGAAGGATGCCCCGTAGCTGAGCGCCAGCAGATCCGTCTTGGGCTTGGCGATCAGCACGCCGCCGATGAACAGCATCACCCTGAGCGGCAGCGCCATCGCCCCCCGGATCGGCCCGACCAGGCTGACATAGCCCTGCAACGAGGCCGAGATCATCAGCACGCCCACCATGGCGCAGGACAGCGCGACCGCCACCTCCCATGCCGGGGCCTGCCCGACAAGCGCGGGGTTCAGCACGAAGAAGAAGGGCATGATGTAGATCACACCGCCCAGGCGCATCGCCTCGAAGCCGGTGGCGATCGGGTTGGATCCGGCCATGGTCGAGGCCGCGAAGGCCCCCAGCGCCACGGGCGGCGTTATGAAGCTGACCATGCCCCAGTAAAGGATGAACAGATGCACCGCTAACTGGTTCAGCCCGCCCGCCTCAAGCGCGGGGGCCAGCACCACGGCCAGAAAGATGTAGCAGGCCGTTACCGTCATCCCCATGCCGAAGATGAAGGCCGTGATCGCGCCCATCAGCACCAGCACAAGCGTATTGTCACCCGCGATGAAGACCAGTTCATTCACCAAAGTGCCCGCAAGACCCGTGGCCGAGAACGAGCCCACGATCAGGCCGACGCCCAGCAGGATCGCGGTCAGTTCGGCCAGGCCCATCCCGACGCCGACGATCATGTTGGTCAGTTTCTGCAGATCCAGCCTGTGGCTGGCGCGGAACTGGTTCACCACCAGCAGCAGCACCGTGGCATAGAACGGGGCCGAGGTTTCGCGCCGCATCACGATCATCATGAACAGCAACAGCGCGAAGACGAAGATATAGGGCCAGCCCTCTTTCATCACGTCGCGCAGCACCGGCAGGTCGGGCTTGGGCAGGCCACGCAGGCCGCGCCGGGCCGAATAGGCGTCGATCTGGGTGAAGAGGCCCCAATAGAACAGGATGCTGGGAATGGCAGCGGCCAGCGCGATATCGACATAAGGGCGCGACAGGAACGAGGCCATCACGAAGGCCGTGGCCCCCATGATCGGCGGCATCAGCACGCCCCCGGTCGAGGCGCAGGCCTCGGTTGCGGCGGCGGTCTTGGCGGAAAAGCCGGTCTTGCGCATCGCGGGGATCGACACCGCCCCCGTGGTCAGCACGTTCGAGATCACCGAGCCCGACATCGACCCCATGAACCCGCTGGCGAAGATCGACACCTTGGCCGCGCCACCCCGATAGCCCCCGACCAGCCCCAGTGCGAGGTCATTGAAGAACTGCCCCCCGCCTGTGCGCTGCAACACCGCGCCGAACAGGATGAAGCCGATCACCACGCCGCCGAACGCCTTCATCGGAATGCCGAAGCTGCTTTCGGCCGAAAAGATGTGATAGGGCACCGTCTGCATGAAAGTGCTCTGAAATCCGGTGAAAGGATCGGGCATATGGCCCGCGAAAGTCGGATAGAAGGCGAAAAGCGTCACGATCAGGAACAGGACCAGACCGCCCGCGCGGCGCGTCGCCTCAAGGATCAGAAAGAAGAACACGATGGCGACATATTGCGCCTCGATCGGGGCGGCATATTCCCAGCCCTGCGACAGGTTCATCTGTGCTGTCTGGCCCAGGTAGGCCGTGCATCCCAGGGACAGGGCGAACAGGATCCAGTCCAGGATGGTGGGTTGCCCCCCCTTGCCGCCGCGCATCTGAAAGATCAGGAAACTGAGCGCAAGGAAAAGCCCGCCCAGAATATAGAGATAGCGCCCGTCGATCAGCACGATCCCCATGAATTTCAGGTTGAAAAGCTGGTGCACCACCAGGACCAGACCCGCCAGGGTCCCGCCGATCACGACCCAGCGCGCCATCCCGCCGATCCGCTCAGCCGGGGTCGAGCCGTCGATCGCGACCTCTTCAAACGCAGGTTTCGTGGCATTGTCGGAGGGTTTGGCACTGCTCATGGCTTGTCCTTGGTCTTTTCGGGATCACGGCGCGCCATGTCGCGCGCCATGCGCGCCTGGCCTCCCGCAGGTCGGGGCGCCGCGATGAAATGGGGTCAGTCATCAGGAAGGCCCGGCCGAAGAACCTCCGGCCGGGCCATGGGCAATTATGGCCCTCTCAGAACACGACGTCGAAGCCGTTGTCGGCCAGTGCCTTGCGGCGTGCCTCGGCCCATGCGGCTTCCCACTCGGCGGGGGCTTCGGCCTTCAGCGCATCCCAGGCCGCCTTGAGAACGGCCTGACGCTCGATCAGGCGATCGTTGTGCGCCTGGGCTGCATCGGTCCACAGACCCTTTTCCTTGAAGAAGCGGATCGCCCCGTCATGGTAGGGCACGACCCATTCCATGTCCTGCTTGTCGATCGACCAGCCGCCGATGCCGGGCGCCTTGCCGTCATAGGCCGGGAACAGTTCCACCATCGCCTTGGTCATGTTGTAGGCCATGTCTTCGGCGGTGGTATCCGTCGCGATCAGCACCGGATAGGGATAGCCCGCGCCCTGGTAGCCGGGGGTGCCGTCGATATTGGCGCCTACGGTTGCAAGGTTCGGTGCGAAGAAGGGCGCGATTTTCTGCATCGCGGCCAGACCTTCGGTGTTGGCCGGGTCAATCGGCGGCCAGAACAGGCCGCGCGGGCCGGCCGCCGCCTCATAGGCCTTGCCCGAATTGGTCGAGGCAAAGGCCGCGTCCACCTGGTCTTCGATCAGGCCGGTCCAGCTGGCGCCGAAACCTCCGAATTCCACGCGGATCACGTCATCCCAGGTCAGGCCACCATAGGCCAGGTAGGCTTCGGTGTTCACGTTCAGCGCGGGTGCGCCGACGATATAGGCCACGCGCTTGCCCTTCAGGTCGGCAAAGGTTTCGATCCCTTCGTCACCGGCAACGCCCACGGCCAGGTTGATCGCGCCGCCATTGTTGGCCATCAGCACGCGGATCGGTTGGGGGCCCCAGTTCTCGGCGCCGAAGTCGAAGGCACCTTCCTGGGCCATGAAGCTGCCGCCCACGCCGGTTGCCGAGAAATCGACACGTCCCTGGCGCAGCGGTTCCGTGCGCGACACGTCGTTCTTGCCAGGCAGCACCCGCAGATTGATACCCGCTGCATCCTGAAGCGCCGCACCAATGGCGACGGCCTGGTTATAGCCGGCCGAGCCGGTATCATACGCGGTCCAGGACAGCTGTTTGGGCAGGTCGATGCCCTGAGCGCCGGCCACACCGGCCGACAAGGTGACAGCCGCAACTGCGGCGAGAATCGGTTTCATGAAGTCCTCCCTTTTTTGTCAAACGAAACACACGGGTCCGCTGTTTCCTGACACGCTATCGCGGCCTCCTCGGAAATTGCGGAATTAGATTTCGCAGTGCGGTTACGATAGGGACGGGTCACTACCCCTGTCAACCCGCCGAAACCATCATGACTCTTTGAAATTACGGCGCAAGCCGGCCCTGCCCCGTGCATGGCGGCGCATGACGTGAAAAAGCGGGCATGTCGATCGACCGCCGGAAGCGGTATGTCGAACTGTCAGCCGCGCAATATTCGGGGGAAATGGCGCACCCGAGAGGATTCGAACCTCTGGCCTCTGCCTTCGGAGGGCAGCGCTCTATCCAGCTGAGCTACGGGTGCATCTGCGGGTGGAATAGGACAAAGAACGCGCGCCCGCAACCGGTATTTGGGGCGCGCGCGGGTGCCGGATCAGGCGAAAAGCTCGTGCGCCAGTTCCAGCGCGTCGATCAGCACATCGACCTCGGCCCTGGTGTTATAAAGCCCGAACGAGGCGCGGCAGGTCGCGTTCACGCCCATATGATCCATCAAGGGACCGGCACAATGCTGCCCTGCGCGCACGGCCACCCCTTTTTTGTCAAGGATGGTCGAGATGTCATGCGCGTGGGCGGCCCCTTCCATCGTGAAGGAAAAGATCGCGGCCTTGTCGGGCGTCCTGCCTTGCACGCTGATCCAGTTCAGCCCGTCCAGACGCGTGCGCGCATAGTCGCGCAGGTCGCGTTCATGGGCGGCGATATTGTCCATTCCCAGACCCATCATGTATTCCAGCGCCACGCCAAGGCCGATGGTCTGCACGATACCGGGGGTTCCCGCCTCGAACTTCATGGGGGGATCGTTATAGGTGACGGTATCGCGGGTCACTTCGCGGATCATGTCGCCGCCGCCGATGAAGGGGCGCATCTCGGCCATGCGGTCCTTGCGGACATAGATCGCACCACTGCCCGAGGGGCCGTAAAGCTTGTGGCCGGTCACGGCATAGAAGTCGCATCCGATATCCTGCACGTCGACCGGCATATGCACCGCCGCCTGGCTGCCATCGACCAGAACGGGCACGCCTTTGGCCCGTGCCCCCGCGCAGATCGTCTTGACGTCCACCACCGTGCCCAACACGTTGGACACATGGGTGACCGCGATCAGCTTGGTGCGCGGCGTGATCGCATCCAGCACCTTGGCCGGGTCCAGCGCGCCATTGGCATCAACGTCGACCCATTTGATCACCACGCCTTGGCGTTCGCGCAGGAAATGCCAGGGCACGATATTGGCGTGATGTTCCATGATGGACAGGATGATCTCGGCACCCGCCTCCATCCGCGGCATGGCCCAGCCATAGGCGACCATGTTGATGCCCTCGGTCGTGCCCGAGTTGAAGATGATCTCATCCTCGGACCCGGCCCCCAGAAAGCGCGCGACGATCCCGCGCACCCTTTCGTAATTGTCGGTGGCCAGGTTCGAAAGATAATGCAAACCCCTGTGAACATTCGCATATTCATGAGAATAGGCCTGCGTGATCGCGTCGATCACAACGCGCGGCTTCTGCGCCGAGGCGCCGTTGTCCAGATAGACCAGCGGCTTGCCGTTCACCTGACGTGACAGGATCGGAAATTCGGCGCGGATCTTTTCGACATCATACATGGGTCAACTCATTTCTGTTGCGGGGACGCCGATCAGCGCCAACAGGAAGGACAGGCCGACCACGATGCCGACCGCGGTCATCAGCAGCACGACGGCCGCCTTGCCCAGCGATCCGAACCGATGGGCCACATCCAGAAAGTTCAGCAGCAGCCAGAAGCTGTAGAAGGCGACAACGAGTGTTGCCATCATGCCCAGCGGGGGCATGATCAGGGTCAGCAGCAACAGCCCGACCTGTGCGGCCAGACGCATGTATTGCAACCAGACCAGCAGCACCGTCACTTCGGCCAGCGTGCCGCGCCCGCCCATGATCGTGCCCATCCAGGTCAGCAGATGCATCGAAATGACCGTGCCGCCCGCCAGCACGACGGCATAAAGCACCGGGTTGAAGAATAGCCCCGGCATCGGAAAAGCCGCGGGAAAGATCGACATGTTGATGCTGAACAGCAATGCACTCAGCACGGATGCCAGCGCCAGCGCCGTCCAGAGAACCGGCAGGCCAAGCTGCATCGCAATCAGCCGCTCGCCGGTGCCGCGCGGGTCGCGCAGCGTCTCCATGGCCAGGGCGGCAAGGTCTTTCAAGGTCATCGCGTCTCTCCCCATCCGGCCTGGCGCAAGCCGGCGATCCAGAACCAGGCGAAGGCCGCGAACCAGATCGCCCCGGTCAGTCGTGTTTCAAGGCCGGGTCCGATGAAACCGCCCGCAAGTCCCACCAGCAGCGCCAACGGGCTTGCGGCCAGCAAGGCCCAGAACAACGCGATCCGCGTGCGGTAACCCGTACTTTGCCCGCCGAAAAGACGCAACATCCCGTGGCTGATCAAGGCGATGACATAAAGAAGCAGGGGCAGAACGAACACCACGCCGAACAGCCGCGCGGCCATCAGCATCTGCGGCTCCTGCCCGGTCAGAAATGCCTCGCGCGAGGCATTGGGCCAGGTCGCGATGAACATGACGACACAGGCCCCCAACAGGATCGCCAAGGCGCGGTCTTCACGGGGACCGTCCGACATGAGCCGGGCCATGACACGGCCCGGCGCCTTGTAGGTTGCAACGATCTCGCTGGTGACTGCCATCAGCCGCCCCTGCGGGCCAGCCAGCCTGTCAGGCGGCTGACGATCTCGTCGCGCAGGTCGTCATCCTCGATCTCGTCCACCGCTTCGGCGAGGAAAGACAGAACCAGCAGATCGGTCGCCTCTTTCTTCGGCACCCCGCGCGAGCGCAGATAGTAAAGCGCATCGACATCAATCGCACCCGATGTCGATCCATGCGAACAGGCCACGTCATCGGCGTAGATTTCAAGCTCGGGCTTGGCCAGGAACTGGCTGTCGCCATCCAGCAGCAGCGATTGGCTGATCTGATAGCCATCGGTCTTCTGCGCGCCTTCCTTGACCAGGATCTTGCCCTGGAACACGCCGACGGCCCCGTTGCGCAGCACCTTCTTGAAGACCTGCCGGCTTTCGCAATTCACCGCGTCATGCGTGATGAACACCGTGTCGTCATGCAGGAAAGCCCCGTCGCCCATGGCCGCGCCCGCGATATGGGCCACGGCATCGTCGCCGGTCAGCTCGATCACCGCCTCGTTGCGGGTCAGAACGCCATTCACCGTCAGGGTAAAGGACTTGAACTGGCTTTCCGTGCCAAGCCGGGCAAAGACATGGGTTGCGGCCCGGCGTTCGTGATCGCGGCCCTGCGCCCGGATGTGATGGAAACGCGCGCCATCGGCCACCTCGACCTCCATCACCTTGTTGAAGCGTGCGGCCGCCGGACCGTTTTCCAGCAGCGTCAGTTCCGCGCCTTTTTCCAGCTTCACCACGTGATGCAGGATCGCATCCGAGGTTTCCGACCTGTGGGTATAGATCAGGCTGATCGGCTTTGCGGCCTTTCCGCTGACGCGGATCAGCACGCCATCGGTGGCAAAGGCGCTGTTCAACGCCGCCAGCGGGCGGTCCACGGGTTTCTGACCACGCGCCTCAAGCACGCCGTAATGATCCTTGGCCCAGTGGATATCCGCACCCGATGCGGTTTCAAGCCGCTCGATCTCGACGCCCGCCATCGACAGATCATCGCTGGCCGCGGCATCGAAGACGCCATCGACAAAAACGATACGCAGCCGGTCAACGCTGTCGAACACCGGGGGTTCCTTGGCGTCAAACAGCGCCGCCGCCGGCGCATCCGCCTGCGTCAGCGTATCGGGGCGCGTGTAGCGCCAGTATTCGTCGCGCCGCGCGGGCAGCCCCATAGCGCGCAGCCGCGCCAGCGCATCGGCGCGGGCCGCAGCGATCCACTTGCCGCCCTTGGGCAGGGTCAGCGCGGCGATCCGCGCCTCGGTCGCGTCCTGCTTCAGTTGCGCCTTTGCCATCACGCTGCCCCCGCTTCGGCCAGCAGATCGGCATAGCCGTTCTTTTCGACTTCCAGCGCCAGGTCCGGCCCGCCGGTCTTGATGATGCGACCCTCGGCCATGATGTGGACCACGTCGGGTTTGATGTGATCCAGAAGCCGCTGGTAATGGGTGATCACCAGGAAGGACCGGCCGGCATCGCGCAGGGCATTCACCCCCTCCGAGACCAGTTTCATCGCGTCCACATCAAGGCCCGAGTCGGTCTCGTCCAGGATGCACATCTTCGGCTCGAGCATGGCCATCTGCAGGATCTCGTTGCGCTTCTTTTCACCGCCCGAAAAGCCCACGTTGACCGGACGCTTGAGCATGTCGGCGTCGATCTGAAGGGTCTTGGCCTTCTCGCGGATCACCTTGAGGAATTCGGCAGCACTCATTTCATCCTGGCCGCGCGCCTTGCGCTGCGCGTTCACGGCGGTCCGCAGGAAGGTCATGTTGCCGACACCGGGAATTTCCACGGGGTACTGGAACGCAAGAAAGAGGCCCGCCGCGGCGCGCTCTTCCGGCTCCATCTCAAGGATGTCTTCGCCTTCCAGGGTCACGCTGCCCTCGGTCACCTCATAGCCATCGCGCCCGGACAGCACGTAGGACAATGTCGATTTGCCCGAACCGTTCGGCCCCATGATCGCATGGACCTTGCCCGGTTCGATCGTCAGGTCGACACCTTTCAGAATGGCCTTGTCCTCGGCTTCGAGCTTGACGTGCAGGTTCTTGATTTCCAGCATGTTTCTTCCTTTCCGTATTTCTTTTTCCCTGGCGTTGCTCAGGGGCGTGTCATCAATTGGATCACCCGCAGCAGACGGTCTGCCGGCACGGGTGTCGGTGTCAGGTCGAAGCGGGCCATGCGGCCCGTGACTTCGGCAGGTGTGCCCAGAAACGCCTCGATCTGGTGATGGCGCGGGCGGTTGGCATAGTCATCGTAGTAAAGCGGGATCGGCCGCGTGATGCGAAAGGCCGTGGCCAGGGCGCAGCCCATGCGAAAGCGGCCATCGACCAGGACCACATCGGGGTGATCCAGACCGGGCGTATCCCAGACCGCCAGAGGATAGGCGGGAAAGTGTTTCCATGCGCTGTCATCGACCGGATGGCCCCATTCCTTGGTGGGGCCGATGTCGGACCACAGGATCCGGACCTTGCCCTTGGGCGGGTTAGCGGTGAACCAGTCGCGCATCATCTGCGCCCAGGCCTGATCGCTTTCCACGGCGGTGACATCCTTGCCCATCTCGGCAGCCATGACCGTGGACCCGCCCGATCCGTATTCCAGGATGGTCCCGGCCCCTGCATAGGCCGCGCGCAGCACGTCGGCCTCTGCCGCGGGCAGGGTCAGCTCGGGCCGGGTGATGGGCGCGGCAAGGCTCATGCGGGCGTCACCGTCACGGCGGTGCCCGAGGCGCTGACCATCAGCATGGATTGGCCCACGATCTCGTAATCCAGATCCACGCCCACGACGGCATTGGCCCCCATGCTGGCAGCTTTCTGTTCCATCTCGCGCAGCGCCACATCACGGGCATCCTGCAACTTGGATTCGTAAGCCCCCGACCGGCCCCCGATGATATCGGTGATGCCGGCGAAGATATCGCGGACAACGTTGGCGCCCATGATCGCCTCGCCCACGACGATGCCGTGATAGGTGGCGATGCGGTGCCCCTCGATGCTGTTGGTGGTTGTGACGATCATGATCCTACCCTCTGAATACCAGCGCCGCACCCAGCGCGATGAAGCCAAATCCGGCGGCCGTGGTCCAGCTGATCGCCTCTTTCAGCCAGAAGACGGAAAAGCCGACGAAGACGACCAATGTGATCACCTCCTGGATGGTCTTGAGCTGGGCGGCCGTATAGACCTGATGGCCGATCCGGTTTGCCGGGACCGCCAGCGTATATTCGAACAAGGCAATGCCCCAGCTGATCAGGATCACCGCCAGCAGCGGGGCTGTCGGGAATTTCAGATGGCCGTACCAGGCGAAGGTCATGAAGACATTCGACATGGCCAGCAGCAGGATGGGTGTGACATGGGCCAGTGTCATGCGCGCAGCTCCTGCGGCAGAAGATCGACATAGGCCCCGGGCAGGGATTTGCGCGCCAGCCCCCGCGCCACCATCGTATCCAGCGCCAGCAAGGCCAGGTCATGACTGCCGATCGTCGCGGCCAGCAGGGCCAGCGCGCGCAACTGTCCGTCGCCCCAGGTGCTGCGATCCTCAAAGCTGCGGATATACACCGCGTCGCCGTCGATCAGCTGGGTCGACATGGCCCGCGCATTGACCCGCGCCTTCTGGCTGTGGTTCAGCATCCTGGCCTTCTGATGCAGAAAGCGGTGCAGCACGAAACCCTGTTCGCGCAAGGCGCGGTCCATGTCATGCAGCAT
The DNA here is from genome assembly GCF_042678485.1 of Seohaeicola saemankumensis. Taxonomy (NCBI): domain Bacteria; kingdom Pseudomonadati; phylum Pseudomonadota; class Alphaproteobacteria; order Rhodobacterales; family Roseobacteraceae; genus Seohaeicola; species Seohaeicola saemankumensis. The sequence goes on along the minus strand of NZ_JBHTKR010000006.1, from coordinate 170,861 downwards.
CGGCTCGCCATCATAGAGCCGGTAGAAACGCATCTCGGCAATGACCATGACCGCGCCCGCCAGCTTGCCGCGGGCCCCCGCGATCACATCGCATTCCGCGCCCTGCGCGTCGATCTTCAGCAGATCAAGACGGTCGATCTGGTCGATGTCATCCAGCGCGCGGGTCTCGATCCGGCTTTGCGTCTCTTGCCCCAGGTGGCGGCGGAAATGCCCCAGATAGCCGATCGAGGCCGCGCTGAGCGGATAGAGCGATGACATCTCGGACGCGGGATAGGCATGAAATGTCGCCGCCCCGCCGCGACCCACCGCGACGGGCAGATAGGTTGCCTGCGGATTTGGCGCCAGTTTGGCAAAAGCCTCGGCATTCGGCTCGAAGCCCCAGACATGCGCCAGACCGGCCGCCACCAGCGGCTTGTAGACCGGCTTGCCCAAAGGATTCGCACCGACATCGACAATGGCCAGCGGGGCGGCCAGATCAAGCCGCGCCCCCAGCATCGCGATCAGGGATTTTCCCGCCACTGCCATTGACTTGTCCCATGCGCGGGGCCCGCGGGCCCCCGGCCTCAGCCGACGCTGCCTTCCAGAGAGATGGCGACCAGTTGCTGCGCTTCCATGGCGAATTCCATGGGCAGGGCCTGCAACACTTCGCGGCAGAAGCCGTTGACGACCAGCGCCACCGCTTCTTCCTCGTCCATCCCGCGCGAGCGGCAATAGAACAGCTGATCGTCATCCACCTTGGATGTCGTCGCCTCATGCTCGACCCGGGCGCTGTTGTTACGCACCTCGATATACGGAACCGTATGCGCGCCGCATTTGTCGCCGATCAGCAAGCTGTCGCACTGGGTATAGTTGCGCCCGTTCTGCGCCTTGGGATGCATCGACACCAACCCGCGATAGGTATTCTGCGCGCGGCCCGCGCTGATCCCCTTGGACACGATGCGCGACTTGGTGTTCTTGCCCAGGTGCACCATCTTGGTGCCGGTATCGGCCTGCTGCATGTTGTTGGCGATGGCGATGGAATAGAACTCGCCCTGGCTGTCGTCGCCGCGCAGGATGCAGGAGGGGTACTTCCACGTCACCGCAGAGCCGGTTTCGACCTGGGTCCACATCACCTTGGACCGGTCGCCCCGGCAATCGGCGCGCTTGGTCACGAAGTTGTAGATGCCGCCGCGGCCTTCCTCATCGCCCGGATACCAGTTCTGGACGGTGGAATATTTCACCTCGGCATCTTCCTCGATGATGATCTCGACCACGGCCGCATGCAGCTGCGCGGTATCGCGCTTGGGCGCGGTGCAGCCTTCCAGATAGGACACGTAGCTGCCCTTGTCCGCGATGATCAGCGTCCGCTCGAACTGCCCGGTGTTTTCGGCGTTGATGCGGAAATAGGTCGACAGCTCCATCGGGCAGCGCACGCCGGGCGGCACATAGACGAAGGATCCATCCGAGAAGACGGCCGAATTGAGCGTGGCATAGAAATTGTCCGAAGGCGGCACGACCGATCCGAGGTATTTCTTCACCAGATCGGGGTGCTTTCTGATCGCTTCCGAGATCGAACAGAAGATCACGCCCGCCTTTTCCAGATCCTTCTGGAAGGTGGTGCCAAGGCTGACGCTGTCAAAGACGGCATCCACCGCGACCTTGCGGCCCTCGGCGGGCATGTCCTCGGCGCCTTCCACCCCGGCCAGGATCATCTGTTCCTTCAGCGGGATGCCCAGTTTCTCATAGGTCGCCAGAAGCTTGGGATCGACCTCGTCCAGCGACTTCGGCTTGTCGATCATGCTGGTCGGTCGGGCGTAGTAGTAGATGTCCTGGAAATCGATCTCGGGATAGCTGACCATCGCCCATGTCGGCTCGTCCATCTGTTCCCAGCGCTGGAACGCCGACAGGCGCCATTCGGTCATCCATTCGGGTTCTTCGTTCTTTTGGCTGATCAGGCGCACGATATCGGGGTTCACGCCCTTGGGCGCGTATTCCATCTCGATCTCGGTATTCCAGCCATGCTTGTAGGTGCTGCCCACCTCGCGCACCGCCTCGACCGTTTCGCGGTCGACGCCTTCGCGGATTTCTTCTTTCAACGTGGTCATGCCCTGCACTCCTGTTCGCGTCTTCTGTCTGTCGCGCCCCAACCGTCGGGCGCCCTGTTCCTCATGCCGCGCGCGCGGCAAACTTGCTGCGCTTGGCCAGCCAGGTCTCGGCAAAGCGCAGCACATCATCCTTGCGGGTCGATGGCGACAACGAGACGCGGATCGCCCCGCTGGCCACGTCATCGTCATATCCCATGGCGCGCAGCACACGGCTGGCGCGGACCTTTCCGCTGGAACAGGCAGATCCCGCCGAAATGGCGAAACCGGCCAGATCCATCTGCATCACCTGCGTTTCGCCCTTCCAGCCGGGGGTGGCGAAACAACTGGTGTTGGGCAGCCGCTGGGCCTCCCTTCCGGGAAAAATAGTGTCCGGCGCCCCGGCCTCAATGGCCTTTTCTAGAATATTTCTAAGTTCCGCAACCCGATCCCAGGCCCCATCGGCCAGATCGCGCGCCGCCGCCGCGGCCGCGGCCCCGAAACCGGCGATGCCGATGATGTTCTCGGTGCCGGCGCGCCGGCCCATTTCCTGCCCGCCGCCACGCAGCTGCGCCGCAAGATCGGTGCCGCGCCTGATCACCAGCGCGCCGATGCCCTTGGGACCGCCCAGCTTGTGCGCCGAGACCAGCGCCATCGTGCAACCCGCCCAGTTGAAGGCCAGCGGCAGCTTGCCAAAGGCCTGCGTCATGTCCGACACCGCCAGCCCTTCGGGCAGCGTCTGGATCACGCCGGTTTCGGAATTGGCCAGTTGCAGCGTCGACTGGCCAGGATCGGTCACCGTCACCATCCCGGCCCGGTTCACCGCCAGATCGGTGGCGACCCAGGCCGCCACGGCCTCGTGCTCTATCTCGGCGCCGTGCAGGCCCCGGCCCGCAAGCGCCAGCGCCGCGGCTTCCGTCGCGCCAGAGGTAAAGATCACATCCGCGCCCTCTGCCCCAAGTGCGGCGGCCACTTGCGCGCGCGCCGCCTCGACCAGCGATTTGGCCGCGCGCCCCTCGGCATGGACCGAAGACGGGTTGCCCACCACATCCATGGCGCGCAGCATCGCGTCACGGGCCTCGGCCCGCAGCGGCGTTGTTGCGTTATGGTCCAGATAGACGCGCACCCTCAGCCTTTCATCGTTCCAGAAATACTCAAATCCACCTCAGGCCTCATCCACGACAGGCATGGAAAACAGCGACGGCACCGCCGGACAGGGCGCCAGGTCGTTGCGTACCACGTCTGACAGCCGGGTCTGGTGCAGATAGACATAGACATGGGCGCTCAGCCCTTCCCACAGACGGTTCGTCACCGATTGGGCGCGACTGCCCGACACCGCGCCGCTGGCCCCCTCGCCACGATGCATCGCGTCCACGGTTTCATCGACCGCGCCCAGCACCTCGACCACGCGGATTTCGCTGGCGGGGCGCGACAGGCGGTAGCCGCCGCCGGGGCCGCGCACGGACTCGACCAGGCCCGCGCGACGCAGCTTGACGAACAGCTGCTCGAGATAGGGCAAGGAGATGTCCTGGCGCTTCGAAATCTCGCCCAGCGTCACCAGGCAACCCGCCGGTTGCAGCGCCATATCGACAAGCGCAACCATCGCATAGCGGCCCTTCGTGCTCAGTTTCATAGGATAGCCTTCGTGAATTCATTGACGTGAGGGGGCGCAAGGCTTATCTGGCTTGAACCCGGCACGGCCGCACAATCCGATTTAGAAACGTTCTAAGGTGCTTGAGCAAATTCGTCAAGAATAATTGCCGCACCCATCCAGGAGATCAGAAACCAATATGCCCGAGGTAATATTTCCCGGCCCCGAAGGCCGGCTCGAAGGCCGGTATCACCCGCAAAAGGAACGTGACGCGCCAATCGCCATCGTGCTGCATCCGCATCCGCAGTTCGGCGGCACGATGAACAACAAGGTCGTCTACAACCTGCATTATGCCTTCTACAACATGGGCTTCACGGTGCTGCGGTTCAATTTCCGCGGTGTGGGGCGCAGCCAGGGCGAATACGACCAGGGCATCGGAGAGTTGTCGGATGCCGCCTCGGCGCTGGATTACCTGCAATCCATGAACAACAATTCCAAGCATTGCTGGGTTGCGGGCTTTTCCTTCGGGGCCTGGATCGGGATGCAGTTGCTGATGCGCCGCCCCGAGATCACGGGCTTCATCTCGGTGGCCCCTCCGGCGAATATGTACGATTTCTCGTTCCTGGCGCCCTGCCCGGCTTCGGGGCTTGTGATCAACGGCACGGCCGATCGCGTGGCCCCGCCTGCCGATACGGCAAATCTTGTCGGCAAGCTGCACGAACAGCGCGGCATCACGATCACCCATGAACAGATCGAAGGTGCGGGCCATTTCTTTGACGGTCCCGGCCATATGGATCAGATGATCGGCACCGTCACGGATTACGTGAAGCGCCGCCTGACGGAAAATTCGCGGTGATCCCATGGGCGTGACCGAAGACCTTGCCGATGCACTTGCCAAGGATGTGCTGGACGCGGTCGAGGCCCTGGGTGACCCGACGCTGATCGACGACATTGCCCGGACGCTGGGCACATCCTCGACCGTGACCGAAGAGGCTTTCATGACCGCGATCCGTGTCCGTACCGCCGAGACGCGGGCCCGGCGCTTGCTGCGCGACCGCGTCAAGAAGGCGATGGCCGACCGCAAGAAAGCACCGCCGGAATGACCCCTCGGCTGGATGCGCAGATGGCCTTTCTGACCGAGGCCTGCCGTCTGAAATCGGTGAACCGCGCCACCCGGCTGTGCGATGGGTCACGCTACGAGAATTCTGGTGAACATAGCTGGCACATCGCCCTCTATGCGCTTGTTCTGGCTGAACATGCCCCCCAAGGCGTGGCGATCGACCGGGTTATCCGCATGCTGCTGATCCATGACCTGGTCGAGATCGACGCGGGCGATGCCCCGATCTTTGGCAGCCATGACGCGACGGCCCTGCAACAGGACGAATCCGCCGCCGCCGATCGCATTTTCGGCCTGCTGCCTGCCGACCAGGCCGAGAGTCTGCGCGCCCTGTGGGAAGAATTCGAGGCAAACCAGACGGTTGACGCACGCTTTGCCAAGTCGCTGGACCGGTTCCAGCCCCCCAATCAGAACCTCGCCGCAGGCGGGGGCAGCTGGACCGAATACGATGTCAGCTATGATAGGCTGGTGTCCCGCGTGGGCAGCAAGATCGCCCATGGCGCGCCGACCCTATGGGACTGGATCAACCCGCGTATACGCGCCTTTTTTGGCGTTTGATCAATGGCTTGCCGATCTTGGCTGATGTTTGGGATCAGCTTTTTACCGGTGCCGCGCCACGTTTTCTTTCAGCCACGACCTTTTCGGCCAGATCGCGGGCAATCGCATAGGCGCCACGGATCTTTTCCTTCTCCGACGTCCAGTCGCGCTGCACCACGATCTTGTTGTCGCGCACCTTGGCCAATCCGTTCTGCGCGCCGATGAATTCGACTAATCCCTGGGGCGAGGCGAACTTGTCGTTGTGAAACTGGATCGTGGCGCCCTTTGGTCCGCCGTCCAGCCGCGAGATCCCGGCCTTCTTGCACATCTCCTTGATCCGCACGATCAAGAGCAGCGTGTTCACCTCGCGCGGCAGCGGACCGAAACGGTCGATCAGCTCGGCGGCGAAGCCTTCCAGTTCAACTTTGGTATGCAAGTTACTGAGACGACGATACAATCCCAGCCGCACATCCAGATCGGGCACATAATCCTCGGGGATCAGAACGGCCACGCCCAGGTTGATGGATGGCGCCCATTGCCCGTCGCTGTCCGACAGGCCTTCCATCTCGCCCGCCTTGATCTTGGCGATCGCGTCTTCCAGCATCTGCTGGTAAAGCTCGTAGCCCACGTCGCGCATCTGGCCTGACTGTTCTTCGCCCAGCAGGTTGCCGGCGCCGCGAATGTCCAGGTCCTGGCTGGCCAGGGTGAAGCCCGCGCCCAGCGTGTCCAGGCTGCCCAGCACGCGCAGGCGTTTTTCGGCGGCGGGTGTCAGCTTGCCGCGCGGTTTCGTGGTCAGATAGGCATAGGCGCGGGTCTTGGACCGCCCCACGCGCCCCCGGATCTGGTAGAGCTGGCTAAGGCCGAACATATCGGCGCGGTGGATCACCATCGTGTTGGCCGTGGGGATATCAAGGCCCGATTCCACGATGGTCGTGGCCAGCAGCACATCGTATTTGCCGTCATAGAAGGCATTCATCCGGTTATCCAGTTCGCCCGCCGCCATCTGGCCATGGGCCACGACATAGCTGACTTCGGGCACCTGGGTCTTCAGGAATTCCTCGATCTCGGGCAGGTCACTGATGCGGGGCACCACAAAGAAGCTTTGGCCGCCGCGGAAATGCTCGCGCAGCAGCGCCTCGCGGATGGTGACACCGTCGAATTCGGACACATAGGTGCGGATCGACAGCCGGTCGACAGGGGGCGTGCCGATGATCGACAGATCGCGCACCCCCGACAGCGACAGTTGCAGCGTACGCGGAATTGGCGTGGCTGTCAGCGTCAAGACATGGATATCGCTACGCAATTGCTTGAGCCGCTCTTTGTGGCCGACGCCGAAATGCTGCTCTTCGTCGATGATCAGCAGGCCGAGGTTCTTGAAACTGACGCCCTTGGCCAGCAGCGCATGGGTGCCCACCACGATATCGACCGTGCCGCGCGCCAGACCGTCGCGCGTGGTCTGTGCATCCTTGGCGCTGACAAAGCGCGACAGGGCGCGCACCTCCAGCGGGAAGCCCCGGAAGCGTTCCGCGAAGCTTTTGAAATGCTGCCGTGCCAGCAGGGTCGTGGGGGCGATCACCGCAACCTGCACGCCGCACATGGCCGCCACGAAGGCCGCGCGCATGGCCACTTCGGTCTTGCCGAAACCCACATCGCCACAGATCAGCCTGTCCATCGGGTTGCCCGATCCCAGATCGGCCAGAACATCCTCGATCGCGCGCATCTGGTCGTCGGTTTCCATATAGGGGAAACGCGCGCTGAAAGCTTCCCAGGCGTGATGCTGCGGCTCCAGCACGGGGGCCGTGCGCAGGGCGCGTTCGGCCGCGACCCGGATCAGCCGATCGGCCATTTCACGGATGCGTTCCTTGAGCCGCGCCTTCTTGGCCTGCCATGCGCCGCCCCCCAGCTTGTCGAGCAGCCCTTCCTCATGGCCGAACCGGCTGAGCAGTTCGATATTCTCGACCGGCAGGTAAAGCTTTGCGCCTTCTGCATATTCCAGCGTCAGGCATTCATGCGCCGCACCCAGCGCGGTCACGACCTCAAGCCCGAGATAGCGGCCGACCCCGTGATCGACATGCACAACCAGATCGCCGGGCGACAGGCTTTGCGTTTCGGTCAGGAAGTCATTGGCGCGACGGCGTTTCTTCGGGGCGCGGATCAGCCGGTCGCCCAGCACATCCTGTTCGCTGATCACGGTCAGGCCCTCGGCCTCGAAGCCCTGGTCCAGCGGCCAGACCGCAAGGTGCAGGCCATGCTTGCCGATGCCGCGCGCATCAGCCACATGGACCGCGCCGATCAGCCCCTCATCCGCGACCAACCCGTCCAGTCTTTCGCGCGCCCCTTCGGAATATGAGGCGATCAGCACCGGCCCCTTGTCCATCCGCGCTTTCACATGGGATGCCAAGGCTGCGAAAAGGCTCAGGTTTTCCTGTTGGCGTTCGGGTGCAAAGCTGCGCCCGATCCGCCCGCCCGCGTCAATGACGCCCGGTCCTGTCGCCTGGGCCAGCGGATTGAACTGCATGACCCGGTGCGCGGCGGTGGCGGCCTCCCAGGTTGTGTCATCCAGATAGAGCAGCCCCGGCGGCACGGGTTTGTAGACCGTGTCCATCCGCCCTTTCTGGGTCATGGCCAGGCGGCGGGTTTCATATTGATCGGCGATACTGTCCCACCGTGACAGGCGCGTCGGCGTGACCTGGTCATCCTGGGTGACCGTGGCCTGGGGCAGATAGTCGAAAATGGTTTCCAGCCGGTCATGAAAGAATGGCAGCCAGTGTTCGATGCCCGCATGTTTGCGCCCCGCGCTGACCGCCTCGTAGAGCGGGTCATCGGTGCCTGCCGCGCCGAATTCGATGCGGTAGTTCTGGCGGAACCGGGTGATGGCCGCCGGATCAAGGATGACTTCCGAGACGGGCGCCAGTTCGATGATATCCAGCTTTTCGGTGGTCCGCTGCGTGGCCGGATCGAACCGGCGCGCCCCGTCCAGCACATCGCCGAAAAGGTCCAGCCGGACCGGACCGCCCTCGCCCGGTGGAAAGATGTCGATGATGCCGCCCCGGATCGCGTAATCGCCGGGTTCCATCACCGTGGGGGCCTGGGAAAAGCCCATCCGTACAAGAAAGGCACGCAGCGCTGACTCGTCCAGGCGGCCGCCGACGCGCGCGCTGAAGGCCGCCTCGCGCAGCACGTCGCGCGCGGGGATGCGCTGCATCGCGGCGCTGATCGTTGTCAGCAGGATGAACCGTGCGGGCATGCCATGCACCAGCCCCGCCAGCGTCGCCATCCGCGCGGCCGAGATATCGGCATTCGGGCTGACCCGGTCATAGGGCAGGCAATCCCAGGCGGGGAAGGTGATCACCGGCATGTCGGGCGCAAAGAAACGCAAGGCGGCCTGCATCGCGGCCATCCGCTTGTCATCGCGGGCCACATGCAGGACGGGTGCGGCGCGGCGCTCGATCTCTTTCAGGACCAGGCGTGCGTCAAATCCTTCGGGGGCACCGCCAACGGTGATGCGGGTCTGTTCGGTCATGCGCGGGGGTTATCCAAGGGGTCTGATGATATGATCGGGGATCATATAGTTCAGGTTCTGATACATTCCCCACAGCGCGGTTATGAAAACCGACACGACGCCGATTCCCTGCACCACAAGACGGTGCCGTTGCAGGATCTTGTGCAGCGCCTTGCCGGTCGGGCCGTCGCGGCGCAGGCGCCTGGCGGTTCTGAGGGACAAAAACCCCACGATGAACATCGGAAAGGCCACCAGGAATACGGACTGAGACAACTGAACGCCGTAGACGAAGCCGGTCAGCCCCAGCAGGGTCAGAAAGAAGGTGCCGAAGCCCACAATCCACAGCCCGGACATCTGCGAGATATAGAGAATACGGTTCACATTCACGCGGACGATATCGTTCAGGTCGGCCTCGGCCTCGCCGCCCTGGGAAGCCGCGCGCACGACCATGTCATAGGGCACACCCAGTACCCAATGGGTCGTGCTGGACCACACGACGGCCAGCATGATCCAGTACCAGAGGTTCGAGAACGAACGCAGGTTGATCGCTTCGCTCAGGGTGGAGAACAAGTCCAATTGAAAGGCCCTTTAAAACGTGTTTGCTTCCATAGCGGCGAAATTCAGCAATTCCTACCCTTGAGATGAAGCAATATCCATGCGACGCATGAGAAAACCAGCATGAGATGACGTTGTGATGATCCCCAGCCAGGCCGCCTACCCCGCCACCCGCTTTCGCCGCACCCGCCAATCCCCCGCGATCCGGGCGCTGACGCAGGAAAACACCCTGTCCGTGGGCAATCTGATCTGGCCGGTTTTCGTCCGCGATGGCGAAGGGGTGGAAGAGCCTGTGCCCTCGATGCCGGGTGTGATGCGCCGCTCGGTCGATCGCGTGGTCGAAGCCGCGCGCGAGGCGGCGGATCTGGGCATTCCCGCGATCTGCCTTTTTCCCTATACCGACCCCGCGAAAAAAACCCGCGACTGCGCCGAAGCCTGGAACCCCGAGAACCTGAGCAACCGCGCCACCCGCGCCATCAAGGCCGCCGTGCCCGGCATCGCGGTGATGACCGATGTGGCGCTGGATCCCTATAATTCGGACGGGCATGACGGGTTCTGGCGCGATGGCGTGATCCTGAACGACGAAACCGTCGCGGCGCTGGTCAAACAGGCGCTCAGCCAGGCCGAAGCGGGGGCCGATATCATCGGGCCCTCCGACATGATGGATGGCCGGATCGGTGCGATCCGGCAGGCGCTTGAGGCGGGCGGGCACAGCAATGTCATGCTGCTCAGCTATGCGGCCAAATATGCCTCGGCCTTCTATGGCCCGTTCAGGGATGCGGTAGGCGCATCCGGTGCGCTGAAGGGCGACAAGACCACCTATCAGATGAACCCCGCCAATTCCGACGAGGCGATCCGCCTGGTCGAACGTGACCTGCGCGAGGGGGCCGACATGGTCATGGTCAAGCCCGGCATGCCCTATCTGGATATCTGCCGCAGGGTCAAGGATAGCTTCGGCGCGCCGACCTATGCCTATCAGGTGTCGGGCGAATACGCGATGATACAGGCCGCGGCGCAGAACGGCTGGATTGACGGCGAAAGGGCCATGTTGGAAAGCCTGATGTGTTTCCGGCGCGCCGGCTGTGACGGGATCCTGACCTATTTCGCCCCCGCCGTCGCGCGCAAGCTGGCCGGGGCCTGAGCCACGGGAACCACATCCCTTGGGCGAAGTCTTGCCAGATCGGTCGCCCGCCCGACCCACCGCCGCAAGAGTTGGTGACAGGGCGCTGATTTGCCTCTATATTCAGCGCATAGCCGGAGATGCAAACATCCGGCGCAAACAAAAGAACAGCGGCAGCAGCATAACGGAACAGGCAAGACACATGACAAAGATGAGCAGACGGACCTTTACCCTGACAGCATTGGCAGGCGCAGGATTGACCGCAGGCTGCGGCAACGGGATCGGCAGCCCCGGGTCGGCCGTCATCGACAACCGTGTCGATGCCACGATGAACTATCTCTATGCGACCTATCCCAACACCCGCGACCTTGCCAGCAAGTCGGTCGGGCAACTGGTCATGCCCCTGATCACCGAGGCGGGCTTTGGCTTCGGTGGCGGCTACGGGCGCGGCGCGCTGCGGGTCAGCGGCACCACGGTCGATTACTATTCCGCCGCCAAGGGCAGTTTCGGCCTCCAGATCGGCGCGCAGCAATTCGCGCATGTGCTGTTCTTCATGACCGATGACGCGCTGCAACGCTTCCGCAGATCCTCGGGTTGGGCGGCGGGCGCCGATGTGGAATACGTGATCAGCGACCGCGCCGACAACCTGCGCGCGGAAACCACGACCTCGACCGCGCCTGTCGTTGCCCTGATCTTCGGCCAGGCCGGCCTGATGGTCGGTGCCACGCTGGAAGGCGTGAAATACACGCGCATCATTCCCTGATACGGTCAGGGGCAGACGCCACGGCCACCTGCCCCTTTGCCTGTGCGCGCGTCTCAATGCAGGTGGAATTCCCCCACGACATTGCGCCATTCCCCCGGTGAGATCATCTTGCGGTGCGTGAAGCGCACCGAATGCAGCGGCCCTTCGATCTCGGCCTGCCAGAATTCGATGAACCTGAACAGGCGCGGATGATCCGGCGCCAGGTCGTAATCCTGCCAGACAAAGCTGTTCAGCACATTGCGGTAATCGGGCATGCGATAGAAGAATTCGGCCGTGGTCAGGCCATAGCCTTTCAGCATCAGTTCGGTGTCGGAAGCCTGCATGATTTCACCTGTTCTTGCGACTCGATGGTAAAATCATGCCAGCATTGTTTTACTTTTCAACGAAAACAATGTATTAGCAGATCATGGCCCTGGCTGCCAAGGCTGCGGGGCATGCGGCATTGCACCCCATATCCTGCCTCTGATATAGTCTTTCCAACAAGATATTGTGAAACTGGACAGAGCGGGCTAATCACGTGAACGATACGCCGGAAACCCCTGAAAACGAAGACGAAAACACGCCTGCGCGGGTTGTCTACGATGGGCCTACAATCTCGATCACCGAGGAGATGAAGACCTCCTATCTCGATTATGCGATGAGCGTGATCGTCAGCCGCGCGATTCCCGATCTGCGTGATGGCCTGAAACCTGTGCACCGCCGCATCCTTTACGCGATGCACGAGGTCGGCAACACGCATGACAAGCCCTATCGCAAATCGGCCCGTCCGGTGGGCGACGTGATGGGTAAATACCACCCCCATGGCGACAGCGCGATCTATGACGCGCTGGTGCGGATGGCGCAGGATTTCTCGATGTCCCTGCCGCTGCTTGACGGTCAGGGCAACTTCGGCTCGATGGATGGCGATAATGCCGCCGCCATGCGCTATACCGAAGTGCGGATGGACAAACCCGCCGCCTTCCTGCTGGCCGACATCGACAAGGACACGGTCAATTTCCAGGACAACTATGATGGCAAGGACCGCGAACCCACGGTGCTGCCCGCCCGGTTCCCGAACATGCTGGTCAATGGCGCAGGCGGCATCGCTGTCGGCATGGCCACGAACATCCCGCCGCATAACCTGGGCGAAGTGGTCGATGCCACGCTGGCGCTGATCGACAACCCGGATCTGACCTCGGAAGACCTGATCGAATATGTGCCGGGTCCCGATTTCCCGACCGGCGGGCTGATGCTGGGCCGGTCCGGGGCGCGCAAGGCCTATCTTGAGGGGCGCGGCAGCGTCATCATCCGCGCCAAGACCAGGGTCGAGGAACTCCGCAAGGACCGCTATGCAATCGTCGTCGAGGAAATCCCCTACCAGGTGAACAAGGCCGCGATGATCGAGAAGATTGCCGAACAGGTCCGCGAAAAGAAGATCGAAGGCGTCGCCCATGTGCAGGACGAAAGCGATCGCAACGGCGTGCGCGTGGTGATCGAACTCAAGCGCGACGCAACCCCCGAGGTGGTGCTGAACCAGCTTTACCGCTTCACGCCGATGCAGACCTATTTCGGCTGCAACATGCTGGCGCTGAACGGCGGGCGGCCCGAACAACTCACGCTGCTGCGGTTCCTGTCCAGTTTCATCGGCTTTCGCGAAGAGGTCGTGGCCCGCCGCACCGCCTATGAACTGCGCAAGGCGCGCGAGCGCAGCCATATCCTGTGCGGTCTGGCCGTGGCCGTCACCAATGTGGACGAGGTCGTGGCGACGATCCGCAGCTCTGCCGATGCCGCCGATGCGCGCGACCGGCTGATGAGCCGCGCCTGGCCTGCCCGCGATATCGCCGAATACATCCGGCTGATCGACGACCCGTCCCATACGGTGAACGAGGATGGCACCTATCACCTGTCCGAAGTCCAGGCCCGCGCCATCCTGGAGCTGCGCCTGCAGCGCCTGACCCAACTGGGCGTCAAGGAAGTCACGGACGAGTTGCAGGAGCTGGCCGCCAAGATCCGCGAATACCTGGAAATCCTGGCCAGCCGCGAACGGATCATGGGCATCATCTCGGACGAGCTGCGCGAGGTGAAAGAGCTCTTTGCCGTGCCGCGCCGGACCGAGATCGTGGACTGGGCGGGCGACCTGGATGACGAGGATCTGATCGAGCGCGAGGACATGGTCGTGACCATCACCTCGGGCGGCTATATCAAGCGAACGCCGCTGGCCGATTTCCGGTCGCAGAAACGCGGCGGCAAGGGCCTGTCAGGGATGCAGACCAAGGAAGAGGACGTGGTCACCACGCTCTTCGTGGCCAATACCCATGACCAGCTTTTGTTCTTCACCACCGATGGCATGGTCTACAAGCTCAAGACATGGCGCCTGCCGCTGGGGGGGCGCACGTCCAAGGGCAAGGCGATCGTCAATATCCTGCCAATCCCGACAGGGGTTTCCATCGCCGCGATCATGCCGGTCGACCGGCCCGATACGGAATGGGACGATCTGCAGATCGTCTTCGCCACTTCGGCGGGCGACGTGCGGCGCAATGCGCTGTCGGATTTCACCAATGTGATGCGTAACGGCAAGATCGCCATGAAACTGCCCGAGGGCGTGGAGCTGGTGAACGCGCGCATCTGTTCGGAAGATGACGACGTGATGCTGGTCACGGATTCAGGCCGCGCGATCCGCTTTTCCACCACCGATGTGCGGGTCTTCAAGGGCCGCGATTCCACCGGGGTCCGGGGGATCCGGCTGCAGGGCGATGACCGCGTGGTGTCGATGTCCGTGATCCGCCATTTCGAGGCCGGGGCCGATGAACGCGCCGCCTATCTCAAGATGCGCCGCCTTGTTGCCGGCGTCACCGAAGAGACCGAAAGCGACGAGGACGAGGGCAATGCCGATGCGGGTATCAGCCAGGAACGCTATGCCGAGATGTCGGCGGCGGAAAACCTGATCCTCACCATCACCGCCAACGGGTCGGGCAAGCTGTCGTCCAGCCATGATTACCCCGTGCGCGGACGCGGCGGCATGGGCGTCACGGCCATGGACAAGGCGATGCGCGGCGGCGCGCTTGTCGCCTCCTTCCCGGTCGAGATGGACGATCAGGTGATGCTTGCCACCTCCAGGGGGCAGTCGATCCGGGTACCCGTCGAGGGGATTTCCTTCCGCTCGCGGTCGGCCGGCGGCGTCAAGGTGTTCAACACCGGCGCGGGCGAATTCGTGGTGTCTGTTGCCCGGATCGCCGATCAGGCGGACGAGGACGAGGCCGAAACCGAATAGCGCAGGGGCTTTCTTCTTGCGTGAAATATCCTCGGGGGGTCGATCCCGCAGGGGTCGGAAGGGGGGCAGACAGCCCCCCTTTTTCCGTCTTAACCGCATGGTAATCCCGCTGATGCATGGTGGTGTCACTGCAACGCGGGGATGGCCGATGAACCTTTACAGCTGCTCGATCGATCTCAAGGATGATGCAAAGGCGCTGGCCTTCGCCAATGCGGTCGACCTTTGGATGTCGCATCTGAAGTCCGAAGGCGTGATCGAAAACTGGCGGCTGTTGCGCCGCAAGCTGAACCTTGCGTCCGATTGCCACCGCAATTTTCTGCTTGAGGTCGAAGTCAGGGACCTTGCACAGCTGGATCAGGCGTTTCGGATGCTGGGGCGCAAGGACGATCACGTGGCCAGCCTCTACCGTGCGGTCAACACGCTGGTGGCCGCCGCGCATTTCGCGCTTTACCGGCCTTTCCCCGATCCGGAACGATCAGAGCGCATGGCGCTGATCTGACGCGGCCTACAGGGCGTAAAGCGCGCTGAACTTGTCCTTGAGATAGGCCAGAAGCGGCGCCTCGCTTGGTGCCATCCCCGATGCGCGGGCAATCACCTCGCGCGGGGTATAAAGCCCGCCGTGACGCTGCACAGTCTCGCGCAGCCAGCCGGTCGCGCCGGATGTGTCGCCCTGCGCCAGTTGTGCATCCAGACCGGGCAGCGCGGCCCGCATCGCCTGGTGCAGGCAGCCGGCGTAGACATTGCCAAGGCTATAGGTCGGGAAATAGCCAAACAGCCCCACCGACCAATGCACATCCTGCAAACAACCATGCGAGGGCTTGTCCACGGCAAATCCGAAATCCGCCAGGAAACGGTCATTCCAGGCGGCTTCCAGATCGGCCACCGCCAGATCGCCCGCGATCAGCGCGCGTTCCAGATCGAAGCGCAGCAGCACATGCAGGTTATATTGTACCTCATCGGCTTCTGTGCGGATGAAGCCATTATGCAAGCGGTTCACGGCCGCATAGAACGCGTCTTCATCCGCGATCCCGAAATCGCCGAAAGCCGCGCGCATCTGGCCGTAAAGCCACCCCGTGAAAGCACGGCTGCGGCCGATCTGGTTTTCATAGATGCGGCTTTGGCTTTCGTGCACCCCCATCGAGACGCCCTGCCCCAAGGGTGTCAGCGCATAGGCCGCGTCGATCCCCTGCTCATAGCAGGCGTGCCCGACCTCGTGGATGGTCGAATAGAAACAGTTGAACGGATCGACAGGGTTGGTGCGCGTGGTGATCCGCACATCGCGCCCCGATCCGCTGGAAAATGGATGCACGGCCTTGTCCAGACGCCCGATGCTGAAGTCATAGCCAAAGGCGCGGGCAAGCTTGTCGGTCAGCTGCATCTGCGCCGCCTCGTCGAACAGCCCTGTCAGCCCCTTGGGCGCCGGTTGCGCCAGGCAGGCGGCGCGCAACGCGACAAGCGGGCCACGCAGGGCAGTGAACATCGCCTCGAGGTCGGCGGCTTTCGCGCCGGGTTCATAATCGTCCAGCAGCGCATCATAAGGATCGCCCCCCGCAGCCAGGGCGGCCGCCTCCTCGCGCTTCAATGCGACGATCCGTGCCAGCACGGGCAGAAACGACGCGACATCTTCGGCCGCGCGGGCCTCGGCCCATTGGCCCTGGGCGCGGCTGGTCAGGCGGGCCAGTTCCTGGGCCAGGTCAGCGGGCAGTTTGCGGGCGCGGTCGAAATTGCGCCGGATATGGCGCAGTTGCGCGCGGCCCGTATCATCCAGCGCCGCGGTATCGACAGCCTCCAGCCAGTCGGCGATACGCGGGTCGGTGCGTCGGGCATGCAGCACCGATTCCATGGCGGCCATTTCTTCGGACCGCTGATCGGCGGCGCCGCGCGGCATCATGGTTTCCTGGTCCCAGCCCAGCCGCCCCGCCACCTGGCCCAGGGCAAAGGTGGTGCGTTCATGGGCCATCAGCGCGTCAAAGGCACCGGCGGTGTTGCTTGTGCCCGCAACGGTCATGCCCGTGCCCCCCGGATCGAGGTGACGACCGGAAAGGCCGCAAGGTGGCGCGCCCGCAGGATCAGCACCCACAGGATCACCGCCAGCACCTGATGCGCGATGGCGATTTCCCATATCGCGCCGGTCATCACCGTCACGATACCCAGCACCACCTGCGCCACAAGTGCACCGAAGGCCAGGGTAAAGGCCGCCCGCGTCGCCTCATGCGCGCTTTTGCGGGCGCGCATCCAGACCACGATCCCGAAAATCAGCAGAAGATAACCGCTGACACGGTGAATGAACTGCACAAGCCCCGGGTTCTCAAAGAAATTGGTCCAGAGCGGGTTCAGCATGAACGGGTTTGGCGGAATCACCTGCCCACCCATCAGCGGCCAGTCTGTATAGGACCGGCCCGCGTCGATCCCGGCGACCAGCGCGCCAAGGATGATCTGGAGGAAGGCGAAATGCATCCAACCGGTGGACAGGCGGAACAGCTTGTCCTCCTTGGCGCGGCGTGCCTGCAAAAGATCCCTTTCGCTGCGGCCAAGCTGGAACACGAACCAGGCGATGAAGCCAAGGATGATGAAAGCCAGCCCCAGATGCGTGGCCAGGCGATAGCTGGCGACACTGGTCATCGACCCGGTCAGGCCAGAGGCCACCATCCACCACCCCACGAAGCCCTGAAGCCCGCCAAGCGCGCCGATGAACAGCAGGCGCGGCGTCCAGCCCGCGGGGATCTTGCGCGCCAGCAGAAAGCCCAGAAAGCCCAGGCCCCAGACCAGGCCGATCACGCGGCCGAGTTGCCGATGACCCCATTCCCACCAGTAGATGAATTTGAAATCATCCAGTTCCATCCAGCGGTTCTGGATCTGGAACTGCGGGATCTGCTGGTACTTGGCGAATTCCGCTTCCCAGTCGGCCTGGTTCAGCGGCGGGATCGCGCCCGTCAGGGGGCGCCATTCGGTGATGCTGAGGCCGCTGTCGGTCAGGCGGGTCAGACCGCCCACGGCGATCATCACCATCACAAGCGCGAACAGAACCATCAGCCAGATGCGGATTGCGCCACGGGCGCCGGTGCTGCCCTTGTCGATCAGACCGCCCCGGGGTGACGGGGCCTGTGGCCGGTCGGTTGCAACCTCTTCGAAAATCGCGCGTTTCTTGGTCATCATCGTCTCCTGTCGGTGGCGAACCTAGGGCCTCACCCGGCCTTCGTCCAGATCCTAACCCCGGTCTTTCCAGCGCACCATTTGACGCAGGATGCCATGCAGCGTCTGCACATCGGCCCGGGTCAGGCGCATCCGGGACCACAGGTTGCGCAGGTTCAGCTTCATGCTGTCGGCCTTGGAGTCCGGAAAGAAAAAGCCCGCCTGATCCAGCGTATCCTCATAATGGCGGGCCAATGCCTCGACCTCGGTGCCATTGGCCCAGTCGGTGCGGCCCATCTCGACGGTTTCATGCTGCACCTGTTCGGTCTGGCGGCGCCATTCATAGGCCGTCAGCAGCACGCATTGCGCCAGGTTCAGGCTGGGGAATTCCGGATTGACCGGGACCGAGATGATGGCATTGGCCTGTGCCACATCCTCGTTTTCCAGGCCCGCGCGCTCGGGGCCGAAAAGCACCGCGACCTTTTCGCCGCGCGCGATCATTTCGGCCGCCATCTGCATGGCGCGTTCCGGGCTGTAGACCGGTTTGGTCAACCCACGGCCGCGCGCGGTGGTGGCGAAGGTGAATGTCGTATCGGCCAATGCGCCGGGCAGATCGGCATGCAGCTGCGCCTCGTCCAGCAGGCGACCCGCACCGCTGGCCATGGCGACCGCACGGCCGTTGGGCCAGCCGTCGCGGGGGCCGACCACATGCATCCGGTCCAGCCCGAAATTCCACATGGCGCGCGCGGCGGCGCCGATGTTTTCGCCCATCTGGGGGCGGACCAGGACAAAGGCGGGTTGGGGCGTGGGACTGGGCATCGGTATCTCCGGCAGGGCTGGCGCGTGATACGCCAAGCCGGTTCCGTTTCCAAGCGATAAGCCATGTGTCGTGCCCGATGGTCAAAGCCGAATTTCCCCGTTATGACACCTGCATGACCTTGAAGGAGCCTGACCGGAATGGCCGATACGCCTGACGCCCCGCAACAGCCACAACTCTACCTGATCACGCCGCCCAGCTTCGATCTTGAGGTTTTTCCCGATCTGCTGGCCCGCGTGCTGGACGCGCAGGACGTGGCTTGCGTGCGCCTGGCCCTGGCCAGCAAGGATGAGGACAATATCGCCCGCGCCGCAGATGCGCTGCGCGAGGTGACCCATGCGCGCGATGTGGCGCTTGTGATCGAACGCCATGTGTTGATGGTGGAGCGGCTCGGGCTGGACGGTGTCCATCTGACCGATGGGGCGCGTTCGGTCCGCAAGGTCCGCAAGGATTTGGGCCCTGATGCGATCGTCGGCGCCTTCTGCGGCATCCAGCGCCACGAGGGGATGACCGCCGGCGAGGCCGGGGCCGATTACGTCAGCTTCGGCCCTGTTGGCGAAACGCCTCTGGGTGACGGCAGCCGCGCCGATCTGGAGATCTTCGAATGGTGGTCCGAGATCATCGAGGTGCCGGTTGTGGCCGAAGGGGCGTTGACCGAAGACCTGATCCGCACCCTGGCGCCGATCACCGATTTCATCGCCTTGGGTGACGAGATCTGGTCAGCGGCCGATCCGGTGGCGGAACTGGCGCGCCTCGGCCGCGCCATGCAGATCTGATCCAGCCCTAGACCTGCGCCATGCCATGCAGCAGGCCGTCACGGACGGTCTGTTCCACATGGGCGGCCAGCGACTTGCGGTTGGGAAAGGTATCGACGCGTACGGGGGCGTGATAGATCACCTCGACCGTGCCGTTGCGCGGGGCGGCCAGCACCCTGACCAGATGCGGGCCGAAATCCATCTCGCCCCACCAGCCGTAGAACCGCGGATCAGCCCCCTCTGGTGCATGATAGCGCAGCGTGACGGGCTGGATGAACAGCCGGTGCCGCAACTCATCGGACAGGAAAGCCTGAAACAGCGTTGATTTGAAGGGCAGCACCTGCAGGCCATCGGTCGATGTGCCTTCGGGAAAGAACAACAGCCGATGCCCCGCCAGAAGGCGCCGTTCGAACAACACCTGTTGGCGGCGCGCGTCACGCGGATCGCGGTTGATGAACAGCGTTCCCGTGGCCCGCGCAAGCCAGCCGATGGCGGGCCATCGCGCCACCTCGGATTTCGAGACGAAATAGATCCGTTTGCGCGCATTCAGCGCGAAGATATCCAGCCATGACACGTGATTGGCAACCACCGCGCCGCGCTCTTGCATGGGTTTGCCGCGCACCACATGCCCCATGCCCAGGATCAGGAAGGCACATCGGCACACGATCTGCGTCAGGTAAGGGGTGAAGGGACGGTGCAGCCCGAACAGCGGGCGTTCGATCAGGCGCAGCAGCAGCATCAGCCCGAGACCGCCAAAGGTCAGGCTGCCAAGGATCGTGCCGCGCAGGGTCAGGCGCACCCAGCCGGCGGGTGTCAGGGCCTCGGCCGGCGGTTCCGGTGGCGGGGTCCAGCTGCCGGTCATGACGGCTCCGGTCGTGTGGGGACAGGCCGTCTGTAGATGGCGCGTTGCGTTTCATTCATCCGCGCCACATCCAGAATCAGGCAGACATCGGTCGTGTTGAAGGCATGGTCGATGAAAGCGCCCTGCCCCACGAATCCGCCCAGCCGCAGATAGGCCTTGATCAGCGCGGGCACGGCCAGCATCGCGGCGCGCCGGTCAAGCGTGTCGGGCGGGATCAGATCCATCGCGGTGCGGCCCGGCGGGCGGGCCGTGACGCGCAGGTCTGGCGGGGCCAGGTGCCGGTGATGCAGCAGCGTCAGCGGTGCGGCCAGGGCCTGCGGATCGGTTCCGTGAAAGCTTGCCACACCGAAAAGAACCTCGATCCCATGGGCATCGACATAGGCCGCCAGCGCGTGCCAGAGGTGAAACATGCCCATACCCCCGCGATAGGCCGGATGCAGGCAGGACCGCCCCAGTTCGAGCAGGCGCCGCCCACTGGCCCTGAGGGGGGCGAGGTCATATTCGTCCTCGGAATAGAACTGCCCCGCCGCGACGGCCTGATCGGCGCGCAGCAGACGGTAGACGCCCACCACCTGATCAGGGTCCGGCCGCGATTGATCCAGCAGCAGCAGATGATCGAAAAACGGATCGAAACGGTCCTGTTCGCGGCGATTGTCATGATCGACCATGTCACCACCCCCACCCAGCTCGGTGACGAACACCTGATAGCGCAGGCGCTGCGCCGCATGCAGATCGGACTGATCAGTGGCCAGCCTGACGGCGAATTGCGGGGGGGCTTCGGTCATGCGGTGGCCAGGCATTGAGTGCGCTTGCACGTTTCTAGGAAACTGCCCGGTACATGGCAACCGTCGCCGCGACGGCAAAGGGTCCTGGCGCGCACGATCTGTCCCTCCCATGGCCGGCAAGGATGGACAGATTCCATCCGCGGTAACCGGCGGTCACCACCAGCGGTAACCAGGCGGTAACCATTTGTTAACTAATTTGGGTGATCAAAGACAGGCAGAAGACCGATCCGGGAGCCGTCGATGACAACCTTGCCGACCTCCGGAAAATTGACCGTGATCCGGCCCGCGATATTGGATTGAACTTGTCCCACCCCCCAGTCAGGTTGGTCGGGGTGACACACCAGCATTCCGGGCTCCAGTATCGCGTTCAGATCGGACATGTCGTAACCTCGTATCGGAGACCTCTTTGGGCCAAACTATCCATAATCTGGCCGCCTTGATAGGCTCGCGTATCTGTCACGACCTGATCAGTCCGATCGGCGCTATCAGCAATGGTCTGGAACTGATGCAGATGTCGGGGGCAGCGCTGACCCCAGAGGTAGCGCTGATCTCGGACAGTGTCGAGAACGCCAATGCGCGTATCCGTTTCTTCCGTGTGGCTTACGGGATGGCCGCGGAACAGCAGATGATGGGGCGGGCTGAAATCGTCAGCATCCTCAAGGCGATCGCACAGGGTGCGCGGGTCAGTTTTCATTGGGGCCCGCTGGAGGATATTCCGCGTGTCGAGGTGCGACTGGCCTTTCTGGCGTTGCAGTGCTTCGAAACCGCAATGCCCTATGGCGGTCGGATCAGCCTGACCCGCGAGGCCGACCTCTGGGCCATCAGCGCCAGTGCCGACAAGCTTCGCCAGACACCAGACCTCTGGTCTGCGCTGGAAACCCCCGGTCAGGCCATCGACATCAGCCCGTCCGAGGTGCAATTCGCCCTGTTGCCGGTCCTGCTGCAAGAGGCGGGCCGCCGGATCAGCCTGCGGATCACCGAGCATGACATCCTGTTGCGCTACTGAGCGCGGTCAGGACCGGATCGCACCCTGACTGGTCACAAGATATTTGAAACTGGTCAGCTGTTCGGCGCCAACGGGCCCCCGCGCATGCAGCTTGCCTGTCGCGATCCCGATTTCCGCCCCCATGCCGAATTCCCCGCCATCCGCGAACTGGGTCGATGAATTATGCATCAGGATCGCGCTGTCCAACCGCTCGAAAAACCGCGTCACGGCATGGGCGTCTTCGGTCAGGATGCAATCGGTATGGTTCGATCCGTATTGCCGGATATGGGCAATGGCCGCATCGACATCATCAACGACGCGGGCCGCGATGATCATGTCAAGAAACTCTCGCCCCCAATCGTCCGGCTTGGCCGGCACGGTTCCGGGCACGGATTGCAGCGCCGCGTCGGCGCGCACCTCGACCCCGGCGGCAAGGAGGTCGCGGACCAGATCCGCGCCAAGAGACGCGGCGACATCGCGGTGGATCAGCAGGCATTCCGCGGCCCCGCAGATCCCGGTGCGGCGGGTCTTGGCGTTCAGCACAACGCGGCGCGCCACTGCGGGGTCTGCCGCGGCATCGACATAGATATGCACGATCCCTTCCAGATGGGCAAAGACTGGCACACGCGCTTCGCGTTGCACCAGGCCCACAAGGCCCTTGCCCCCACGCGGCACGATCACGTCGATCCACTCCGTCATCCGCAACATCGCGGTCACGGCCTCGCGGTCGCGGGTGGGAACCAGTTGGATCGCATCCTGCGGCAAACCCGCCGCCCGCAATCCCGCAACCAGGCAGGCATGGATCGCCTCTGACGAATGAAAGCTTTCCGATCCACCGCGCAGGATCACCGCATTGCCCGCCTTGAGACACAGCGCACCGGCATCGGCGGTCACATTCGGCCGGCTTTCATAGATCACCCCGATCACGCCCAGGGGCGTGGCCACGCGGCGGATATGCAACCCGTTGGGCCGGTCCCATGCCGCCAGCACACGGCCCACGGGATCATCCTGTGCGGCCACGGCGCGCAAGCCATCGGCGATGGATCTGATCCGGGAGGGGTCCAGCATCAGTCGGTCCATCATCGCAGGGCTGAGCCCCTTCGTGCGGCCATAATCCAGATCAAGCGCATTCGCAGCGACGATCGCATCGCTTTGCGCCGCGATCGCGTCGGCCGCGGCGGTCAGGGCCTGGGCCTTTGCCGCAGCCGGCGCAAAGGCCAGCTCTGCCGCCGCCGCGCGGGCACGGCGTCCGATGTCATCCATCTGGTCGGCAAGGGTCTGGTTCTGCGTCATCTGTCTGTGGTCCCTGGCAGGGCCGGATGCCTCCGGCGGGGATATTTTCGGCAAAAAGAAAGTAAGAATCAAAGCGCCATGTCGTCACGGTGAATCAATGCAGCGCGCCCCGGATAGCCCAGAAGCGCCTCGATCTCGTCGCTGCGATGGCCCCGGATCAGGGTTGTTTCCGCGGCGGTGTAGCGGATCAACCCCTGACCCAGAGCAGCCCCGTCAGGGCCGAGGATGGCCACTGGATCACCGCGCCCGAAGCGCCCGGTCACGGCGATCACACCCGCGGGCAGCAGGCTTTTGCCACTTTCCAGCGCGCGCACGGCACCGGCATCCAGCGTCACCTCGCCGCGCGGTTTCATGGCGGCGATCCAGCGCTTGCGTGCGGCTTGCGGATCCTCGGTCGCGGTGAACCATGTGGCGCGCGCGCCCTGTTCAAGGGCTTGCAGCGGACGCATGACCGAGCCTTCGGTGATCGCCATGGCGCAGCCGGCGGCAGTGGCCGTGCGCGCGGCCATCAGCTTGGTCTTCATGCCGCCCTTGGACAGGCCCGATCCTGCATCCCCGGCCATCGCCTCGATCTGCGGGGTGATACGGTCGATCACGGGAAAATGCCGCGCATCCGCGTCCTGTTGCGGATTGGCGGAATAGAAACCATCCACATCCGACAGAAGCACCAGCTGATCCGCGCCCACTGTCACCGCGACCTGCGCGGCCAGGCGGTCATTGTCGCCATAGCGGATTTCATCGGTGGCCACGGTGTCATTCTCGTTCACGATGGGCACGACGCCGAGGCCGATCAGCATCTCCATCGTGGCGCGGGAATTGAGGTAGCGACGGCGGTCGGTGCTGTCCTCCAGCGTGACCAGCACCTGTCCGGTGGTGATGCCATGCGGGGCCAGCACCTCCTCATAGGCGCGGGCCAGCCTGATCTGCCCAACGGCTGCGGCGGCCTGCGACTGTTCCAGCGCCAGTGTCGTGGCGGGCAGGCCCAGAACCCCGCGCCCAAGCGCGATCGACCCCGACGAGACAAGCACCACATCAACACCCAGCGCCTTGAGCCAGACCACATCCTGCGCCAATGCGGCCAGCCAGTCCTGGCGCAGCTTGCCGGTCGTCCGGTCCACCAGCAGGGCCGAGCCGATCTTGACCACGACGCGCCGCGCCGCAGTCAGCCGGAGGGGAGATGCCTTTGCTTCGCTCAGGGGCGCCACGGCTGTTCCTCATCCGCATCGGCCTGTTTCATCCGCAGCCGGTCCGCGGTGATCTGCGCGCGCACCGCGCGCAGCACCTCGGGCACGCCCTCGCCCGTGACACCCGACAGCATCAGGACGGGACCGCCGCATTCAGCCTCAAGCGCGGCGCGCGCCTCGGCGCGTTCCTCGTCATCCAGCGCGTCGATCTTGTTGAGCGCGGTGACCCGCGGCTTGTCGGCCAGATCACCGCCATAAAGCTCAAGCTCGGTGATGATGGCGCGATAATCCTCGGCCACGGTCTCGGACGTGCCGTCGACCAGATGCAGCAGCACCGCGCAGCGTTCGACATGGCCCAGGAACCGATCACCCAGGCCCTTGCCCTCGGAGGCGCCGGCGATCAGGCCGGGGATATCGGCCATGACGAATTCGGCATTGTCGATGCCCACGACACCTAGGTTCGGATGCAGCGTGGTAAAGGGATAATCCGCGATCTTGGGCCGCGCATTGGACACGGCCGCCAGAAAGGTGGACTTGCCCGCATTGGGCAGCCCCAGCAGCCCGGCATCCGCGATCAGCTTGAGCCGCAGCCAGAGCGTGCGATCCACGCCTTCCTGGCCGGGGTTGGCGCGGCGCGGGGCCTGGTTGGTCGAGGTCTTGAAATGCAGGTTGCCCCAGCCGCCATTGCCGCCGCGCGCCAACAGCACGCGCTGGCCCACCTCGGTCATGTCGGCGACCACGGTTTCTTCGTCCTCGTCCAGGATCTCGGTGCCGACGGGTACGCGCAGCACGATATCGTCGCCATCCTTGCCGGTCCGTTGCCGGCCCATGCCGGGTTGGCCGTTCTGCGCAAAGAAATGCTGCTGATAGCGGAAATCGATCAGCGTGTTCAGCCCGTCCACCGCCTCGACCCAGACAGAGCCGCCAGAGCCGCCGTCGCCCCCATCGGGGCCGCCGAATTCAATGAATTTCTCGCGCCGGAAGCTGACTGCCCCACCGCCGCCCGAACCGGACCGGATATAGACCTTTGCGAGATCAAGAAACTTCATGGTCTTCCCCTATCGCAAAGGCACTGCTCTGCTCAATCAAGTTTTCGGCTGTAGGTCCAGGTTGCCACCTTGGCGCCACGGGCGACCGAAAAGGCTTCGGCATCGCCCAGATATTCGAAACCGCAATTCGTCATCACCCGTGCGGAGGCCGGGTTGTCCTGGAACACTTCGGCAAACATGGTGCGGCAGCCCCGCGGATTGGCCGCAACAAGGGCCGCCACCGCGGCCGAGGCGACACCGGAATTCCAATAGGCCGGCGCCACCCAAAAGCTGACCTCAGACTGGTTGCGATCCATCGGCGTCAGGCTGATCAGGCCCATCACCTCGGCGCCACCATGGTGGCTGCCATCCAGGGCCCAAACATCTTCGGTGCGATTCGGATCCATGGCGCGGGTCACGAAAGCCTCAATCGCGCCGGGCGGCAGCGGATGGGGGATCGCGCGGGTGTTCATGGCCACACGACGGTCCGCGCCATACATCTCGATCAGCCCCTTGTCCGACTGGCGCAGCGGGCGCAGGTCGAAGCGCTCGGTCGCAATCACCGGCTGGGCATAGATGGGATCGATCTTCATCCGCGTTCTCCTCCGAAAATACGTGGTGCTGAAACCGTGCGGGGTCTGGCCCCCTGTCGCGCTGTTACTCTTCACGCCTGCCGGTCGCCCCCTCCCCGGAGAAACTTGCAGGTCTGTCACTGGTCTGCCCCTGTCTGTGACATGACTGCATGGCAGTTCTGTGAACATATCTGGACGAAACCCGGCCCCCGCAGAGCCAGAGCCGGGCTGTCACGCGCCGGACCTGCGGAAAAGGAAAAGGGGACCGGCGGTCTTGCCGGTCCCCTGATGCATGTCACCTGAAGAACGGCTTATTCAGCGGCCTCCGCCACCGGCAGAACCGAAATGAAGGTGCGGCCCTTGAGGCCCTTATGGAAGGTTACCTTGCCCTCGCTCGTGGCGAAGATCGTGTGGTCACGACCGATGCCCACGCCCTCGCCCGGCCACCACTTGGTGCCGCGCTGACGCACGATGATGTTGCCCGGGATCGCGGCCTGGCCGCCGAACAGCTTGACGCCAAGGCGCCGGCCGTCAGAGTCGCGACCGTTGCGGGAGGAACCGCCTGCTTTTTTATGTGCCATGGGGGATTACTCCTTGGTCTCGGCCGCTTTTTTGGCGGCGCGTTTCGGTTTCGCGGCAGCGTCGCCCGCAGCGGCAGCGGGGGCTTTCGCCTTTGCGGCCTTCTTGGCGGGCGCGGCTTTGGTCGCGGGGGCAGCTTCTGCCACTGCGGCGCCAGCCGGGATGGTGCCGATTGCGGCCTTCACGCCCGTCTTGTCAGCGCCGGCTGCCAGGATCTCGGTGATCCGGACGAGGGTCAGCTTCTGACGGTGACCCTTGGTGCGCTGCGAGCCGTGCTTACGACGACGCTTGACGAAGTGGATGACTTTCTCACCCTTGACCTGATCGATCACTTCGGCCTGCACGGCGGCGCCTGCCACCATGGGCGCGCCGAGAACGGTGGTGTCACCACCCAGCATCAGCACTTCGTTGAATTGGACTGTTTCACCTGCATCAGCGGCCAGTTTCTCCACGCGCAGCGTATCGCCGGCCTGGACCTTGTACTGTTTGCCGCCGGTTTTCAGAACCGCGAACATATCTGTCTTCCCTTGTTACCGCGTCCTGTGGTCCCCTTGCGGGCGTTTCGGCTGCTTTCCTCCCCTGGGAAGGTCTGCCAGCCACCTCGAACAGCGCGCCCTTGCGGACGGTTGTGAATAAACATCACGGCAGAGGCACTGCGCCCCTTCCGAGATGGCGGCTTATGCGGCCCATCCGAGGGGAAGTCAAGGGGCTTGGCGGGCATTCCCCCTGCCCCGCCTGCGGCCCGGTCGGCAGAACCCGGGGGCTGCGGGATCAAAGATCCTCGGTCATGATCCGCGCCGCGATCGCCAGCCCGAGGGCATGGGACAATGCACCATACATGTCGTCAAAGGCCGAGAACAGCGCCCGGTTCATGGCGCGGCCATGCGGGGTCAGGGACAGATCCGCATAGGCGCTGATCTGCCCCGCATCAAGCGGCTGATAGGCCAGCATCAAGAAGGCATAAAGCCATTCACGGGTTTCGGCGTGCGTCTCTTCCTCCTGTTCCCAGACATCGGACAGGATTTCCGCCTCAGTCATGTTCAACGCGCCGCCGTCGATCAGGCCGCGATAGAACAGCATGTTGGCGTTCATCGCCCCCATCACGTTGAAACCGATCAGGTCATTCGCCTCCACATAGGATTCGATGGCGGAGAGATGCGGATCAATGGCGCGGGGGCTGGGCGCGTCCAGATCGGCCTCGACCTCGCGAAAGGCTTCGCGCGCCGTCTCCTCGATCTGTTCGTCCATGAAGGCCCGGCGCGCGGCGATTTCCAGAGCCACGATCTGTTGCCCGGTCTCGTCTTCGAAAAAGTCGATCAGCGGTTCGGGATCGGCGGTGCCGAAAGCCGCGCGGAACCGTGCTTGCACAAGAGCGGTCATCGCCGCGACGTCATAGATGCGGTCCACCTGCTGGTCCCAGATCGGCCCGCCTTCGCCGGACAGCATGCCGCGGCCAAGCTCGCCACCATAGGCCAGACCTTCCTCGCGCATGATCTGGACAATCTCTTCCATGCCCATCAAGGCCATCAGATGGCTGATCCGGTCCCCATCCTGGCCAGCTTGCGCCTGTGACTGGGCCTGTGACTGGGCCTGGGCCTGTGCCTGGGCCGCCGGGATCAGTGCGGCAGCCAGCCCCAGCAGCAGGGCAAGCGACAGCAGCGCGCCGGCCGCGCTGTGGACAAGTGAAAGGACGCGGCGCAGGGGCATGTCACAATTCCTCACCGGGGTGGAGGTCTGCCATGCGGCGGGCCAGCACCTCGAAGCGGTTAGCCATGATCTCGTACTGGATGCCGTTCATCAACTCGTAGACACGCTGCATGCTGGGATGTTCCAGTGCGGCCACATAGGCTTCAAGCTCGGCATCCGAAAAGCTCTTGTAGACATGGGCGGACTGAATCAGCGCGGATTCGCGCATCCTCTGGCGCAGCTCTCCGCGCTGGTCGGCCATCAGGCTGCGCAGGGTCGCCTCGTCCAGCTCCATCGGCAAAACACCGGCGGCCGCGGCACTCAGCAGGAACCTGACCTGTATCTCTTCCACCGCGCGAACAGATGTATCCTGCGGGTCGATGGCCGGCCCCATGCGTTGCAGGATGGTCAGGCGCGGCGCGCCCTGCCGCACCAGATCGGCGATGATGCTTTCGCCGTCGGCGCGGGCACCTTCCGCATCGTCGGACAGATGCGCTGCGTTCTCGACCGCGACAAGCCGCCGCCCCAGGTCCGAGGCGTAGAAATCGACGGCATGGGTCAGCAGATCATCTTCAAGTGCGCGATCAAGGATGCCGATCGCCATGTCATGCATCAGATCGGTATCGAATATCTCGGCCACGGCGCGGGTCCAGTCGCCGCCGAATTCCGACACATCCCGCCCCAGCATCAACGGGGCATCCCCCGCCGACAGGGCAATCGATTCCAGCGCCTTGTCAAAGCCGGTCACGGTCAGAAACGCTTCCAGCCGGTCACGATCCTGCCCGGCCTGCGCCCACAGAGGTGCTGCTTGCGGGGCCCAGAGCGCGCAAACTAGCAAAACCCAAGCCATCCGCCACATCAGGGCTATGCCGGTCAGACCGGGGCCGATACGCGACGGGAGGGTTATCCGATGGATCATCTGTGCGGTGTCCTTGTCCTGGAACGATGCCGGCCGGGGCATCTCATGGGGCAAAGCCTAAGCCATTTGTCCGGGCAGACAATGCAAAACCCGGTGAAGCCGTAAAACCGGACGCGCCCTTGCCGGAAACATCGGGAAAGATTTGCGAAAAGCCCCCTTGTCACCGCCCACGGGAGAGATTAAACGCAGCCACCAGACCGCGGAGAGGTGCCGGAGTGGTCGAACGGGGCGGTCTCGAAAACCGTTGATCCTGCAAGGGGTCCCAGGGTTCGAATCCCTGTCTCTCCGCCATCTTACTTTTGTGTCTGTCAGCACAATCTTTCTTGTCCTGTTTTTCTCTGGGTTGTAGGGCTCTTGGGCTATGTCATCTTCAGAAGAGACACCCGCAATCCCCCGATTGCGCAATTTAACTGCCCGGCCTCTAAAGGCACCATCACGCGCTTCGGTTAGGGCTAAATTTCCTTGCTAACAAAATAACTAGGTGTTCAGTCCCAGCATTTGGTGGATCGGATTTGGGATGAATCGATCTGGTTCCGAAGTCCAGATCTTGCAGATGTATTCGTAAGGCGTAAGCCCGCTGAAAGTTCTGAGCCTGCGGGCGACGTTGTAGTCTGCCATGAAGTCGGCAAGATGTGTTCGCAACTGGTTGTGGTCTTCGTAGTGGAAGTGTTTGACGGTCGCGTCCTTGTTGCGCTTCGAGCAAAGCGGATGCTAGGTTTTACTCTTAAAATAGGAGCAATCTGGTAATGGTCGACGCGGCGGCGAGCTTGGAGCAGAAACGCGGAAAAACCTTTGGGTTCTCACTGGCCTTTTGTGCCAGCACAGGCCGAACGGCGACGATGTTCATCGCGAAAACGCTCAACACCCTTCCGGATATTTTAGCGACGCATGAGGGGCAGTTGGTTGAAGAGACCAAGCCAGCAATTCTCCCCCTCGTGAACTATCACAACCGTAAGGCATGGTACGATCCGGGATATGCCACGCGCATAGCCGAACAGATGCGGTCGAAAGCTGTATTGGCCAAGGCTGCTGGCGATGCGTCTACTTTCGTCGACATTGCCTTCAACAACACTCCTTTCATGGAGGCTTTCGCGAACCTGCACCCCGAGGCGAAGTTTCTTGCAATCTTTCGACGCTGCGAGGGCTTCGTCAGGTCGGCAACCATCGTGACTGGTGAAGATATGCAACCCGCAGGCTGGCCAGACCGACAAAAGCCCTTGACGGACAGAGAAAAATTCATCGAGCTTGGGCGACTGAAACCCTCAGAGGACAGCGAATTCGGCAAGGTTTGGGACGAGTGGACGGGCATTCAGCGCAACATTTGGCTTTGGAGTGCGGTAAACAAGCGTCTGTTCCACTTTATCCAAGATTCGAATACGCGACATAAGCTTCTTTTCGAAGACCTGGTCGACGAGCCACGAAAGTTCTGGGAGGCGCTCCTTGGAGCTATAGGCGGCAATTCGCATGAAAATGTAGAAAGTTGCGCTGCCTTGTCAGCGCATAGAACCAACCATAGGGCGGCCTACCAGATTGGTGCCGTCGCTGATTGGAGCAAGGCTGAACGCAGACTTTACGAGAAGCTTGCCCTGCCTCTGGAGGAGAAAATTTATGACCGATGACCTGCAATTGCGCGTTATTTCCATTGTTCAGGACACGCTGAGAGAAGACAGTGGTAAGGGTGATCTTTCGATTTCACCCGACGACTCGATGGACACCATAACTGAGTGGGATTCCATGAGCTTTATGAAGGTGTTTATGGGGGTCAACGAAGTCTTTGGCATCAGCCCGGACTTCGACGAGGCGATACATTACACCTCCATTTCAACCCTGACCGAGTTCTTGCGCAAAGAGACTGCGCAGTGACCGATGGTCGCAAAGACTTGTTGCGCCGCTTTCAGGCGGTTGTCGAAATCCGCGCCGACGCCTTGGCCGTTCGCGACGCTTCACGACGGATCACCTACGCCGAGTTCGGCCAAATGGTCGGCGCGTTTCGCGCGGTCTTGCATTGCGCTGAACCCAAGGCGCAATCCCCAGTTGGATTGTTGCTCGACCGGTCCGCAGAGGCTTATGCGGCAATGTGGGCGGCAATATCCGAGGGGCGTGCTTATGTGCCCCTGAACCCGAGGTACCCGACGAGCCGTCTTCGCACAATCATCGAGGCTGCAGGCATAGAGCATGTATTCTGCGACCCCAAGCTGCAAGACAAGGCCCTAGACTTGGGTATTGAGCCTGACCGTATTCTTTCAGTCGACTCGGATTTGGAAGGTGCGGATTGGGGCGCCAGTGCCTTGGCCGGGAGACGCAGCAAAAACACGATCGCATATATCCTTTATACATCCGGCTCTACCGGACAGCCAAAGGGCGTGCCGATCACCTATGACAACCTGCTGGCATTCGCCGATAATATTACACAGACGATCCCCTATCCGCCAGACAGCGTCTGCTCTCAGGTCTGCGAGCTTTCCTTCGATTTCAGCGTCCACGAAATATATCAGGCCTTGCTCAGTGGCTGCACACTTTGTCCGGCGCGCCAGATAGACCTTTTCAATCCGGCAGAATTTATTTCGAAAAATCAAATAACGGTTTGGATTTCGGTTCCGTCTCTCGTCCGCGTGATACTGTCCAACCAAAAACGCCAGCCTTTGGCGCTCGAAAGCGTTCGCCTTTCAATTTTCAATGGTGAGCCTCTGACAGTCAGCATCGCGCGGGAATGGCAGGCGGCGATCCCCGGTGCCACGGTCTGGAATTCATATGGTCCGACAGAGTGTACCGTCGCGGTTACCGCGCAGAAGTGGGAAGATCGCGAAGACTTGTCCGAGATCGACGTGGTCTCGATCGGTGTCCCTATTCCGAACTGCGAGATCGCTCTGCTCGACGACCACACCTTTTTTCCTCTGCACTCAACCACAACGAGCAGGTCGGGGGAACTGCTGCTCAAGACCCCTCAATGTTTTTGCGGGTACGCGGACGCGGCAATTACGCCACCTTTTTTTCACGACGCGCGGGGCTCAGTCTACTACAAGACAGGCGACCGGGTGCTTTGGCGGGACGGTCGGCTTTTCCACCTTGGTCGGCTTGATCATCAGGTCAAAATCCGCGGGCATCGGATCGAACTTATGGAAGTCGAATGGCACTTGCGCAAAGCTCTGAAAACAGACGCTCTGGCCGTCGTCACATATCCCCGCCAGCAACCTACAGAACTTGTTCTTTTCATTGAAGGTCAGGACCTCATCCCACGTCTCGCGGCCGAACCCCTCGGCTTGCCAACCTACATGCTGCCCAAACGCTGCATCAGCGTCAAAGCTCTTCCGGTCACACCTCATGGCAAACTGGACCGTATAGCGCTGCAATCACTTCTGGAAGAAAACGAGTGTTGATTGGCCGCGCCAAATCCATGATCGCGCTATTGGCTCTGGTCGCGGTGATCGGTGCGCTTATGTGGATCGACCGCGCGCGCGGGGGGCCCGCGACCAATTTGTCACGATGCAACCTTGCGCTTGCGCGCGCGGACAAGCCACCAGCGAATGTCTTGCTGATTGGCAGCAGCCGCTCCGGTGTGGCCTTCGATCCTGTTGCCATTCAGGGTAGGTTGCAAACCGATCTGCGGAGCGATCTTACCGTCGACCGCATCGCCATGGGCAACATCACTCTGCGCGTTTCCGATGCGCTGCTCGAAACCTATCTACAACGGCGCGGGGCACCTGACGTTGTCGTTCTTGAGCCCACGTTCATAACACCACGCACAGTTGCTCGCCTAGCGCCGGCGGCAAACGGAACGCCCTCCGAACACTACCTTCTGACGCGCGATCTCAATCTGATGAGTTTCGGGCAATTGCTAACGCAACCGTCTGTCGCAATGCCATATACTGAGCCGGAAGCCCTATCGGCCCTGTGGCAGTTCAGACTGCGCGGCGCCGTCTCGCGTGCAGGAGCCTTGGCCTATCAGTTCGCCAAAGCGCCTTTTGACAGCTGGTCGATTGAAGATTGCGAACGCGCTGATTTCGCGCGCGAAGCCTCCTGGCCGGCAGATTTTTCCTTTGCCTATGACGACTACCGCATCGAGGGCCCATTGCCTGACTTCATATTCGGGCTGAGGGCGGAGCTCGAAGAGGGCGCCGCAACGCGGGACCTGCAGGACTGGCAAACATCTCAACCTGTGGGCCGGAGTTATCCTTACGATTTCCAGGCCGGTTACAGGCAAGGCGAAATGCGTTATTTTTTGGATATGGTGGAAAGAGCACTAGCCGTCGGAGCGCATGTCCTTGTCGTCCCTATGCCGCTTTATGGATACCGGATCGATCCCGCCGCCCTGGAGTATCTGGTTAAGTTGCTCCCTGATGGCGTGGAGGTCCTCGAAATCTACGATCAAATCGGGACGGACTTCAGCACGTATTGGTATGACGATGCGCATATCGAGAAATTCCCGACTGGCGTGCTGACAACGGCGCTGTTGTCCGCGCGCCTTGAGACGCTGATCGAGGTGATGGCACAACGTGATTGATGCGGTCTCATATATTTTGCTGATCCTCGTCGTGCTCGGCCTCGCAAACGGGTTGCCCGGACTCGGCACATCTCTCGGGGCCCGCCTCTTCTGGATAACCGCTCCTGGGATCTTGCTTCTCTTCATCACGAATGTAACCGCGTTGTTGTTTGCGGCCTTTGCAATCGCTGCGAATATAGCGGTGCTGTGCATCTGCAACCGGATCGACAACCCGCGCTTGAGTGCCCGGGCACCTTACCTTGTCTTGCTGCTGTTGTTCGTTCCGGATGTATTCAACGAGCTGCGCGGCGCGCCGGTCCTGTTTCTCGGCAGCGCGTTTTTCATTATCCGTCAAATGATGACCACGGCGCAGGCCATCAAGAAAAAAATACTATTTTCAGACTACCTGCCCGCGCTTCTTGCAGCGAGTTTCTTTTTCGCTGCCCTGCCCTCCGGTCCGGTTTTTAACGGCTTGGATGTGATGAAGGATCTGAAGAAACGAAATCTGCCGCAATTTGGTGAAGGATATTATCGGATTTTTGAAGGCTTCGTGTTTCTTTTTGCAATCTCGGGCTTCATGAGTATGGGGGTCGAGCATATTCGCATGCTCGAACACGGCTTTGCACAGCATGGAAACACTTTGGCCTACGCTGGGCTGCATTTTGTGCTCTTGCCTCTTTTTTCGTTCGGTTTCCTTTTCGGAACGTTCTACGGGTACTCGCGCACGGCGGAAGGTGTAGCCCTCGTACTCGGTTTTTCCGTGCCGCAGAACTTCGACAAACCGCATCTTGCGCGTGATCTAGGAGACTACTGGAAGAGATGGCACAGATCGATGGCAGATTTTGTGATGCAATATATATACCTGCCAATTATGGTGACTTGGGCTAACGCAAAGGTCGCGCTGATATCTGCTTTTGTATTTATGGGCTTATGGCACGACTTTTCACCAAACTTCCTGATCTGGGGGCTCGGGCACGGCGTGGGGCTGGCCTATGGTATGCCGTGGGCCAAAAGAAACGGTTTTCCACCGCTCGCCATCCGGGTTGTGTCGCTGACATACGTGGTTTCGTTGTCGTCGGTCGCACATAGAGTTTGGTTTTGAAGATGGATCACAAGCGCATCTTGTACATCTTGGTCTGCACGATCATCCTTGGGTTGTGGATCGTTTTCGGAACCTTTGACGCAACCGAAGCGCCCTACGTCCGCTTCTAAAAAGAGCACTCATAATCCGAGTAAGGCAAAAGCGCGCGTAAAGTTGGATCGAAAAGGCACAGCTGAAGCCGCTCCGACACAATCTTAGCCCAAAACCAGAATTGTCGAGCTTCAGCCCAAAACTCGCCTTAGTTTTCCGATAGCTCGCGTAAAGGAAGAACTATGAAAAAACCGATAGCTCGCGTAAAAGGAAGAGCTATTAAAAAAACCGAGCAGGATCAGAGCAGTGACAGATGCAGAAATCCAACCCCGATCAAACGTGGAGCTTCCGTGGATCAGAAACGCACGATTTGATTTCTTTTTCATCTTCGGGCTTTTGGCCCTGTCTTGCATCACGGGTGCGGTTATCCTACTAGAGCCTTCGCTGTTTTATCCGATTCTCGTCATCGACCTTTGGTTTCTCGGGTATCACCACGTCATCTCGACCTACACACGCATCTGTTTCGACAAGGAAAGCTACGCAGAGCACAAATCATTGCTTTTTGTTCTGTTGCCCGCTGTGATTGTTGGCACGCTCGGGGTGGTGTGGATCTTCGGGCTTTGGGTGGTCGTAACCATTTATTTCTATTGGCAATGGTATCACTACACGCGCCAGAGCTGGGGTATTTCGCGGGCGTATCGCGGCAAGGATCGCGAAGCGCTTTACGAAAATGGTTGGCTGGATCAGGGGATCTTCTATTCGATTCCGGTTTTCGGCATTATTTCGCGCTCTGCCGAGCAACACCCAACGTTTATCGGGATGGAACTATGGTCATTCCCTGTTCCGTCCATGGTTGCGGATGTTAGCGGATACATTGCCGTCGCGTTGTTGACCTATTGGGTTCTTGCCCGCTTCGTCGCTGCGAAAGAGGGACGTTTGGCGGCGGTGCATACAATGTATCTGCTTACGCACTTCACCATATTCTACCTCGCTTATGTGGCGACGAGCGACATCACACTTGGCTGGCTGATGATCAACATCTGGCACAATGCTCAGTACATTCTGTTTGTCTGGATGTTCAACAACAAACGATTTGGCAAGGGCGTGGACAAAGACGCGAAGTTCCTGTCTTACATTTCCCAGGACGGTCGTCTCTGGCTCTACATGTTGGTTTGCGTCGCGATCACCGGCGTCATCTACTGGGGTGTTTTGCGCGCGATAGACTGGCTTTTCTTTGCAGGGCTCTCGGCAACGATCGTGCTTTACCAGATTGTCAACTTCCACCACTACATCGTTGACAGCAAGATCTGGAAGCTGCGCAAGCCGGACCTGCAAAAGACTCTCGACCTCGAATCGTAGGCCCAAAAAAGAAACGGTGCCGGGTGCACCTGCGCCCAAATTGGTCCAAGCCTGCGCGGCAGCAGCTTGCATACTTCTTAGTTGACCTGCTCCCCGCAAAAGTCCGCGATTTGCGGTAAGTCTGTCTCCTATCGAAGGAGACAGACGATGAAGTGTTCATGGTTCACGAAAGCACAGATCATTGGCATATTGAAAGAACAACAAGCGGGGCTTGGGGCCAAGGGTCTGTGTCGGAAGCACAGCGTCAGCGATACGATCTTTTACAAATGGCGTGCCAAGTTTGGCAGCATGGAAGTGTCGGATGCGAAGAAGCTGATGGCGCTGGAGACCGAGAATGCTCAGTTCAAGAAGCTAACGACCGAAAAGATGATGGATGTGCCCATATTGAAGGAAATGCTGGGAAAAAACTTCCGAAGCCTGGTGCGCGGCGGCGTGCCCTAGACTGGGCCATGACACAGAAGGGATACCGCAGCTGAGGGACTGCGCTTTGGCGGGGATTGATCCGCGTGTGTATCGACGACCGCCAACGCGATCGGAAGACACTGACTTCCGGGCACTGGAGTGCCCCCACTGAAGTGGTCCACCAAGTGGGATATTCTTATCCCGATTTCAGGAGGACCAAGAGATGGCTGGAAAGCGAGACAAACCGGAAGAGATCGTGCTGAAGCTGCGGCAGGTTGAAGTTCTGCAAGGACAGGGCAACTCGATCGCTGATGCTGTTCGGCAGATCGGCGTAACGCAGCAGACCTATTATCGATGGCGCAAAGAATATGGTGGCATGAGCCGTGATCAGTTGAAGCGGCTGAAGGAGTTGGAGACCGAGAAAGCCCGGCTCAGGCGTGCCGTGTCGGACTTGACGCTGGACAAGATGATCCTGACCGAGGCCGCCCGGGGAAACTTCTGAGCCCTTCCCCGCCGTCGTCAGTGCATAGATCATGTGCGGCAGGCCCTTGGCGTGTCTGAGCGCCGGGCTTGCCGCACCCTCGGGCAGCATCGTTCCACGCAGCGCAAGGTTCCCTGTGGCCTGCCGGACGAAGAGCAACTGACCGATGACATCATTGAGCTGGCGCGAGTGTTCGGGCGCTATGGATATCGCATGATCACCGGGATGCTGAACAACAGCGGCTGGCATGTGAACCATAAGACGGTCGAACGGATCTGGCGGCAGGAGGGGCTGAAAGTCCCGCAAAAACAACCCAAGAAGGGACGGCTCTGGCTGAATGATGGGTCGTGCGTCCGGCTGCGGCCAGAACGCCCAAACCACGTTTGGTCCTATGACTTCGTCCAGGATCGAACCCACGACGGGCGGATCTTCCGCACCCTCAATATCATCGATGAGTTCACGAAGGAGGCCCTGGTCATCCGTGTCAAACGCAAGCTCAATTCAACCGACGTGGTCGATGCTCTGACTGACTTGTTCATCTTGCGCGGCCCGCCCGCGTTTATAAGGTCCGACAATGGCGCGGAATTTATCGCCAAGAAGGTGCGCACCTGGATTGGCGCGGTAGGCGCCAAGACGGCCTTCATCGCACCAGGATCTCCATGGGAGAACGGCTATTGCGAAAGCTTCAATGCCCGCTTCCGGGACGAGCTTTTGAACGGCGAGGTCTTCTATACGCTGCGAGAGGCCCAGATCCTGATCGAGAGATGGCGGCGCCACTACAACACAGTCAGACCGCACAGCGCTCTGGGATACCGGCCACCAGCACCCGAAAGCATCGTCCCAATAGACCAGAGGCCGACCATACACTAACATTCACACCGGACCACTCGATGGGGGCAGCCCAGTAGTTCAAAGTTTCTTCGTAATTGGCCACTCAAACACAGATGCGTTTGCGGACAGTTGGTCGACAACCAGCACGCAAACAGTTCCTGTTCCTCAGTTGCCAGATGGCGCCATGGTCGAGAACAGTTCCGCGATCTGCATCATGATCGGAACCAACACGATGATAAGATTCACCGGAAAAAGGCAGGTTGCCATCGGGAACAGCATCTTGATCGGCAACGCGTTTGCCTTTTCCTCGGCTTTGATGAGGCGTGTCTGACGCATTTCCTTGCTGAAGACACGCAGGGTCTTGATTACACTTGATCCTAACTCCATCGATTGGCGGAACAGGACCGAGAGCGTGCGCGCCTCGTCCAAGTGAATTCGGTTAGCAAAGTTATTCAGTGCCTCATGCAACGGACGGCCTGCGCGCACCTCAAGAGAGATAATGGACAAATGCTGGCCGAAGCTTGGCTTGGTGTGCAGGAATTCGTGAGCCACGCGGTCGATTGCGGCCTCGATGCTCATGCCTGAGTCCACGCAAACAACTAGAAGATCCATAAAATCCGGGAAAAGACGACGATAAGCAATCTGGTTCTTATTGGCCTGTCGATCCAGCATCGCGTTAACCAAGATGAAAGCGAGACCCGACACGATTGCTGCTAGAACCAACGCAATGGTTGAGGTCAATGCCCCCGAAAGATTCATCACTCCATACCAAACGAATGGAAAGACGACAGAGGTCACCGCCAGGCGGAGAAGTTGAAATGTCCGCTTGGCGTCCCGGGAAAAATATCCGGCCCTTATTAGGCGCATCTCAAGACCTTGAGGCTCGTTGCGGCGCATCACCTCGTAATAATGCTGGATGTCGTCGTTTTCAGAGGCAAAAACCGCCTCAGCTCGCGCATCGCGCAGTTGTTGCTCAACCGATACCTGATCCAGATTGCGCCTGATCTCGCGGCTGCGCACCACAGAATTTAGAATGGTAAAGATCAGGATCAGGACGGCAACGAAGACCGCGACGAGGATCAATGTGTCATTCATGGTGTTTTGCCATTTTCCCGCTTTCTATGGTCATTAATTCAGAAGTCGAATCTCACAAGTTTGTTTAGGATCAGCATGCCAATGCTCATAAGGACCAGGATCGTGACGACCACCACGGTGCCATAGCCGCTGTCCCAGACCGGATCGAAATATGAAGGAACCAGGGTCGATATCATAAGATAGAGAAGGAAGGGAAAGGCAGCCATAATGATCGATGTGATCCGCCCCTCGGCCGAGATCGCACGAATCTTGTTGCGCAGCATGGACCGGTCGCGGATCATTCCCGAAAGGTTCTCGAGGATTTCGGACAGGTTGCCGCCAGTGCTGCGCTGCACGGTTACGGTCACGGTCAGCAGGTTCAGCTCATCCGCACCGACTCGGTCCACCATACGCAGCATCGCGTCGTCCAGTTCGGAGCCGAAAGTAAGCTGATCACTAAGAATACCAAATTCGCTGCCGATCGGATCTGGCATCTCACGGCCCACGAGTGCGATCGCAGAGGTCAGCGGATGGCCTGAGTTCATACTGCGCACAATAATGTCTAGCGCATCAGGAAGCTGTTCGACGAATTTCGCGATGCGCCGCGTCCGTGCCCGCATTACTAGCGCAATAATCGCGCCTGGACCGATTGCAAGCGTCAGAAGAACACGAAATGTCGTGTCAGGGGTTAGCCAGGCCGCAACAAGCCATGCTCCCAGCATGATGACCATCGCATAGAAAACACGACGAGGAACAGACAGCAAAAGACCGGATTGCCGGTAGATCCGCGACAACCATCCAAACGAAAAAAATCCGACGCGATCGACGCCGCGATCGCTTAGCAGACCTTTATAGGCTGTCAACTGATCGGCACCGCCCTTCAGCCGCTCCATCCGCGCGTTGGTCTCGCGATTTGCGCTGCGCGCGCTAAAAAGACGCCGTAGGATCACATCGGAAAGTAGCAGCACTGCGCCGAAAATGAAGCCGTATATGACTATAATTGACATTGGACCCCGTCAGAGCTTGGTGGTCGGATCGAAGATGGACATGTCCACCTTAAGGCCGATGGTGCTGATATCGGACAGGAACCGCGGACGGATCCCTGTCGGGCGGAATTCTCCTATTACGCGCCCGTCGTCGTCCACCCCAGTGCGCTGGTATTTCATGATATCCTGGATCTGGACGACGTCGCCCTCCATCCCTGTCAGCTCCGAAATCGCCGTCACCCGCCGCGAGCCGTCCCGCATGCGCGACAACTGGATGATCAATTGAATAGCGGAAGCGATCTGCGAACGGATGCTTAGCTGGCTCATGGGCATTCCAGCCATGCCGACCATCTGTTCCATACGGCTGAGTGCATCGCGCGGGTTGTTGGCATGGATCGTGGACATAGAGCCTTCATGACCCGTGTTCATGGCCTGAAGCATGTCGAATGCCTCGCCTCCCCTCACCTCGCCGATAATGATGCGGTCAGGCCGCATCCGCAGCGCGTTCTTTACGAGATCACGCTGCGCAATTTCGTTGCGTCCATCCAAAGTTGGCGGGCGCGTTTCAAGCCGGACTACATGCGGCTGCTGTAATTGAAGTTCTGCTGCATCCTCGATTGTTACAAGACGTTCTTCATGCGGAATGAAGGCCGATAGCGCATTCAGAAACGTAGTCTTGCCTGAGCCTGTTCCGCCCGAAATCACCATCGAAATCTTGCCTTCGACGGCCGCGGCAAGAAGTTTCGCCATACCGGGGGGGATAGCGCCGTAATTCACAAGCGTTTCAAGCTGGAGCGGCTTTTTCGAAAATTTTCGGATCGAGACCTGTGGGCCGTCCACGGCCACGGGTCTAATTGCTGCGTTGACGCGCGAGCCATCTGCTAAGCGAGCATCGACGAGAGGCGAGGACTCATCGACGCGTCGGCCGACCGATGCCACAATTTTGTTAATGATCCGCAGAAGATGCTGTTCGTCCTTGAAGCGCACATCGGTCCTCTTCAACCGCCCGCCCCGTTCGATATAGACCGTCTTTGGTCCCACAATCAGGATATCCGAGATCGTATCGTCCTTCAGAAGCGGCTCGATTGGACCGAGGCCAAGCATCTCGTCGCCAAGATCGGAGATCAGCGAATCGAGTTCCTTAGCGTTTAGAGGGAGATTCTGCGCCTTGACATAGTCACGCACAAGGGGTCGCAACTCGTTATGAAGTTGCGTCTCTTCCATCTGATCAAGGACCGCTAGGTTGATCTTGTCCAGCAGATAGCGATGCAGGTTGACCCGTTCTGCGACCATGTCGGGCATCCCTGCGGCGTCATCGGGATTGCGAGTGGCGGCAGGCGGTGGCACAATTGATGTATCGGGTGTCTGATCTGCACCCCGCGGGCTGGCGTCAGGATGCAGCGGCGCATGTCCGCCAAGCCCCTGTGGCTGTTCCTGTTCCGGAGGCTTTCTGAAAAACCGACCTACCACGTGTTATCCTCCCGTCGCATGAGACTCATTTCACTATCACTTTCGTTCCAACAGCAACTTTGTCGAACAACTCGATTACATCGGCATTGGTCAATCGAAAACATCCCGATGTCTCGTATCCGCCCACGGTCTCGGCGTTGTTGGTGCCATGGATGCGGTAAAGCGTGTCGCGGCCCCCGCTATAAAGGTAAATAGCACGCGCGCCCAATGGGTTATAGGGACCCGAGGGCACGAAGGTCGGCAACGACGGATCGCGGCGCCGCATATCGGCTGGCGGACGCCATTCCGGCCAAGTGGCTTTTCGTCCGACGGTCGTTGTGCCGGTCCAGACAAAACCGTCGCGTCCCACGCTGATCTCATAACGCGCCGCCTGGTTGTTGCCCAGCACCACATGCAGCGTGCGCTCGGTGTTCGAAATGATGATCGTGCCCGGCTTCTCATTGCTTTGAAAAGGCACAATCTGGCGCGATGTCGCGCCATGGTCACGGGGCACGCGCTTCAGTTCGGCCTGCGCCATACCCGGAAAAACGGACAGAGCCGTCAAACCGGCAAGCGCGTCGCGACGTGTCAGACGGGTCGTCATGCCTGCACCTTTTCTGCCAACACCACGTCATTGGCGTACTTCGTCAGCGCCTTTAAAAACTTGGAAGACGAGTTGACATCGCTCAGCGTCACGCCGCGATCCATTGCCTCGGCCATCAGATCGTGCTCGTCCGGCAGGTAATCGAAGGGTGTCTCGCCGAACAACTGCTTCAGCTTGGCCTTGGGGATGCGGTCCCCGCTGAAGAGCCCCTTGCGCCGCTTGTTGATAAGTACATGCACAGGCTTCTTGGGGCCGCCCATCTCGCGGATGCTTTCCAACATGTCCATCGTGTGCTTGATCGAGGGCAGGTTCATTTCACAGACAATCGTGACGGTATTGACGCCTGATAATACATCCTGGCGCCAGTCTGTCTCATAATAGG
The DNA here is from genome assembly GCF_042678485.1 of Seohaeicola saemankumensis. Classification (NCBI taxonomy): domain Bacteria; kingdom Pseudomonadati; phylum Pseudomonadota; class Alphaproteobacteria; order Rhodobacterales; family Roseobacteraceae; genus Seohaeicola; species Seohaeicola saemankumensis. The sequence continues at coordinate 128,589 of NZ_JBHTKR010000006.1, read as the reverse complement.
GAATATCCAGCACTGTATGAGTGTGCTGCACGGTCACCACATCCAGCATCCTCAGCACCAGCTCATAACAGTTGAGGCTGGTCACAACTTCGCGGCGCTTAAAGGAATAGACGATCATGCCGTGATCATGCTTCTGCTGCAGCAGATTCACGAACTCGCTGTCGATCCGGCTGGGGTTTGAGATCACGCTGTCAAGGTTAAAGCCCGATGTAAGGTTGAGCAAGTAACCACATGACCCGGTTGAGAAATCCAGGTCGAACAGTGCAACGCTCCCATTCGCCTTATCCTTAGCCAGACGGCGCGCAATGATCTCGGACAGCGATACAGCAACAGTCGTGGCCCCCGACCCGCCGACAGCGGAAATGATCGCATGCACACGCGTGCTGGACTGCTTAGAAGTCCGGATTCCGCTCTGGATCGAATTGAGGAATTCACCGAAATTCACCGGCTTGCGCAGCCAATCATGCACCTTGAGCTTCAGAAGTTTGCGCACCTGGGCATCATCCAGCGCCTCGGAGACGATCACGATAGGAACGTCGCCATAATGCCCTCGGATCGAGGAAAGTATCTCAAGTTCCGATGCCGTCACACTGCCAATGTCCAAGACTATGATATCGGGCGTATAGCCGCCCGGTGCGCGCATCATTTCTTCGAATGTCGCAACCTCACGCAGGAAATGCGACATCTTCTCGACATGGTGAGCGATGACGGAGAAGTCGGGCTGCCCTGTATCCAGGACCAGCACCGTATTCTTGCGCATCTTGTTGCGCCCGGGAAGAATATCGTTTTCAATCATATTCATATTGTGTTTGACAGATCTTCGCTTGTGATGGTGACGGGATGAGCGGGGATAGTGATGTTGTTAAGCCCCAGCAGTGCGCCAAGGAAGAAAAAATTGAAGTTCAGATCACGTGTCTCGACAGTGATCGACACCACCGGCCCGCCGGGGCGCCCCACATAGCCAAGGCCGGAACGATAATAGGTGACACGGATGTTTTCCGGCCTGATCAGACCGTTCAAATCGCACATCCCAAGCCGGTTTCCGGCACTCGGGTCGCACGTCAGATCTGTTGAGCTTCCAAACACCAACCGGTTTATCCCGTCAGTGTTGCAAGCCGCAGCCCCGGCTCCACAGGAAATTTGTAATCCGTCTTGTGGAACAGGGTCGCCAACTTCAGGGGCTGGGGAGGTATACGTCTCAAATGGTCCCAAACTTACTAAAGGGTCTGATACGGCTAGAAACCGCGCACCATATTGCATCGCCTTGACGGTCTGGTTCCATTGCACCACGGCCACGCCGAATTCTATGAAGGTGGCAAAGGTTAGGAGGATGATCGGAAAAACAATAAGCCCTTCGACCAAGGTAGCCCCTTCCTCGGAGCGGCGGAAAAGTCGCGCGCGCTTCACCATCCCATGTACCTCTGGTTATGCGTGTAGGTGAAGGTGAAGGCATCGATCTGCAGCAGGCCGAACAAAGGCGAACCTGTATATTGGTGCCGTCCGGTCACAGTTATAATTTCGGGTGTGGGGATCGCTGTTGTCGGAAGGTTGAAAAATTCCAGCTCAACAAGAGACGTATCATCAGGCGCTACTCCATCCCAGCCCGGCACACGCGGTGTGCCAGTTCCCGCAGGGTTACCATAAAATGCCAGGTTGCGGGCGATGTCCTGAGTACAGGTATTGTAAGGCGCTATGGCGCGACAGCGCGCCATGTAACGCGCGGCGTCCCGCACCCCTACTTGAACCTGACTTCGCTGCCAGAAGACATTTCCAAATTCCAGGATGCCCACAGCAAAAATCGTAACGACAGGAACAACGATCAGTGTTTCGGTAAACAGAGCACCCTCTGTCCCCGAAACGAAAGTCCGGAGCCTCTGAAGAGCGGATTTTCTGTTCATAGCCGACATATGGACCCAAACTGCTTCAATGCATGCCAACGCTAACGCCTTGCCGCGCTTTCGAAATCAACGATCGACCGGCCCGATCCGAAAGAGGCGCGGCAAAGCTATCACCCTGCCGCGCCTCAGGTTTCAGCCATCCACGACAATTGTGGTGTTCGAGGCCGCGGGAGGGAACGGATTAATCGTGTGAATCCCCGTGTTACTCTCCGAGGCATCACCAGCCCCGAAACTCACGGAATCACGGCGATTAAGATAATCCGCGCAGGCCGAAAGGCTAGCCAGCAGCATAACGGCGACCAAGGCCCTATTTCTTTTGGACAAGCGCATCATCAAACTCCAGATCAATCATGTGGCCATAGGGACCGATGATACCTTCGCCATCGACGAAGGAACGGATCATGTCCTTGTTTACTTCCAGCATGCCCAGCAGAAACAGCTCGACATCGTTGGACGCCCGCGCATTATCCAGCGGAGAGCCAAGTGGCTCGTTCTGCGTGCTGGGGCGTACAAGGCGCGGGGTTACCAGGATCACCAGATCGGTTTCCCGCTTCTGGAACTCGGTCGAACGGAATAGAGCACCCAGGATCGGGATCTGCCCGATCCACGGAACCTGCTGAACGTTGCGCTCGTTGTCGGTCTGCAGAAGACCTGCAATCGCAAAGCTCTGCCCGTCGCGCAGCGACACGGTGGTATCAGCGCGACGCGTGATGAAGGCCACATCTCCAGCAGCAGTAGGAGCCGAAGTGTCGATATCGCTGACTTCAGGACGGATCCGCAGGCTGATCAGCGAATCGTCCAGAACCACCGGGCGGAAGTTCAGTCGCACACCATATTCACGGTAATCGGTGCCGCTCACGGTGACATTGCCGTCTGCGTCCCGTTCAAAAGAATCGATCGGAACCTCGCCGCCGACCACGAAATTGGCCTCTACCCCATTGGACGTCACTAGGGTCGGGTTTGCGAGACGACGGGCCAGCCCCTTGGTTTCCAGCGCATTGATCACGATGTCGATATCGGCGCCAGCGCCGGCCAGAAGGTTGCCCACGAAGCTGCCGAAGGGGACACTTCCACCCCTACCTCCTGTCGTCATGCGATTGCTTGACAGCTCCACGCCCAGTTCACGCCCGGCGCGGCGGCTGACTTCCAGAATCCGGACATCCAACTGGACCTGCTGCGGATCGGTAATGCGGATAGCGTTCACCACCGGCTGATCGCTGAACTGCTGCGCAATCTCGAGAACACGATCAAGCGATGGCCCGTCACGTACCTCGCCAGACACACGCACGCGCCCGTTCAAATTGGCCACAGAAACTTGCGCATTCGGGACCGCACGGTTGATCGCCTGCTGCAATTCCTCGAAATCGACCCGCACATTCAGGATCATCGCACCCAGCAATTCCTTGTTCTGCCCATAGAAGGACACGTTCGTGGAGCCGGGGTTGTTGGCCTGCACATAGACCGAGCTGTTGGTCAGTGGAAACACATCCGCGACCGAAGTATTTCCGACCACGATATCGTTGAACGGGCGATCAGTTCGCACCGTCAGGGTAAAGCCGGGTTTCAACATCAAGGGTTCCACCACGCTGTCACCACCCAGCGCTACCATACGCTCCTGGGCATGTAGCGTCGCGGCCCATCCCGCAAGCGCCGGCACCATGATGGCAAGGAACAGGGCGTGCGAAGCAAATGCCACGACCCCCTGCCCAAAACCTGTCAACCTGTCTTTCAAATGCTTCATGTTCGTCCCGCTCCGTGTTACGGCGCCTTGTGAATGCGGCGCCCTGTCTGCCTCTAGGTCGAAGCATGCCCCTTAATTCCGGGGCATGTCATTTGGTTTCCACTCTGTATTCCTGGCGTTGACCGTTCCGCGCCACGCCGATAGTGACAAAGCTTGGCGCTGCAGGCGGCACCTCGACGACCACTTCTTTTTCCACGACCTGCGGTTCGCCGGCACGTGCGGCGACGAGGTTCTGCTCGACTTCGGCAAGTTTATCGGTCACGTCGCTGCCCATGCTGCGAATCATCTCTTCCAACGCAGCCAGACGCGCAGTCTGCGCATCAAGACGCTCCTGCTCGATCCTTCGCTGTGCCTCCTCGGCGGCAGCCCGTTCAGCAGCCAGCGCCGCTGCCGATGCGCTATCGTCAAGCTCGCTCAGGGTCATTCGCTCGGGCACTTCGCCATCAGCCGACACGACGTTTAGCAATGCCAGCGAGAGGGTGCCTACGGTCGCGCCAAGGGTCAACTTCTGCGCCTCCTCGGTAGTCACTTCGAATGTCACGGTGCGCACAACGCTAGGCTGGTCTCGCGTATCGTCGGCAGTCTGGTCTATGGCCACGACACGCACACCCTGAAGCAACACATCGACAAACGCCTCTCCGCCGCGCCCTCCTCCATTGCGCGTCAGCAAAACATCGACGCGATCGCCAGGGAGCACGAAGCCCGCCACTCCCAGCACGTCATTCACCCGAATAGACACCGCCTTCTTCCCGGGCGAGATGGCAGTAGAAAGCTTAGCTCGCTGCCCGGGATCTGTGATCTTACTAGCCAAGACCGGCTCACCTCGCTCAATCGAAGACAGAACGAAACGAGCGGTCTCGTCCGTCGCACCTTCGATCGCAGCCGTATCGGTAAACGCACCATCAGGTAGGGTTTCACTCGCCCAGGGGATCACCTGAAGTTTTTCCGCGGTTATCCGCTCGCCAAAACGCATCTGACTGCGCGCCACTACGATTGTGTTCAAAGGCACTCCGCGCTCACCTCGGGAGGCCTGCTCAATCTGCTGGCGTTGACTATCCAGATATGTCTGCACGCCGAATACGGCGGCTACCGCTAGCATAATAGCTATTGCTATGCTTAAAAAAGTCGATGCCCGCATCATAAAAGTCCTATTGCTCTACCCGTTCGGGAAACCCGACCCTTGTTTAAAGGCATCTACGGTGCCAGGCCTCGGTCTTACGCCGCTTGGGAACTCAGAAAAACAAGCCCACATAAGAGCCCATGATCAAGTTTCACTATAAATAAAGTTCCCCAGTTTACAAAAAATAAACCGGGGAACTCTCTGGTTATGAAAACCAGTTGTCAAATAGTGACAGTCGGCTGTCTGCTTTAAGGAGCAGCAGGAGCAGCAACGACGTTGTCATCCAGGCCTCCGACCCAAGTCGTCCAGTTGTCCCACGTGTCGGACAAGGCGTCCCCGAACAGACCAACCGCTACGATGACACCTCCCACCAGAAGGCCAAGAACGACCAGGTATTCGGTCAGCGCCAAACCATCTTCTTCCTTGCGGAACTTCTTAATCTTTGTGGCGCTGTACGCCTGAAGCGTGGTGATTGCCTTGATCATCATTTTAATTCTCCATCAGTTTCAAGTGTTTGTTGCTTAGAGCGCTGGCCCCCGCCTCGCCCAAAATTTGCCAAAATGCCGAACTCTCTACCACTCTGTTACAAGGTCGGTGGCTTCCCGCCTTCCTTATGCCTCAATATTTGCTCTAACCCTTTGTATAGTTCAAGTGTTGATTGATATTCAGCGCTTTGAGCGATCATTCAGTAAAATTCTGAAGGATTGTTCAAGAAACAAGAGACATTACCTATACTTTAGGATAGTTTTAACGGTCGAAAGTCCACCAACTGTTGCGACTATTTTTGCCACAATTTGCATTTTTTTGCCACAATTCCGATTCGCGAGTAGAGGTAATTCGGTTTCTCTGAACAGTATTCGAGCGTTTTCCCGTCAAGCGATGAAGGTGGCCGTCGGCTATTGTAGAAGCTGAGATATCGACTGATGCCTGTCCGCGCCTTGTGTACGCTGGCACAGGCCCGGAGGTTGACCTCTTCGTATTTGATGTTCCGTCAGGCGCCCTTGCCATCCACTCTGATCTTGGTCCCAGGCGCAGCAAGGACTTTGTTGAACTCGGTCGCGGTGAGTTGACTTCCTTGATTGTTGATGAAGATTTCGGGCGTGCCGTGCTTCACTAGTGCCTCTTAGGCAGCTTCGCAGAAGACACCTGCCTGCAGATTGATCGACAAATGCCATGCCAAGACGCGTCGTGTGAACCAGTACAGCACGGCAGCCAAGTAAATGAAGCTCCGCACGGGAATGCACGTAATGTCTCCTTACGGGGATTGCGAGCAATCACCTATCGGGCAATGGTCGCCCAGAGCTGATTGGACTGGGTGATTGGCAGCTTTCTAAGGAAATAAGGATATATCTGTTGATCCTTTGCTGGTTTCGAGGTGGTGGGCTTGCGATAGAGCGCCTCGAACCCCATGCGCTTCATCAGTGTGGCCACATGCAGTCGTCCGACCTTGAAGTCTTCCTGGATCAGCAGAGCTCGCAGCATCATGCTGCTGTTGCGCAGAAAATTTACTTATCCCAGCTTTTGAGATTTTCGCAGCCACTTCTCAGGACGGGCTGTCGGACGCGAATTCAAGGCTCCAGAGCTGATTTAGCCCCTGCGAGATTGCTATGGGTGCTCAGGTGCCGAGAGCTTGCTTCCTGCAGCCACGTGTGCGCGCGGTGACCCCCTCTTCCTTGTTGATGTGACACAACTTCTTCCAGTTTGCGGACCAATTCTCTCGCCGCAGGAGGATCTGCAGCCGCTGACACTCGAACCACTGTCATTTCGACGACAAATCTTTGACGCGCGCCCGCAAGTCAGTGTCTTCTGAACGCGTTGTTAGTCGCCGATACACCCGCAGATCGATCCCTGCCAAAGCTAAGGCCCGCCGCTGCAGGTATCCCTTCTGTGTCACGGCCCAGTCCACGGCGCGACGCCGAGTACCAGGCCTTAGAAGTTTTTTGCCAAAATTTTCTTGGGCGTCGAGACGTCCATCCTCTGCTCGGCCAGAAGCTTCTTGAGTTTGGGATTCTCGGCCTCCAGCGCGCTCAACTTCTCGGCGTCCGACACGTCCATGCACCCAAATTTGGCCCGCCATTTATAAAAGGTTGCATCACTGACCCCGTGCTTAAAACACAACTCTTTCGCGCCAAGCCTTGACTGATGCTCAAAATGCAGATGACCTGTTCTTCAGTGAGCCTTGATCGCTTCATCGACTGTCTACTGCGTAACGAACAGACTAACTTTAAATTCCGGACGTTTCAGGGGAGCACGTCATCATCTGTGCAGATTCTCGTGGCTAACTCTAGAGTTAGTAGTCGCCAGCAAAATAGCATCTAAAGCGAGTAAAGCTTTCGCGGCCGTGGAAAGCGGACCGGAAATGGCAAAAGGGGCACAGCTAAGGTTATGCCCCTTTCTAACGAACAAAAAGGCCTACGGCCTCAGCGCACCAGATAAGCTTCATCACGGAAGACCAAGTCAGTCGTTCCCGCACCTTGATCTGTAACGTCGATGACCTCGAAGGTGATAGCCGGGTCGGAAGGACCAGTCACGGGGTTTGTCAAAAATACTCTGGCATAAGTGATGACTTCAATCGGCAGCGACCCGCCCGTCAACCCTCCAGAGCAATCACCGATTGCCAGATACATTATCCGCCCCTCATCAACTGTAGGTGCTGCGGTACAGCTAGCCTCTAGCGGATCAGGATCCGTGACATCGCCCAATGTGTTCCTGTTAGCAACTTCGTAAAGGTACACATCATGGCGAGATGGTGTATCAATGTTCGGGTTTGCGACGTCGTCGCCTGCGGCATACGATTGTGGGACGATCTCTGCCAATATATCGTCAGCCTCTGCAGGGTAATTGAACCTCAAATAGTCTTCTACAGGCCATATGTGGTCGTTGCCGTCGGTCACAGATGCACCGCCAATCACTACTCCATCCAGAGGTTCCGGCATCGTATAATTGGCAGGATATCCCATTGCTGCCAGGTTAAATCCATTATAGGTCCAAGAACCATCGGTTGAATCTATTGAAAAAAGCGCCGGGTCTATCGATGATGCGTTCAAAAGGTAATCCCTGAAAGTAGGATCAATTTCCCCACGGCATCCATTGCTTTCCATGATGAAGCCCTTTCGGACAACGACATCGCTGGCATAGGCTGTTAGCGGGTTCTGCCGGTACAGTCCGAAACGTGTATTGTATTCGTCATTAAAGGAAGTGATCTGACCCGTTCGGGTTTCCAGGCTATCAAGTGTCACGCCACAACTGTCGAGAGTTTGGTTTGCTGGAAGAATATCCTGCCTGAAAGTTGGGTTGGTAAGGTTCCCCACACCCAGCAGGTCACCAAGGTTCAGGAAGCCGAAGTTGCCTGAGTTGGAATTGTCCCTGAGCCTGAAAAGGCGGGCATGAAACCACCCTGCGTTAAAGGCCTCCGAAACGCTACTGTAAGTCAGGTTCCCTGCCAAAGGGTTGCACACGAACATTGGTGGCGCTTCACACGCGACTTCCCGATAAGCAGCCACAGCCACAGCTGCTATCGGCACATTGACAACTGGGTTCACCCCGTCGAAAAACAGACCAAAAAACGGGCCGAGATCGCGCGACTGCGCGCGGACATTAACGAACCGCGCAGTAGTTTGGTCCGTGTTCTCGACTGGGCTATCACAAGTACTTGACGGATGGGTTACGCAAGCTGACAAATCTACCGGATCGTCATCATTTTCCGGAAGTTCCGTTAAAAACCTCACTTCGAATGCAACCGGGTCGCCCTCGACCCCGAAAGTTAGGCGTATGCTCGCGTCCTCATCAGTGCGGCCCAAGAAACTGACCGTGTTGCTTATTTCTTGCATCGCCTCGATGGCGCGGTCGATGGAATCGACGCCCCCATCCAGCTCACGCGCACCAGCCAGCGCGAGGGCGTCAGCTGCGGCCTGCAGGTCGGAATGGGCATTGTTGCCGCGACTGATGTCAATGACTAACAAAGACATACCAATGAAAACCGGCATGAACAGAAGCGTGAGAACCAACGCATAACCGCTGTCGGATCGGAAAAAACGCATTAGGACAGTCCTTTAGCAAAGGGCGTAACTGATGATGGAAGAAGGCGCGTTTCCGGCAACTAATAGGACCGGCAACCAAATCTGCCGGTCTAGGAAAACCTGCAAATTTGCGCCTACCTTCTTCATTTTATCACTATGCCGAAAGCCGTGCACTCTGTAAACCAAGGCTTGATCACATTTGGATGGCATGCGGCAACATGGTCAGTATCGCGCCAAAGGCCATCGGCACAGCATAAGGTACGCCCTTGGTTCTCGCTATCTTCGTAAGACGCGCGCGCAGGAGCCCCTTTTCCGAGGGAAACCGCCGCGCCGCCAGGATCGACATCAGCAGCAGCACTGAGCCCAGCAGCAGGAACACTACATAGATCGGCAGCATCGACCAACCCACGAAGACACCGAGAGGCAGGTAAAGCTTGACGTCCCCTGCCCCCATGGCGCCCAGCAACCACATGACGAAGCCCAGCCCAAACAAGAGCAGCCCTGCCATAACATCAGGAAGCGCACCTTCAAACCCACGCAAGGCAAGTAGCGCCAGAACCATGCCCGAAAAAATCAGAACATCACGGTTGCGGATACGGAAAGTCAGGAAATCCTGCCAAGCCAGATACAGAAGGAAACCAAAACAGAACCAAATCATGATCTGATAGGCTACTGCCATGGCTCAGTTCGTCCGATCCCCTGTGATCCCTTAGATCCCGCGCAGATCACCACGCGAGCGGCGCTGGTAATTCACCGAATTGCGTAGCAGTTCGAGATTGTTGGCCGAGAATTCATTGCTGGGGTCCATCTCATAGGCAATTAGGAAATGGCGACGCGCCACCTGAAGGTTGCCTCGCAGCAACTGAGAATAGCCATAGTTGTTGTGAAACTCGATCCGGTTCCCGATGATCGGCTGCAGCTTGCGATAAGCCATGTCGGATTGGTCAAAGCGACGCAACATATCGGATGTGGCCGCATAGCCCAGCAGCGCCTGAGGGTCATTTGGCGCCACGTCCAGCGCCCGCTTGAACAAGCTGTTGGCCTTGCCATAGTTGTCGTTCTGGAACTGAAGCTTTGCTGCGACAAGCAACTGATCGTCCGGGTAATAGTCGCGGTCAGATGTGTCAGATATCGTCGACGCTTTATCTCCGAAGGACGAGAAGTTCGCAATGCCACCTTCCGTACAGGCGGCAAGTCCCATCAGGGATACAATCATGATAGTGGCTCGCATTTTTCGGCCCAACTTTGCTGCTCAATTAAAGGAACGATAAATTGAACGACATGCATCTGTAAACTGGCGTGAACATCTGCTTGAAGTCCCTGTGCCTTATTTATCACTAACCAAAAATACATCCATGCTTTTGGATATCGTTTATTACCAGAAATACCAGCGGATCAGCCACCATCCACCGGTAGCATGTGCGGCCATTGTGAAGCCATAGGCTGCAAGCGCCAGTGCCGCCATGCCCTTGGACATGGGCGCCTTGTCACTGATGGCAGGTTCAGGACGGAAGAAGACAAGACCGCCCAGGCAAACCAACGCGATCAAAGACAGGGACTCTTGTACGAACGACACGGCTGCCGCGCAGGCTGACAAGGACAGCAGGATATGCAGACCGGTTCGTGGGCTCAGCGTAACCAGGATCTGGCGCAGGCAGCGCCCCCCGTCCAGCGGCAGAAGCGGCAACAGGTTGATGAAGTTCAGAGCGCCGATCGCCGATCCGATGGCAATAAGGATGCTCGCAAGTCCCGGCGCGACGGTTTTGACCATGTCGGCGGCAACAAGGGTCACGATCATCGGCACAAGGCTGAAGCCCGCCCCCATGATGGTCACGAAGAAATCCCGCGCATGGCTAGGAATTGTGCGTTCGGAAATCGGGGTGGTCGTAAACAGCGGTGCAAGGCGGAAACGCGCATCCTCGTGCCCCAAAAGCCGATGCGCCATGACATGTCCCATTTCGTGAAGCAAGAGCGCGAGAACCAACGCGGATCCGTAAAGTGGCTTGAAAACGAGGACTGCCGCCAAGGACAGCAGGATCCATAGGCGCAGGGATCCAAGGTCGAGTTGCGGCAGCGCAAGCCGTCCACCGGTTGTGACAATTGACCCCGCCAGAGCGCGCAATGTCAGCACAGAAATCAGCGCAGCAGATAGAATTTCCAGCATTTCAGGCCTCATTGTTTCCTGTTATCTATAAATCTGCCCGGGGGAATTGGCCATTTTGGGTCGGATTTACGGCCTTTGCAGGGCATTCGTTCACGGTGCGCTGCATCCCTTCAGTCAATTGTTGTTTTTAGCGCGACGAGACAGGACAAGCCGCGCGCAAGCTCCCCTGTCACATGTATAAATCATGTGGCTGGGGCGTGCCGATCGCTCTTCAAGTTGCAGGCAGACGAGGCTGCACCTACCACCTTGAGGTTTGCGCAAGTCCCTAAGTTTGAAACTTTATGGGTCCGGGTTTAACTCCGGGTCGATGCACAGAGATCAACGGCAACACGCTCGCCATAATTCCGTCACCTCGTAAGAAACAAGCCTCGGCACTTGTGAACTCGCCTAAACCAGTCGAGCTTAAGATGACACTATTGGTTGATGTAACGATATACTTTTGAGCTAAAAAGAAACCCGTAATACACCAATCAAGATATCGGTGTTGAATTTTTGCATTAAGCAAGATATAGTAGCCATGCAAAATGGCAGATGCAACGAAGCAGTCTTCAGCAATAGATCGATAGCTTCGTGGAAATGAAAAAATGCCAAAGAAAACCATCGTCGCGCCTGACCCCGGTCGGTTCAACCTGACCTCTTTCGCAGACATACTGCCCGGCAGAGATCAGATCATCGGGGAAGAGCCAGGCTCATTCCTTGCGTTTCACACAGCGCTAACTCAGGATCTCGCCCCGACAACACCCTACGAATGTGTTGTGGCGGAAAACCTCGTATCCATAGAATGGGAGCTATTGCTGCAGAGGCGCATGCGCGAGACGGGACTGCGCGACATCATCCGGGACGAGATCTGCAAGGCCGTCGCAGCATATCTCCAATACGAACACGAGGTCGGTGTTGATGAACAGTGGGATGCACATATACGTGCTGGCGGAACGAAGCAAGATTGGCAGCCACCAGATGACTTTGATGAGGAAGACGCCTTGGCGGCAGGTCTCGCCCTGGCGGATCGTGCAATTTCCGATGATATTCAGACCCGGATCGCAGCACATCAAGAAATCGCTTCTCTCGGTCTGGAGCCATTTGACTTGATGAAGGAAGCCTATCGGTCCTCCCGCAGCTCGGTGACGGACCACGATAGCAAGGTTCAGCAGTTGGAGAAACGTCGGCGCGAGGTCAAGCGTGATTACGACCTGCTTCAAAGAGCCCGCCCGATCCAGGCCTAGGTGATCAAGGAATGAGCAATGTCAAGATCGCGGTTCGAAACAAGGCAAATGCACAGAAAAGCACAGGCCCCAAGACCGCCCAGGGCAAGTCTGTCGTTGCAGCGAATGCGATCAGGCATGGCGCCACTGGGCGCCCCGACCCCGAAAGTATCGCCTGTTGGCTTGCCATTATTCTGGATGATCCGTCACGCCCGATGAGGGGTTTCGTCCCACGGGACGAAATGGAATTTCGGGCGCTGGCTCTTGCAGAGGCGGAAACAAAGCTGGTTGCAGCTGAACGCGCCCTTCAGGCCTTTGAAGCTGAGCGATCTTGTGAGCCTGACAATCCAAAAGGGGCACAAGAGGCGGCGCAGCACTTATTTGGCGCGCTTGATCACGGAGCAATTTCAGAAAAAGGAGTTCGGTCACTAGTATCAATAATGTCTCTTCTGGAAAAGCTTGTTGCGAATAGGGGAAGGCAAAGGTTGTTGAAACGATACATTGGCGAGGCCCAAGCCCAAAGACGCAAGGCATTCAGAGAATGGCTGTGGGTTGCAGAGGGCAATGAAACTGTCGCTTCCAATCAAGAAGCCTCAAATCCCGAAACAAACCCAAAGTAGCGCTAAAGTTGTACATCCAGAAGCCAATCAAGCGAAATTTTTTTTTCAATATTTTATTTCTTCACCGCCCCTTGATAACGGCCTTCCTGAAGCAATAACCTAAAAGAGTGTTGATCAGGTCTTCAGATCATCCGGCGCGGATCGTTTGCGTCGCGCAACGGACCTTTCAGACGGATTTCGGCAGTGCGGGCGACGCCGGGCAGCGATGCGCGCACGGCGCGCACTTCCCTGCGGGTGAGATCCCACAGACCTTCCAGCCGGACCGGTAGGCGTGCAAGATCGGTGGCCGCCATCGCAAGCACCTCATCCTCGAGCATGCCAAGATGACTGTGAAGACGGCGTGCGCCGAATGTTGCGCTGGCCCCCGCGAAACCATGCAGACGGTCGCGCAGCACCTGACGGGACCCTTCAAGACCGTCGCGGATCTCGGCAAGGGCGGTTTCGGCCTCGGTGGTGAACCTGTCCAGCAGCCGGCCAAGTTGTTCAGGGCCCAGCGTATCCTGCAAATGGGTCAGAACGTCCCGGTCCAGCAATGGTGGCGAAGATGCGCCGCCGGTCAGGGCCGCCTCGTCCGGTTGCCCCCCTGCGGCGGCGGCCTGACTGCCCCGTATCACCCGCCGCAGACCATCCCAGCGCAGGGGTTTGATGACGACATCATCCATGCCGGCATCCCTGAAGCGTCGCAGATCATGATCAAAGACATGCGCGGTCAGCGCCACGATCCGCGCGCCGGCGGATTTGCCCTTGCCCGAGCGAATGGCCTGGGCGGCCTGAACGCCATTCATCTGGGGCATGTTGATGTCCATCAGGATCAGGTCAAAGGTCTCGGCTGCGGCAAGGGCGACCCCTTCGCCGCCATCGGACGCTTCGGCCACGTGGTGCCCGTCCCGTGTCAACATCTGCCGCAGAATGAAACGATTGATGGCGTTGTCCTCGACCACCAGAACCTTGGACCGGGGCACATCCGACGGGTCAGTCTCGGCCGTGCCAAGGTCCACGGGCAATTCGACCGGGGGCAGCGGCAGGCTTACCCAGAACAGGCTTCCCGCGCCCAGAACGCTTTCGGCCCCCAGTTTGCCGCCCATGGCGTTGACCAGGCGCTTGACGATGCCAAGCCCCAATCCGGTGCCTTCGGTCTTGCGCGTGGCCGTGTCCTCAAGCCGGACGAAATCCTCGAAGATGCGGTCAAGCTGGTTCTGCGCGATCCCGGTTCCGGTATCGGCGATCTGTATCTCGATCCGCTGGCGGTCCAGTACCAGACCCTCGGTGTCGGGGGCGACATGCACCTCGATGTCAATGCTGCCCTTGAGGGTGAACTTGATGGCGTTGCCGATCAGGTTGATAAGGATTTGGCGGATACGCACCGGATCGCCGCGGAACCATCCCAGCCCGGGGGCGGATTTGTGCAATGTGAGGGTGCTGGACTGACGTTCCGCCGATGGCCTGAGACTGCGTGTCACCTCGTCCAGAAGCGCATCCAGATCGAAGGCGCGCTCTGTCAGATTGATGCCCATGGACTCGATCTCGGTCAGGTCCAGCACATCGTTGATATGGCCCAGCAAAAGCTCGCCCGATGATTGAAGGATATCCAGGTAGTCCTTCCTGTCCAGACCGTCGGCATTCGTCTGCATCAATTCGATCGCGCCAAGGATGCCGGTCAGCGGTGTACGCATCTCGTGGCTCATCACCGCCAGGAAATGCGCCTTGGCGCGTTCACTGGCCAGCGCCTTGTCGCGCGAGGCGCGCAAATCCTGTTCCGCCGCAAGCCGGGCAGAGATGTCGCGCAGAAAAAGGACATGGATCGTATTGCCGTCCCGCAGGGCTGTGCCAAGCGATACCTCGACCGGAAATTCGCTGCCGACCGCATCGCGGCCGACCATCTGCATGCGCTGGACCTGCGCCCTGCCCATCCGCTCCGGTGACAGGGCGCGGCCGTCGGCCTCGCTTATCATGTCGCCGATCATGCGCCCGCGGGCGATGCTGCCGGCCATGCCGAAGATGGTTTCGGCCGCACGGCTGAACCCCGTGATGCTGCCTGACGGATCGGTCACGATGATCGCATCCTGCGAGGTATCCACAACCGTTTCCAGCCGTGCGCTGACCAGACGGTTTTCCTTTACCCTTTGCAGGTTGATCCGGTAGAGCCGCCAGAAAACCGAGGCCAGAACAGCGGTCGAGGCGAACAGCAGCACCGTGGCCACCACAAGCAGGAACAGCGAACGCCCAAGGTCGCTTCGGGCCTTCACGTCATTCAGGGCAATCATCCGGTCGGTGGCGTCCAGCACTTCGGCAAGCGTTGCGCGGGTATCCTTGAGCGATGACACCACAAGCGCCAGCGCGTCGGTGGCTTCCGCATCATTCGCGCGGAGGGATGCCGACAGGATCGCGCTTTGGCCGCTGAAGGCGTCGAGTGATCGCATCGTTTCCGCCAGCAGCGCAGGGTCCGGCAAGGTCGCCCACGCGGTGACCGCCTGTTCCAGCCGGGCGATCCCGGCCCTCAAGGCGTCGTCTTGCCCGCGCAACAGATCCATGGCCTGCCCATTGCGGCCCATGGCCTGCAGAACGCCAAGCTCCATCTCAAGATATGTCGCTTCCAGATCATCCGCGGCACGGCTGATGGCCAGGATATCTGCCTGGCTCAACCTGTCGATCTGCCGCCATATGCCGGGTATCTGGATCATCAGGACAGAAAGCGACAGCGTGGCGCAAATGGCGGCAATGAAGGGCAGGACACGCAGCCTGAAACGGTCGCCGGCATCGTCAGGACGGTTCTCCTCAGTCACGGTCCTTCATGCCCCACCAAAAGCCACATTCATCTGTTCACGGCGCGTTTTCATCGTCGGCCCGGATGCTGATGAAACCGGGATACTCGCCATTTCAATCGCGCTTTTCACAGCATCTGTTTTCGCATCGACATCAGGCAACTGTGCGCTGGAAAAAAGTCAACTTGGACATTATCATAGATTTAATAACAGGCAAAAGCGGGGATATGCCAAAGCTTTTGCGAAATGCGGGAATGATGACTTGAAATCAAGAATACTGATCGCGGACGACCACGATCTCGTGCGCGAAACGCTTGCAAGCTACCTTGCCAAAGAAGTTGATGTGGATGTCAGCCAAAGCCGTGATCTTGACGGCGCATTGGCGCTCATCGGCACCGACGGCGCGTTCGATCTTGTGCTGCTGGACCTGACCATGCCCGGCATGACGATGCCCAGCGGGCTGATCCGCTGCCTCGAGGCGAACCGCCCCGGACCCGTGGCATTGCTGACCGGCACCACGTCCGAGGATATCGAACATCGCGCGATTCTGGATGGTGCGGCGGATTATCTGCCCAAGACGCTGGCGCCGAACGCCCTGGTTGACCGCATCAAGCGGATTCTGGCTGGGGACGTCGCCCGCCCACGGGAAACAGGTGACACAGCGGGCGATGCCCAGACGCGCGGCACACCGGTGCTGACCCGTCGGGAACGGGAGGTTCTGCAAGGTATCTGTGCTGGCAAATCCAACCGGGAAATCGCCCAGGATCTCGACGTGCAGGAGGTGACGGTCAAGCTGCACTTCAGAACCCTCAGCCGCAAGCTGGATGCGCGCAACCGCACCCATGCCGCCCTGATCGCACGTGATCTGCACCTGATCTGATCTGAGGCCCGCCTGAACAGGCCGCCACGCAAAAAGCCGGGCTTCATGCCCGGCTTTCGCATCTGTGCCGCAGGTTGAAAGGATCAGCCGCGGCGGCGGCGTCCGCCTGCCCGGCCACCCCGACCGCCTTCGCCATCAGCGGAAGGCGCGCGGTTGAAGCGGATCCATTCGCCGCCGGAGGGATCGTTGTTGGTCAGGAAGTTGGCGGCGCGGATCGCCTCCATCTCCGAGCCGGCGCGCGGCTTGGTCGATCCCAGGCCGGTCAGCTGGCAGAACAGATCAAGGTCCATGTCATCGGGCACGATGATACCCGCGGCGGCAAGGGCCAGTTTCTTTTCCTCTATCTTCGACATAGGTACCGGCAGCGCGATGGGGTTCATGATCGCCGAGGTCATGCCGGCGGTGATCGCCATCGGCAGGAAGGCATTGTTGATCCCGTGGCGGTTCGGCAGGCCGAAGCTGATGTTGGACGCGCCACAGGTCGTGTTCACACCCAGCTCCTCGCGCAGGCGGCGCACCAGCGCGAAAACCTGCAAACCCGCGGTTCCCATCGCGCCGATCGGCATCACCAGCGGATCGACCACGATGTCATGGGCGGGAATGCCAAAGTCGGCGGCACGCTGGACGATCTTTTTCGCCACTTCGAAACGCACGTCGGGGTCTTCCGAAATCCCCGTGTCATCGTTGGAAATCGCCACCACAGGCACGTTGTATTTCTTGACCAGCGGCAGCACGAACTCAAGCCGCTCTTCCTCGCCGGTGACCGAGTTCAGCAGCGGGCGACCTTCGGTGACCTTCAGCCCCTCCTCCAGCGCCGCGGGAACCGAACTGTCGATGCACAACGGCACATCGACCAGCCCCTGCACCAGCTCAAGCATCTTTCGCATCAGCGGCGGTTCGGTTTCGTTCGGGTTGGGGTTGGAGTTATAGACAACGCCCGCATTCACATCCAGTACCGTGGCCCCGGCCGCGACCTGTGCCAGCGCATCCTTTTCGACGGTCGAAAAATCGCCCGCTTCAAGCTCGGCCGCCAGTTTCTTGCGCCCTGTCGGGTTGATGCGCTCGCCGATCACGCAGAACGGCTGATCAAAGCCGATGATTGCGGTCTTGGTCTTGGATTCGATGATCGTGCGGGTCATGGGTCAGCTTATCCTTGGGTCTGTGCGGCGGGCACGCCAGAGCGCCCGCCATGTTGAATGGCCCAGTTGGCATTGGTCGAGATGCCGCCAAGCGGGAAGAAATGGACATGTTCGATGTTGAAATCGGGGTTTGCCGCCTTGTGCGCGGCCAGTTCCGCCAGAACATCCGTCGGCTCGTAGGGCAGCAGCAGCTTGGACACGTCCATCGCGCGCTTTTGCAGAACCTTGAGCGAAGGGCCAACACCGCAGGCAATGGCGAACTTGATCAGCGTCTGCAATTTCGCAGGCCCCGCGATACCGATATGGATCGGCAGGTCGATGCCTTCGGCGCGCAACCGGTCCGCCCAGGCGATGATCGGCTTTGCGTCAAAGGCGAATTGCGTGGCCATCGCCATTTTCGCGTCGCTGCGTTCCGAAAACGCCTGCTTCCAGCGCAGCGCCTCCATCACGATGCGGTCGCCGCCATCGGTGTCGATGTCGCGGTTGCCTTCGGGGTGGCCGGCCACGTGCAGGCGGGTGAACCCGTCGAACAGGCCGGTTTCCATCAGTTGCATCGAGCTGTCGAAATCGCCCGCCGGGGTGCTGACACCCCCGCCCAGAAGAAGGGCCTGATCGACACCCGCCTCGCCCTTGTAGCGCGCAATCCAGTCGGCCAGGGTGGCGCGGTCCTTGATGATGCGGGCCGGGAAATGCGGCATGACCGGATAGCCGTCGCGCGCCAGACGGCGGGCGGTGGCGACCATGTCCTCGATCGGGGTGCCTTCGATATGGGCGATGTAGACGCGTGTGCCTTCGGGCAGAAGGGCGCGGAAATCCTCGACCTTTTCGGCGGTGCGGGGCATCACCTCGATCGAATAGCCTTGCAGGAATGCCTCGACCTGCGCGTTCACGGGGCCAGCCCCCGAAGCGTGGCTGTCATCACGTTTGCGGAAATTCAAAAGAGCCATGGCGGCCTCCCACAGGCGCGGCGGGGTCGTGCTCATTCAGCAGCGGCCCATCCGTCATTGGCGATCAGGGCCTTGATGCGTTCCTGATCATAAGTGGCCTCGAGCCTTGCAGCCTCAGCCTCGGCGATGTCCGAAGGGTTGTCGCCCTCGACCGTATAGGGATCTGCCTTGCGCCATTCGGCCAAGTAGTCATCCGTGCCGGCGGCCCCGGTTTTCATCGCGGCGCGGTCGATGGCCTGCTCGAAGCGTTCGGCAAGTTGCCGTTTCGCCCCGCTGCGGCCCCGGCCAACGATGACCTGGGCAGGTATGTCGCGCCAATAGACGATGGTGACATCCGGCATTGCGTGATTCCCTTGTTACGGTTCGCCCTGTCTACTGCCCTTCCCTTGCGACAAAGAGGCGGTTTTCGACAGATGGGCCGCGCCTTGCGACCTTCCCCCGTCTACACCGCAATCGCCCCCGCATGCTACGGGGCGAGATCGGAAAAATCCTAAAGATGATCTTGAGCCAACCGGAACGCTTGCGCGGACCCTGCGTTGTCACTACCTTGAGGTTAACTCAAAATGGAGGGCGTGTTCCTATGACGCCCAAGCGTCCCGAAGGTGCGGGCGCGTTCCCGAAACCGGTCGAAAGCCCCGCGCCGACACCGCCCGATCCGACGCAGCTTTATGCCGCGCTGGATCTGGGTACGAACAGTTGCCGCATGCTGATTGCCCAACCAAGGGGCAATCAGTTTCTTGTGGTGGACAGCTTTTCCAAATCGGTGCAACTGGGCGCCGGTCTGGAAAGTTCCGGCCTGCTGAGCCGCGCCTCGATGGCGCGGACCGTGCAGGCAATGCGGATCTGTCAGCAGAAGCTCAAGCGCCACAAAGTCAAGCGGATGCGGCTGGTGGCGACCGAAGCCTGTCGGCGCGCGCGCAACGCTGGCGAATTCATCCAGCAGATCAAGCGTGAAACCGGGCTGGAGCTGGAAATCATCCAGACCGAGGAAGAGGCGCGCCTGGCCGTCATTTCCTGCGCGCCGCTGGTCTCGACCAAGACCGAACAATTGCTGGTGGTGGATATCGGCGGGGGATCCACCGAACTGGTCTGGATCGACCTGTCGATGGTCGCGCCCCGCGAACGGCCCCGCGCCATCATGCGGCTGCATGCCGGTTTTCACCCGCCCGAAAGCCCCTTTCCGGCGGCCCGGGTGGTGGATTGGATATCCGTGCCGCTGGGCGTGGCCACGCTGCGCGACCAGTTCAGCGATGTCGAGGACGACGCCGCGCGATTCGCGCTGATGAGCTGGTATTTCGAGGAAAACCTGGCGGAATTCGCACCCTACAAGGACGAGCAGAAGCGCGAGGGGTTCCAGATCGTCGGCACATCCGGCACCGTGACCACGGTGGCGGCCAGCCATCTGGGGCTGAAGCGCTATGACCGGACCAAGGTGGACGGGTTGCGGATGACCTCGGACCAGATCGACAAGGTGATCCGCAACTACCTGGAACTGGGACCGGCCGGGCGGCGGCGCGACCCGCGCATCGGGCAGGATCGGCAGGCGCTGATCATGTCGGGGGCGGCGATCCTGCAGGCTCTGCTGCGCCTGTGGCCCACCGATCGGCTGTCGGTGGCGGATCGCGGCCTGCGTGAGGGGCTGCTTTACGCGCAGATGAGCGCGGACGGGGTGCTGGAGGACGGGCCGTTCTGAACCGCGGGACATCACGCATGGCGCAACGGTCGGAATTTGAGTATTTGGAGAACGATGAAGAGGCGGACCACGCCTCTGCGGAGCAATGATGACCGACAAGAAGAAAACACCGGGCCAAAAATCACCGGGCCAAAAATCACCGGGCCAGAAATCACCGGGCCAGAAATCATCTGGCAAGAACAAGCCCGCCGGTGCCGCCAAGGCGACATCGGGGCGCGGGCAGCGCGACCTGACCGTGAAGGTCAAGACCGCGCGCGGGCGCAAGCTCAGCTCGACCCTCTGGTTGCAGCGGCAACTGAACGATCCCTATGTCAAGCGCGCCAAGGCCGACGGCTTTCGCGGGCGAGCGGCCTACAAGATCCTGGAGCTGGACGACAAGTTCCGCTTTCTGGTGCCGGGGGCGCGGGTCGTCGACCTGGGCTGTGCGCCGGGTGGCTGGTGCCAGGTGGCGGTACCGCGCGTCAATGCGCTGGGCGAGAAGTCGGGCAAGCGCGTGGGCACCATCCTGGGGATCGATCTGCAAGAGGTGGAGCCGATCGCGGGCTGCGAGATCCATCAGCTTGATTTTCTGGAGGATGATGCCGACGAGAAGGTCAAGACATGGCTGGGCGGGCGCGCCGATGTTGTCATGTCGGACATGGCGGCCTCTGCCTCGGGGCACAAGCAGACGGACCATCTTCGCATTATCGCGCTGTGCG
This sequence comes from Seohaeicola saemankumensis, assembly GCF_042678485.1. Lineage (NCBI taxonomy): Bacteria > Pseudomonadati > Pseudomonadota > Alphaproteobacteria > Rhodobacterales > Roseobacteraceae > Seohaeicola > Seohaeicola saemankumensis. The sequence continues at coordinate 107,706 of NZ_JBHTKR010000006.1, read as the reverse complement.
AGGCGGCGGCCTATTTTGCCTTTGACGTGCTGGAAGAAGGCGGCACCTTCGTGGCCAAGGTTCTTGCGGGCGGGGCCGAGGGCGAGTTGCAGAAATTGCTGAAGCTGCGGTTCAGGAAGGTCGTGAACGTCAAGCCCGCGGCATCGCGCGCCGACAGTTCGGAAAAATTCGTGGTCGCCACCGGCTTCAAGCGCGACAGCATGGACGAGGACAGCGATCAGCCCGAAACGGCGGCGGATCGGTCGTAAAGCGTTTCCGCCAGCGCCGCCGGAGAGGGCAAGGCCATCCCCTGTTCCGCAACCGTTCGGTGATGCAGACGTTCAAGGGCGCGCACCGACAACTCCTGCTGGCGGATCATTTCGAAAAGGCGGGCGTGTCGCGGCTGCGCGCCCGGTCGCGGCAGCGGCTGTGCCTCGGCCCGAGCGCTAGGCTGCGACAGACTGCGGCTGTGTTGCATCTTCTCTATCCCAAACGTCGCCCCATGGGGCGGTCAGGACAACAGGGCTAGCAGCCAATTCTGGCATTTGTGGTGCAGGGACCGCGCATTTCGGTGGCAGATCGCGCGGCCCGTTACAGCGACGACACCATGTGCCCGCCATCGGCGACAACTTCGGTTCCGGTCATGAAGCGCCCCAGATCAGACACCAGCAGAAGCAGCGGCCCATCCAGATCGGAGGGTTTGCCAAGACGGCGTTGCGGCACCCGGCGGATCAGGGCCTTGCCCGCATCCGAGGCGAAGAAATCGCGGTTCAGTTCGGTCTCGATATAGCCGGGGCACAGGGCGTTGACGCGGATGTCATGGCGCGCCCATTCCAGCGCCAGCGCACGTGACAATTGCACAAGCCCGCCCTTCGAGGCCGCGTAGGCCGCGACATGACCCGCAACGCGCATACCCAGGATCGAGGCGACATTGACGATCGATCCCCCGGTGCCGCGGGCCGCCATGGAGGCGGCCACCACGCGGGCCACATGGAACGCACCCTTGAGGTTCGTGTCGATGATCCGGTCGATATCATCGGTGCCGTGATCCAGCGCCGAGGCCGATAGCGTGGTGCCCGCGTTGTTGATCACGATATCGAAGCCACGCCCCTTCAGCGCGCGACTGACCGATGCGGCTTCGGCCACGTCCATCTCTAGCGGTTGCGCCTGACCGCCTGCGGCGACGATCCGCTCGCACAGCGCCTCGATCCGGTCCAGGCGCCGCGCGGCCGCGACCACCTTGACCCCATGCCCCGCCAATAGCGCCGCGAAATGCGCCCCCAGCCCGGATGACGCGCCGGTGACAAGCGCGGTCTTTCCCGACAGCCCCGGCCAGGTCATGTCATGGGATGTTGCAGTTGCCATGTTCGACAAAGGCCTCCCCTCCTTTTTCGAATAATTTCAATACCGTGTTCCGGGATCACGCTAAAAGGAGCGAAGCGTCTGCGCAAGGGTTCCGGGAAAACTGACGCGACGCCGCCGCCCGCCATAACGTCCCGCAGGTCCTGATTGCCATGGTCGCTGTGCGGGCCCTTGCCCTGCGGGCCCGTCTGGCAGAAACTGGGCTGGCAGCGCGCGCCACGGCACATGACAGGGCAAGCACAACGGCCGCAGGCCAGACCGCCGCGCCATATCTGAAAGAGGCCCCCATGACCGACCAGAACCGCGATCTTCTGACCAACAGCCATTGGGGCGCCTATTGGGTGGATGTGGCCGATGGCCGCGTCACGGGCCTGCGGGATTTCGAACAGGATCCCGACCCCTCGCCCATCGGTCATGGCATCGTGGATGTGCTGGACGATCCCTTGCGGATCACCCGGCCCGCCGTACGAAAAAGCTGGCTGGAGCATGGTCCCGGCGCGCGCGGTGATCTGCGCGGGTCCGACGGATTCGTCAGCGTCAGCTGGGACGAGGCGGAACGGCTGGTTGCTGCGGAACTTGACCGCGTGCGCGCCGCGCATGGCAACCAGGCGATCTTTGCCGGCAGCTATGGCTGGGCCAGTGCGGGGCGGTTTCATCACGCGCAAAGCCAGCTCAAGCGGTTCCTGAATTGCATCGGCGGCTTTTCCCATTCGGTCAATACCTACAGCTATGCCGCCGCCGAAGTCGTGGTGCCCCATGTGATCGGCGATTTCCTGGGCCATCTGGAGCGGGCAACCTCATGGGAGGTGCTGGCCGAGAGCTGCACGCTTTTCGTGGCCTTCGGTGGTCTGCCGCTGTCCAACGGACAGATCGGTCAGGGCGGCACCGGCGCGCATGTGCAGCGGGGCGGCATGCTGGCCGCGCGCGCCAAGGGGGCGCGATTCGTGAATATCTCGCCCATGCGGTCCGATGCGCTGGACGCGCTGGACGCCGATTGGCTGGCGCTGCGCCCCTCGACCGATGCGGCGCTTATGCTGGGGCTGGCGCATGTGCTGCTGACCGAAGGGCTGCATGATCGCGCCTTTCTGGATCGCTACACCGTGGGGTTCGACCGTTTCGCAGCCTATCTGCGCGGCGAGACCGACGGCACCCCCAAGACCGCAGACTGGGCGGCCGCCATCTGCGAGATCCCGGCAGACCGGTTGCGGGCGCTGGCGCGCGACATGGCGACCTCCCGCACGATGATCGGCATTTCCTATTCGCTGACCCGGCAGGACCACGGCGAGCAGCCCTATTGGGCCGCGATCACACTGGCCGCGATGCTGGGCCAGATCGGCCTGCCCGGCGGCGGGTTCGGTTTCGGCTATTCGGCGATGAACAACAACGGGCTGGAACGGCGTTACCTGCCCTATGCCGCGTTTCCGCAGGGACAGAACCCGGTCAAATCCTACATTCCCGTGGCGCGCATCGCCGACATGCTGGAAAACCCTGGCGGCACCGTGGATTACAACGGGCGGCGCCTGACCTATCCCGATGTCAAGGTGGTCTGGTGGGCGGGCGGCAACCCGTTCCATCATCATCAGGATCTGAACCGCCTGCGACGGGCCTGGGCGCGGCCCGACACGGTGATCGTGAACGAATGGTGCTGGAACAGCCTGGCGCGCCATGCCGATATCGTGCTGCCCTGCACCACGGCGCTGGAACGCAGTGATATTGCCATGTCGCGCAAGGATCCGTTCATCACCGTGATGGACCGCGCCATCGCCCCCGTGGGCGAGGCGCGCGACGACCATGCCATCTTTCGCGGGATCGCCGCGCGCATGGGCGTCGAGGAGGCCTTTACCGAGGGGCGCAGCCCCGAGGACTGGGTGCGCTGGCTTTACGATGTGTCGCGCCAGGCCGCCTCGCGGGGTGGTGTGGAACTGCCCGGTTTCGACGATCTGCAAAAGCGCGGTTGGGTGCGTGTGCCCGATCCCGCCAAACGCACCATTCTCATGGAACGTTTCCGCGCCGATCCCGACGCGCACCCCCTCAAGACCCCCAGCGGCCGGATCGAGATCTTCTCGGACACGGTGGCAGGCTTCGGCTATGACGATTGCCCCGGACATCCCGCCTGGCTGGAGCCGCTGGAATGGCTGGGCAATGCCAAGGCTGACGCGCCGTTGCACATGATCTCGACCCAGCCCAAGACCAAGCTGCATTCGCAGATGGATCACGGCCCGGTCAGCAAGGCCACACGGATCAAGGGGCGCGAGCCGGTCACGATGCACCCGGTTGACGCCGCCGCGCGTGGCCTGTCCGAAGGGCAGATCGTGCGTATCTTCAACGCGCGCGGTGCTTGCCTGGCCGGGTTGCGGATCAGCGATGTCCTGCGCCCCGGCGTGATCCAGATCGCGACAGGCGCCTGGTATGACCCCGATGGCGACACCTGCCTGCACGGCAACCCCAACACCCTGACCCCGGACAAGGGCACATCGAAACTGGCCCAGGGTCCGATCGCGCATAGCTGCCTTGTGCAGGTCGAAGCAGCGCCCGACGCCCCCGCCCCAAGGATCGGCACCCCGCCGCCGGGATGACCATGCGGCGCGCTGCCGCCCGGACCGCTCAGCCCTTGTTGACCATATGCGATGCGGTGGGCCGGCCTGCCGCGATCCTTTCCGCCTCAAGCCGGGCGATGGTCGCGTCGATGCCGCTGCGGTCGGTCAGGCCATGAGGGTTTTCCCGTGTCGGCATGGTTTCAGCCACGTGCAGGAACCGTTCCTGCGCCACGGCATAAAGGCGGCGCAACTCCTCCAACGGGTCGGCGTGATCATCGGCGCGGATATCCAGCCATGGGTAATCCTGATCGCGGTACATCACCAGGCAGGCGGATTGGCGGCCCCGCTTGTCGCCGCCCGCATCCTCGCCCGCCTGCATGGCAATCAGCAGGCGTTCGGCAAAGGGCTTGTCCATCGCAGACTGGTACGCCGCCAGCGTGTCGGCGATCACGGCCGGGCCTTCCAGCATGTTGCCCGCGACCGATACGCCCTCGGCCACCAGATGCCCGCACCAGTCCACGCAATTGGCCCCGGTAAAGGCCGCGTTGCGCCCGACGGCGTCAATCAGGTGGAACTGCCGGTTCGGATGCCCGTCATCGCGCCCGGTCAGGATCGGCACGATGGCGTCCGGGGGTGCGCCCGCCTCGATCAGGCGCAACCCGTCGGGGCCATATGTCGGATTGACGAAAGCCTGCGTGGCCACGGCCCCCACCCTGCCCTTCAGGAATGGCACGGCGCAGCCCACGGCGAAAAAGCGGCTGGCGACGGCAATGCCCAGATGGCCGGTGGCGGGGTCACGCGCAACGATGGAATAGGTCATCGCTCAGCGCCCCACCGCATAGGCCTGCATCAGGCGGGGGGTGGCGGCGGCGCGCAACAACCCGTCCGGGTCGCGCCGCGCGGCGGTCATGCGGCCCACGGTCCATGGCTCGGCCTCGGTGATCCGGTGGCCACGGCCGCGCAGATCGTCCAGCACGGCCGCGCCAAAGCTGGTTTCGGCCATGATCATGCCCGGCTCGCGCGAGCGCGGGAAAAAGCTGGAGGGGAAATGCGTCGAATGGAACAGCGGCGCGTCGATGGCTTCCTGCAAGTTCAGCCCATGATGGACATAGCGCAGGAAAAACGCCAGTTGCCACTGGTCCTGCTGATCGCCGCCGGGTGTGCCGAACGACAGTTGCGGGATGCCATCCTTCAGCGCCAGCGAAGGCGTCAGCGTGGTGCGCGGCCGCTTGCCCGGTTCCAGCGAGGTGGGCAGCCCCGGTTCCAGCCAGAACATCTGCGCGCGGCTGTTCAGGCAGAAGCCAAGCCCCGGAATGGTCGGCGAGGATTGCAGCCAGCCGCCCGATGGCGTGATGGACACCATGTTGCCGTCGCTGTCGATCACGTCGATATGGACGGTGTCGCCCTTCTTTTCCGACAGATGCGCCATGGTCGGCTCGTAGACCGCCTGATCGGTCCGGCTGAGGCGTCCCAACAGGTCCATCGTGCGGGCGGCCTGATCCTCATAGCCCGGCACGATGCCGGGGCGCAGTTCCAGGCTGGCCTTTGCCCCGATCAGCCTGGCGCGGGCCGCGTTGTAATCGTCCGACAACAACACATCCAGCGGCACTTTCGCGAAATCGGGATCGCCGTAATAGACCTCGCGGTCGGCATAGGCCAGTTTCTTGGCCTCGACCACATGATGGATGAAATCCGCGCCCATCGGGTCCATCGCGCCCAGATCGAACCCTTTCAGCAGCGCCAGCGTCTGCAGGAACACCGGCCCCTGCGTCCAGGGCCCGCATTTGGCAACGGTCCAGCCGTGGTAATCATAGGTCAGCGGTTCTTCGACATGTGCGGCGTAACCGGCCAGATCATCCGCCGTCAGCACCGCCTTGTGGCGCTGGCCGGAGGCATCCATCACCTCGGCTTTTGACAGGTAATCGGCGATCCCCTCGGCCACGAAGCCGCGGTAGAAGGCATCGCGCGCGGCATCGATCTGTGCTTCGCGGCCCTGCTTGGCCTCGGCCTCGGCCAGAATGCGGGTCCATGTCTGCGCCAGCGCGGGGTTCGTCACATTCGACCATGGCGCAGGCGCGGCCCCGCCCGGCAGCCATGTCTCGTGCGATGTGGGCCATTCGTCGCGGAAGAAATCGGCCAGCCCCGCAATGGTGGCCGCCACGCGCGGCAGCACCGGATGCCCCTTGGCGGCATAGAAGATCGCAGGCTCCAGCACATCGCGCAGGGACAGGCGACCATAGTCGCGCAGCATCAGCATCCAGCCATCCCAGGCGCCGGGAATGACCGTGGCCAGCAGGCCATCGCCGGGGATCACCTCCAGCCCTTCGGCGCGGTAATGCTCGATCGTGGCCCCTGCGGGTGTGGGGGCCTGGGCGCAGATCACCTCGACCTTGTCGCGCGCCGCTGAATAGAGGATCGCGGGCATGTCGCCGCCGGGGCCGTTCAGATGCGGCTCAAGCACCTGCAGGGCAAGACCCGTGGCCACGGCCGCGTCAAAGGCGTTGCCGCCCTGTTCGAGGATCTTCATCCCCACGGCAGAGGCGATCCAATGGGTCGAGGTGACAACCCCGAAACGGCCCAGGATCTCGGGGCGGGTGGTAAAGCCTGACATTCTATTCCTCCGATGAATCAGTGCTCGCGCGGGTCCAGCGCATCGCGCAGCCCGTCGCCCAAAAGGTTGAAACCCATCACGACCAGAAAAATCCCCGCACCCGGCCAGATCGCCATCCATGGCGCCTGGGAAAGGAAGTTCTTGGCCGTGTTCAGCATCGAGCCCCAGCTGGGCGCCGGCGGCTGCTGGCCCAGCCCCAGGAACGACAGCGAGGCTTCGGCAATGATGGCGGTGGCGATAGTCAGCGTGGCCTGCACAAGAATGGGCGGGACCACATTGGGCAGGATATAGCGCGTCATGATCGCCACATGCCCCAGACCGATGGCGCGCGCGCCTTCGACATAATCCTCGGTCTTGACGGCCAGCACCTGGCCGCGCGTCAGGCGGATGAAGATCGGCACGGCCGACAGGCCGATGGCTATCATCGCATTGGTCAGTGATGGCCCCAGGAAGGCCGCAAGCGCAATCGCCAGGATCAGGAAGGGCATCGCCAGCAGCGCATCGGTGCAGCGGCTGATGATCCCGTCCGTCCAGCCGCCGAAATAGCCCGACACCAGCCCGAAAGGCACGCCGATGGCCACCGCGATCATCACCGACACGACGCCCGCCAGCAACGACGCCTGCGCGCCCCAGATCATCCGTGCCAGGATGTCGCGCCCGATCTCGTCCGTGCCCATCCATGCGGCAGCGGATGGTGCCTTGCGGATCGCGCCCCAGTCGGTCGCGTTGGGATCGGCAATCGGCAGCAGCGGCGCCAGCAGGGCCAGCCCCACGAAAAGGCCCACCACCACAGCCCCGATCAGCGCGCTTCGATTGGCGCGTAGCTTGCGCCATGTGCGGCTTCGCGATGTCACGGGCGCATCGGCAACAGCGGTCATTGCGCGGTCCTCAGTCTAGGGTTCAGTATGACATACAGCACATCCGCCACCAGGTTCATCAGGATGAAACCGACCGCCGTGCACAGCACCACGCCCTGCACCACCGCGTAGTCGCGGTTGAACACGGCATCGACGATCAGCTTGCCGAAACCGGGGATGGTGAAAATCTGTTCGGTCAGCACCGCGCCCGCCAGCAATTCGCCGAACAGCAGCGCCGACAGGGTCACCACCGGCAGCACCGCGTTGCGGAACGCATGTTTCAAGATCACGACACGCGCCCGCAGCCCCTTGGCGCGGGCGGTTCGCACATAATCGGCCTGCAACACGCCCAGCATCGCGGATCGCGTATGCCGCATCAGCGTGGCGGCCAGCGCCGTGCCCAGCACGAAGGCGGGCATGATCATCGTGGTCAGCGACTTCCACGGATCGACCCAGGGGCTTTCATAGCCCGAGGCGGGCAGCCAGCCCAGATTGACCGAGACCAGCAGGATCAGCATGATCCCCAGCCAGAAATTCGGGATCGACAGGCCGGACAGGGCCACCACATTGGCCAGCCAATCGACCCAGGTGCCCTTGCGTACGGCCGACAGGATGCCCGCGGGAATGCCGATCAGCATCGCAAAAAGCATCGACATGATGGCCAGTTGTATCGTCACCGGCAGCTTGGACGCGATCAGGTCCAGCACCGGTTCATTGGTACGCAGCGAAATGCCCAGATCGCCCCGCAGCACATCGCCCGCCCAGTAGATATATTGCATCACCAGCGGTTCGTTCATGCGGTATTTCTCGCGCAGCAGCGCGATCACCTCGGGGTCGCGGTCCTCGCCCGCCATGACCAGGATCGGATCGCCCGGCAGCAGTTTTTGCAGTGCAAAGACGAACATCGACACAAGGATCAGTGTCGGGATCGCGATCAGGATGCGGCGGAGAATGAAAGACAGCATGGGCCAGCCTTTTGGGTGCGGGGGTTGCGCGGGGCCATGCGGCCCCGTCGCGTATCACTGTGTCGATCGTCGGGATGCAGCCCACACAAGCAGGCTGCATCCTTTGGACCGGATCACTCCATCGTGACGCCGGACAGGCGGATCATTCCATCAGGATAGGCCTGGAAGCCATTGATCTTGTTGGACATCGCCCACAGCCAGGTCTGGTGGTACAGATAGATGATCGGCAGTTCCTCACGCAGGATCGCATTGGCCGCGTCATAGCTTGCCTTGCGCTCCGCCGCGTCGGTCGAGGTGCGTGCCTTGTTCAGCAGGGCGTCGATCTCTTCCATGCAGAACTTGCTGTCGTTCAGACCGCCCGCGCAGGTCATGAAGGAATGGATGTTGCCATCCGGATCCGTACGGCCCGACCAGCCCACCTGCGTGGCGTCATAGTTGCCGGCCGACTGTTCCTGCAGCATGGTCGCGAATTCGGTCGCCTTGATCGAGATGTCGATGCCCGCTTCCGCCGCCATCGCCTGCACCACCTGCATCAGTTGCAGCTGGACCGGGTTGTTCGCGGTCTGGATTTCCACCTTGATGCCGTCAAGACCGGCCTCGGCCAGCAGTGCCTTGGCCGCGTCCACGTCACGCGCCGGCACCGGGTTGGTCTGGTCATACCAGGGCGAGGTCGGCGGGAACGGCTGGTTGCCGGCCGCATAGACGCCCTCGAACACGACCTGGTTGATCACTTCGCGGTCAATCGCCAGCGACAGGGCCTGGCGCACGCGCTTGTCCTTGCCGAAAGGTGTTTCCGACCGCGCGCCGTTGTTCACGTTGACGGTGATGCCCTGGTAGCCAAGGCTGGTCGCCGCTGAGAAGGCCAGGCTGCCATCAGCCTTGACCGCCGCCACATCAGAGGGTGCCAGACGCTCGAGCATGTCCAGATCGCCCGAACGCAGGTTGGCCAGGCGCACGGTGGTATCCGGGATCGGCAGGAAGATCAGCCGATCGAAGCTGTAGCTGCCCGCGTCGTAATGCTCGGCGAATTTTTCCAGCACGATACGGTCCTGCTGGATACGCTCGACGAACTTGTAGGGGCCCGAACAGACCGGGCTGTTGGCCAGCTCCAGGCCCTTTTCAGCGGCAGCCGTCGGCGAGATCATCATCCCGGCGCGGTCCGACAGCTGGGCAATCAGCGTCGCATCGGGGTTCTTGAGGTTGAAGGTCACCTCATAAGGCCCTGTTGCCACGACAGTTTCGACCGAGGACAGTTCCGACTTGCGGCGGCTTTCCGGCAGCGTGGTGGAGCGTTCGATATTCGCCACCACCGCTTCGGCGTTGAAGGGCGTGCCATCATGGAACAGCGCATCTTCGCGCAGCTTCATGGTCAGGGTCTTGCCCTCGTTCGACCATTCCCAGGATGTCGCGAGTTCGGGGATGAATTCCAGCCCCGGCGTGATGTTCACCAGCTTGTCGCACAGGGATTCGAACACGATCCGGCCCACGAAGGTCCGGGCCTGGTCGGTATCCAGCGCGTCGGGGTCTTCCTGCAGGCCGATCCGCAGATCGGCGGCCTGGGCAGCGCTTGCCATAGCGACCGACGCCAGAAGCGTGGTCATCAGCTTTCTTATCGTCATTGGGTGGTCTCCTTGCTGTTTGTCGGGTTGTTTGGGTGAGTGGTGTCAATCTGCAACTCGGCGTCCCGCGAAGCGGCACGGTACAGGGCAAAACGTGCCTCGGCTGCCGGGCTGCGGCGCGATGCGCGTGCAAGCGGCAGATCCGGGGCGGGCAAAGTCTGATGGTGATGGCAGGCCACCTGGTGATCCTTGCCATCCAGAACTGGCCGCGTGGTGCGGCACAGCGCGGTCGCGTGCGGGCAGCGGGTGTGGAACTTGCAGCCCGATGGCGGGTTGGCGGGCGACGGGATATCCCCGCCCAGAACCTTGCGCCCTGCCGCACTGCCCGGCACCGGCACCGGAATGGCCGCCAGCAACGCCTGCGTATAGGGGTGGCGCGGCGCGGTGAACAGATCCTCGGTCCGTGCCAGTTCGACCACTTCGCCCAGATACATCACGGCGATCCGGTCGCTCATGTGGCGGATCACGGCCAGATCATGGGCGATGATCACCAGGGTCAGGCCGAATTCCTGTTTCAGATCCTCAAGCAGGTTCACGATCTGCGCCTGCACCGACACATCCAGCGCCGAGACAGGCTCGTCCCCGATCACCAGTTTCGGACCCGAGGCCAGCGCGCGGGCGATGCAGATGCGCTGCCGCTGACCGCCTGAAAACTCGTGCGGAAAGCGATCCGCCATTTCCGGGCGCAGACCGACGCGCGCCATCAGTTCCGCGACCTTTTCGCGCCGCTCTGCCGCGTTCAGGCTGGTGTGCAGGCGCAGCGGTTCGGCGATGATCGTCTCGACGCTCATGCGCGGGTTCAGGGCTGAAAACGGATCCTGAAAGATGAACTGAAGCTCTGATCGCAGGGCCCGCATCGCGCCCGCGCCCAGCATGGTCAGGTCCTGCCCCTCATGGATCACGCTGCCCTCGGTGGGATCAATCAGCCGCAGCAACAGCCGCGCCAGCGTGGATTTTCCGCAGCCGCTTTCGCCCACGATGGCGAAGGTCTCGCCCCGGCGCACCTGCAGCGAGACACCGTTGACCGCGTGGATCGTGGTGGCCTTGGCAAACAGGCCGCCGCCCCGTGTGAAACGCTTGTGCAGATCGACCGCTTCCAGAATGATATCGCTCATGCCGCCCCCACCATCGTATCCAGCGGGGCGCGCCGGCAGGCAACCTGCTGGCCGCCGCCCATATCGGACAGGGCCGGCCTTGCGACGTGGCAAGCGTCCTGCACGAAGGGGCAACGCGATGCGAACCGGCAGCCTTGCGGCATGGATGCGGGCAAGGGCACCGCGCCGGGGATCGTCAGCAAACGGCCCTGACGGCCCGCAATGGCCGGCATAGACCCCATCAACCCCAGGGTATAAGGATGCTGCGGTTCGTCGAAGATCCGCGCCACGGGGCCGCTTTCGACGATGCGGCCGGCATACATCACCGCCACATCATCGGCGATTTCGGCCACAACGCCCAGATCATGGGTGATCATCAGCAGCGCCGCACCCGTGTCGTCCTGCAACTCGCGCATCAGGTCCAGGATCTGCGCCTGGATCGTCACGTCCAGCGCGGTCGTGGGTTCATCCGCGATCAGCAATTCGGGATCATTGGCCAGCGCCATGGCGATCATCACCCGCTGGCGCATGCCCCCCGACATCTGGTGGGGGTAGTCATCCAGCCGCTTTTCCGCCGCAGGCATCCGCACCTTGCGAAACATCTCAAGCGCGCGATCTCGCGCCTCCGCCGGCGTGCAGCCCTTGTGGCGGCGCACGGCCTCTGCCACCTGGTGACCCACGGTGAAGGACGGGTTCAGGCTTGTCATCGGCTCCTGAAAGATCATCGCCATGCGATTGCCGCGCAGGTCCTCGATCCGTGTCTCTGGCAGGGTCAGCAGATCATCGCCGTCGAAGCGTACCGCCCCTTGCGTCACAGTCGCCGCGCGCTTCGGCAAAAGCCCCATGATCGCCAGCGAGGTCACGGATTTGCCGCAGCCGGATTCCCCCACAAGGCACAGGGTCTTGCCGCGTTCGATGGAAAAGCTGACCGTGTCGATCAGGTCGATGGGCTGGCCGCGAAAGCGGATCGACAGGTCGCGCACGTCAAGAACGGGATCACGATGCATCGTCAAGCGCCTCCAGCGAGGTCAACTTCAGGATACCGTCATTCAGTGACATGATATGCGCGCGCATCGCGGCACCCGCGCGCACCGGGTCATGATCGGCGATGGCATCCACCAGTTCGCGGTGCTGGCGCGCATAGACCACCAGGTTGGCGCGGCTGCGGGCACGTTCACGCAAGGCGCGCCAGGCCTCGTCATGGCGGGCGCGGTCCATCGAGTCGAAGATCATCAGGAAAAAGCGGTTGCCCGCCGCGCGCGCAATCTCGCGGTGCAGGGCGGAATCCCACAATTCGCGCGCATCCGCATCGTCGGAGGTGTCCAGCCGCGCCAGGATATCGCGCATCCGCGCCACGTCCGATGCCGTGGCGCGCAGGGCTGCAAGCTGGGCCAGCTGCGGCTCGACCCGCAGGCGGACCTCCATCACTTCGGTGAAATTCGCATCCGGCGCGGGCACTTCTTCCAGCGTGTCGGGGCGCGGACCCGCGAAAGTGCCGGCCCCCTGCCGCCGCCAGACCAGCCCCTCGGCTTCCAGCACCTCAAGCGCGCGGCGCACGGATCGACGGCTGATCCCCAGCGTTTCGGCCAGCTGCCGCTCGGTCGGGATCCGGCTGTCACCGGTTGCGGGAACATCGCGCAACACGGCGCGCAGACGCTCCAGCGCCAGAGAGGAGTTGTCGTGATCGCGGTCAGCCATTGCGAACCTTTTCGGACCAATTCTGAATGGGTTCATTGATCGGCATTCACGCCACATACGCAAGGAAAAAACCACAAGCCCGCTACTCAGGTAAGTTTTGCAAAAATTGTGATGTTTTTTGCCTGTTTTTTCATCAATAGGCGCGTTGCGTGACGGATTGCGCGGCCCCTGCCGAACCAATCCGGCGATTCGCTTTCCAAATTGGTCCGATTCCCCGGCCAGGGTATTGCCAAGCATCCGACAGGTCTTACTGTCCTGCCCATAGAACCAATCGGGAGGTCCATGAAATGACTTGGCTTGCATCATCCGTGATGGGTCTGCGCGGCGTCGCGCGGGCGCGCGAGGGCGCACATCACCACCTGTCCGAGGCGGCACAGGGCGCCTATCACTATGTCTACGGGCCCTATGCCGATCCGGTCATGCGGATCGCGCCCGGTGACGTGGTCGCGGTGGAAACGCTGGATGCCTTCGGTGGCGCGGTCAAGACCGAGGACGACCTGCCCTCCAAGGTGCTGAACATGCCCTTCGTGAACCCGCAGAACGGCCCCATCGCCGTGGAGGGCGCGCAAAAGGGTGATGTTCTGGCCGTATATGTCAAAAGCCTGCTGCCACGCGGGCCGCAGCCTGCGGGCACCACGGCGCTGATCCCGGATTTCGGTGGGCTGGTCGCCTCCAGCCTGACGCATCTGAACGCGCCCATCGCCGAGCGTGTGAAGAAGATGGAGGTCACACCCGATGGTGTGAAATTCTCGGACAGGATCACCCTGCCCTACGAGCCCTTCGTGGGCACCATGGGGGTCAGCCCGGAACTTGAGGCGATCTCCTCCCTCGTGCCCGACTATTACGGCGGCAACATGGACCTGCCCGATGTGGCGCCCGGCGCCGTGATCTATTTCCCCGTGCAGCGCGAGGGCGGGTATTTCTTCATCGGCGATTGTCACGGGCGGCAGGGCGATGGCGAATTATGCGGCGTGGCAGTGGAAATCCCCGCCACGGTGACCGTGCAGATCGACCTGATCAAAGGCTGGTCCATCCCCGGTGTGCGCCTTGAGACCGAGGATTTCATCATGGCCGTGGGCAGCGCCCGCCCGATGGAGGATGCCGCGCGCATGGCTTACCGCGACCTGATCCGCTGGATGGTCGATGATTACGGTTTCGAGGAATCCGAGGCCTATTTCCTGGCGACACAGGCCGGAAAGATGCGCGTGGGCAACATGGTCGACCCGAAATATTCGCTGGGCGCCTCGATGCTGAAAAAATACCTGGCCTGAGGCCGATCAGAACAAGGGAGATGACAAGATGGATCTGGGATTGAAGGGCCTGCGCGTGCTGGTCACGGGCGGCACCAAGGGGATCGGCCTGCGCTGCGCCGAGATCTTCGCGGATGAAGGGGCTTCGGTATCGGTCTGCGCGCGCGATGCAACCGGCGTGACCGCAACGGTCGATGCGCTGAAGGCCAAGGGCGCCACTGCCTTTGGCCGCGCGGTGGATGTATCCAATGCCCATGCGCTGAAAGCATGGGTGCAGGACAGCGCCGCTGCCCTTGGTGGTATCGACATCGTGGTGGCGAACGTGTCGGCCCTGGCCGTGGCCGATGATGAAGCCGCCTGGCAGGCGGGATATGAAACAGACATGATGCATTCGGTGCGCCTGGTGAATGCCGCGATGCCCTGGCTTGAGAAATCAGGCGCGGCGTCGATCACGCTGATCTCGTCCGTGTCGGGGCGCGAGGTGGATTTCACCGGCCCCGCCTACGGCGCCTTCAAGGCCGCCTTGGTGCATTACGCGCAAGGTCTGGCGATGAAGCTTGCGCCCAAGGGCATCCGCGCCAATACCGTGTCTCCGGGCAATACCTATTTCGACGGCGGCATCTGGCAGTCGATCGAAAAGAACAATCCCGATCTGTTCCGCGACGCGCTGGCGATGAACCCGATGGGCCGCATGGCCCGACCCGAGGAAATCGCGCGCGGTGTGGTCTTTCTGGCCTCGCCGGCCTCAAGCTTTACCAGCGGCACCAACCTGGTGATCGACGGTGCGCTGACCAAGGGCGTGCAGCTGTAAGGCGTTTATCTGGCGAAAACTTCCGGCCCTGTCACCACGGTGGCGGGGCCGTCCAGCAGATCGCCGGCCGCAGCAAAGAAACCTTGCGAGCCCGCGCCATTGTTGTGCCGGTCCATCGCGGCGCGGTCGGCAAAGCGTTCGTGGGTGACGAAAACGCATGGATCATCGGCACTTTGTGTGACGAAAAAGCTGGCCGTGTCGGGTTCATGCGCGCGGACGTAATCGCCCACTTTCAGCAGCTCGGCCTTGACGGTGTCCTCGTGCCCCTTTTTGGCGCGCAATATCGCGGTCAGGGTGAACATCGGTCTTTCCCTCCTCGTCAGGCGGTCAGGCCCAGATCGGCCATCATCTTGTCGCGCATCACGAATTTCTGCGGCTTGCCGGTCACGGTCATCGGCATCTCGGTCACGAAACGGATATGGCGCGGCACCTTGTAATGGGCGATCTTGCCACGGCACCAATCGCGCAGGGCGTCTTCGGTCATGGACGCACCGGGGCGCAGGATGATCCAGGCGGCAACCTCCTCGCCGTATTTCGGATCGGGCAGGCCAAAGACCTGCGCCTGCGAGATATCGGGATGGGTGGTCAGGAATTCCTCGACCTCGGCGGGATAGACGTTCTCGCCGCCCCGGATCAGCATGTCCTTGGAACGGCCGGTGATGCGGCAATAGCCCTCGGCGTCGATCGTGGCGAGGTCCCCGGTATGCATCCAGCCGCGCTGGATCGCCTCGGCGGTGCGTTCGGGATCGTTCCAATAGCCCTTCATCACCAGATAGCCGCGCGTCAGCAATTCACCCTGCTGGCCCACCGGCAGCGTATGCCCGTCCGGTCCCACCACCTTGCATTCCGCATGGGGCTGGATGCGCCCCACGGTGGACACGCGCCGGTCCACCGGATCATCGACCGCCGACTGGAACGAGATCGGGCTGGTTTCGGTCATGCCGTAACCGATCGTGATCTGGCGGCAATGCATCCGCTCCATCACGCGGCGCATCAGGGGTTCGGGACATGGCGCGCCCGCCATCACCCCGGTCCGCAGGCTCCGCATATCGAAACTGTCGAAGTCTGGATGATCCAGCATGGCCTGGAACATCGTCGGCACGCCGTGCAGCGCGGCGCAGCTTTCGGCGTCGATGGCGGCCAGCGTGTCGCGCGCGTCAAACGCCTCGCCGGGGATGACCATCTTGGCGCCGTAGGCACAGGCCGCCAGATTGCCCAGCACCATACCGAAGCAATGATAGAAGGGCACCGGAATGCACAGCCCCTCGCCCGGTTGCAGGCACATGGCGCGGGCGGTGGAAATCGCGTTGTTCACGATGTTGCGGTGGCTCAGCGTCGCCCCCTTGGGCGCGCCCGTGGTGCCGGAGGTAAACTGGATGTTGATCGCGTCATCGGGATTCAGGCTGGCGGTGATCGCATCCAGACGGGTGCGGACGGCGCGGTTGCCCCGCTCCATCACCTGATCGAAGGACAGGGCACCGGGGCGCGGTTTGGGGCCCAGCTGGACCACGCCGCGCAGTTTCGGCAAACGCGCGGCGCGCAGGCGCCCCGGCGGGCATGATGCCATTTCGGGGGCCAGTTCGGCCAGCATGGCCATGTAGTCGGAGGTCTTGAACTGCGGCGCCACGATCAGGCAGGACACGCCCGCCTTGTTCAGCGCATATTCCAGTTCCGACGTGCGATAGGCCGGGTTGATGTTCACCAGTATCGCGCCGATCCGGGCAGTGGCGAATTGCGCCAGCAGCCATTCGGGCCGGTTCGGCGACCAAATGCCCACGCGGTCGCCCTTGTAGACGCCGATGGACAGAAGGCCCGCCGCCATCCGGTCGATCAGCCGGGCAAATTCGGCATAGGTCCACCGATCCCCGGTCTGGCGGAACACGGCCGCCGTGCGCTGGCCATGGCGGCGCACGACCTCGGCCAGAAAGGCAGGTATCGTGGCCTCGATCAGCGGCCGGTCGGTGGACCCCGCCACATGCGACAGCCCGTTCGCAGGGCGTATCCCCGGCCGCGATGTGACCCTTGCGGACATGATCCGTTCCCCTTGCCGTCTTACATCTTGCGCCAGTCGCCCGCCTGCTCGAAAGCACCCGCGGCGCGGTAGATCGTGCTTTCCTCGTAGCGGCGTCCGATCAGTTGCAGGCCCACGGGCAGGCCATCGGACATGCCGCAGGGGATCGACATCGCCGGATGCCCCGTCACGTCGAAGGGCGACGTATTGGGCAGCATTTCAAAGGCACGCTGCGTCCACAGCGCCAGCGAGGCATCGGGCGGCGGCAGGGGTGTCGCCTTCATCGGCGTGGTCGGCATCAGCAGCAGGTCATAAGAGGCCAGGACCTTGTTATATTCCTCGCGCAGCTGCCGCGCCAGGTTCTGCGCCTTGGCATAGTAGCGCCCGCGCGTATGTTTCAGGTGATACTGCCCCACGAACATCGAGATTTTCAGCGTATCCGACAGCTCGTCCGCGCGTGAGCGCCAGTTGGAATGATAATCCAGCAGCGAGGTGGTATAGAGCCCTTCCCATCCGGTGCCGAAACCGTTGCCAAGCATCATCTGGTTGGTCAGCCCCTCAAGGCCGATGGGGGTCCAGATCGCGGGGCCATGCAGGTGCCAGGGGATCGAGATTTCATCGACCGTCGCCCCAAGGCTGCGGAACATCTCGGCCCCGGCGCGCACCGATGCATCCACATCCGCCTCGGATTGCGGATGTCCGAACCCTTCCTTGACCACCCCGATCCGCAGGCCCGAGACGCCCCGGTTCACGGCCGCCGTGTATTTGTCGGTACGCACGTCATATTGGCGCGGGTCAAGCCCGTCGGCCCCGGCGATGACCTCAAGCATCAGGGCGTTGTCCATGACGTTCTGGGTCATCGGCCCGGTATGGTCGATCGTGTTCTCGATCGGCATGATCCCCGAATAGGGCACAAGGCCATGGGTGGGCTTCATGCCATAGACACCGCAGAAGGACGCGGGCATGCGGATCGACCCGCCCTGGTCGCCGCCTATGGCCATGTCGACCAGCCCCGCCCCCACCAGCGCGCCCGATCCCGAGGACGATCCGCCCGCCGAATAGCCATGCTTGTGCGGGTTATGGACCGCCCCCGTCGCGTTGGTATGGCTGCCGCCCGACAGGCAGAAATATTCGCAATGCGCCTTGCCCACGATGGTGGCACCCGCATCCAGCAAGCGCGTCACGATGGTGGCGTCGATATCGGGCGTATAGCCTTTGAGGGTCGATGCCCCGTTCATCATCGGCACGCCCGCAAGGCAGACGTTATCCTTGAGTGCGATCGACCGGCCCAGAAGCGGCCCGCGTGGCGCGCCCTTGATCTCGGTTTTCACATACCAGGCGTTCATCGGGTTTTCTTCGGCCGTGGGCCGATAGCCGGATGTGCGCGGATAAAGCACGGGCGGCAGGTAATCGGGCAGCGCATCCACGATGTCATAGGCATCCAGCGTGCCCTGCATCACGTCCAGGAATTCCTGAACCCGCGCATCCGACATATGCATGCCCAGTTCTTCAACGATTGTCTTCATCTGCGAATGGGTGGGGCGCTGGACGGTCATGTAGGACATCCTTTCTTGCAACGGTGCCAGTGTGGCGGGTCTTTGGGCAGGTGCCGCGGCACCCGGTCTTGCGGATTGGGCCTGTGACGGTGACGCGGGCGGTGCTGCCGGCGGGGCCTTGCCCGACGTGAAGGCCGACGCGGGCTTGCCGCTGCCGCCGCCCCCGCTGGATCCTGCCCCAAGGCCGGTGAATTCCTCGATCAGGGCGGGGTCGGCAGCTTCCGAGCCTGACACCTCCCCCATGATCTTGCCCTTCTGGATCAGCAACACGCGGTCCGACAGGGCGGTGATGAAATCAAGGCTCTGCTCCACCAGCACGATGCTCAGGCCTTCGCGGCGGTTCAGTTCCTTGAGCAGGTCGATGATCTCGTCGATGATCGAGGGCTGGATGCCCTCGGTCGGTTCGTCCAGCAGGATCAGGTCAGGTTCGGACACCAGGCAGCGGGCCAGCGCCAGCAATTGCTGCTCGCCCCCCGACAGCGCGCCGCCATCGCGATCCAGCAGGCGTTCAAGGCGCGGGAAATCCGCCAGAACCCGGTCGATGGCCGCATCCTCTTCGAGGTCATGGGCCGCGATCCCCATGCGAAGGTTGTCGCGCACACTGAGATTGGGGAAAATCCCCCGACCCTGCGGCACATAGCCGATGCCCAGCTGCGCCCGTCCGGATGACCGCAGCCGCCCGATATCCTGCCCGTCAAAGATCATGCTGCCACCCGATGCGGGAATGATCCCCATCAGCGTCTTCAGCAGCGTCGATTTGCCCATGCCGTTATGGCCCAGCACGCCCAGGATCTCGCCATCCGTCACCGACAGGTCGATCCCGTGCAGCACGGGCACACGGCCATACCCGGCGCGCAGCCCCGAAATCTTCAACAGCGCGCTCATGCCCGGTGCCCCAGATAGACTTCGCGGGCCCGCTTGTCGGCGGAAATCGCCTCCATCGTGTCCTGCATCAGGATGCGTCCTTCATGAAACAGCGTCACCGTGCGCGAGATCATGCGGATGAACTGCATGTCATGCTCGACCACGATCAGCGCCGATGTCTTGTTGATCTCCTCGATCAGCTCGGCGGTGCGGTAGGTTTCCTCGTGGGTCATGCCGGCGGCGGGTTCGTCCAGCAGCACCAGCCACGGCTCGGCCGCCACGACCATGCCCAGTTCGACCCACTGGCGCTGCCCATGGGCCAGCCGGCCCACCAGCGTGCGACGGATATCGCCCAGCTTCAGCCGTTCGATGGTCTCCGCCGTCAGGGTGCGGGCGCGCGCGTCGCCATGCCAGCGGCGGGCGGACAGCCAGATGTTTTCCTCGGCGCTCAGCCCGTCAAAGACGTTTGGCACCTGTGTCTTGATGCCGACGCCCAGGCTTGCCACCTGAAAAGGCTCGGCGCCGGTCATGTCCTGGCCACGGATCAAGACCTCGCCGGATGTGGGCACAAGCTGGCCGGTCAGGCATTTGAAAAAGGTGGACTTGCCTGCGCCGTTCGGGCCGATCAGGCAGCGCAATTCACGGTCGAACAGGGTGAAATCCACCTGATCCACCGCGCGCACACCGCCGAAATGCATGCACAGGTCGCGGGTCTCGACGACCACATCGCCACGTTGCCGTGTCATTGCGCGTCCTCCGTTCTGCCGCCACGGCGACGGCGCACCCGCCCGGGGGATTTCCGGCGCCGCGCATTGACCCAGTCGATGATCGTGGGGGCCACGCCCTTGGGCACCAGCAGCACGAAGATGATCAGGATCACACCCAGCACCAGGTTGTTGTTCAGCACGGTCTGCCCCCCTAGCGCGGAGGTCAGGTAGAACAGCGCGAAGGTGGCGCCCACCGGCCCGATCAGCGTGCCGCGCCCGCCCACGATCACCCAGATGATCGTCAGCGCCGCGTTGTAAAGGTTGAAGACATCCGGGGTGATCCGCCCGACACCGTTGCAGAACAGCACCCCCCCGATCGCCGCGATACCGGCGCCGATGGTGAAGATGCCCAGCTTGTAGGCGCGCACGTCATAGCCCAGCAATTCGGCGCGCAGCTCGTTCTCGCGGATAGAGACGCAGACGCGGCCGAACTTGGTGTTCACCAGCCAGCCCACGAAGACATAGCACAGGATCAGCGCCGCCATGGCGACATAGAACACATGCTCGGGAAACAGGAAGGACGAGGGGTTCCACGGCAGATTGATGGGGGGTGACGAGACACCGTTGAACCCACCCAGAAGCGCGTTGCCGATCTTGTATTCCGGCCCCGACGTGCGCCGGATCAGCGAGAAGAAGATCAGCGTCACGGTCAGGGTGATCACGCCCAGGTAGACGTCGGAGACCCGGCCATAGAAGATGAAATACCCCAGCGCGGCGGCAAACGCCGAGGTGACCAGCACCGCCATCAGGATGGCCCAGGTCGAACCGCCGAAATTGATCGCCGAGATCGTATAGACATAGGCGCCAAGCCCGAAAAACGCGACCTGGCCAAAGCACAGGATGCCGCCATATCCCCAGATCAGCGCCAGGCTCAGCGCCAGCACGGCCAGGGCGATGGCCGTGGTCAGGTTGATGATGGTGAACAGTTGCAGCACGTTGGGGGCCGCGAACATGAAGATCACACCCAGCAGGGCATAGACGAAGGTCGGGCGCATCTGGCGCAACATGCCGCTGTTCATAGCGATTTCCGGAAGAAGCGGCCGGTGATCCCGCGCGGCATCAGGCGCAGCAGGATGATGGCGGCCAGAAGAAGCGCGATCTCGCCAAAGGTGGATCCCGCGATGAAAGAGAATATCCCGTTCAGCCCGCCCAGCAGGATCGACCCCGCCGTGGTGCCCGCCAGGATGGCCGACCCGCCCGAGATGACGGTGATGAAGGCCTTGGCGATATATGTCGCCCCGATCGTGGGCAGAACGCCCGTCATCGGCGCCAGCAAACCGCCCGCCAGGCCCGACACGGCCGCGCCAAGACCGAAGGTCACCATGTAGATGCGGCTGGTCGAGACCCCCAGGGCCGATGCCATTTCCGCGTTCTGCATCGTGCCGCGCGCCAGCAGGCCAAGCTTGGTGAAGCGCAGCGTCAGCCAGACCCCGATCAGCAGCACGATGGTGACAAGGATCAGGAACAGCTCATAACCGGATGCGGAATAATCGCCGATCCGCACGACACCCAGCGGTGGCGACACCGTGGTGCCCGTCGAGGCCCCGAAGATCGACGTCACGATCCCCACAAGCAGCAGCGACAGCCCCCAGGTGGCCAGCAACGTGTCCACCATCCGCCCGTAAAGCCAGCGGATCAGCAGGCGTTCGACGATCACGCCGATGATGCCCACGACAAGCGGGGCAAGGATCAGCATCGAGACCCAGATGTTGATCCCGGCATTCGTGGCCACGACGACCGTATAGCCGCCCAGCATCAGAAACTCGCCATGTGCAAGGTTGATCACCCGCATCATGCCAAAGATGATCGCAAGACCCAGGCTGATCAGCGCAAGGTTGGCGATCACATAGATCAGCTGGAACAGGACGGCGACGACAAGATCCACGTAAGGCGCTCCGAGGCAAGGGGGTCCGGCCTGACGGCCGGACCCGCAGGGTGTTACTCGATCCCGGCTGCGGCCAGACCGTTCTCGAACAGGAAGGTGGACTGGTCAGGGTTCGCCACCAGGTCACAGACCAGCTGCGTATCCGCAGGCGGCTGGGCCTCGTAGCTTTCCACGATGTTCCACTTCTGATCCTTCAGATCGCCGATATAGACGTTCATGTTGCAGTGGTTGGTCTGCGGGTCGATCGTCACCGCGCCCGACGGGCCATTGTAGGTCAGGCCCGACCGCAGCGCTTCGATCACCGGGTCGCGGTCGGGTGTGCCGGCCATCTTCACGGCCTCGGCCCACAGCATCGCACCCTCATAGGACCGCACGGCCAGTTCGTTCATCACCGGACGGCCCGCGCCCAGGCGCGCCTCAAGCCGCGACAGGAACTCGGTGTTGGTCGGGTTGTCCGCCCCTTCGAAATAGGAATAGGACGCGATGATGCCATCGCCCTCCTCGGCCGAGATCAGCGTCTGCTCGTTGCCCACACCGAAGGTGGTGGACGCGATCGGGATTTCCTTGTTCATGCCCGCCGCCGCATACTGGCGGTAGAAGGACACATGCGCGCCACCCACCAGCGCCGAGATCACGAAATCGGGCTTCGCGGTCTGGATCTTGTTGATGGTCGGGCCGAAGTTGGTCACATCCAGCGGGAAGAACTCCACATCCAGCGTCTCGCCGCCGTTTTCCTTTACGAAACGCTGCATCCACTGCGCGGTGATCTGGCCATAGTTGTAATCGGCCGCGACGATATAGACCTTCTTGCCCCATTTGTTCATCGCGTAGGGCACGACCTTGGCCACGGTCTGCGCGGGGGTCGAGCCGGTGCAGAACGTGTTGTAGTCGCACACGCCGCCCTCGTACTGGGTGTTGTAGAAATAGAGGGTCTTGAAGCGGGCCAGCGTCGGGCGGATCGCCTCGCGGCTGGCCGATGTGATGCCCGCATGCACGGTATGGGCACGGTCGCCCGCCGCGGCCTGGGTGGCGTACTGGGTGTAGAACTGGATCGTCGACTGGGCGTCATACAGTTTCAGCTCGACCTCGCGGCCCAGAAGGCCACCGGCGGCGTTGATGTCGTCGATCGCCATCTTGGTGGTTTCGGCCATCGGCGCGCCGTAGATGTCCAGACCCCCGGAAAGGTCGAGGATCGAGGCGAAGATGATCTTGTCGCTACCCTGCGCGCGCCCGATGATCGGGGCAGATGACAGGGCCAGTGCGGAAGATCCGGCAAGAAAACTCCTACGCGAAAAAGTCATGGCAGTCTCTCCTGTTGGGGTTGTGACGAATGCGGAAGGCGTTGCGCGCCCTGACCGCATCAGTCCTTGGTGTCGGACGTTTTGCCGTCCGTTTTCTTGCTGCGGGAGGTCCCGCTGCTGCGGCGGTCCAGTTGCGAGGTCACGCCGCGCACACCGTCGCCAATATTCATGCCAACCTCCTCGCCCAGCCGTTGCACAGCCGGAAGCTGAAGCGCCATCGACAGCACGCCATCGACAAGCTGGTTGACCGTGCTGCCATCGCCGCCGCCACCCTCTCCGCCCGCGCCGTGCGAATGGCCCATGCCGGTGATATGGTTGATACGGATGCTTTCGATCTTCTCGGCGGGCTTGAGCATGCGTTCGACCACTTCGGGAAGGGTGCGGATGCGCGCCTCGTCCAGCTTCATGGCCATCAGTTCGCTGCTTTGGGCATTCTCGGCCTCGATCACGGCGGCGCGGCCCTTGGCCTCGGCCATCAGCTTGGCCTTTTGCGCCTCGGCGCGGTCCAGCATGGCCTTTGCCTCGGCCTCGGCCATCGCCAGCAGCGTGCCCACTTCCGACCGCACGCGCGTATCGTCGACCTCGGCCTGTTCGGCGGCGCGGATCAGCGCCAGCACCTTTTCGCGGTCGGCTGCGGCCTGTTCGCGGATGGTGCGGACTTTTTCCTCGGCCTCGGCCCCTGCGGCGGTGGCGGCAATCGCTTCGGCCTCGGCATGGGCTTCCTCGACCCGCTTGGCCGCCAGCCGCACCGCATTTTCGGTCTTGGCCAGCGCGGTCGCCAGTTCAGCGGCAAGGCTTTGTTCGCGCAACTCGCGATCCTTGCTGATCTCGGTCAGGCGCACTTCGCGTTCGCGGGCGATCCGCGCCGCCTCGCGGCGTTTTTCGGATGTCGCCTGTTCCTCGGCGGTTTCGGCCATCGAGCGCGAGCGCGCGATCTCGATCTCGCGCTGCTGGGTGATCATCGCCTCTTCTTCCTCGCGGCTGATGGTCAGCTTGCGCTTGGTCGCGTCCAGCTGGCTCTGGCGCACGGCTACCTCGGCATCGGCCTCGATCACGGCGCGTTCCTTCTTGTTGACGGCGATGATCTCGGCCAGGCGGCGCATACCAAGCGCGTTGAAGGCGTTGTTTTCATCCAGCGCATGGAACGGCGTCTGGTCGATCCGCGTCAGCGACACGGATTCCAGCAACAGACCGTTCTGGGCCAGGTTGTCGGTCAGGATGTCGGACACTTCGCGGGCATATCCGGCCCGGTTGTCCTGCAATTCGTCCATTGTATAGCGCGCGGCGACCGACAACATCGCATCGACCAGCTTGCCCTCAAGGGTTTCGGCCAGATCGGCCGAGCGGAAGGATTTGCCCGCCAGCGCCTGCGCCGCCGTGGCGACGCCTTCGGCACTTGCCCGGACCCGGACATAGAATTCCGCCCCCACATCCACACGCAGACGGTCCTTCGTGATGATGGATTTCGGCCCCAGCCGCTCGATCTCAAGCTTGGTGGTCCGCATGTTCACTTCGGACACCTTGTGCAAGAAGGGCAGCGCGATGCAGCCCCCGTCCAGCACGACCCTTTGCCCCCCGGCACCGGTCCGCACCAGGCTGACCTCTCGGGTTGCCTTGCGATAGTAGCGGTTCAGGAAAAGGATCACCAGGATCGCCAGGACAACCAAAACGATCAAAGTCACGAATACCGTCATTCCGTCTTCTCCAGTGCCTTGTCGTGGGTGCGCCGACACGGCGCCCCCCGGTCATCACGTCATCACGTCGCTCAGTCGACCATGCGGACAAACATATGTTTGTTCACCATCGCGAGCCTAGGCTGCTGTTGAAAAAACTGTCAACACTCATGGCCCGGATAATCTTACGCTACGGCAATCTATCCTTTTCTGGCAAGTGTGCTGTCGGGCGGCAGACCCGTGATGGTCAGATGAGGGCAAAACCCGGAAATCTGACAGGAAGCCGCCCGTAATAATGTTCGTAAGCCAACGAAAATTGGGGCTCTGCGTCGCGCTGGCAGTGCGCTCAGGCGCAGGACCCGGCGATCACATCCAGCCCGATCCTGAGGGATTCAACCATGTCATCGAGATGCATCGAGGCCAGATCGGCCCTTTGATGCAATTCAAGGCGGCGCTCGTCTGCCACTTCATTAAGCAGTTCCGCCACCTGCGCGGGCAGATATGGAAGATGAACAAAACCCGAGATTGTATCGGGATGATTCTGCGCGCAGTGATGCAGCGTGATATAAGAGGTCGCGTTGCACAGATAGGTGCCCGCGCTGCCCGATTGCCGGCATGGCCGGCCCGATGATCGAATCGCCGCCTGCATCGCATCGGCGGGCAAGGTGGACAGATAGCCGTCAGGCCCGTCGTCGATCACCTTGCCGTTCTGGTGATGTCCGGCATTGTCCGGCAGTTCGAACCATGACCAATTGGACGCCACCCTTTCGATGCGGATCATCGGCTCGCCCGGCCAGAGGCCCAGCGACACAATCGCGCGGGGGCGCAGGGCGTCGATCAGCGCGGGCAATTCGCGCCGGACCGCGTGGAAATCCACCGGCAGCCCCTGCCCCCGCACCGCCATGCCGCCGATTGTCATGCCGTCCAGCGCATGGGCGACCTGTTCCGACGGGTTGGCGCTGCGGCCCGCATAGCTTTGAAATCCGGTAACGAGGATCATGCCCTTCTCCTTGCGATAGGCCCGCGGTCCGCCGTCCGTCCGCGACGCGGGGCCAGGGCTGATCCTGACGGCATTCACCCGGTTCAGGCAAGCCCCCTGCCCGCCTTCCGGCCCGGCCCGCGGCCAGTTGTCCTTCACGTTGTAAATATATTTGACAAGCAAAGCATCCTCTGTTGGAGTGCTGCCATTGGCCGGTCCAGGAGGAGAGGGACCGGCCAGGACAAGCAATCCCGCGCTGGCCCTGCCATGTTCGCGGAGACGATGCGCTTACAGGGAGGAACCAATGCGTAGAATTCTTATGACCGGCGTGGTCGCAATGGCCGCCGTGACCGGACAGGCCAATGCACAGCAGATCAAGATCATGACCGGCCCGCAGGGCGGTTCGTGGTATCCACTTGGTGGCGCGATCCAGTCGATGCTGTCGGATGACGGCATCGGCGTGCAGGTGCTGCCGGGCGGCGGCGTCGCCAACGCCCAAGGCGTGCAGGGCGGCCAGACCGATCTGGCCTTCGGCAACTCGATCTCGGTCGTGGATGCGCTGGAAGGCCGCGCGCCCTTCGAGGGCAAGGCCGACAATATCTGCCTGATGGCCACGCTCTATCCGCAGTATTTCCAGATGGCCGCCCCCAAGGACAGCGGCATCGCCTCGGTCGATGACCTGAAAGGCAAGCGCATCGTGACCCAGCCGGTGGGCAATACCGCCGAGCAGGTGATGCGCGCGATCCTGACGACCGCCGGCACCAGCTATGAAGACATGCGCAGCGTCGATTACGTCTCCTATTCGGATGGCGTGGGCCTTGTGCAGGACGGCAATGCCGACATGTTCAGCGCGGGTACGACCGCGCCGGCATCGGCGATCATGGATCTGGCCAACTCGACCGACATCACGATGATCCCGCTGACCGAGGAGTTCATCGGCAAGATGCGTGACACCATCAACCCCGGCTACGCCTCGCTGACCATCGCGGCGGGCACCTATCCCGGACAGGACAGCGATGTGACGGCCGTGGGTTACATGACCCAGCTGATCGGCCGCTGCGATCTGGACGATGCCGTCGTGACCGCCCTGATGACCAACCTGTGGGAATCGCGCGGCGATCTGGCCACGATCAGCGCCGCGATGCGCGACATCACCCTGGAAAAGATGATGGATCCGGGCGGCGTGCCGCTGCACGCAGCCGCCAAGGCCTTCTACGAGGCGAATGCGGGCAAATAAGCCCGGGCAGATTGGCGGGCCGCCCGGTGCGGCCCGTCCAGACCCCTTTTTCTGGCGGATGAACGCGATGCAGGCACTTGATGTCTGGCTCCGGCGCCTGACCGTTGCGGTCGCGGTGTCGATGAGCCTTTTTCACCTCTACGTGGCCTGGTTCGGCCCCCCCAACGCCTTCACGCTGCGGGCCACCCATTTCGGCTTTGCCATGGCGCTGGCCTATCTTGCCCTGCCGATGACGGCGGCGCGCAGGGGCAAGGCGCCGGGCATCATCGACATCGCCTTCATGTGCGCCGCGCTGGCCGCCGCCAGCTATCCGCTGATCAACCAGACCTATTTCAACACGCGCATGGCCTATGTCGGCCCGGTCTCGGTGATGGATCAGGTCTTTGCCGTGATGATGATGGTCACCATCCTCGAGGCGACGCGCCGCGCGATCGGCTTCATCCTGCCGCTGACCGCGCTGATCTTTCTGTCCTATCAGGTGTTCTTCACCCAGGCCGATCTGGTCCGGCTGCTGGAATATCAATATATGACCACCGATGCGCTGTTCGGCGTACCCGCGCAGGTCTCGGCCACCTATGTGGTGCTGTTCGTGATCTTCGGCGCGATGGCCGAACGCTTCGGCATCGGCAAACTGTTCATGGATTTCGCCCTGGCGCTGACCGGCCATGCGGCGGGCGGCCCCGCCAAGGTGGCCGTGGTGACATCGGGGCTGTTCGGGTCGGTTTCGGGCTCGGCCGTGGCCAATGTCATGACCACGGGCACCTTCTCGATCCCGCTGATGAAACGCATCGGGTATCGGCCGCAATTCGCGGGCGCCGTCGAGGCTGTGGCCTCGACCGGCGGGCAGATCATGCCGCCGATCATGGGGGCCGCGGCCTTCGTGATGGCCGAATTCATGGGCGTCAGCTACCTGACCGTTGCAGGCTATGCCCTTCTGCCCGCGCTGCTGTATTTCCTGGCCGTCTTCCTGGCGGTGCATTTCGAGGCGCGCAAGCGCGGCATGAAGGGCCTGCCCCGCGCCGACCTGCCCCGCGTCGGCAAGGTTCTCAAGGACGAGGGGCATCTGTTCCTGCCGCTTGTGGTGATCATCGGCATGCTGATGAGCGGCTATTCCGCGCCCTTCTCGGCGCTGTGCGGGATCCTGTCGATCCTGCCCGTGGTGCTGATGCGTAAAACCACGCGCCACGAGGTGACGCTGCCCAAGGTGGTCGAGGCGCTTGAATCCGGTGCCGTCAATTCGGTCGCGGTGGCGCTGGCCTGCGCCACGGCGGGTATCGTGATCGGCGTGATCGCACAGACCGGGCTGGGGCTGACCTTCACCGGTCTGGTCAAGGCAGCGGCGGGCCAGCAACTGATCTTCGCGCTGATCCTGACCATGATCGCGGGCATCGTGCTGGGCATGGGCATGCCCACCACCCCCGCCTATATCGTGCAGGTGGCGCTTCTGGTGCCGGCGCTGGTCAACATGGGCGTGTCGATCCCGGCGGCGCATATGTTCGTGTTCTACTACGCGATCCTGTCCGCCATCACGCCGCCCGTGGCCATCGCCGTTTATGCCGCCTGCGGCATCGCGCAATCGCCGGTCATGGCGACATCATGGATGGCGGTGCGTCTGGGGCTGACCGGCTACATCATCCCCTTCATGTTCGTCTTCGGCCCCTCGCTGCTGATGATCGGCACCTGGACCGAGATCGTGCTGACCGCCTTCAGCGCCACGATGGGCGTGACCTTCCTGGCGGCGGGGCTGGCCGGGTTCCTGCTGCGCCCCACGGGATGGATCGCGCGCGGCCTGCTGGTGGCGGCGGCGCTGACACTGATCAATCCGGGGCTGATGACCGATGCGATCGGCCTTGCGCTGGCGCTTCTGGCCTTGCTGATCAACACGCGCGAACGCTCGGACGCCTGGGACGAGGACGCGGATGCCCCCCGCGTCAGCCTGTCCGAAACCCTCAAGGCCGAGGCCGCGCAACGCGCCAAACGCTAGACAGGCAGGATCACCGTCAAGACCGACAAAAGCCGGAGGGTCTGACCCTCCGGCTTTTGTCGTCCTTCAGACTGTGGTCTGAAACGCCCTCAGCGGCCCTTGTCCTTGCGCCATGCCGCAAAGGCTTCGGCATGTTCGGGCCTTGTGCCCGGATAAAGCCCGATGATCGACGCACCCGCCTTGACCTGTTCGACCACGAAATCCTCATAGACCGTCATTTCGGCCGCTTCGGCCGCGACATCGGCCGCGATGTCTTGCGGGATCACGATCACGCAATCCGCATCGCCCACGATGATGTCACCGGGAAAGACAGGCGCATCGCCGCAACCGATCGGCACGTTCAGGTCCAGCGCCTCGTGCAGGGTCAGGTTGGTGGGGCTGGAGGGGCGTGCGTGATAGGCGGGAATGTCCAGCCCCGCGATCTCATGCGCGTCGCGGAAACCGCCATCGGTCACCACACCCGCCGCACCGCGCATCATCAGCCGGGTGACAAGGATATCCCCCGCCGAGGCCGCGCGCGGGTCCTTTCGGCTGTCCATCACCAGAACGGCGCCCGCGGGGCAGGTATCGACGGCCACGCGCTGCGGATGATCGGGATTTCGGAAGACCGCGATCCCGTTGCGATCCTCGCGCGCGGGGATATAGCGCAGGGTCACGGCAGGCCCTACCATGTTGCGCCCCTTGGGCGCCACGGGATGCACGCCCTGGATCACCTGGCCGCGCAAGCCGCGCTTGTAAAGCACCGTCGCCAGGGTGGCGACCGAGACACCCATCAGCATCTCATGCAGGGTTTCATCCATCGCGTTCATCCTTTCTGAAGTTCGGCGGGCAGCAATGCGCCCGGCATGTTCTGATAGGCCACCGGGCGCAGGAAGCGGCGGATCGCCATCGTGCCCACGCTGGTCGCGCCGAAATTCGTGCTGGCCGGATAGGGTCCGCCATGCACCATCGCATCGCAAACCTCGACCCCCGTTGGATAACCATTGGCCAGCAACCGGCCCGCCTTGCGTTCCAGCACCGGCATCAGCTGGCGGGCAAGGTCTGTATCGCCCGCATCCATGTGCAGCGTGCAGGTCAGTTGCCCCTCTAGGTCACGGGCAATCGCCATCATCTGCGCGGCATCACGGACGGTGATCACGATACCCAGCGGGCCGAACACCTCGTGATGCAAGGCGGGATCGGCCTGCCAGTCATCGCCGCTTACCCGCAGCAGGACAGGCAGCGCCGCGCGCCCTGCGGCGGCACCAGCCGCCAATGTCTGCGCGCCGGGTGCGGCCGAGGCCGCAGCACTGCCTGCGCGATAGGCGTCGGCGATCCCGTCGGTCAGCATGGTCTGTGCCGCCACCTGCGCCAAGGCCGCGCGGGCGGTTTCCGCGAAACGGTCGGCATCCGGCCCCGCAATCGCGATGACCACGCCGGGGTTGGTGCAGAACTGCCCTGCGCCCATGGTCAGGCTGGCGGCCCATCCCTGGGCGATCCCCTCTGCCCGCGCGGCCATGGCCGCCGGCAGCAGGAACATCGGGTTGATGCTGCCCAATTCGCCGAAAAACGGGATCGGTTCGGGCCGCGCGGCGCAAAGGTCGAACAGGGCCCTGCCCCCGCGCAGGCTGCCGGTAAAGCCCACGGCGCGGATCAGGGGATGGGTCACAAGCGCCTGCCCCACCGCATTGCCGCCCCCTTGCAACAAGGCAAACACGCCTGCGGGCATTCCACAGCGCCCGATCGCGGCATGGATCGCCTCGGTCACGATTTCGGCCGTACCGGGATGGGCCTGATGGCCGCGCAGCACCACCGGACAGCCCGCCGCCAGGGCCGAGGCGGTATCCCCCCCTGCCGTCGAGAAGGCCAAGGGAAAGTTCGACGCGCCGAACACCGCCACAGGCCCCAGCGGGCGCTGGATCATGCGAATGTCGGGGCGCGGCAGGGGCTGGCGATCGGGCAGCGCGGGATCGATGCGGATATCCAGGTGATCCGCCTTCTGGATGTGATCCGCGAACAGGCGCAACTGCCCCGTGGTGCGGCCGCGCTCGCCCTCGATCCGGGCCTGCGGCAGCCCGCTTTCCTGGGTCGCGATATCGGTGATGGACGCCGCGCGGACCTCGATCTCGTCGGCGATGGCGCGCAGAAAGGCCGCGCGATCCGCGCGGCTGGTCTGGCCATAGGTCCAGAACGCCTCTTCGGCGGCCTGGCAGGCGCGGTCGACCAGTTCGGGTGTCGCCGCGCCGAAGTCATGCGCCGGGCCCTGGCTTGGGTCCGAGCGGAAGCTGGCGTCGCTGGTGATCCAGTCACCGGCAATCAGATGGCGTCCGTGAGGGGTGAATGTCATCGGTCTTGTCCTTCAGGTCAGGTTGTTTTCGCGCATGAACCGGTCCAGTTGCGCGGTTTGTGCAGCGGTCAGTGGCCAGGCCGAGGGCGGCCGCGTCGGCCCGCAATCCTGCCCCATGGCCATCAGCGCGGCCTTCACGCCGGTCACATTGGTGCCGTTCATTTCGGCGGCGCGAATATCCTCGAATGTCCTCATGCCCGCGATCAACCTGTTGGCAAGGGTGTAATTCCCCAATTCCAGCGCTGCGTGAATGGCCATCGACCGTTCGGGCCAGACATTGATCAACCCCGAGGTGAAGCCCCGCGCGCCCACGGCATAAAGGGCGGGCGCCCAGATCTCGGCCAGGCCACCGACCCAGACGATGCCGGGGTCACAGGCCGCTTTCGCCTCGGCCAGACGCATCGGATTGGGCGTGGCCCATTTGACGCCGCGCACACCGGGCACGGCACACAGCGCCGCGATGGCCGCGGTGCCGATGGCGTCGTTGCGCAGATAGAGCATCATCGGCAAGCCGCCCGATGCGTCATTGATCGCTGCCAGGTAATCCACGATGCCACGCGGCGAGACGAAAGGATCGGGCGGCTGATGCACCATCAGCCCCGCCGCCCCCGCCTGGGCAGAGGCCCGCGCCAGCCGACAGGCATCGCGGATTCCGCGCCCCACCCCGGCCAGCACCGGCGCGCGATCACCGACGATGTCCACGACGGCGGCCGCCATCGTGCAAGCCTCATCCGTGGTCAGGGCATAGAACTCGCCCGTATTGCCGTTGACCACCGGGATATGCATCCCCGCCCCCAGCGCATGGTCGATGATGGGGGCCAGCCGCTCCGGCGCGATCTCGCCCTCGGCGTCATAGGGCGTTACCAGGATGCCGGAAATCCCGGTCAGCGCTGCCTCCAGCGCCTTGGTCTTGTCGCTCATGTCCCTGCCCCTTTCAGAAAATGTCAGGCTCGCCCGCGGCAGGCCCGTGCGCGCGCGTCAGGTAATCGAAATCGCATCCCGTATCGGCCTGCCCCACGTGTTTCGAGAACATGTAGCCCCAGCCGCGCTGATAGCGTGGCGCGGGCGGGGTCCATGCGGCGCGCCGCGCCTCCAGCTCGGCCTCGGACACCAGCATGTCCAGCCGCCGCGCGGCCAGGTCCAGCCGCACGGTATCGCCGGTCTTCAGCAAGGCCAGCGGTCCGCCGATGAACGCCTCGGGCGCGACATGCAGCACGCAGGCGCCATAGGATGTGCCCGACATCCGCGCATCCGAGATCCGCAGCATGTCGCGATGCCCCTGCCTGATCAGCGCCTTGGGAATGGGCAGCATCCCCCATTCGGGGAAACCGGGGCCACCAAGCGGCCCCGCATTTCGCAGCACCATCACGTGATCGGGCGTCACATCAAGGTTTTCATCATCCACAGCCTTTTTCATCTGCACGTAGCTGTCGAAGACCAGCGCGGGGCCTTCATGGGTATGAAAGCGCGGATCGCAGGCGGCGGGCTTGATCACCGCGCCATCCGGGCACAGGTTGCCGCGCAGCACCGCCAGGGACCCTTCGGCATAGACCGGGTTTGACAGCGGGCGGATCACGTCATCGTTGTAGACCTGGGCATCGGCGATGTTTTCACCAACCGTGGTGCCCGCCGCGGTGATGCAGGACAGGTCCAGCCGGTCGGCGATCTGCTTCATCATCGCCAGCAGGCCGCCCGCGTAATAGAAATCCTCCATCAGGTAATCGCTGCCCGAGGGGCGGATATTGGCCAGCAACGGCGTGGTGCGCCCCAGCGCGTCCAGATCGTCCAGCGTCAGGTCCACACCCGCGCGCCGCGCCATCGCGATCAGATGCACCACCGCATTGGTCGAACAGCCCGTCGCCATTGCGACAATCGCGGCATTGCGTACCGCGGCAGGGGTCACGATGCGGTCGGGGGTCAGATCCTCCCAGACCATGTCGACGATGCGCCGCCCGCTGCCGCTGGCCATGCGGCTGTGGTTGCTGTCAACGGCGGGGATGGACGAGGCGCCCGGCAGCGTCAGGCCCAGCGAATCCGCGATCGCCGTCATCGTGCTGGCGGTCCCCATCGTCATGCAGACCCCGTGGCTGCGCGCGATCCCGCCCTGCACGCCGCGCCATTCCGCGTCCGAGATATTGCCCGCACGCCGCTCGTCCCAGTATTTCCAGGCGTCCGATCCCGATCCCAGCACGCGGCCCGCGTAATTGCCGCGCAGCATCGGCCCCGCCGGCATGTAGATGAAGGGCACACCCGCAGACAGCGCCCCCATGATCAGCGCGGGCGTGGTCTTGTCGCAGCCCCCCATCAGCACGACACCGTCGAAGGGATGCGAGCGGATCACCTCCTCGGTCTCCATCGCCAGCATGTTGCGATAGATCATCGAGGTGGGCTTGGTGAACTGTTCATCGACCGACAAAACCGGCATTTCCACCGGAAAGCCGCCCGCCTGCAACACACCGCGCTTCACCTCCTTGGCGCGTTCGGGAAAGTGGCCGTGGCAGGAATTGATCTCGGACCAGGTGTTCAGCACGCCGATGATCGGCTTGCCCATGAAATCCTCCTCGGCATAGCCAAGCTGCATCATGCGCGAGCGGTGGCCGAAGCTGCGCAGGTCGTCGGGCGCGAACCAGCGCGCGGAACGCAGCGTGTCGGGGGTCTTGGTCATCGGGCGATCCTTCGGGACTTGGGGGCTGGGGGAATTCCGGCTATAGCGTTCAGGTCAAGAGGTCGGGAAACGGGAGGTTCCATGTCGCGCAATCGTCTGAAAACAGGGCTGGCCGAAAAACGGCCCATGGCGGGGATATGGCTGTCGCTGGACGCCCCCGCCGCGACCGAGATCGCCGCAGGCAGCGGCGCGGACTGGCTGCTGATCGACATGGAACATTCGGCCACCGGGCTTGACTCCGTGGTGCATCACCTGCGCGCGGCCATGGCGGGGCCGGTGGAACCCGTGGTGCGCGTGCCCAGTGCCGAACCCGTGATGGTCAAGCGGTTGCTGGATCTGGGGGCGCGCAGCCTGATGTTCCCGATGATCGACAGCGCCGCGGATGCGGCGCGCGTGGTCAGCTACACGCGCTATCCGCCGCATGGCATGCGCGGGTTGTCGATGACGACGCGGGCCAATAATTACGGACGCAATCCCGATTACCTGACCGGCCATGTCGATGATCTGTGCGTGATCGTGCAGGTCGAAACCCCGCAGGCCGTGGCGGCCATTCCGCAGATCGCGGCCGTGCCGGGGGTGGATGCGATCTTTGTCGGACCTGCCGATCTTTCGGCCGCGATGGGCCATCTTGGCGGCGCGCAGCACCCGGAGGCGCAGGCCCTGATCGACCAGGCCCGCGACATGGCCGCAAAGGCGGGCAAGCCCATCGGCATCCTGGGGTTCGGCACCGATCTGGCGCGGGGATATGTGGCGCGTGGCTTCGATTTCGTTGCCGTGGCGGGCGACAGCTGGCTTCTGGCGCGCCAGATGGATGCCATTATCGCCAGCATGAAGACCTGAACACGTCAGGTCCGCCATCCTCAGGCCCGCCGTCCTCATGCCCGCCGTTCCTGATCGGTGACGCGGCGGCGGGCCTGCACCAGATGATAGCTCATCAGCAGCGCCGCGCCTTCGGCATCGCGGCTGCGGATCGCCTCGAGGATCTGGCGATGTTCATCCAGAACCGCCTCGATCCGCGCCTCGCTGCCTGCACTGGTCAATTGCTGCGCCACCCCGATGGCCTGCAGCATCAGACCGCGCGTCGCGTTCAGCATATCGCAGAAAATCTCGTTGCCGCTGGCCTCGGCCACGGCCATGTGGAAATCGAAGTCGGCCTCGCGCACGGGCTTGCGCGCCCGCATCGTACGCTCCATGTGATCCAGCGCCGCTTCGATCCGGTCAAGGTCGCGCGGGGTGGCGCGCAGGGCCGCATGGCGGGCGGCGGCGGCCTCCAGCGACAGGCGCGCCTCCATGCAGCGCATCAACCCCGCGACGTCATCGGCGCGGGCGTGTTCGATCAGGCCCTGTGGCGGGCGGCGGCGCACGAAACTGCCCACACCGTGCTGGGCCGACACGATCCCGTCGTCGCGCAAACGGGCCAGCGCCTCGCGGACCACGGGGCGCGACACCTCGAAGCGTTCGCTGATCTGATGCTCGGAGGGCAGCTTGTCGCCTTCGGCCAACTGCCCCGAAGCGATCAGCTCAAGGATGCGGCCATAGATCTGATCGGCCAGCGTCTCGCGTTTGCGGATCGTGGCATTCAGCAGCGGATCTTCGGATCTGCCCGGCGGCGTCATGGGCGTACACCGGGACAGGCTGTCACAACTGGAACAAACAGGGGCATTGCGGCGCGGTCTCCTCTTTCCGAGGTGCAGCATGCACAACCCGCCCCATGTTGTAAACATTATTGACAACCCGGCGCCATCGGGCGAGACAGGAACAAACCACTTGAGGAGCGGCACGAGCATGACACAGGCGATCACACCCACACCCACGCCCCGCACTGCGGGCAAGGTTCTGGTGGAACAGCTTCTGGTGCATGGGGCCGACCGCGCGTTCTGCGTGCCGGGCGAAAGCTATCTTGAGGTGCTGGATGCGCTGCATGACGTGTCCGACCGCTTCACCCTGATCAATGCCCGCCACGAAGCAGGGGCCGCCAACATGGCAGAGGCCCATGGCAAGCTGACCGGCAAGCCCGGCATCGCCATGGTCACGCGCGGCCCCGGCGCCTGCCATGCCTGCATCGGCGTGCATATCGCCCAGCAGGACAGCACCCCGATGATCCTGCTGATCGGCCAGGTCGGGCGCGACATGATGGATCGCGAGGCTTTTCAGGAGGTGGATTACCGCCAGATGTTCGGGGGGCTGGCGAAATGGGTGGCCCAGATCGACAGCCCCGAACGGGTGCCCGAATACATGGCGCGCGCCTTCCGCGTGGCCACGTCCGGCCGCCCGGGCCCGGTGGTTCTGGCCCTGCCCGAGGATATGCTGACCACGACCGTGACCGTCGCGGATGCGCGCGCCTATGCGCCGACACGCACGGCCATCACGCCGGGACAGGTGGCGCAGATCACCGCGCTGCTCGCGCAGGCGGAACGCCCGATGCTGCTGCTGGGCGGGTCGGGCTGGACCGATGCGGCGGCGGATGCGATCCGGCGCTTTGCCGAAACCAACCGCCTGCCGGTCACCACCTCGTTCCGTCGTCAGGACGCGATCGACAACCGCTCGGACAGCTATGTGGGCGAATTCGGCACCGCCACCGCCGCCGCCCTGCACAAGCGTCTGGCCGAGGCTGACGTGGTGCTGGTGCTGGGCGCGCGCCTGGGCGAGATGACGACAAAGGGCTATACCAACATCACCCCGCCCGAGCCGCGTCAGCGGCTGATCCATGTGCATCCCGACCCGGACGAGATCGGGCGCGTCTATGGCCCCGACCTGGGGATCGCCGCCGATATGGACAGGGTGGCGCAGGCGCTGGGCGGCATTGATCTGGCGCGGCAGAACAAATGGGGCGACTGGTGCGCCACCCTGCGCGGCGAATACATCGCCGACACCGCCCGTCCCGCCGATGGCGGCTGGGCGCTGGACATGGGGCAGGCGCTTTGCGATCTGCGCGACGACCTGCCCGCCGATACGATCATCACGCTGGATGCGGGCAATCACACCGGCTGGGCGCAGCGCTTTCTGCGCTTTGGCCGACCGGGGCGCGAGATCGGATCGACCTGCGGCTCGATGGGCTATTCGGTGCCTGCCGCCGTGGCGGCCAGCCTGGTCCATCCGGGGCGGCTGGTGCTGGCGATGGTGGGCGATGGCGGCTTCATGATGAGCGGTCAGGAACTGACCGTCGCCGCCCAATACGGCGCCACGCCGATCGTGCTTTTGTTCAACAACGGCATGTATGGCACGATCCGCATGCATCAGGAACGTGATCATCCGCTGCGTGTCTCGGGCACCGACCTCAAGACCCATGACTTCGTCCGCATGGCCGAAGGCTATGGCTGCCATGCCGAACGCGTGACCGCGACCGCCGATTTCGGGCCTGCGCTGGAACGCGCCCGCGCCTCGGGGCGGCCTGCGGTGCTGGAACTTGTGACCGATCCCGAACAGATCACCTCGCGCACCACGATCACGCGGTTGCGGGCTGCGGCGGGCGTCAAGGCATGACCATTCCCGCCGATCTTCTGGCGGATTTGCGCGCGGCAGTCGGCGATGCCCATGTCTGGACCGATCCCGCGCGCATCGCGCCGCACGCGGTAGAGGATCGGGGCCGCTGGCAAGGCCACACGCTGGCCGTGATCCGCCCTGGCAGCACCGATGAGGTCGCGGCCGTGGTCCGGCTTTGCCATGCCGCGCGCGTGCCGATGGTGCCGCAGGGTGGCAATACCGGGCTGGTGGGCGGCGGCGTGCCGGATGGCGGCGTGGTGATCGCGATGGGCCGGATGAACCGGATCCGCGCGGTCGATCCGCTGAACGCCACCCTGACGGTCGAGGCGGGCTGCACCCTGGCCGCGATCCAGACGGCGGCGGATGAGGCGGGGCAATTGTTCCCGCTCTCGCTTGCCTCCCAAGGGACCTGCCAGATCGGCGGGAACCTCTCGACCAACGCGGGCGGCACCGCCGTGCTGCGCTACGGCACCACCCGCGACCTGGTCCTTGGGATCGAGGCTGTTCTGCCCTCGGGCGAGGTGCTGAACACCCTCGGCGCGCTCCGCAAGGACAATACCGGATATGCGCTGCGCGACCTGATGATCGGGGCCGAAGGCACGCTGGGCATCATCACCGCCGCGGTGCTGCGGCTTTTCCCGCGCCCCGCCGCCACCGTCACTGCCATGGCCGCCTGTGCAGGACCGGAACAGGCGCTGGCGATCTTCGACATCCTGCGCGCGCGGTGCGGCGACACGCTGACCGCCTTCGAATATATCGAACGGTTCGGCATCAAGATGGTGCTGGATCACCTGCCCGGCGCGCGCGACCCGCTGGCAGACCCGCATCCCGCTTATGTGCTGATCGAACTGACCTCGCCCGATCCCGAGGCCGGGTTGGACGCGCGCATGGAACGCGCCCTCGCCCAGGCGATGGAGGACGGGCTGGTGCCCGATGCCGTCATCGCCACCTCGCAGACCCAGGCGCAGGCGCTGTGGAGCTTGCGTGAAAGCATGTCGGACATGCAAAAACACGCCGGCGCCTCGATCAAGCATGACGTGGCCGTGCCGGTGTCCAGGGTGGCTGAATTCATCACCCGCGGCGTGGCCGCCTGCCGCGCCCATATGCCCGATGTGCGCCCCTGCCCCTTCGGCCATTTCGGCGATGGCAACATCCATTTCAACCTGACCCGCCCCGCCGCGATGAGTGACGCCGATTTCCTGGCCCAGTATGGCGCCTTCAACCGCATCGTGCATGACCTTGTGGCCGCCATGGGCGGCTCGATCTCGGCCGAGCATGGCATCGGCCTTGCCAAGCGGGACGAGCTGCCGCGCTACAAGGATCCGGTGGCGCTGGCGCTGTGCCGCACCATCAAGGCGGCGATCGACCCCGACAACCTGATGAACCCCGGCAAGGTGCTGGCCATGACCAGCCCCGCCACCCGGCCCTTGGAAAGGATAGCCTGATGATCGATCTCTACACATGGACCACGCCAAACGGGCGCAAGGTCTCGATCCTGCTAGAGGAACTTGGCCTGCCCTATACCGCCCATGCGGTGAATATCGGCAAGAACGAACAATTCGCCGAAGATTTCCTGAAGATCGCGCCCAACAACAAGATCCCCGCCATCGTGGATCACGACACCGGCGTCAGCCAGTTCGAATCCGGCGCGATCATGATCTACCTGGCCGAGAAGACCGGAAAGTTCCTGCCGACCGAGGTGAAGGCCCGCGCCGAGGTGATGCAGTGGCTGATGTGGCAGATGGGCGGCTTCGGCCCGATGCTGGGCCAGGCGCATGTCTTTTTGAAATTCAACCGTGGTCTGTCGCAACCCGCCGAGGAACGGTTCGCCAAGGAGGCGCAGCGCCTTTATGGTGTGCTTGACCGGCAACTGGCCGACCATGACTATGTGGCGGGCGACTATTCCATCGCCGACATGGCGATTTTCCCCTGGGCCGCGCGCCATGACTGGCACGAGGTCGATCTGACCGCCTTTCCGAACGTGCTGCGCTGGTATCGCCAGCTTGCCGAACGCCCCGCGGTGCAACGCGGCTACCAGGTGCCCAGCGACGTGGGCCCGATCCCGATGCCGGCATGACCACCCGCACGGTCGTCGTCACGGGTGCCGGCAGCGGGATCGGGCGCGCAACCGCGCGGCTGTTTCTTGCCCATGGCTGGCGCGTGGCGCTGCTGGGCCGGCGCGCCGATGCGCTGGCCGACAGCGCCGAAGGCCACGCAAACGCCCGCGTCCTGCCCTGCGACGTGACGGATGAGGCGGCAGTCGATGCCGCCTTCGACATCGTGATGCAGCACTGGGGCCGGATCGACGTGCTGTTCAACAACGCGGGCCGCAATCTTGGCGCGGACACGCCCGACCTGATCGCGCCTGATGACTTCCGCGCCGTGCTGGATGTGAACGTGACGGGCGTGTTCCTCTGCGCGCGCGCGGCCTTTGCCCGGATGCGCGCACAAGACCCGCAGGGCGGGCGGATCATCAACAACGGCTCGATCAGCGCCCATGCGCCGCGCCCCGGCACCATCGCCTATACGGCGGCGAAACACGCGGTCACCGGCATGACCCGCGCGCTGTCACTGGACGGGCGGCCCTTCGGGATCGCCTGCGGGCAGATCGATATCGGCAATGCCATGTCGGGGATGGCCGACCGGATGGCCAAGGGCGTGATGCAGGCCGATGGCACCATCCGCCCCGAGGCGATGATCGACGTCTCGGTGGTGGCTGACAGCGTGTTGCACATGGCCAGCGTGCCGGATGGCGCGAATGTGCAGTTTCTGACGGTGATGCCCGTCACGATGCCCTTTGTCGGGCGCGGATAAGGAATGACACCCATGCACAGGGTTCTGAGCATCGGCACCTATGCCGCCATGGATGCCGCGGCGCTGGCCGCCGAATTCGGCGGGCCCACCCTGCCTGCGCTGGCCGATCTGGACAGCCTGCCGCAGGGGGTGCGTGACGCGGTCATCGCCATGGCCTGCAAGAGCCACGAAACCCTGGGCCCCACAGAGATGGACAGGCTGCCCAACCTCAAGCTGATCGCGCGCTATGGTGTGGGCTATGAGGCGGTCGATCTGTCCGCCGCCACCGCGCGCGGCATCGTGGTGACAAACACCCCGGACGTGCTGAACGATGATGTGGCCGACCTGGCCGTTGCCATGTGGCTGGGTGTGCTGCGCGAGGTCGAGCGCGGCATCGCCAATGTCCGCGGCGGCGATTGGGCCAATGGCGGGCCACCCTTGGCGCGCAAGGCCACCGGGCGGCGCGTGGGCATCCTGGGGATGGGGCGCATCGGGCGGGAACTGGCGGATCGTCTGGCCGCCTTCAAATGCGCGCTGCATTACAGCGCGCGCAGTCCCAAGGACGCGCCGCAGGGCTGGCAGTTTCACGACAATGCCCTATCGCTGGCTGCAGCGGTCGATGATCTGTTCGTCACGGTCGTGGGCGGACCCGAGACCGAGAACCTGATCGACGCGGACGTGTTGGCAGCGCTGGGCGCGGACGGGCATCTGATCAACCTCTCGCGCGGCAGCGTCGTGGACGAGGGCGCGCTGCTGGCCGCGCTTGAGGCCCGCACCATCCGGGGTGCGGCGCTTGATGTGTTCCGCAATGAGCCGCGCCCCGATCCGCGCCTGGTCTCGCGCCCCGATGTGCTGCCCCTGCCCCATATCGGCACCGCAACCGTCGAAACCCGCACCGAGATGGGACGCCTGCAACGCGCCAATATCCGCGCCATTCTGGACAGCAAGCCCGCGCTGACTCCGGTACCGCAGGGCTGAGGCCGCGCCGATCCGGGCCTTGCGAAAAAGCGCCCGCGCCGCTATCGCCTGCATCAGGCGCGCGCCAATCGGGGCCGCGCATCGACCCTGCCACCGAAAGGACAGCCCATGATCGAACGTATCGGAACCGGCCCGCGCATGAGCGCGATCGTCAAGCATAACGGCACCATCTACCTGGCTGGCCAGGTGGGCGAAGGCGCCACCGTGGCGGACCAGACCGCGGATTGCCTGCGCCAGATCGACGATCTGCTGGCAAAAGCCGGCAGCGACAAGACCCATATTCTGCAAACGATCATCTGGCTGGCCGACATGGCCGATTTCGCCGAGATGAATGCCGTCTGGGATGCCTGGGTCCCGCAGGGCCACACCCCCGCCCGCGCGACTGGCGAGGCCAAGCTGGCCGCGCCGAAATACCGGGTCGAAATCATCGTGACCGCCGCCGCAAAGGCGTGATCCGGGGCTGATCCCCTCTGACAGAACGACGGGGCGCCGCCATGTTTCTGCCATGATGCAGACACGGCGGCGCCTTTTTGTTGCGTCATCCTGCTTTGGTTAACAAGTTTTCACCCCGCGGGCCCCACGCGGCCCGCCAGAGGCTTCCGGCAGGACAAGATCATGGCGCAATCGTCAAAACCGCAACCGCAAGCGAAACCGCAGCCGACCCCGGCGCCCGTCAAGGCGCCCTCGGCGACGCGCACGGAAGGCGACGCGGTTTTCACCGACTTCGCCAGCATCTGATAGCCCCCCATCTCGCGACAGGATGGTGACAGCGCCGACACGCGCTGGCACAGTTGCGCCATGTCGACACCCGTCACCACGATTCCCAACATAGGCCCCGCTTTTGAGCGCGATCTTGCGCGCGCAGGCATCCATTCCGCAGAAGAGTTGCGCGCCCTTGGCCCC
This sequence comes from Seohaeicola saemankumensis, assembly GCF_042678485.1. Taxonomy (NCBI): domain Bacteria; kingdom Pseudomonadati; phylum Pseudomonadota; class Alphaproteobacteria; order Rhodobacterales; family Roseobacteraceae; genus Seohaeicola; species Seohaeicola saemankumensis. The sequence goes on along the minus strand of NZ_JBHTKR010000006.1, from coordinate 65,518 downwards.
GATACCGCCTATGGCCGGATGATCGCCGCCGGGGTGCGTCCGCATTTCATCGGCTACTACGTGCTGGTCATGGCGCTACAGGGTCGCCCGTGGAATGATTGCAAGGGCGCGGAGAAAGCAGCCCTCAGGGTGCGGTTCGATGCGCTGAAGGCCACCCATGACGATACCGATCTGCGCCACCTTGAGGCGGTTCTGGACGCCATCGGCGTGGTCACGCCCGACCGGCTGGCGCGGCGCTGACCAAGGCGCGCGCCTTGCGATGATCCGGCCTGAATGAAAAGGGGGCACCAATCGGCACCCCCTTTCCCGTCAGTCACAAGCTGGAAAAATCAGCCGACCAGTTCCAGACCCGAGAAGAAATAGGCGATTTCTTCTGCTGCGGTTTCCGGTGCATCCGACCCGTGGACCGAGTTTTCGCCCTTGGAAATCGCGAAATCCTTGCGGATCGTGCCGGCTGCGGCTTCGGCCGGATCGGTGGCGCCCATCACTTCGCGATAGGTGGCAATCGCGTTCTCGCCTTCCAGAACCTGCACGACGACCGGCTCGGAGGCCATGAATTCGCACAGCTCGTCATAGAAGGGACGCGCGGCATGCACGCCGTAGAACACGCCGGCCTGTGCCTTGGTCAGGTGAATGCGCTTCTGCGCGATGATGCGCAGGCCCGCGGCTTCGATCTTGGCGTTGATCGCGCCGGTCAGGTTACGCTTGGTGGCGTCGGGCTTGATGATGGAAAAGGTGCGCTGAATGGCCATGTCGGTTGCTCTTTCTGTCTGCGGGGACACCGGGCCCCATGCCCTGTCCCGAACGAAATCGCCGCGCTCCTATCATGCCCCCCCGCTGTTGAAAAGCCGTGATTGACCCCGCTTGCGGCTTCGGGCATGGGGGGGCCATGTTACGCATCACAGACCTCAGCTTCAATATCGAAGGCCGCCCCCTGTTCGAGTCGGCCAGCGCCACCATACCGACCGGCCACAAAGTCGGCCTGATCGGCCGCAATGGCGCGGGCAAGACCACGCTGTTCAAACTGATCCGGGGCGAACTGCCGCTGGAAGGCGGCACGATATCCCTGCCCGCCCGCGCGCGCATCGGCGGCGTCGCACAGGAAGTGCCGGGCAACGAGGTGTCGCTGCTTGACACGGTGCTGGCCGCCGATACCGAACGCGCGGCCCTTCTGGCCGAGGCGGAAACCGCCACCGATCCCGCCCGTATCAGCGAGGTGCAGACGCGCCTTGCCGATATCGACGCCTGGTCGGCCGAGGCGCGCGCCTCCTCGATCCTGCGCGGTCTTGGCTTTGACGCGGCCGAACAGCTCATGCCCTGCTCGGCCTTCTCGGGTGGCTGGCGGATGCGCGTGGCGCTGGCGGCCGTGCTTTTCTCGCAGCCCGATTACCTGCTGCTGGACGAACCGACCAACTATCTCGACCTCGAAGGCGCGCTCTGGCTGGAAAACTACCTGGTCAAATACCCCCATACCGTGTTGATCATCAGCCATGACCGCGAGCTTCTGAACCGCGCCGTCGGTGGCATCCTGCACCTGGAAGACCGCAAGCTGACCTATTATTCGGGCAACTACGACCAGTTCGCCCGCCAGCGCGCCGCCCAACGCGCCATCCTGACCGCCGCCGCCAAGAAACAGGACGCCCGCCGCGCCCATCTGCAAAGCTTCGTGGACCGCTTCAAGGCAAAGGCCAGCAAGGCCAAGCAGGCGCAATCGCGCGTCAAGATGCTGGAAAAGATGGAAACCATCCGCGCGCCCGAAGATGCCGCGCGCACGGTCTTCTCTTTCCCGGAACCCGAGGAGTTGTCGCCGCCCATCATCTCGATCGAAAATGGCAGCGTGGGCTATGGCGACACGGTCGTGCTGCGTAACCTGAACCTGCGTATCGACCAGGATGACCGCATCGCTCTGTTGGGCAAGAACGGTCAGGGCAAATCGACCCTGTCGAAACTGCTGTCCGGCCGTCTGGCCGCAATGGGCGGCAAGACCACGCAATCCAGCAAGCTGCGGATCGGGTTCTTCGCCCAGCACCAGGTGGATGAACTGCGGGTCGAGGAAACACCGCTGCAACACCTGCTGCGTGAACGCCCTGCGGAAGGCCAGGCCAGGCTGCGCGCGCGCCTTGCGGGCTTCGGCCTTGGCGCGGCACAGGCCGAAACCGAGGTGGGACGCCTGTCAGGCGGGCAAAAGGCCCGGCTGTCGCTGCTGCTGGCAACCCTGCCCGCGCCGCATCTGCTGATCCTCGACGAGCCGACCAACCACTTGGATATCGAAAGCCGCGAGGCGCTGGTCGAGGCGCTGACCGCCTATTCCGGCGCCGTCATCCTTGTCAGCCATGACATGCACCTTTTGTCGATGGTGGCCGACCGGCTGTGGCTGGTGCAGGACGGCACCGTGCGCCCCTATGAGGAAGACCTTGAAACCTATCGGAAAATGCTGCTGCAATCCGATACGCCCGCAAAGGCGAAGGACAAGGACAAACCCAGCGAGGCTGCGCCCAAGCCCAGCCGCGACCAGATCCTTGCCCTGCGCGCCGATGTCCGCAAATGCGAGGAACGCGTCGCGAAGCTGAACGAGATGGGCGACAAGCTGGCCAAGAAACTCGCCGATCCGAGGCTCTATGACGAGCGCAAGGACGAGCTGGTCGTCTGGCAGAAGAAATACGCCGAACTGCGCGAGGCGCTGGACCGCGCCGAAGCCATGTGGATGACCGCGCTGGAAAAACTGGAAAAGGCCGAGGCGTAAGCCCGGTCTTTTCCAGCCGCGCGCACGCCGACCCGCGGGGTGGCGATCCAACGCCTATTCGGATCACTTTATCCCCGCCCGGTGTTCGAGCCTCCGTTCATGTCACAACAGTCGCAAGATCGCCGCCGCCGGATTTCAAAAAACCGGGGGCGGGCCGGTGATCGTGCGGCGGCGCGTGCCGCGCCTTGACGCCGCCCGGATCGATCAGCGGCCCATATCCTCGATGTTCCAGACGGCCCAGATGTCTCGCTTTCGGTAGCGGATGATGTCCTGCGGCGTCCAGTCGGGCCGCGCGGCCTCGTCCATCCGGCCGACGATCAGCCCGTCCGGATTGGTCTGCACGAAGGCAGCAATCGCCGCCTGATCCCGCAGCAGCGTCAGCGGCGCACGCAAACGTCCGGCGAATTGAAAATCATCCTGATAATTCGCCCCGGCATAGCCGATCTTGCCGTCACGCGGCGCCAGAATCGCAGCGATCCCCTTCGGTGACATGATCGTGCCTGCGGGTCCGATGACATAGGCGGTATTCAGCGCCAGGGCGATTGCCGGAACCGCCAGCCAGACCAGCCCCGGCCGCCGCATCATCGCCGCGACGGCAAGTACCAGCGGCACCAGAACCACAAGACCAAGCCGCAGATCAAGGAAATCCGCGATGGATTCGCCAAAGGCCCCGGTCGGTAGCGCCAGAACCACGGCCATCACACCCACCAGCACAGCCGCCACGATCCAGGGCCTGCCAAACTGCGCGGGCCAGCGATTGGCCAGCAGCAGCGCCGCCGCAGGCATCGCGGGCAGCAGGTAGTCGGGTTGCTTGCCGCTGATCAGGCTGAACAGGATGAACGGCCCCAGAAACCAGGCAAATGCGAATTTCTCGGCACTGTCCAGCGGGCGGAATTGCCAGAAGCCGGGCATCGCGACCCAGGGAAACAGCAGCATCGGCAGCGCGGCCATATAGTACCAGAACGGTTCTGCATGGGCGAAACTGTTGACGACGCGTCCCGCGCTCTGCGTCCAGAGGATTTCTTCGCGGTAGGTGGCATCCCCGGTCAGGAAAGCAGGCAAAAGCCAAAGTGCGACAAGGACAATCGCCACCCCGAACGCGGCCAGCAGACCCTTGGCGCTGAAGCGTCCAGGCCCTGCCCACCAGCGCATCGCCACCAACAGCGGCAGGACATGCACGAAGATGACCGGCCCCTTGGCGTAGACGCCGAACCCCAGAGCGGCCCCGAAGCCAAGCCAATGCAAAAGGCGCGCCTGCGGCTCCGTGCCGATCCGCCAGAGGGCGGTGGCGCATGTCACCATGGCCAGCATCAGGATGCCGTCAAAATTGGTCTCACCCCCGAAGACATAGAACGGCACCATGGTGCCCAGGATCACGACCGCCGCATTGCCGAATTCGCCCCCCGGACGCATCCGGTCGGCCAGCCGCCCGGTCAACCACAGCGCCAGCACGCAAAGCGCCGGCGCCACAAGCCGCGCGGTATACTCGCTGACACCGGGCCACCAGACCAGATTGATCAGCCAGAACAGCAGCGGCGGCTTGTGACTGTAGGGCAGGCCATTCTTGAAGGGCACCAACCAGTGATTGCCGGCCAGCATTTCCCAGGCAACCCCCAGGTAGCGCGTTTCGTTTGTCGGCATCATCGGGCGCATCACGACGTCAAGCACGAACACCAGCACGACGACAAGCAAGACGATATGGCGGTGCGGCGCGGGCGACGATGCTGTCGACGCGTTATTTCTTGTCATGCCTGGGCGCTCCGCGCATGGAAAGGGTCCCGGTGATGGATGGTGCGGGGCAGATGAGCGCACCATGCACCCGACCGGGCCTGGCGGGTCATGATGCAGGATGTCACGCAAGCTTGCATTCTTCCCATGGCCTCAACAGCTAGACGCGCGCGCGCGCGCCCCGGGCAATATGCCCATGTTCGCATTCGACCGGCCTGCCCGATCAATGGGCAGACATGTCGCGAACAGAATATGACACAGGCTCTAACAGCAATTTTTCCGCGCGTCACCGGCGTGAATCTCGCGATGCGATTTCGCCGCAGCGCGCCGCCCGTTCGGGCTATGCAGCTCCGTCATGGCTGTCTTGGCGCAGGGCCGCAGGGGCGCACTGAACGTCCCCCCGATGCCCGGCAAGATCCATCAACCCTTTGATATCCCAAACGCCAGGCGGCACATCCGCAACGGTGCTCGCAGCAACGCCCCCTTGTCGGCCCCGCGCCTCTGCGGCTAGGGTGCGGCATGGATCCGACCTTTCTCATCAGCGCCTTTGTCACCCTCTTCGTGATCATCGACCCTATCGGGCTGGTGCCGCTTTTCGTGGCGCTGACGCAGGGCATGACCGCGCGCGAGCGTCGCGCCATCGGGCTGCGCGCGGTGCTGGTGGCGGCCCTGCTGCTGCTGCTCTTCGCCGCGGCGGGCGAGGCTGTGCTGGGCTTTGTCGGCATCTCCATGCCCGCCTTCCGCATCGCGGGCGGCATCCTGCTGTTCCTGACCGCGCTTGACATGCTGTTCGAGCGCCGCGCCAAGCGCCGGCAGGATCAGACCGGCGAGGATCGGCCCGACCCTTCCGTGTTCCCGCTGGCCATTCCCCTGATCGCGGGACCCGGCGCGATCGCCACGATGATCCTGCTGGCCGGGCAGCAATCGGACCTTGCCGGGCTGGCCACTGTGACGGGCGTGATGCTGGCGGTGCTGACCATCGTGATGCTGATGTTCCTGTCCGCCTCGCTGTTCGAGCGCGCGCTGGGCCGCGTCGGGATCAACGTGGTCACGCGCCTGCTGGGCATGCTGCTGGCGGCACTGTCGGTGCAATTCGTGCTGGAAGGGCTGCGCGACTTCGGCTTTGCGGGCTGATTGCAGCGGCGCCGCACGCGCCTATATCATTGGCAGGCAAAGGGGGCATGACATGGACGGCAGCGATATCGGCAGGTTGACCTACCTGATCCTTCTGGGGGCGGTGATCCTGTCCTGGTTCTTCGTGCAGAACCGTCAGTCCCTGGGCAAGACCCTGCAACAGGCGCTGGTCTGGGGGCTGCTGTTCCTGGGTGTGATCGCGGCCTTCGGCCTGTGGTCCGACATTCGCCAGACGGTGCGCCCCACGCAGTCCGTGATCAGCGCCGAGGGACGGATCGAACTGCCGCGCGCGCCAGACGGGCATTATTACATGACCTTGCAGGTCAACGGGGCCGACATCCTGTTTCTTGTCGATACCGGGGCCAGCGACATTTACCTCAGCCAGGGGGATGCCCTGCGCGCCGGGCTTGATCCGGCGAAGCTTGCCTTCATCGGCAGCGCCATGACCGCCAATGGCCCGGTGCGGACCGCGCCGGTGCGGCTGGACAGCATCCGCCTTGGCGGGATCGAGGATCGCGGCCTGCGGGCCTTCGTCAACGAGGGCGAGATGCGTGAAAGCCTGCTGGGCATGACCTATCTGCAACGCTTCTCATCGGTCGAAATCCGCCAGGGCGCGCTGATCCTGACACGCTAGTGCGGCGGCGCTTCATCTTTCCGGAAATACTCAAAGGGCAAGGCCTGCCTCAGGCGCCGCGCTCGGCCTTCTTTTCCCAGCGCCCCGATTCCTCGGACCAGTATTGTGCGGCACAGCCCGCATCGGTCAGCGCCTTCCACTGGGCGCGGGCCTGATTCACGGCCTCGGGGTCGTTACCATCGAAGATCACGCAGACACGTTCCAGGCGCTGCACCTCGTCCGGCATCAGATCGGCCCCGTCCACTGTCATCAGGCAGGCGGGATCGTTTGCGGCCCCTGTCCCCGTGGTCAGAAGCACGGGCTGTTCGGCGTCATGCGGTCCGCCCGCAAGCCCGTGCGGCAAGAACCCGTCCGGCGCGCCCAGCCAGAGCTGCTGGTCAAGCCAATCCATCCGCTCGGGGTTGCGCCCGCGCACCGCGACGCGCCAACCGGCCTGCAGGGCGCGCGCCAGAAGCTGGGGCAAGGCCACCTCCAGCGGGTTGCGCGTCAGGTGATAGAAATAGGCAGCCCCCATCGCCGGTTACCCTCCGATCACCCCTCGAACCGGTCTGCGACCAGCCGGTTCAGCGCCATCACGCCCCAGCCGCTTGCGCCCTTGGGCGCATGGGCCGTGTCTTCCTTGACGCTGGCGACGCCGGCGATGTCCAGATGGACCCAGGGCGTGCCCTCCTGCACGAAACGCTGCAGGAACTGGGCGGCGATGATCGCACCGCCATCGCGCCCGCCCACGTTCTTCATGTCGGCGATGGGTGATTTCAGCTTGGCGTCATAGGCCGGGCCCAGCGGCATGCGCCAGGCACCTTCGCCTTCGGCGGCGGCGGCCTTGAGCACCGCATTGCACAGCGCATCGTCATTGGCGAAGACCCCCGCCTTTTCATGCCCCAGCGCGATGATGATAGCGCCGGTCAGCGTGGCCAGGTCGATCATGCCCGCGGGCTTGAACCGTTCCTGCGCGTACCAAAGCACATCGGCCAGCACCAGGCGACCTTCGGCATCGGTGTTGATCACCTCGATCGTGTCGCCCTTCATGGAACGGACCACATCGCCGGGGCGGGTAGAGCGGCCCGAGATCATGTTCTCGACCAGACCCACAAGCCCGACGACATTGGCGCGCGCGCCGCGTCGCGCCAGCGTGTGCATGACGCCCGCCACCACGCCCGCGCCGCCCATGTCCATGGTCATGTCTTCCATGCCGCCTGCGGGTTTCAGGCTGTAGCCGCCGGTATCGAAGACCACGCCCTTGCCGACCAGGGCCAGGGGGGCGGCATCCTTGGCGCCGCCCTTCCACTGCATCACCACGACCTTTGACGGGCTTTCGCTGCCATGCCCCACGGACAGAAGGCTGCCCATGCCCAGCTTTTCAAGATCCGCCTCCTCCAGCACCTCGACCTCGACGCCCAGATCGCGCAGCGCCAGAAGGCGGTCGGCAAAGCTGGTGGTGGTCAGGATATTGGCCGGCGCGCTGATCAGGTCGCGGGTCAGGAACACGCCTTCGACCGCCGCGCGCAGCGGGACCAGGGCCGCCTCGACCTCGTCTGGCTTGCTGACCATCAGGGTGATGGCGCCCGCCGTCCTGGTGTCCGCGTCGGCCGGTTTCGACTTCATCTCGTCATAGCTATAGGCGCGCAGGGCCAGCCCCATGCCGATCTGCGCCGCATGGCGCTGCGACCCGGCCATCACGGTCACGGGCGCCTTGCCCTTCAGCTTGGCCAGGGCGACACCCGCCTTGCGGGCCTCGGCCGCATTGGCGCGGCGCGGCAGGCGCACCACATCGACCGCATCAGCCGACATGCCGACAGGAAAGGCCATTGTCATGGTGTCTCCGGCCTTCAGCTTGCCGAAAGCCTCGGAGGCCAGCATCCGGTTCAGCGCGCCCTTGGTCAGGCGGTTGACCTTCCGCACGGACAGATCCAGCGCCTCGGCATTGTCGACCAGCAGGGCGATCCGCCCTTCCAGCGTTGCCAGTGCCACAAGATCGGTGGCGGCGGCTGTCAGTGTCACGGGGGCGGTCATCGGGGGTCTCTCCTGTCAAGGATGGGGGGCTACGGGATGCTGGAGGGTCACCCTAGCGGCGCACCGCCGGCTTGACCAGATAGCAGTTTTCCACCCTCGCCACATCCTGTAGTGTCACCCTGTTCACGACAGGACAGCCGGGGGGATTTGGTGGCAAGATTCGACAGATACCTGCTGTCGCAAATGATGGTGCTGTTCGGCTTCTTCGCCCTGATCCTGGTGTCGATCTACTGGATCAACCAGGCGGTGCGGCTGTTCGACAGGCTGGTCGGTGACGGCCAGTCGGCCATGGTCTTTGTCGAATTCTCGTTGCTGACGCTGCCGAACGTGATCCGCCTTGTGCTGCCGGTCGCGGCCTTTGCCGGCGCGGTCTATGTCACCAACCGGCTGAGCAACGAAAGCGAACTGGTCGTGATGCAGGCCACGGGGTTCAGCCCCTGGCGGCTGGCCAGGCCGGTTGCGATCTATGGCGGGATCGTCGCGCTGATGATGTCGGTGCTGACCCATGTGCTGGTGCCCGCCTCGCTGGAAGAGATGAAAAAACGCGAGTCCGAACTGTCGCAGAATGTCACGGCAAAGCTGCTGACCGAAGGCACGTTCCTGCACCCATCCGCGGGCATCACCTTCTACATCCGCGAGATCACGCCCGAAGGCGCCCTGCGCGATGTCTACCTGTCCGATCGCAGCCGCCCCGACAGGGCGATGACCTATACCGCAAGCGAGGCTTTTCTGGTCAATGACGACAAGGGCACGCGGCTGGTGATGGTGGACGGGCTGTCGCAGGCCTATTTCCAGCAGTCCACACGGCTGTTCACCACGCATTTTGCGGATTTCACCTATGATATCAGCGGGCTGCTGGCCTCGCCGCGCGGGCATGTGCGCGAGGTGCGCCATGTCGGCAGCTGGGAACTGATGACCGATCCCGATGGCGTGGCCGCGCTGACGGGACAGAGCCTTGGCTTTGTCCTGGACGAGCTGCACGGTCGGTTCAACCAGCCGCTGATGGCGTTGGCGGCGGCGCTGATCGGCTTTTCGTCGCTGCTGGTGGGCGGGTTTTCCCGTTTCGGCGTCTGGAAACAGATCGTGGGCGCGCTGGTGCTGCTGGTCCTGGTCAAGCTGATCGAAGGCCTGGTCACCGATCCGGTACGCAGCAACCCCGCGCTGTGGCCGCTGGTCTATGCGCCTGCCCTGTCCGGGATGCTGATGGCCATGGCGCTGCTGGCCTGGAGCGCGCGCCCCCGGCGGCGGCGTCTGGTCCCGCCTGCCGCACCGGACGAGGTGACGGCATGATCCTGCATCGCTATTTCGCACGGCGTTTCCTGACGACCTTCCTGGGGATCTTGACCGTATTTTTCCTGTTGCTGGCGCTGATCGACCTGGTGGAACAGTTGCGCCGCTTTGCCGCCGACGGGATCGGCTTTGGCCGCATCGCGCAGCTGACCCTTCTGAACATGCCGCGCGCGATCAGCGATATCCTGCCGCTGGTGATGATCCTGTCGACCATCGCGCTGTTTCTGGGCCTTGCGCGCAGCAGCGAGCTGGTGGTGACGCGCGCCTCGGGGCGGTCGGGATTGCGCGCGCTGCTGGCGCCGGTGATCGTGGCGATGCTGATCGGCGCACTGGCGGTGGCGATGCTGAACCCGCTGGTGGCGGCGACCTCAAAGCGCTATTCCACCCTGTTCGAGGAATATCGCTCGGGCGTGACCGATGTCCTGTCAATCTCGCGCGAGGGGCTGTGGCTGCGCCAGGGCGGGGCCGAGGGCCAGACGGTGATCCGCGCGACGCGCGCAAATCAGACCGGCACGGTGTTCTACAACGTGACCTTTCTCAGCTATGCGTCCGGCGACGGGCCGATCAGACGGATCGAGGCGGCAGAGGCCGCGCTGACGCCGGGGGCCTGGCAGGCGCGTGACGTGAAGGTCTGGCCGCTGGGCCTGGATCAAAACCCCGAGGGCATGGCCCAGACCCATGATACGCTGACCATACCGTCGGACCTGACCCAGGAACGCATTCGCGACAGTTTCGGACGGCCCGACGCGATCTCGATCTGGGATCTGCCCGCCTATGTGGCCGAGTTGGAAGAGGCCGGTTTTTCTGCCCGCCGACACCTTGTCTGGTTCCAGATGGAACTGGCCCGCCCGCTGTTTCTGACCGCGATGGTGCTGCTGGGCGCGGCCTTTACCATGCGCCATGCGCGCGCGGGCGGCACCGGCATCGCGGTTCTGTCGGCGGTGATGCTGGGCTTCACGCTGTTCTACATCCGCAACTTCGCGCAGATCATGGGCGAGAACGGGCAGATCCCGATCATGCTGGCGGCCTGGGCGCCACCTGTCGCATCGGTCCTGCTGGCCATGGGCCTTTTGCTGCACATGGAGGATGGCTGATGCGCGCGCGCCGCCTGACACGACCTGCGCTGCGCCTGGCGGCCCTGTTGCTGGCAGGGTCGACCCTCACGCTGCCTGCCCAGTTGCCCCTGCAGGCGCAGACCGCGCAAGGGCTGCAAACGGACCCTGCCACCACGGGCGCGCCCGCGACGCTGGTCGCCGACAGCCTGCGGCTGGAAGGGCGCGACCGGCTGATCGCTGAGGGCAATGTCGAGGCGCTGTCAGGCTCTACCCGGCTCAAGGCGGCGCGGGTGATCTATGACCGCACCACCGACCGGCTGATCCTTGAGGGGCCCGTCACCGTGGTTCAGGATGACAGGATCGTGGTGCTGGCCGATGGCGGCGACCTGGATGCCACGCTCGAGAACGGGTTGCTGCGCGGCGCGCGCATGGTGCTGGATCAGCAGGTGCAACTTGCGGCGAACCGGATCGACCGGGTCGGCGGGCGCTATACGCAGCTATACAAGGCCGCCGCCACCTCGTGCCGGGTCTGTGACGATGGCACGCCGCCGCTGTGGCAGATCAGGGCCAAACGCGTGGTGCATGACCAGCAGGAAAAGCAGCTTTACTTCGAGAACGCGCAATTGCGCGTGCTGGATGTGCCGGTGCTGTGGTTTCCGCGCCTGCGCCTGCCCGATCCCACGCTGGAACGCGCGACGGGCTTTCTGATCCCGGAGCTGCGCCAGACCTCGCTGCTGGGGTTGGGCGTCAAGATGCCCTATTTCGTGACGCTGGGCGATCATCGCGACCTCACGTTCACGCCTTACCTGTCGCCCAAGACCCGCACGCTTGAGCTGCGATACCGTCAGGCATTCCGGCGCGGCGATATCACATTGAACGGCGCTGTATCCGATGACAGCATCGGTCCCGGCGGGCGACGCAGCTACCTGTTCGGCGAGGGGCGCTTTTTCCTGCCGCGCGACTACCAGCTGAGCTTTGACTTCGAGATGACAAGCGATGCGGCCTATCTGCTGGATTACGACTATTCCGAGAAGGACCGGCTGGACAGCGCCATCGCGATCACCCGCACCCGGCGCGATGAATATTCCAACGTCAGCCTGACCAGCTATGAGACGCTGCGCGCCTCGGAAAGCAACAGCACCCTGCCCACGATCATCGGGGATCTGACCTATGAGCGGCGTTTCTTCCCGGCGCGGCTGGGCGGCGAGTTGCGTATGGGGCTTGAGGCAAATTCGCGCTACCGTTCCTCGGACGATCCGGTCGACGGGATCGGGCGCGACGTCAGCCGGGTGACGGCGGACATGTTCTGGCTACGCAACCTGTCACTGCCGCATGGCGTGCAGGCCAGCTTTCGCGGGGGCGTTTCGGTGGACGGGTTCCGCACATTGCAGGACGATACCTTCGACGGTGACCTGACCGAAGTCGTGCCGCAGACCTCGCTGACGCTGCGCTGGCCCCTGGCCCGGCAGGGTGCCTCTGGTGTGCGGCACCTGCTGGAACCGGTGGCGATGCTGGGATGGACCGGCGGCACCCGCCGCGACCTGCCCAATGACGAAAGCACGCGCGTCGAATTCGACGAGGGCAACCTGCTGACCCTGTCGCGCTTTCCGGCGCCGGACCGGCGCGAACGCGGCCTGATGGCCGCCTATGGCTTGCAGTGGTTGCGCCTGTCGCCGCAAGGCTTGCAGACAACGCTGACCCTTGGGCAGGTCTGGCGCGACAGCGTGGACAGCGATTTCAGCCTCAGTTCGGGCCTGTCCAGCCAGACATCCGACCTTCTGGTGGCGGGGCAGATCAAGACCGCGGGCGGGCTGTCACTGGGCGCGCGCACCCTTTTTGACGATGCCGTGTCGCTGTCCAAGGCCGAGGCGCGGCTGATGCTCTTGCGGCCCGACTTCAATCTGTCCGCCTCTTATGTGTGGCTGGGCGCGGATTCCGAGGAGGACCGGCCCGATACGCAATCGGAATGGTCCATCGAAGGCGGCTACAGGCTGTCGCGTCACTGGACGGGTTCGGCCAACCTGCGCTATGACGTGGTGGCCGACAGTGCCGCCGAGGCCGGGGTTGGTCTGCGCTACCGAAACGAATGCGTGGATCTGCGCCTTTCCCTCTCGCGCCGCTTCACCTCATCGGCTATCGTCGAGCCATCGACGGATGTAGGTCTGACCGTCTCCATCCGGGGATTTGGCGTCGGCACCGCCGATGACAGCTATACACGGACTTGCAGGAACGCGCCTTGATGACAAAGACCAAAAGCCCCCTCTCGCTTGCCGCTGTCCGCATCGCGATTGCCGCCCTTCTGGCCCTGTCCGGCTGGATCGGGCTGGCGCCGTCGGCCCAGGCACAGGGGTTGTTCGCCCCGGTCGTCACGGTCAACGACAGCGTTGTGACCCGTTACGAGGTCGAACAGCGCATGGCCCTGTTGCGGATCTTCCGCACGCCCGGCGATCTGGAAAAGGTCGCCCGCGAGCAACTGATCGAGGATCGTCTGAAGGTGGCCGAGGCACGCGCCAACGGGATCGAGGTCACCGAGCAGGGCATCATCGACGGCATGACCGAATTCGCGGCCCGCGCCAATCTGGAGCGCGAGGAATTCATCAGCGCTATCGCCGGAGCGGGTGTCGCCGAACAGAGCTTTCGTGATTTCATCATCTCGGCGCTAAGCTGGCGCGAATTGGTCCGCGCGCGCTTCCTGTCGCGTGTGCGTGTCACCGAGGCGGATATCGACAAGGCATTGGGCGCGATCACCGGCGGCAGCACCGTGCGCGTGCTGCTGTCCGAAATCATCCTGCCTGCCCCGCCCGAACAGGCCGCCGAGGCGCAGGCGCTTGCCGAAGAGATCAGCCAGATCACCTCGGTCGCGGCATTCTCGGCCGAAGCGGCGCGGGTCTCGGCCACGCAGAGCCGCGGCAATGGCGGGCGGCTTGAGTGGATGGCGCTGACCAATCTGCCAGAACCGCTGCGCCCCGTGATCCTGGGCCTGGCGGTCGGCGAGGTCACGCAGCCGATTCCGCTGGAAGGGGCCATCGCCCTGTTCCAGCTGCGCGGGATCCAGGAAACCGGTGTGACCACGCCGGAATTCTCGGCCATCGATTACGCGGCCTATTACCTGCCCGGTGGCCGGACCGAGGCGAACATGGCCCAGGTCGCGCAGATCCGCGCCACCGTCGATACCTGCAACGATCTTTACGGGCTGGCGAAGGGGCAACCCGAGGAGACGTTGCAACGGCTGGCCAGCACGCCCGCCGATCTGCCGCGTGACGTGGCGCTGGAACTGGCCAGGCTGGACCGGGGCGAAATCTCGGCCAACCTGACGCGGCCCTCTGCCGACGGGGGCGAGGCGCTGATGGTGCTGATGCTGTGCGGACGCACTGCCGCCGGGGCCGAGGACGCCTCACGCGAGGAGGTGACCAACCAGCTACGCAACCAGCGGCTTGATGCCTATGCGCGTGGCTACCTGGCGCAGCTTGTATCCGACGCGCGCATCACCCCCCAATGACGGCCCCCATCGCGCTGAGTTGCGGCGAACCTGCGGGCATCGGCCCCGAGATCGCGGCTGCGGCATGGTCAGCCTTGAAAGGCAGCCTGCCCTTCTTCTGGATCGGTGACCCACGCCACCTGCCGCAGGGTACGCCTATAGGCATCATTCGGGACCCGTCCGAAGCGGTTGCAACGAGCCATGACGCCCTGCCCGTCCTGCCGCAGGCTTTTGCGGCGCAGGCGCAGCCGGGACGCCCCGATCCTGCGAATGCCCAGGGCGTCATCGACGCCATTGCGCGTGGGGTTGAACTGGTGCACTCCGGCGCGGCCTCGGCGATCTGCACCGCGCCCATCCACAAGAAGGCGCTCAAGGACGGGGCGGGGTTCGCCTATCCCGGCCATACCGAATATCTGGCGGCGCTGGCCGGTGTCGACCGTGTGGTGATGATGCTGGCCTGCGATGCGCTGCGCGTGGTGCCGGTGACGATCCACATCCCGCTGGCCGAGGTGCCACAGGCCCTGACAGCGTCGCTGCTGACCGACACGATCCTGATCACCCATGCCGCCCTGCGGCGTGATTTCGGATTGGACAACCCGCGCCTGGCCGTGGCGGGGCTGAACCCCCATGCGGGCGAAGGTGGCGCCATGGGTCAGGAAGAGATCGAGATGATCACCCCCGTCCTGGACGCGCTGCGCGCCGAGGGTCTGGATATCGCGGGGCCCATGTCCGCCGATACGATGTTCCACGCGGGCGCGCGCGCCCGCTATGACGCGGCGATCTGCATGTATCACGACCAGGCCCTGATCCCGATCAAGACGCTGGATTTCGCGGGCGGCGTGAATGTCACCCTGGGCCTGCCGTTCATCCGCACCTCGCCCGATCATGGCACGGCCTTCGACATCGCGGGCCGGGGCCTGGCCGATCCTTCGTCGCTGATCGCCGCGCTGAAAATGGCGGATGTCATGGCGCGGGCGCGGGGCGCGCAATGAGTATTTGGGGAACAGTGAAGCCATGAGCGGGATCGACAGCCTTCCGCCGCTGCGCGACGTGATCGAGACATATGGGATTGCCGCGAAAAAGGCGCTGGGGCAGAATTTCCTGCTGGACCTGAACCTGACCGCCAAGATCGCGCGCCAGGCGGGCGATCTGACGGAATGCGACGTGCTGGAAGTGGGTCCAGGCCCCGGCGGGCTGACGCGCGGGTTGCTGGCCGAAGGGGCGCGGCGGGTACTGGCCATCGAAAAGGACCCCCGCTGCATCCCCGCGCTGGATCAGATCGCCGCCGCCTATCCGGGCCGCTTGCAGGTGATCCTGGGCGATGCGCTTGAGGTTGATCCGCTGGCGCATCTGACGCCGCCGATCCGCGTGGCGGCGAACCTGCCCTATAATGTGGGAACGGAATTGCTGATCCGCTGGCTGACACCGCCCGCATGGCCGCCGTTCTGGGACAGCCTGACCCTGATGTTCCAGCGCGAGGTGGCCGAACGGATCGTGGCGCAGCCCGGCGGCAAGGCCTATGGCCGGCTGGCCCTGCTGGCGCAATGGCGCTGCGACGCGCGCATCGTGCTGCACCTGCCGCCCGAAGCCTTCAGCCCACCGCCCAAGGTTTCCAGCGCGGTGGTGCATCTGACCGCCCTGCCCGCGCCGCGCTATCCTGCGGATCCCAAGGTGCTGGAGCAGGTGATCGCCATGGCCTTCAACCAGCGCCGCAAGATGATGCGGGCGGCCTGCAAGGGCCTTGTGCCTGACCTGGAGGATCACCTGATCGCCGCGGGTATCAAGCCGACGGACCGGGCGGAAACCGTGGGGCTGGAGCAGTTCTGTGCGCTGGCCCGATCGGTCAAGGCCGCGCGATAAGCGCAACGGGAGATGGGCAGCAACGAAAGGGGCGCGCCGCTATAGACGGCGCGCCCTTTTTCATTCTGTCCGGCTGGCTGCCTTATTCGGCGGCTTCCGGCGTGCCGGGCGTATCGCCGCCCTCGGCGCGCGGCTCGCGTGGTTTGCGCGGGGCACGGCTGCGGGGTTTCGGCTTGGGCTGATCGTCGCCCTCTGCCTTGGGGCGCGCGTCGCCACGACCACGGCCCGCAGGCTTGGCGGCAGGTTTGGCTGCGGGTTCTTCGGATTTGCTTTCGGGCGTTTCCACAAGGCCACTGTCACGGCCCAGATCCAGCACATCCTGCGCGGTGCCCTCGTCCTGGTCGGATGCGGCATGGCGGCGCGTGTCGCGGCGCTGCTCGAATGGTTGGTCTGCACTGTCCTGATCCCCACGCGCCGGGCGCTCATGGGTCTGGTCACGTTGATCGCGGCCCTGATCGCGGCTTTGGTCGCGTGACTGATCGCGGCCCTGATCGCGGCCCTGGTCACGCGACTGGTCCCGTTGACCCTGCTGCGTCTGCTGCTGATCGCGCTCGGACTGGCGGTCGCGGTTCTCGCGTTCCTGCTGTTCGCGGCGCTGATCGATCTCGCGCTGCGCCTCGGCCAGAAGCCGCAGGTAATGTTCGGCGTGTTGCTGGAAGTTCTCCATCGCGACGCGGTCATTGCCAAGCTGTGCATCGCGCGCCAGCTGGTTGTATTTGTCAATGATCTGTTGCGGCGTGCCGCGGACCTTGCCCTCGGGACCCGAGCTGTCGAAAACCCGGTTGATGATGTTCCCGACACTGCGGTTGGGGGCATTATTGCGGCCCGACTTGCGCGACCTGGATTTGGATGATCTCATATGTAGCAGTCCAGCCTTCGTCTTCTGGCTTCGTGCGACCCGTTTCACGCCTCATGCGTTCTGTCTTGAAAAACCGGGTCCACGCTATTTTTGGCTTGGCGTCGAGCGGGACAGCATGGGTGGCGTCCTGCATCTCGACTGGGATTGAGTAAACATGACCACGCGCGCAAGACAAGAGGAAAGCGGCACCACATGGCGAATTATCGCTATTTTCGTGTCATTTCAGCCAGATCAGCGGGAATAAGGGCGCAAAGCACCCGGTCACGCCCTTCAAGATCGCGGATCAGACGCAGATCACGCCAGCCTTGGGCCGCAAAGATCGCAAGCACATCGGCGCCCTGAGTCCAGCCGATTTCGACCATCACGCGCCCCTCGGGCGTCAGATGCGCCGCCGCTTGCGCTGCAATGATGCGATAGGGCGAAAGCCCGTCACCACCGGGACTGAGGGCCAGGGCGGGATCATGCAGCACCACCTCAGGCGCGAGGCCCGGCATTTCATCGGCCGCGATATAGGGCGGGTTGCTGAGGATCAGATCGAAGCGGCCGGTCACATCGGCAAACCAGTCCGACAGGCGTAGCTCCACACGGTCCGCGACGTCCAGCGCCCGCGCGTTCTGCGCGGCCACGGCCAGTGCCGCGGGGCTGATATCGGTGGCGACGGCGCGCGCGCGTGGCCATTCGGCCAGCAGCGTCAGCGCGATGGCACCGCTGCCGGTTCCCAGATCCAGCAGCCTGTCCGGGACGGGTCCCGCAAGCGCCGCGGCAATCAGCGTTTCGGTATCGGCGCGCGGATCCAGCACATCCGGAGTCACGCCGAATATCCGACCCCAGAACAGGCGTTGCCCGATGATGCGCGACACAGGCTCGCGCGCCAGACGACGGGCCAGCGCCGCTTCGAATGCCACCCTTGCATCGTCCGGCATCGGATCAGGCCCGATCAGGATCAGACGGTCGCGCCCGACCCCCAGCGCATGGGCCAGAAGATGGCGCGCATCGGCGGAAGCTTCTTGGATCCCCGCCGAATCAAGCCGCCTGACGGCATCGCGCAGCGTCTCGGCGATGCTGCGGGTCATCCGTTCATCTCGGCCAGCAGCCCGGCCTGATGTTCGGCGATCAGCGCGTCGATCACCTCGTCCAGATCGCCCTGCATGATCTGGTCCAGCCGGTACAGCGTCAGGTTGATACGGTGGTCGGTCATCCGTCCCTGCGGGAAATTATAGGTCCGGATGCGTTCGCTGCGATCCCCGCTGCCGACCTGGCTTTTGCGGTCGGCGGCGCGGGCGCTGTCGGCTTTCTGGCGTTCCAGGTCGAACAGCCGCGCGCGCAGCACGCCCATCGCGATCTCGCGGTTGCGGTGCTGGGACTTTTCCGAACTGGTGACAACGATTCCGCTGGGAATATGGGTGATCCGCACGGCGGAATCGGTGGTGTTCACATGCTGCCCCCCCGCCCCGGACGACCGCATCGTGTCGATGCGTATGTCGTTGGGGTCGATGGTCACATCGACCTCTTCGGCCTCGGGCAGCACCGCGACGGTCGCGGCAGAGGTATGGATCCGCCCGCCGCTTTCGGTCGTGGGCACGCGCTGCACCCGGTGCACGCCGCTTTCGAACTTCAGCCGGGCAAAGACGCCCTCGCCCGCGATCCGGGCCACAACCTCGCGGATGCCGCCAAGCTCGGTCTCCTGCAGTTCGATGATCTGGAAGGACCAGCCGCGCGCCTCTGCATAGCGTTGATACATCCGCAAGAGGTCGGCGGCGAACAGTGCGGCCTCGTCGCCCCCCGTGCCGGGGCGGATCTCGATCATCGCGGGGCGGGCATCCGCGGCATCGCGCGGCAGCAGCGCCAGTTGCAGCGCGCGCTCGATCTCGGGCAGGCGCGCGCGCAGCTGCGGCAGTTCTTCCTCGGCCAGCTTACGCAATTCGGGATCGGACAGCATCGCCTCGGCCTCGGCCAGGTCGTCGCGCAGGCGACGCCACAGGTCGATCTGGGCCACCACCGGGCGCAATTCGGCATATTCGCGCCCCAAAGCCGCGATGTCGCCGCCACCCTGGGCCATCTTCGCCTCGAGGAACTGGAAGCGCTGGGTGATCTGGTCAAGTTTATCCGCTGAAATCATCCCGCTTCTCTTGCCGAAACCGGCACTCCGGTCAAGGTCCGGTCAGGATCGCCCCGAAGCAAGTGCGGCAATCCAGCCTTCGACCCGCGCGCGGTTCACCCCAAGGTCGGACCCGCCGAACCGCAATCGGCCATGGATCACGATCATACCGGCGCGCGCCTCGACCGTGGTGTAATCGGGAAAGCCCCACAGGCGCGAGCGGGTGATATAGGTCACCAACCCTTCTTCGGGCGTGCCAGCCAACACGGCAGTGCGCGGCGTGTCACGGATGATCCTGTCCAGCCGCGACATGTCGCCCGGCCCTGCCGGAATGCTGCGGATCACCGCGCCCGGGAAATCACGGTTTCCGGCATCGCCGACCGCAACATGCCAGCGCGCAGGGTCCGAGGGGGCCAGCCGCACCCAAAGCCCGAAGGACAGAACCGCCAGCAGAACAAGCAACACCAGTTTCATCGTCTCGACCTTGATCTTTCATTACCGCATGGACGCGGGCTTAACGCCGGGTCCAGCCCCAGAGCGCGATCAGTTCCATCGCCACATGAGCGCCAGCCACGGCGGTGGCGCCCGTTGTGTCATAGGGGGGTGATACCTCGACCACATCGCCGCCCACAAGATTGATCCCGGCCAGATCGCGCAGGATCGCCGCTGCCTGCCAACTGTGCAGCCCGCCCCAGACGGGCGTTCCGGTGCCGGGCGCAAAGGCAGGATCCAGCGCGTCGATGTCAAAGGTCAGGTAGACCGGATTGTCGCCCACCACCTCGCGCACGCGTTGCACCACGGCTGCGGGGCCTTTTTCGTGCACATGGCGGGCGTCGATATAGGCCATCCCCAGATAGTCATCGCATTCGGTGCGAATGCCGATCTGGATCGAGCGGCTTGCATCCACCACGCCCGATTTCACGGCCTTGTACATGAAGGTGCCATGGTCGATGCGGGACATGTCATCATCGGCCCAGAGGTCGGAATGGGCATCGAACTGGATCACCGACATCGGCCCGTATTTCTCGGCATAGGCCTGCAGGATCGGCAGTGTACAATAGTGATCGCCCCCCAGCATCACGGTGCCCGGCCCCGCCGCAAGGATGGTCCGGAAATGATTGCGGACCGCGTCCGGAAAGTCGCTGACACGCGCATAGTCAAAGGCCAGATCGCCGTAATCCACGATGTTGAACTGCCCCAGCGGATCATAGCCCCAGCCATAGGGCGGATCATAGGGTTGCAGACAGCTCGCCTCGCGGATGGCGCGGGGGCCGAAGCGGGTGCCGGGGCGATGGGTCACGGATTGATCGAAGGGCACGCCGGTGATCGCCAGATCGACACCGGACAGATCCTTGCTGTAGCGCCGGCGCAGGAAAGACGTGGCCCCGCCAAAGGCGTTCTCATAACTCAGGCCGCGCAGCTCTTTCCGCGTAAAGGCTTGATCTACTTGTGTTTTGGCATCTTCCAGCGCCATATTCAAACTCCGTCCTATGCATCAGGCGTGACCGCCGGGGCGGTCGCGCGGATCAGGTCTTCAGCGGGGCGGCCCGTTCGACCAGCCGGGCGAAGAACGACGCTCCGATCGGGGCCACCGCATCGTTGAAATCATAGCCCGCCTGATGCAGCCCCGCGCTCTCGCCCTGGCCCAGGAACAGATAGGCACCGGGGCGCGCCTCCAGCATATAGGCGAAATCCTCGGCGCCCATCTCGCGGCCGGCCTCGGGGGTGACCAGCGCCGCGCCCACCACTTCGGCCGCAACCTCTGCGGCAAAGGCGGCGCGGGCCGGATCGTTGACCGTGGCGGGATACCAGACCTCGTAATCCAGCTCGGCCTCGACGCCGTAGCTGGCCGCCTGACCGCTGACGATCGCCTTCATGCGGTCCATCACCATGGCCTGCACGGCCTTGTCGAAGGTACGCACCGTGCCACCGACATAGGCCGTTTCAGGCACGATATTCTCGGCGCTGCCGGTGTGGATCTGGGTGACCGAGATCACCAGATCATCCAGCGCATAATGGTTGCGACTGCTAATCGTCTGGATCGCCTGCACGATTCCCACGGCAGCGACCACCGGGTCGCGCGTGGCGTGGGGCATGGCACCATGGCCGCCCAAGCCCTTGATATTGATGTGAAACGTATCCACCGCCGCCATGATCGGGCCGGGGGTTGTGTAGAATGCGCCCTCTGGAAAGCCGGGGGCGTTATGGATCGCATAGACCTCGTCGATACCGAAGCGGTCCATCACGCCTTCCTGCACCATCACGCCGCCACCGCCGCCCTGTTCCTCGGCGGGCTGAAAGATCAGCGCGACCGAACCTGCGAAATTCCGCGTTTCGGCCAGATAGCGCGCGGCCCCCAGCAGCATGGTCGTATGCCCGTCATGACCGCAGGCATGCATCACGCCCGGCACGGTCGATGCATATGCGGCGCCGGTTTCCTCGGCGATGGGCAAGGCGTCCATATCGGCGCGCAGACCGATCACGGGGCCCGGCCCCTGACCTTCGATGATCGCGACAACACCGGTTTTCGCAATGCCTTCGTGAATATCGGTTATTCCGAACTCTTTCAGCCTTTCAACGACATAGGCTGCGGTCTTCACGCAATCAAAGCCAAGTTCCGGATGCTGGTGCAGATAGCGCCGCCAGCCGGTCATATCCTCTGAATATCCGGCAATGCGGTTGATCACGGCCATCTCTGGACTCCTTTGGCGGTTGCGGTCACGGTTGCACCAAACCTGAAATCCGGAGCCGCCGCAATGACCGATGACAGCCTGATCCATGACCCAGATGGCGGCCTGCCCCGTCTTTTACGGATCATGCAGCGCCTGCGCGATCCCGAAACCGGCTGCCCCTGGGATATCGAACAGGATTTCGCGACCATCGCCCCCTACACGATCGAGGAAGCCTATGAGGTGGCCGATGCGATCGAACGGCAGGACTGGCCCGAGCTTGAAGGCGAGTTGGGCGATCTGCTGTTGCAGGTGGTCTATCACAGCCAGATGGCCAATGAGGCCGGGTTGTTCAGCTTTGACAGCGTGACGCGGCGCGTCTCTGACAAGATGGTGGCCCGGCATCCGCATGTCTTTGGTGATGAGAGCCGCGACAAATCCGCAGAACAGCAAACGCTGGACTGGGAACGGATCAAGGCGGCCGAACGCGCGGCATCCGCGCAGGGCGGCGTTCTGGACGGTGTCGCCGTGGGGCTTCCTGCCCTGTTGCGGGCGGTCAAGTTGCAGAAACGCGCGGCGCGCGTGGGATTCGACTGGCCCGATGTCACCCAGGTTCTGGACAAGATCGTCGAGGAGGCCGCCGAACTGACCGAGGCCCGCGATACCCTGTCGCAGGCCGAAATCGAGGAGGAGTTCGGCGATCTTCTGTTCGTCATGGCCAATCTGGCCCGGCATCTTGATATCGATCCCGAAGCGGCCTTGCGCGGGGCAAACGCGAAATTCGTGCGGCGTTTTCATTATATTGAACAAGAGCTTGCGGCGCGTGGATCATCACCGGCGCAATCCGATCTGGCCGAAATGGACGCGCTGTGGAACGCGGCCAAGAGACGTGACAAGGCCGCCAAGGCTGACGGTTAGGCCGGCAGGTTTGAGGTTGGCAGATTTTTTCCCGACTGTTTTATTCGGGTATTGACCTGACTAAAAAACTCAAGTTTACAGACGGCATCGAAACCATGCCCGAACGAGGATGCGATGACCCGACACCTGACCACCGCCCTGCTGAGCGCGACCGCCATCTCGCTGGCCCTGCCCGTCTTTGCCCAGGAGGTGAATGTCTATTCCTACCGCCAGCCAGAGCTGATCAAGCCGCTGACCGATGCCTTCACCGCCGAAACCGGCATTGCCGTGAACGTGGCCTTTCTGGACAAGGGCATGGTCGAGCGTCTGACCGCCGAGGGCGACCGCTCGCCTGCCGATCTGGTGCTGACGGTCGACATCTCGCGCCTGGCCGAAGTGGTCGAAGCGGGCCTGACCCAACCCGTCGAAAGCGATACGCTGCGGGCCAATGTGCCTGACATCTATCACGACCCCGAGGGGCATTGGTGGGGTCTGACCACCCGCGCGCGGATCATCTATGCCTCGAAGGACCGTGTGGCCGAAGGTGAAGTGACCACCTATGAGGATCTGACCGATCCCAAGTGGAAGGGGCGCATCTGCACCCGCTCGGGCACGAATTCCTACACGCTGGGCCTGACTTCGGCGGTGATCCACCACCACGGCGAAGAGGCCGCGAAGACATGGCTTGAGGGGCTCAAGGCCAATCTGGCGCGCAAGCCCGAAGGCAATGACCGCGCGCAGGTTCGCGCGATCTGGGCCGGGGAATGCGACATCAGCCTGGGCAATACCTATTACATGGCGCAGATGCTGGCCGATCCGGAACAGCAGGAATGGGCCAATTCCGTGAACATCGTCTTCCCGACCTTCGAGAATGGCGGCACCCATGTGAACATCTCGGGCGTGGCCATGACCAAGGCGGCGCCGAACCGCGAGAATGCGCTGAAGATGATGGAATTCCTGACCTCGCCCGCGGCGCAGCAGATCTATGCCGAGGCGAATGCCGAATACCCGATCGCACCGGGCATCGAACCCGATGACCTTGTGAAAAGCTGGGGGGATTTCACCGCCGATGACGTGAACCTGATGGATCTGGCCAAGCTGCGCGGCGCGGCGCTGCGCCTGACCGAAACGGTTGATTTCGACGGCTGATCAGAAGACAGGCTTGACGCTTTTCAGAGGGGCGGTCCGCAGGCCGCCCCTTTTCCCTTTCCCGCCCCAAAAGACGCGCAGGCGGTACGCGGAAAGGATCACAGGATCTCGACGGCGACCTGCATTTCCGAAAAGGCGATATATTTGTATTTCAGCCCTTTGTCGGCGCAGACTTCCTGCCATGCGCGATATTCGCCGAAACGCCAGTTGGGATAGCCATAGTATTCGTCAAACACCACGACGCTGCCCGTGACCAGCAATGGCGCCACGTTCTGCAAGACGTAAAGGCTGCTTTCATAGGTGTCGCAATCGATGTGGCAAAGGCGGATATTGGCGGGCTTTCCCTTGAGGAAGGCGGGCAAGGTCTTGTCGAACCAGCCCTTGTGCAGGGTCACGTTCTCTTTCACCTGCGGCAGCTTGCCATCCAGGTTGAAGGTCCCCTTGGGCAGATGATACCCGGTCCAGTCTTCGGCCAGGCCTTCGAAACTGTCAAAGCCGTGCAGGGTCTGATCCTTGAAGACTTCGGCGAAATGATTGATCGACCGCCCCTTGAAGACACCGAACTCAAGGATCGAGCCGCCCTCCACCTTCGCGGTGGATGCGGCGTAGTTCCACAGCTCCACATCCTTTGCAAAGATCATCGAAGTGCCAAGATGCTGCTCTGCGTAAGTGGCGGATTCAGCGACCGAACGCTCTTTCAGCAGCTTGTAGACGCTGAGCCTGTAAGGCGACAGGACCCGCTTGAGGTTGTTGATCAATCGACGACTATCCATGGTTCTTATTCCTTTACCCGCAGCACCTATTACACTTTGAACGCCATGCCGCCTCGCGCAGCACTATGCGTTTATTACCCGTGGTCAATCAAGATATGTCCACCGGCAAGTCCGCGGCATCGCCGGAGTGCCGTTTGCGCGGCCCCTTTGCAACACCTGTGCCCGAGGCCCCCGTCAATCCGGTCCGGGCCGCCCCGTCCGGGGGGTTTTTTGTTGCCACTCAAAAGGGTTTTGCCGCATAGTCATGAAAAAAAGAAGATATCGGGCAGTATGGTTCACAAGACAGAACATGGCGGCACATCACATGGCATCGCAGCTTGCGCGAGCCTGGGCTTTGGCTTGTGGGTTGGCTGACGGGCGGTCTGCGGGTGCATCAAGGTGCTGCCAGGATGTCTTCACCAAGCGGTGTCAAACCGGGCGTCCGTGCCCGGGGTAGCGGTGTAAGGAGTAAAGGTGCTGGAACAGGTGATGAACAAGACAGACGCGCAGCCAAACACGCCGTTTGATACCCGTGTCGCGGAAATCCGCGAGATCGCGCTGGCGCAGCTGGTTCTTCCGCAGGACGATTTTGTCGCCGCCGGATACCACACGGAGCTGGAAGGCATGGTCGCCGTTCTGGGCGATGCCTTTTCGACCGATTACCTGGAAGCCTTCATTCTGCTGATCATCGGCACGGGCAAGCGCCCGCGGCGCGCGCAAAAGTCGCTCTATCGGCTTTACAGAAAACGGGTGGCCGCCGGGCAGATGGCCGAATTCCACAGATTCACGGATATTCTGAAAGACGCGAGTGAACGCGGCATCTCTCTTGCCGGGATCTATTTCCCGCAGAGTTTTCAAACGCAGGATCACGCGAAGATATGGGCCGATGTCGGCGCCGTGCTGGAAAAGGTCAAGACGGTCGTCGGGCCGGTCTTTCTGAATTCCGGCACGCTTCTGGGGGTGGTGCGCGACAAGAGCCTGATCGCGCATGACGACGACGTGGATCTGGCCGTGCTGCTGGATGCAGACAGCCATGACAGCGCCGCGCGCGCCTGGCAGGAAATCCATCACCAATTGAAGAACGCGGGCCTTCTGGCGCGCGATCAATTGCCCAATCCGGGCGTTTACAAGCTGCAATCCGAAGGCGTCTACAACATCGACCTGTTTCCGGCCTGGATCGGTGATGGCCGGCTGCACGTCTACCCGCATACCTGCGGGGACCTGCCCGGCGATGCGCTGATGCCGCTGGCGCCTTGCCCGGTCACTGGCCTACCCATTCCGGCGCGGGCGGAAGATCTGCTGATGGTGAACTACGGCGCGGGCTGGCGCGAACCCGATCCGGGATATTCCTTTCGCTGGAACCGCGCCAACCGGCGGTTTCGCAAATTCATGGACGCGCTCGGCGGTAACCGAAAAGGTGGTGAGAATGAGTAACGAGGCATCAACGACGGGCGGGCGCACGATCCTGACCTATGGCACATTCGATCTGTTCCATGTGGGCCATGTGCGCCTGCTCAAGCGGCTGGCCGATCTGGGCGACAAGCTGATCGTCGCCTGCTCTACCGACGAGTTCAACACCCTCAAGGGCAAGCGCACCGCGATCCCCTATGCCCACCGGGTCGAGGTGCTGGAGGCCTGCCAGTATGTCGACATGGTCATCCCGGAAACCTGCTGGGAACAGAAGCCCAAGGATATCGCCACCTACAATGTCGATCTGTTCGCCATGGGCGACGACTGGGAGGGCAAGTTCGACGAGCTGCGGCAATATTGCGATGTCCTGTATCTGCCGCGCACCGAGAATATCTCGACCACGAAGCTCAAGGAACTGATCCAGACCATGCATCTGATCCTGCCGGATGCCGATCAGAAGAAGATCGGCTGAAACCTGCAAAAAGACGGTGACGGACCGGCGCGGCGCCTCCCGAGGGATTGCGCGCGGCCGGGCTTTGCCGCATCCTTGGGGCGCAACGGTTTGCACCGGCGGACCCCGTGCGTTATGGCCGTTTGACCGGGGCAGGCGCAGGCACGCGCCCCTCATCAAGGATGGCCATGACGCTGCATACAAACCCGCAGAAAATCATCATCGACACGGATCCGGGACAGGATGATGCCGTGGCGATCCTGCTGGCGCTGGCCAGCCCGGAAGAGATCGAGGTTCTGGGGATCACCGCCGTCGCGGGAAACGTGCCGCTGGCCCTGACACAGCGCAATGCGCGGATGATCTGCGAACTGGCGGGACGGCCAGACATGCGCGTCTTTGCAGGCTGCGACCGCCCGCTGGGGCGCGATCTGGTGACGGCGGAACATGTGCATGGCAAAAGCGGTCTGGACGGTCCGGTTCTGCCCGAGCCGCAGATGCCCTTGCAGGATCAGCATGCGGTCGATTTCATTGTCCAGACGCTGCGCGCCGAACCGTCGGGCAGCGTCACGCTGTGCCCTCTGGGGCCGCTGACGAATATCGCCATGGCGATGGAGAAGGCCCCCGACATCATCCCGCGCATCCGTCAGATCGTGCTGATGGGCGGCGCCTATTTCCAGGTGGGCAACATCACGCCTGCGGCCGAGTTCAACATTTATGTGGACCCGCAGGCCGCCCGCATCGTGTTCCGCTCGGGCGCGCCGCTGGTGGTCATGCCGCTGGACGTGACGCACAAGGCGCTTGTCACCGCCGAACGCAACGACCGTTTTCGCGCGCTTGGCACGCGCGTGGGGGTCGCCGTGGCCCAGATGACCGAGTTCTTCGAGCGTTTCGACAAGGAAAAATACGGCTCTCTCGGCGCGCCGCTGCATGACCCTTGCGTGACCGCATGGCTGATCCGCCCCGATCTGTTCAGCGGGCGGCATATCAATGTCGAGATCGAAACCGCATCGGAGCTGACCATGGGCATGACCGTGGCAGACTGGTGGCGGGTGACGAAACGCGCACCCAACGCCCTGTTCATGGGCGATGTGGATGCGGACGGGTTCTTTGACCTGCTGACAGAAAGGCTGGCCCGGTTATGAGCCTGTTGCACCTTGCCGACACCGAAGACCGGGACCGCGTGCTGCCGCTGATCGCGGCGTTTCACGCCGAGATGGGATATGACACGGATGCCGCGCATCACACCCGCGCCATCACCCCCCTGCTGGAAGGTTCGCCCCATGGCGCCGTCTGGCTGATCGGGCCGCGCCGCGCGCCGGTCGGCTATGTCGTGATCTCTTTCGGCTGGTCGGTGGAATATGGCGGGCTGGACGGGATCGTGGACGAGATCTTCGTGCGCCCCGCCGTGCGCGGGCGCGGCATGGGCTTTGAAGCCCTGAACGGTATTGCAAAGGCGCTGGCATCAGGCGGCGTGCGCGCGCTGCACCTTGAAGTGGCCCGCGATGACGCGCGCACGCAGGCATTCTATGCCCGCGCGCGCTTTGCCCCGCGCGATCATACGATGTTCATGTCGCGGGTGCTGTAACCCCGTGCGCCCTGCCCTATATGGTGTCTCATGACCCTGCATATTCCCTTCGACAACAGCTATGCCAGCCTGCCACCGCGCTTTTACACGCGGCAGGTCGCCCAACCCGTGCGCGCGCCGCGCCTTTTGGCCTTCAACGCGGCCCTTGCGGCGGATCTGGGCATCACCCCTGGTGATCCTGCGGACATGGCTGCGGTCTTCGGGGGCAACGCGCTGCCCGAAGGGGCGGCGCCGCTGGCGCAGGTCTATGCCGGGCACCAGTTCGGCGGCTTCTCGCCCCAGCTGGGCGACGGGCGCGCGCTGCTGCTGGGCGAGGTTGTGGACCGCGCAGGCCACCGCCGGGACATCCAGCTCAAGGGATCGGGTCAGACGCCTTACAGCCGGATGGGCGACGGGCGCGCCTGGTTGGGTCCGGTCCTGCGCGAATACCTGCTGTCCGAGGCGATGCATGCCCTGGGCGTGCCCACGACCCGCGCGCTGGCCGCCGTTCTGACGGGCGAAAGCGTCTACCGCGAAACCGCCCTGCCCGGCGCGGTGCTGACCCGCGTGGCCGCCAGCCATATCCGCGTCGGCACCTTCCAGTATTTCGCCGCGCGCCGCGACATGGAAGGCTTGCAGGCGCTTTACGACCATACCCGCGCGCGACACGACCCGCAGGCGGACAGCCCCGCCCGGATGCTGGAAGGCGTGATTGCCGCGCAGGCGCGGCTGGTCGCGAAATGGCTGTCGATCGGCTTCATCCACGGGGTGATGAACACCGACAATACAAGCCTGTCAGGGGAAACCATCGACTATGGCCCGGCGGCCTATATGGATACCTACCATCCGATGACGGTCTACAGCTCGATCGACGCGCATGGGCGCTATGCCTATGACAACCAGGCGCGGGTGATCGTGTGGAACATGGCGCAGCTTGCCACCGCGCTGGTGCCCCTGATGCCTGATACCGATGCGGCCATCAGCCAGTTCACCGATGCCATCAACGCCATGCCCGCCCTGATCGAGACCGCCCGTCTTGCCGCCTTCCGCCCCAAGCTGGGGCTGACCGGCGACGATCCGGCCGATGCCGCGCTGATCGACGATCTGCTGGCGCTGATGCAGGACGGACAGGCCGATTTCACCAATACCTTCCGGGCGCTGGCGCAGGGACGCGCGCGCGATCAGTTCACGGATCGTGCGGCCTATGACGCCTGGGATGCCCGCTGGCGGGAACGGTTGCAGGATGAAGACGGGGCCGAGGCGCGGATGCTGGCCGCCAATCCCGCCTATATCCCGCGCAACCACCGGGTCGAAGAGATGATCCAGACCGCCGTGGCCGGCGACATGGCCCCGTTCGAGCGGCTGCTTGCCGTGCTGTCCGATCCCTTCACCGATCAGCCGGGGCAAGAGGATCTGACCCATCCGCCGCTGGGGCATGAGATCGTCGCGCAGACCTTTTGCGGGACGTGACGCGCCTCAGGCCGGCACCCTTGGCCTGCGGTTGATCAGGACGATCCCCACGGCAACCAGGACAAGGCCAGCCAGCACGGCGGGTCCGATCTCTTCGCCCAGGATCAACCAGCCAAAGCCCACCGCCAGGACCGGCGTCAGGAACGAGAAACTGGCAACGCCCGACGCGGGGTACATCTTCATCAGGAAAAACCAGAACAGAAAGCCGAAACTGGCCACGGCCACGATCTGATAGGCCAGCCCCAACAGATGGATGATCTGCGGATCGCGCAGCAGCGGGCCGAACAAGGGGGCCGCGATCATCAGCAGGATGGCGCTGACGGACAGTTGCCAGAACAGCTGCATCTCGGGGACGGCGCGCTGGATCGCGGTCATCCGCACCACCAGCGCAATCCCTGTCCAGCCGAAGGCCGCCCCCAGCGCTGCCAGATCCCCCATCAGCGAGGCCTGCCCGCTGCTGCGCTGTGCCAGCACCAGCGCGACACCTCCCATGGCCAGCACTAGGCCCAGGATGCGCCGCCGCGTCAGCCGTTCGCCGGGCAGCAGGAAATGCGCCGATACCGTCAGGATCACGGGCATCGAATAAAGCAGGATCGAGGCGCGGGCGACCGTGGTATGATCCAGCGCCCAGAAAAGGCACAGGAATTCCGCCGCGAACAGCGCGCCAAGCGCCAGGCCCGGCCCCAGCGTGTCACGGCTGAATTCCAGACGTATCCCGCGCAGCCGCATCCAGATCAGCAGCACGGCCAGCGCCCCGATCGAGCGCAGCCCCGCCATGAAAACGGGTTGAAATCCGCCGTTGCCCAGCTTGATCACCACCTGGTTGAAGGCCATGGCCGTGGCAAAGCCCGTCAACGCCAGCGCCCCGATGGCGTCTATCCTGTCCTTGCGATCCATGCCGCGGAGTGGACGCCAAACCGCAGGTATCGTCAAGAGCGTCCCGGACGGATCAACGCCTCTTGCGATGGCGGTTGAAAAGGCGCGGATTGCGCTGCACGAAATCGTCGATCAGGCCCATCAGTCCGCCCTTGGCGCGCCCCTTGAGGTAAGCATAGCCCGCGCCTGCGCCGATCAGCGCGCCGATGAAATCCATGATCAGATCGGCCATCGTATCCATCAGGCCGGATTTCTGCATGTTCAGGCCGAATATCTGGTCCATCCCGAACTCGAAGATCTCCCATAGCCCACCGATGGCAAGGGCGAAGCAGAAGGCGAAAAAGGCAACCGCAAGGGGCGGGGCTGCGTAGCGATCCCCCTGGAACATCATGAAGACCAGCACGAATCCGATCAGGCCGAAGCCGATCGCGCTGCCGGCATGCATCACCATGTCCCACCACCAGAAGCGGTTGTAGAAGTCAAAGACCTCGCCCAGAAACAGCGTGCCGCCGACAAAGACCACGATGGCCGCGATGAAAGAGGGCGGCACCACGACATCGGCCCAGCGGGCGGCGTAAAGCGGCACCAGCGACAGGCCCAGCGTGGCCAGCGCCACGAAGGCCAGCGGCCAGTTACCCTGCATCACCGCATCCAGCGCAAAAAGCGCCAGCAGGACCCAGATGATCCGGGCCAGCCATGTCTGATCGGCAAACACCTGGTGACGCTCCCGTTTGCGGCGGCTATATCCCTAGCATGTCCGCATCCCGTCTCAAAATTGCAAGTTACAACCTGCAGAAATGCGTGGGCCTTGATCTGCGCCGCCGCCCCGATCGCAGCCTGAAGGTGATCGAGGGGCTGGGCGCGGATGTCGTTGTGCTGCAAGAGGCGGACAAGCGCCTGCCGCCGCGCCCTGCCGCCCTGCCCCATGGCATGATCGAGGATGACGGCTGGCGGATCGTGCCCGTGGGCACCGGCGGGCATCGCCCCGGCGGATCGCTGGGCTGGCACGGCAATGCCATGCTGATCCGGCCGCATGTGCAGGTGCTGGCCACGGCGCATCTGGACCTGCCGGGGCTTGAACCGCGCGGCGCGATCCGCGTCGATCTGGACACCGGGATCGGCCCGCTGCGTGTGATCGGCCTGCATCTGGGCCTGATCCGGCGCTACCGGATCCTTCAGGTGGCCGCGATCATGCGCTGCCTGCGCGAATTGCGCCACATGCCCACCGTGATGGCGGGGGATTTCAACGAATGGGGATCGGTCATGGCCCTGGACACGATGGCGCAGGGCCTGCGCTTTCTGCCGGGGCTGCCCAGCTTTCCGGCCGCCCGACCCGTGGCGCGGCTGGATCGCTTCGCCCTGTCGGACGAGCTTGAGGCGCTGGATCAGGGGGCTTATCTGGGCAAACCGGCGCGGGTCGCATCGGACCATCTGCCGGTCTGGGCAGAGATCGCGCACAGGGTCTGACCTGCGTCTGACCTGCCGCCACACCGTGCCAGCCGCGCAAAACAATGAAAAAGGCACCCCGAAGGGTGCCTTTTGTCTTGATCAGGCCGCCTGGCTGGCCGAGGGGCCGCGCTTGCCGCCACCCGAACGCCGTCTCTGGCGTGGCTGGGTCGTGCCGGGCTTGCCACCGCCTTCTGCGCCACGCGCACCGCCACCACGGGGGCCACCGCCACGCGGGCCACCGCGGCCGCGACCGCCGCCCGATTTCGGGGCGTCCGGCGCATCCAGCGCCTCCCACGGGCGGCCCGAGGCCACGGGGATCGAGATCTTCATGACCTTCTGGATGTCGCGCAGTTCGCTCATCTCGTCGGGTGCACAGAATGCGATCGCCGCCCCGTCCTTGCCGGCACGCGCAGTCCGGCCGATCCGGTGCACGTAGTTCTCGGGCACATTGGGCAGTTCGTAGTTGTAGACATGCTTGACGTCCGGGATATCCAGACCGCGCGCGGCCACATCCGTCGCCACCAGCACACGGATCTTGCCGGAACGGAACGCCTCGAGTGCGCGATCACGCTGGCCCTGGCTTTTGTTGCCATGGATCGAACCGGCTGCATAACCGGCCTTTTCCAGCGTCTTCATCAGCTTTTCGCAACCATGCTTGGTGCGGCCGAAGACCAGCGCCAGCTCATCGCGGTGCTTGTCCAGCAGTTCGATCAGCAGGGCGGTCTTTTCCGCCTTGGCGATGAAATGCACGGCCTGCGTCACCTTGTCGGCCACCTTGCCGGCCGGGCTGACCTCGACCCGCATCGGGTTGTTCAGATAGGCCGCGGCGATTTCCGACATCTGCTTGTTCATCGTGGCCGAGAACAGCATGGTCTGGCGTTGCGCGGGCAGCAGGCCCGCGATGCGGCGCAGCGCGTGGATGAAACCCAGGTCCAGCATCTGGTCAGCCTCATCCAGCACCAGGAAGCGGGTCGCGTCCAGACGCACGGCGCGCCGGTCCAGCAGATCCAGCAGACGCCCGGGTGTCGCCACCAGGATATCCGTGCCACGCAGCAGGCGCCCGGCCTGGGCCGAGATCGACTGACCGCCCACCACCAGGTTCACCTTCATCGGCGTGCCCTTGACCAGGGCCGCCAGCGTATCGGCGATCTGCTTGGCCAGTTCGCGCGTCGGCGCCAGGATCAGCCCGTGCACATGCTTTTCCATCGGGCGCTTGGGATCCGCCATCAGCTGCGCCAGAAGCGGCAGGCCGAAGGCCGCGGTCTTGCCGGTGCCGGTCTGCGCCAGCCCCATCACATCCTTGCCGTCCAGCGCATGGGGGATCGCCCGGCTCTGGATCGGGGTAGGTTCGGTGATGCCGGTTTCCTTGAGGCGCTTCACCAGGCTGGCCGGCAGGCCCATCATTTCAAATTCGTTCAACGTCATGTCCTTTTACGCCATGCGGACGCATCCGGCATGACGATATGTGTCACGTCCCCCTGCGGGAACGCTCGTGGTTTCACGCCGGGCCTGACCATCGAACGACATGTCCGATCAGCCGCCGCAGCGCTGATCCCCACGCGTGATCTTGGGAAAATCGGCCAAGGTCCTGTTCCGCCCTTCGCGCCAGGGCCCGGGGGCCGACGCAGGGGTCTTGCTTGTCTGCTCACGCGGCAGAGGTCCTTGCTTGAGTGGTCATATGCGCGTCCGCCACCCAGAAGTCAACCCGCCATGCCAAAACAGGGTGGAACTGCGACGCAGGTGCCGCTAAACCCGCATCCACGGAACACGGACTTCACCCGACGGGGCAAGCGCATGGCTGATACGATCATTTCCCGCTGCGAGGCCAAGGGTCTTCGCATGACAGAACAGCGCCGCACCATTGCCACCGTGCTGGAGGGATCCGATGATCACCCCGATGTCGAGGAGCTATATGCCCGCGCATCCGCCATCGACCCGCGCATCTCCATCGCCACGATCTATCGCACGGTCAAACTGTTCGAAGAGGCGGGGATTCTGGACAAGCTGGAATTCGGCGACGGGCGGGCGCGCTACGAAGATGGCGCGCGCGAGCATCACGACCACCTGATCGACATGCAGACCGGCGAAGTGATCGAATTCTGCGACCCCGAGATCGAGGCGCTGCAGGAAAAGATCGCGCGCCGGCTTGGCTATGCGCTGAAAGGCCACAAGCTGGAACTTTACGGCGTGCCCCTCAAGGCGCGTGGCGAAAAGACCTGACGGCGCTGCAAAGCTGGGCTAGGTCTGGGGCATGACACGCGATGCGCCCCTCTTTCATGGCCTTGACGCCCCTGTGCTGACAGGTGCCGCGCGACCGGGCCTGTGCACCGATTGCGGCGTCTCGCGGATGGGCGACGGGCGCGCCTGCGGGCGGGCCTGCCAGTTCATCAAGCCCGACTACCCCGGCCTGGAACAGGCCGCGCACGGGCGGCAGGCCAACCCCGCACAGGGGGAAGAGGCGTTTTTCGGCCCCTATA
The DNA here is from genome assembly GCF_042678485.1 of Seohaeicola saemankumensis. Lineage (NCBI taxonomy): Bacteria > Pseudomonadati > Pseudomonadota > Alphaproteobacteria > Rhodobacterales > Roseobacteraceae > Seohaeicola > Seohaeicola saemankumensis. The sequence continues at coordinate 31,462 of NZ_JBHTKR010000006.1, read as the reverse complement.
CCCAGATGATGCGCGCGCGTCTTGCGCCGCCTGCCCCCGGCGCGCAATGGACCGGCATCACAACCGCGCTTGCCGCGGCGCTGCTGCGCGACGGGACGGTTGACGCGGTGCTGACCATGGCCCCCGATCCCGCCGATCGCTGGAAACCCCTGCCCGTCATCGTGACCGACCCCGATGCGCTGGCGCAATGCCGCGGCATGCGGATGGGCTATGCCCCGCTGCTGGCGCTGCTGGAACCCGCCCGCGCCGTCGGGCACCGCCGCATCGCGCTGATCGGCATTCCCTGCCAGGTCTATGCCCTGCGCGCGCTGGAGGCGGAACTTGGCTTCGACCGGATCTACGTGATCGGCACGCCCTGCTCTGACAACACGACGACCGAGAATTTCCATCGCTTCCTGTCCCTGCTGGACCCGGCGCCCGAGACCATCAGCTATCTGGAATTCCGCGCCGATTACCGGGTCGAGCTGCGTTTCGACGACGGGCGCAAGGCGCGCATGATCCCGTTCCTGCAACTGCCCATCTCGCAGCTTCCTGCCGATTTCTTTCCGATGACCTGCAAGACCTGCGTCGATTACACCAACCGGCTGGCCGATATCACCGTGGGCTACATGGGCGGTGACGGCGATCAATGGATCCTCAGTCGCAATGCGCGCGGCGACGAGATGCTGGCGCGGCTGAAGGGGCAGTTGCAGACCGCGCCCCTGACGGACAAGGGCAAGCGCGCGGGTGCCGTGCGCGGATTTCTGGCCAATACCGAACGCGCCGCGGGCGGTCTGCCGCTGCGCCGCATGCCCGACTGGCTGCGTCCGCTGGTGTCCTTCCTGCAACCGCGCACCGGACCACGGGGGCTGGAATTCGCCCGCACGCGGGTCGAGATGAAGGCGATCGAGACGGTGCTGCACCTGCGCCGGGCCTATCCCGCGCGCCTCAAGAACATGGTGCCCGCCCATGTCTGGCGCCTGGTTGCCCCCTACGGGCTGACAGCCACCACAGCCGAGATGCCGCCCTGCGCGCCGAACGGCGACAGCGCCCCCCTTGCGCCCGTGCCGCGTCAGGACTAATCCGGACCCGACCCCGGTGACGCACCCCGCGTCACGCCCCCCGACAAAGGCCCGACCGGATGGAAAACCTGCGTGGTTCGCTTCTGATGACCGCGGCCATGCTGGGCTTTGCGATCGAGGACATGTTCATCAAGCTGCTGGCGGCGACGGTGCCGCTGGGGATGGTGCTGATCCTGCTGGGCGCGGGTGGCGCGGTGGTCTTTGCCGCGCTGGCGCTGCTGCGCGGCGACGCACTGTTTTCGCGCGACCTGATGGCGCGGTCGGTCCTGATCCGCAATTCGGGCGAGTTGATCGGCACTGTCGGCTTCATCACCGCGATTGCGCTGACGCCGCTCTCCTCGGCCTCGGCGATCCTGCAGGCCACGCCGCTGGTGGTAACGCTGGGGGCCGCGCTGTTTCTGGGCGAACAGGTGGGCTGGCGCCGCTGGAGCGCGATCCTGGTCGGTTTCGCCGGGGTGATCCTGATCATCCGACCGGGGTTTGACGCGTTCGAGCCTGCCTCGCTTTTCGCGGTCATGGGCGTGATTGGCCTGGCGCTGCGCGATCTTGCAACGCGCACCGTGCCGCGCTCCATCTCGTCGATGCAGCTGTCGACCTATGCCTTCCTGACGCTTGTGCCTGCGGGCATGGGCATGCTGGCCTTCACCGGCGATGCGCCGCGCCTGCTGGACGGGCTGGAATGGCTGCTGATCGCGGCGGCGCTGGCCTTTGGCGTGCTGTCCTATTACGCCATCGTGGCGGCGATGCGGATGGGCGATGTGGCGGTGATCACGCCCTTCCGCTATTCCCGCCTTGTTTTCGCGCTGTGTTTCGGCGTGCTCTTTTTCGGCGAGCGGCCGGACATGGCGACGCTGGCGGGTTCCGCGCTGATCGTCGCCTCGGGCATCTACACCTTCTGGCGAGAGGCGCGGTTGCGCCGCATCGCGGCACGTGCGGCCAAAGGTTAGCGCAAACCCCGGAAAATACAGAAAAGGTTAGCGCAAACCTGCCCCGCGCCCCCTTTCCCTTGGGCCATGCGCCCTCTAAAAGCGCGCGCAACGCAGTTCACATCCCGAAGGGACGCCACCATGAGCACGATCATCGACATCCACGCCCGCGAAATCCTGGACAGCCGGGGCAATCCCACGGTCGAGGTGGACGTCATCCTGGAAGATGGCACCATGGGCCGCGCGGCGGTGCCCTCGGGTGCCTCGACCGGCGCGCATGAGGCGGTGGAGCGGCGCGACGGCGACAAGGCGCGTTATCTCGGCAAGGGTGTGCTTGAGGCCTGCGCCGCCGTGAATGGCGAGATTGCCGAAACCCTGCTGGGCATGGATGCCACCGAACAGGTCGCCATCGACCTCAGCATGATCGAACTGGACGGCACGCCCAACAAGGCGCGTCTGGGGGCGAATGCGATCCTGGGCGTTTCGCTGGCCGTGGCCAAGGCGGCCGCCGATTTCACCACGCAGCCGCTTTACCGCTATATCGGCGGCACCTCGGCGCGCGTCCTGCCCGTGCCGATGATGAACATCATCAACGGGGGCGAACATGCAGACAACCCGATCGACATCCAGGAATTCATGATCATGCCGGTCGCCGCCGCCTCGATCCGTGACGCGGTACGCATGGGCGCCGAGGTGTTCCATACCCTAAAAAAGGAACTTTCGGCTGCGGGTCTGGCCACCGGCGTGGGCGACGAGGGCGGCTTTGCCCCCAACCTGTCGGGCACGCGCGAGGCGCTGGATTTCATCCTCAAGGCCATCGAAAAGGCGGGCTATCGTCCGGGCGACGACATCTGCCTGGCGCTGGATTGCGCCGCCACCGAATATTTCCGCGATGGCAACTATGTCCTGTCGGGCGAGGGCAAGACCCTGTCCAGCGACCAGAATGTCGACTACCTGGCGGCACTTTGCGCCGATTACCCGATCATCTCGATCGAAGATGGCTGCGCCGAGGATGACTGGGATGGCTGGCGCGCGCTGACCGACCGGCTGGGCGCCAAGGTCCAGCTTGTGGGCGACGACCTCTTCGTGACCAACCCCGCGCGTCTGGCCATGGGGATCGAGCGCGGCTGCGCGAATTCCATGCTGGTCAAGGTCAACCAGATCGGCACGCTGACCGAAACCCTGCGCGCCGTGGACATGGCGCATCGCGCCCGCATGACCAACGTGATGTCGCACCGTTCCGGCGAGACCGAGGATGCCACCATCGCCGATCTGGCCGTCGCCACAAATTGCGGACAGATCAAGACCGGATCGCTGGCGCGCTCGGATCGGTTGGCAAAATACAACCAGCTCATCCGCATCGAGGAATCGCTGGCCGACACGGCTATCTATGCAGGCCGCTCGATCCTGCGCTGATCGCACCGGATTGACATGGAAAACGGGCGGTCCCCTGGCGGGCCGCCCTTCTTTTTTGCCGGTTTCTTCTTGCTTCAAATATCCTCGCCGAAGGCGTGCCGACCCTGCCGCCGGGCTGACCGTTCGAAAAAATAGCGCCTGCGCTGAAACTATCGCCTCTCCCCGCCCGTGACTGTGACATGCCCGCTTCGACAGGGGCACCACATGAAAAGGGAGATCACGATGAAACAGACCTTCAAGGCCCTCGTTCTGGCCGCAAGCCTGACCGCCGCATCCACCGCCATGGCCGCCAATCCGCAGGTCGGCGGCGCGGATATGTTCGACACCCGCAACATCGTCGAAAACGCCGTGAATTCGGCAGATCACACCACGCTGGTTGCCGCCGTACAGGCCGCGGGCCTGGTCGAGACATTGCAGGGCCCCGGCCCCTTCACGGTCTTCGCCCCTGTGAATGCCGCCTTCGACGCCCTGCCCGCCGGTACGGTCGAGACGCTGCTGAAGCCCGAAAACCTCGGGATGCTGCAAAAGGTGCTGACCGCGCATGTGGTGGCGGGCAGCATGTCCACCGCGCAGATCGCGGCCCGCGCCCGTGCCAGCGCCGACGGGTTCTACCACTTCAACACCGTCTCGGGCGATGCGCTTTCGGCGCAGGTCAAGGGGCGCAACCTCTATGTCTATGACGAAAGCGGCAATGCCGCGCGCGTCACGATTTCGGATGTGGTGCAGTCCAATGGCGTCATCCATGTGGTGAACGCGGTGCTTGTGCCCAAGTGATCCGAAGGTTTGACCGCCTGTCCGGCTCTTCCAGCGGCGGGCGGTCATCGGCGGGGTCGGGTGTCTGTGGCAGCAGATCCCCGCCCCGGTTCCAGAGGGAGGCGAGATGCGACAGACCTCGACTGACAACGATCATCCGGATCCTGCCCGCGCCAAGCCCGCGCAGGCCAAAGGACCGCGCGGCCTGCAACGCGGCGAGGTTCTGAGCCTTGCCCTGCTGGCGCTTCTGATGGCCGCTGGCTGGGTGCTGGCACTGCATGGCTGAGCGCGGCCAACCCCTTGCGCCAGAAACCCCAAGCCAGTCCCCTTGCGCCAGACCGCTGGAGGGCTGTCCGTCAGCGCTCCCTCAGCGCCCCGTCAGCGCCCCTCAGCGCCCCGTCAGAAACCCGATCAGACCACGGGTCGATCCGTCCTTGGCCGCCGCATCAGCCCCCTCCAGCAGGGGTTGCAGCGCCGTGGCCAGTTCCTTGCCCAGTTCCACCCCCCATTGATCGAAGCTGTTGACCCCCAGGATCACGCCTTCGACAAAGACGCGGTGTTCGTAAAGCGCCACGATCTGGCCCAGGCGGCGCGGGGTCAGCCGGTCATAGGCCAACGTGACCGAAGGCCGGTTGCCCGGAAAGACCCGGTGGCGCGCCTGGGCGTCCAGTTCGGTTCCCGACAGCCCTTTCGCGGCCATCATGGCGCGCGCCGTATCCAGCGAACGGCCCCGCATCAAGGCCTCGGACTGGGCCAGGCAATTCGCGATCAGCAGGCGGTGCTGATGGGCAAGCTCCGGCTCATGCCCCTGCGCTGCGATCAGGAATTCGCAAGGGATCACGTCGGTGCCCTGGTGGATCAACTGGTAGAAGGCGTGTTGCCCGTTGGTGCCCGGCTCGCCCCAGACCACCGGCCCCGACGGCCGCGCAAGGTCACTGCCGTCCATCGCCACCCGCTTGCCGTTGCTTTCCATCTCAAGCTGCTGGAGATAGGCAGGCAGCCGCGACAGGCGTTGATCATAGGGCAGCACCGCGCGGCTGGCATGGCCCAAAACCTGCCTGTGCCAGACCCCCGTCAGGGCCAGAAGGACAGGCAGGTTTTCCGCCAGCGGTGCCTGCTGGAAATGCGCGTCCATCGCCGCCGCCCCTGCCAGCATCTGATGGAACCGTTCGGGCCCGATCGCCAGCATCAGCGACAGACCGATCGGCCCCCACATGGAATAGCGCCCCCCGACCCAGTCTTCGAACCCGAAGACGCGATCGGCCGCGATTCCGAAGGCAGCGGCCTTGTCACCGGCCGAGGACAGGGCCACGAATTGCGCGCCCGGATCGGCAACGCTGGCCGCCATCCAGTCGCGGGCGGTCGCGGCATTGGTCATCGTCTCGATGGTGGTGAAGGTTTTTGACGCCACGATCACCAGGGTACGCGCCGGGTCCAGCCGCTCCAGCGTATCGGCGATATGCGCCCCGTCCACGTTCGACACGAAATGGCAGCGCGGCCCGTCATGGTAAGGTGCCAGCGCCAGAACCGCCATGGCCGGCCCCAGATCAGAGCCGCCGATCCCGATATTGACCACATCGGTGATCGCCCCGCCCTGCCCCTTGATGCGGCCTGACCGCAGGTCCGTGGCGAAACTGCCCATCCGGGCAAGCGTCCGGCGCACCTGCGGCATGACATCCTGCCCGTCAACCATGATCACCTCGTCGCCCTGTGCGCGCAACGCCGTGTGCAGAACCGCCCGGCCTTCGGTTTCGTTGATCTTTTCGCCTGCGAACATCGCCGCGCGCCGGGCTTGCAGATCCGCGGCCTGCGCCAGATCCAGCAGCGCCTGACGGGTCACATGGTCAATGGCGGTCTTGGAATAGTCGAACAGCATCCCGTCGAAACCGGCCGAAAACCCGGAGGCGCGGTCAGGATCGTCGAACAGCGACAGGATCGGGCGCGCTGTCGCGGCCCCTTTCAACTGGTCAAGGCGTGTCCAGCACGCGTCAATCGTCATCGTCATCTTCTTGTCACTCTGCCCAATGAACTTCGGCCTCGTCCAGGATCGCCGCCACCGGGGCCTCTTGCGGTGGCAGTCGGGTCGCGCGGTCCAGCGCGGCGCGCTTTTCGGCGCCGGTGATGACCAGGTGCAGGTTCAGCGCATCGCGCAGCACCCGCGCACTCAGGCTGACGCGGGTGCAGTCCAGCCCCTGCGCCCGCATGCTGACCAGAATCGGCGCAGCGGGGTCCAGCGCCAGCCGCAGGTTGTCGCCGCGTGGAAACAGGCTGGCGGTATGCATGTCCACCCCCATCCCCAGCAGCGCGACCGAGATCGGCAGATGCGGCAGGATCATCGCCTCGACCTCGGACAGCACGTCTTCGGGATCGTCACCACCCGCATAGAACGGCAGGAATGTCGCCGCTGCCGCCCGCCCGGTCAGCAACCGCCGCCGCACCAGCGCGGTATTGGAGCGCGGATCGTCCTCGGGCACCCAGCGTTCATCGCTGAGCATGACGTTGACGCGGCTCCAGTCCAGATCGGCATCGCAGAGCGCATCGAAGATGGGCCCCGGCGTGGTGCCGCCGGGCACCACCAGCGTGGCACGATCCTCATGCATCAGCGTGGCGGTCAGCTTGCCGGCCAGCACATTGGCAAGGTTGATCGCCAGCATCTCGGCATCGGGGTATTCGTTCAGGGTCATGTGCGTATCTCCCTCCAGCGGCGGCCGTCGCGGTGCATCAGGGCCAGGGCCTCTTCGGGGCCGGCACTGCCGGAATCGTAGAGCACCGGATCGGTTCCTGCCGCTTCCCAGTCGGCGATGATCGGATCGGTCCAGGCCCAGGCGGCCTCGACCTCGTCGCCGCGCATGAACAGGGTCTGGTTGCCCCGGATCACATCCATGATCAGCCGCTCATAGGCGTCTGGCACATCCTCGGCATCGGGTCCCAGCGCTTCGGTAAAGGTCATGTCCAGCGGCACATCGACAAGGCGCATCCCGCCCGGTCCCGGTTCCTTGATGGTTACGTCCAGGTCGATCCCCTCGTTGGGCTGCAACCGGATGGTCAGGATGTTGCGGTGACGCCCCGCTTCGGCCCCGAAGATCGAATGGGGCGCTTCCTTGAACACCACCGCGATTTCCGAGGTGCGCGCGCGCAGCCGCTTTCCGGTACGCAGGTAGAAGGGCGTGCCCGCCCATCGCCAGTTGCTGATATGCGCCTTGAGCGCCACGAAACTTTCCGTGGTCGATGCCGGATTGCCCACATGTTCAAGATAGCCCGGCTTGTCGCCATCGGCACGGTACTGGCCGCGCACGATCTGGGCCGGGGCGACCGGATCCAGCGCCCGGATCACCTTGAGCTTTTCGTCCCGCACCGCCGAAGGGTCGAACTTGGCGGGGGGTTCCATCGCGATCAGGCACAAAAGCTGCATCAGGTGGTTCTGCACCATGTCGCGCATGGCGCCCGCACGGTCATAGTAATCGCCGCGCCCGCCCACGCCCACGGTTTCGGCCACGGTGATCTGGATGTGATCGACATACTGGCTGTTCCACAAGGGTTCGAACAGCATGTTGCCGAAGCGGATCGCCATCAGGTTCTGGACGGTTTCCTTGCCCAGATAGTGATCAATCCGGTAGATCTGGCTTTCGTCGAAATGCTGGGCCAGGGTGCGGTTGAGGGCGCGCGCGGTGTCCAGATCGCGGCCGAAAGGCTTTTCCACGACGATCCGCGCACCCTCATCCGCCAGCCCGTGACGGTGCAGGCGTTCGGCCAGCGGCCCGAACAGGCCCGGTCCGACCGAAAAGTAATAGGCCTTAATGCGGTCGCGCGACATCAAACCCGCCAGCCGATCCCAGCCTTCATCGCCCATCGCGTCCAGCGTCACGTAATGCAGATCGGCCAGAAAGGCCGCGCGTTGGTCGGCTGTGTGGCCATGGGCCGTGTCGAATTCATCCAGCGCCTGGGCCACGAAATCGCGGTAATCGGCATCAGACATGTCCGCGCGCGCGGCACCGATCAGGCGCGTGCCGGGTTGCATCTGTCCGGCACAATACCGCCGAAAAAGGGCCGGAAGTATCTTGCGCCGCGCCAGATCGCCGGTGCCGCCGAAGATGACCAGATCGAAAGGATCGACCGGAATGACCCGAGATGCCATCAGAACAGCCCTTGTGTTTCAACAGGTTGCACAGTGACCGCCAGCGCCTGCGGCCTGTGCCTATCGGGCCGGACTCTATCACGACTGGTCTGGGGCACAATGGCCGCAAACGCGCGCCGACAAAATATGTTAGCGCTAACGCTTTCCGCTCAGGATGCCGCCCCCGACGGCGGCGCGGACGCCCGTGGTCGCGGGGCAGGATGTTGGCAGGCCGCGCGCAACCCTTACGGCAAGAAAGGCGAAGGCCTGCGCCTCGAGCATGTCACCATCCAGCCCCACCGCCTCGACCGGATCGACGGGGCAATCAAGCCCCGCGCGCAGCATCTGCATCATCACCGGATTGTGCCGCCCGCCCCCGGTGACCAGCAGCCGCGCGGGCGGTATGGGGCAATGTTCCATCCCGCGCATCACGGCGGCGGCAGCCATGGCGGTCATGGTGGCGGCGGCATCGGCGTTATCCAGTTCGCGCACCAGTTCCAGCATGTCGGCGAAAGCGTCGCGATCCAGCGATTTGGGCGGCATTTTCAGAAAATACGGCTCGTCCAGGAACAGCTCCAGCGCGCCATCCACGACCTTGCCGCGCGCGGCAAGCTGGCCGCCCTTGTCATAGGCCAGGCCAAGACGCGCATGGACCAGATCATTGATCGGCGCATTGGCGGGGCCGGTATCGAAGGCCAGCAGCGCGCCTTCATCCTCGGGGCGGGCGTGGCTTGGGTCGATCCAGGTCAGGTTGCCCACGCCGCCAAGGTTCAGGAAGGCCAGGGGGTCGCTGGCCCCGATCCATTTGGCGCAGGCGAAATGGAAGAACGGCGCCAGCGGCGCGCCCTGCCCGCCCAGACGCACATCGGCGGATCGGAAATCCCACACCACCGGCAGGCCCAGCCGTTCCGACAGCGCCGCGCCATCGCCCAGCTGATGCGTGCCGCGCATCTCGGGATCATGGGCGAGTGTCTGGCCGTGAAAGCCCACCAGGTCCACGTCAGCAAAGCCTGACAGAACCTCGTGATGGGCCGCCTCGACCAGGGCCTGCGCCTCCTCCAGCCCGTCATCGCCAGGCCATTTGCCCAAGACGCCGCGCAGTACGGCCTGTTCGTCAGCGGAATAGGCGCGATAGGCCACGGGACCGAAGGCCGCGATCACCTCGCCATCGGTCTCGACCACGGCGGCATCCACCCCGTCAAGCGAGGTGCCGGACATGGCCCCCAGCGCGCGGATCACCCTTGCTTCTCGCATCCCTTGCCCCCTGCCCAGACTGGCCGTTTCAGCCTTCAATAGCGGTTTGCATATACCGCCCTGGTCATTATACATGCCGCGCAAACCACCGAGGGACAAGAGAGATGACCTACCGCCCGAAATCGGAATTCCTGCGCATCATCACCGCGCGCGGTTTTCTGTCCGATTGCACCGACCTGCAAGGGCTGGACGATGCGCTGATCGCGGGGGTGGTTCCGGCCTATATCGGTTATGACGCAACGGCGAAATCGCTGCATGTGGGGCATCTTCTGAACATCATGCTGCTGCGCTGGCTGCAAAAGACCGGCCACAAGCCTGTCACGCTGATGGGCGGCGGCACCACCAAGGTGGGCGATCCCAGCTTCCGCTCGGACGAGCGCCCGATGCTGAGCCCGGCCCAGATCGACGAGAATATCGCCGGCATGGGCCAGGTGTTCGGCCGCTACCTGGATTACGGCGACAGCGCCACCGGGGCGATCATGCTGAACAATGCCGAATGGCTGGACAACCTGAACTACCTTGAATTCCTGCGCGACATCGGGCGGCATTTCTCGATCAACCGGATGCTGAGCTTTGACAGCGTCAAGTCGCGGCTGAACGACCCGGACAAGTCTCTGTCGTTTCTCGAATTCAACTACATGATCCTGCAAGCCTATGATTTCATGGAGCTTAATCGCCGCTACGGCGTGCGGTTGCAGATGGGCGGGTCGGACCAGTGGGGCAATATCGTCAACGGGATCGACCTGACGCGCCGGGTGATCGACGCGCAGGTCTTCGGCCTGACCACGCCGCTGCTGACCACCTCGGACGGGCGCAAGATGGGCAAGTCGGCGGGGGGTGCCATCTGGCTGAACGCCGATATGCTGTCGCCCTACAATTTCTGGCAGTTCTGGCGCAACACGACCGATGCCGATACCGGACGCTTCCTGAAGCTGTATACCGATCTGCCGGTCGAGGAATGCGACCGCCTGGGCGCGCTGCAGGGGTCCGAGATCAACGCGGCCAAGATCATCCTGGCCAATGAGGTGACAACCCTGCTGCACGGGGCCGAGGCGGCAGCGGCTGCGGAAGCCACCGCGCGCGAGGTCTTCGAGAAGGGCGGCGTGGGCGAGGATCTGCCCACGCTGGACCTGACGGCGGCCGAGGTGGGTGACGGCATTTCCATCGTGCAGCTGATCGTGCGCAGCGGTCTGGCCGCCTCGGGCAAGGAGGCCAAGCGCCTGATCGCCGAAGGCGGCGCACGCCTGAACGATGCCGAGGTCACCGATGCGGGCCTGCTGCTGGATCTGGCAAGCCTTGACGGCACGGTCAAGCTGAGTGCGGGCAAGAAGCGCCACGCCCTGGTGCGTATCGCGGGCTGAGACCTGTCAAAGGGGGGCTGTCTGCCCCCCTTCGTCCCTGCGGGACACCCCCCGAGGATATTTGATGCAAGAAGAACGGCGCCGGCGTCAGAGGCGCGTGGCCAGCGCATCGGTCAGCAGCCTGTGCAGCACATCGCGCGGCACATCGCTGGTGATGAAGGCCTGGCCGATTTCGCGGGCCAGGATGAAGGTCAGCTTGCCGTCCGAGACTTTCTTGTCTTGCCCCATCAGGGCGATCAGCCCATCGGCATCCGGCAATGCGCCCGGAATATCAGACAGATCGACCTTCATGCCCATGTCGCGCAGATGCGCGCGCAGGCGGCTTGGATCCTCTTGCGCGCATAGACCCAGGCGGGCGGAAAGTTCGAAAGCCAGGGCGCAGCCGATCGCCACGCCTTCGCCATGCAGCAGCCGGTCGGAATAGCCGGTCGCGGCTTCGAGCGCATGGCAGAACGTATGCCCGAGGTTCAGAAGCGCGCGTTCACCTTCCTCGGTTTCGTCGCGGGCCACGATGGCGGCCTTCATCTGGACCGAGCGGGTGACGGCGCTGATCCGGGCCTCCATGTCGCCGGCAGCGGCGCGGGCGGCGTTGGCTTCGAGCCATTCGAAGAACTGGTGATCCCCCAGCAGACCGTATTTCACGACCTCGCCATAGCCGGCCAGGAAATCGCGTTCGGTGAGCGTGCCCAGCACCGCCGTATCGGCCAGCACCAGGCTGGGCTGGTGGAAAGCGCCGACAAGGTTCTTGCCATGGGGCGAGTTGATGCCGGTCTTGCCGCCGACCGAGCTGTCGACCTGGGCCAGCAGGCTGGTGGGCAGTTGCACGAAACGCACGCCGCGCCGCAGGATCGCAGCGGCAAAGCCCGCCAGATCGCCGATCACCCCGCCGCCGAAGGCCAGGACCACATCCTTGCGTTCGATCTTCTGCTCCAGCAGCCATTCGACGCATCGTGTCAGCTGCGCCCAGCTTTTGGTGGCTTCGCCCGGCGGCAGGATCAACGCCTCCATCGCGATGCCCTCGGCGGCAAGCCCGGTCCGCAGGCTGTCCAGATGCAGGGCGGCCACGTTTTCATCGGTGATCACCGCCACGCGCGGGCGGCGCAACAGCGGCGCGATCAGCGCCCCCGACCGTGACAACAGGTCAGGACCGATATGGATGTCATAGGCGCGATCCCCCAGGGGCACATGGACGGTTTCGCTTGGCAGTTCGGGCATTACGCGGCCTCCAGGACATCGGGGCGGGTCAGCAGCGCCTGCACCACCTGATCCGCAGTCTGATCAATCGTGTAGCGCGGCTTTACCTTCACCCGCAGATCGGCCAGCGCATAGACAGGTACGCGCGCCTCGAAAAGATCGCGCAGCGTGCCCAGGGGATCGGGGGTCCGCAGCAGCGGGCGGCTGTCCTTGTGGCGCACGCGCTGCCACAGCAGCGGCAGGTCCGCATCCAGCCAGACCGCCACCCCGCGCCCAGAGATCGCATCCCGGTTGCGTTCCGACATCCAGGCCCCGCCCCCGGTGGACAGGATGCCGTGATTGCCATCCAGCAGACGTTCGATGACCTGGCTTTCCTTCAGCCGAAAGAAGGTTTCGCCATCGCGTGCGAAAATCTCGGGGATGCTGCGGGCGGCGGCCTTTTCGATCTCGGCATCCGAATCAAGGAAAGGAACGTGCAACCGCGCGGCGAGGGCCTTGCCCACGGCGGTCTTTCCCGCCCCCATCATGCCCACAAGGACTACGGTCTTCTTCAGTTTCCAGCCCATCACATGCCTGTTTCGGCCAAGTTGTGCCGTTTTTTAATGTTTGACGCCTGAATGACGTGATCTTGCGGAAAATGCCAGTTATAACTTGCAATCAACAGGCCCGCGCACAGAGGCTGACAGGCAGGACATCATGAAACGTATTTTGAAATATCTGTTTTATCTCATTGCCCTTGGAGCAATCGGTGTTGTCATTTACGCCTATGTCGGACCCCATCTTGGCGAAGATTTCTCGCGCCCCCAGCAGGAGATCCGGTCCACGGTCACGCTTGATGCCGATTGACCGGACCATGGCCGGATTTCGGAATATCCGGGCTTCTGTCACGACAGCGGCCCTGGCCGGCGCTTTGGCCTGGCCCTTATGCGCCGCGGCGCAAGACACCCCCTTGTCGGCACTGAGCGTCCTGAGCCAGCCGGTCGCGCAACCGCTGTCGGCGATCGACTGGCTGGATCGGGGGCGCGGTCTGGCCGCCCCCGCCTTTCCCGAGGGCGCCCTACGGCTGCCGCCACAAGGCCTGGCCCCGCTGGCAGAGCCACCCGTGGTCAACAGCGCGCAGAGCCCCGATGTCACGGTCACCCCGCTTGAACAGGCCGGTCTGGACGCGGTGGGCCTGCTGCCCAGTGCGGTATCCGGCCTGCCGCTGTCGCTGTGGCAGGGCAGCCTTACGGCCGATCTTGCTGATCTGATCAGCCAGCCGGGGCGGCTGGGACTGCCCGCGATCCAGGGGCTGCTTTACACGCTGCTTCTGGCCGAGGCCGATGCCCCACCGGATGCGGGGCGTGACAGTCTTCTACTGCAGGCCCGCGTCGATGCGCTGATGCGGCTGGGGGCGGTCGAACCGGCGCAGGCGCTGCTGGAACGGGCCGGACCCGAGAACCCGGCGCTGTTTTCGCGCTGGTTCGACGCCACCATGCTGACCGGGGCCGAGGATACCGCCTGTGCCGCGCTGATGCGCGCGCCGCATCTGTCGCCATCCTATGGCGCGCAGGTCTTTTGCAGCGCGCGGCGGGGCGATTGGGACGGGGCCATGCTGATGCTGGACACGGCCCGCGCGCTTGACGCCATGCCCGAGACCGAGGCCGATCTGCTGGCGCGTTTCATGGACCCTGAGTTGCTGGAAGATACGCCCCTGCCGCGTGCGCCGGTCAGACCCAGCCCGCTGGTGTTCCGGCTTTATGAGGCCCTGGGAGAGCCTTTGATCACCGCGCCGCTGCCGCGGGCCTTTGCCGTCGCCGATCTGCGCGATACGGCGGGCTGGCGCGCGCAGATCGAGGCGGCAGAGCGGCTGGCCAGCTCGGGCGCGCTTGCGCCGAACCGGCTGCTGGGGCTTTATTCCGAACGCAAGCCTGCCGCCTCGGGAGGGGTGTGGGACCGCGTCGAGGCCGTGCAGCGCTTTGACGCGGCGATCCGGTCGGGCGATGCCGGCGCGGTCGGGGCCAGCCTGCCGGTTGTCTGGGCGGCCATGGGGGCTGCGGATCTGGGCGTGGCCTTTGCCAGTCTTTACAGCCCCGCGCTGGAACGGATTGCGCTGGCAGGGTCCGCGGACCAGCTTTCCTACCGGATTGCCTTGCTGGGCCCCGATTACGAAGCGGCCGCCATTGCCAGGGGTGACAGGCATCCCGACATGGCATTCGCAACCGCGGTCGCGCGCGGCCAGGCGGACCGGATGCAACCCGAAGGGCCGCTGCAAGCCGCCATCCGCGAGGGTTTCGCCGCAACGACACCGCCCCCGGCCCAGGTCGAGCTGCTGCGCGCGCAACGGCTGGGCGAGGCGATCCTGCAGACCATCCGGATGATCCAGCGCGCCACCGAGGGCGAGCTGGTGGACCTGGCGGGCGGGCTTGCCACGCTGCGCGCGGTCGGGCTGGAAGATACCGCGCGGCGCGCCGCCCTGCAACTGATCCTGATGGGACCGCGGAGTTGAGGGGATGACCGGACATGACAGCGCACGCTGGATCTCGACCTTTCTGGAGGCGCAGGCCGCCGAACTCGGGGCGGCCACCAACACGCTGCTGGCCTATGGGCGCGACCTGAAGGATTTTGCCGACTGGCTTGACGGGCGATCCGATTTCGCCTCTGCCAGCCGCGACGATGTCGAGGCCTATCTGATTCATTGCGACGCGCAGGGTCTGGCGAAATCCACCCGGGCGCGGCGGCTGTCGGCGATCCGGCAGCTTTACCGCTTTGCTTTCGAGGAAGGCTGGCGCACCGACAATCCGGCCATCCAGATCACCGGACCGGGGCGCGACCAGCGCCTGCCCAAGATCCTGAGCATCGAAGAGGTCGATCGCCTTCTGGCCGCCGCCCGCGAGATGGGCCAGCGCCGCGAGGACCGGGTACGCAACACCTGCCTGATGGAGTTGCTGTATGCCACGGGGATGCGGGTCAGCGAGCTTGTCTCGCTGCCGGTCTCGGCGGCGCGGGGCGATCCTCGGATGCTGCTGATCCTGGGCAAGGGTGGCAAGGAACGGATGGTGCCGCTGTCGCCCCCTGCCCGTGCCGCGCTGACCGCATGGCTGGGCCTGCGCGACACCGCGCAGGAGGCAGCCCGCGCCAAGGGCAAGCCCGCATCGCGGCATCTGTTTCCCGCGTCGGGGCGATCGGGCCATCTGACGCGGCACCGCTTCTATCAGCTGATCAAGGACATGGCCGTGCATGCCGGGCTGTCACCGGGCAAGGTCACGCCACATACGCTGCGGCATGCCTTCGCCACGCATCTTCTGGCCAACGGGGCGGATCTGCGCGCCATCCAGACCTTGCTGGGGCATGCGGATGTGGCCACGACAGAAATCTACACCCATGTGCTGGACGAACGCCTGAGCGCGCTGGTCCTGGAGCATCATCCGCTGGCCCGCGATTGAGGATGCTGGCCCGCCTCGTGCATGTCGGCCCCTTGAACATGGGCCGCTTGCTCCCCATAACGCTGTGAACCTCTCAGGGAAGTTTTTTTGATGGATACCTCGGTACTCGACGCCGCTTTCTGGATCACCGCCTGTGGCATCGGTCTGTTGCTGGTGATGTCGGCCTTCTTTTCGGGCAGTGAAACCGCGCTGACGGCCGCGTCGCGCGGCAAATTGCGCGCGCAGGCCGACAAGGGTTCCAAGGGGGCGGCCCGCGCGCTGGTGATCACCGAGGACAACGAACGGCTGATCGGGTCGGTGCTACTGGGCAACAACCTGGTCAATATCCTGGCCACATCGCTGGCGACGGCGCTGCTGACGCGGCTCTTTGGGGAAAGCGGTGTGGCCGTGGCCACGCTGGTGATGACCTTGCTGGTGCTGATCTTCGCGGAAGTGCTGCCCAAGACCTATGCGATCACCAATGCCGAAACGGCGGCCGCCAAGGTGTCGGCACCGATCCAGCTGGTGGTCAAACTGTTCTCGCCGGTGGTCAGCGCGGTGCGCCTGCTGGTGCGCGGCGTGCTGCGCCTTTTCGGGGTCAAGACCGACCCCGACAGCCATATCCTGGCCGTGCGCGAGGAAATCGCGGGCGCGCTATATCTGGGCCAGTCCGAAGGCGTGGTGCAGAAAGAGGACCGGGACCGGATCCTGGGCGCGCTGGACCTGGGCGAGCGCACGGTCGAAGAGATCATGCTGCATCGCAGCCGGATCGAGATGCTGGATGCCGAAAGCGATCCCGAGGATCTGTTGCAGCAATTGCTGGACAGCGCCCATACGCGACTGCCGGTCTACCAGGGCGATCCCGACAATATCGTGGGCGTGATCCATGCCAAGGATCTGCTGCGCGCGATGCACAAGATGATGTTCGGCCCTGCCCCCTCGCCCAACGGGCTGAAGGATTTCAAGATCCTCGACGTGGTGCGCCCGCCCTATTTCATCCCCGACACCACGACCCTGGACGACCAGATGCGCCAGTTCCTGCGCCGCCGCACCCATTTCGCGATGGTGGTGGATGAATACGGCAGCCTTGAGGGCCTGATCACGCTGGAAGACATTCTGGAAGAAATCGTGGGCGAGATCACCGACGAATTCGACACCGCCGCCGAACACGCGGTGCAGAAGCTGAAGGATGGCCATTTCAGCGTGGATGGCGCGACGACGATCCGCGACCTGAACCGCGCGATGGACTGGAACCTGCCCGATGACGAGGCCAATACCGTGGCGGGTCTGGTGATCTACGAGGCGCAGATGATTCCCGCCGTGGGTCAGGTCTTCAGCTTTCACGGGTTCCGCTTCGAGGTGACGGGCCGCAAGGCCAACCGCATCACCAAGCTGAAGATCCGCCCGCTTTAAGCCGCGAAAGCCGCGCGCTTTGGGGCGGGCTTGTCCCTGCGGTGATTTTTACGACAGAAAAATGTCGGGTTCCTGCTTGCCCTTTTGCCGCGCCCGGCAAACTCTGACGGCAAATCAGCAGGGGATGCTTTCATGAAGACCACCACCAGAGTAGCCGTGATCGGCGGCGGCGTTGTCGGCTGTTCGGTCCTTTATCACCTGACCAAGCTGGGCTGGTCGGATGTGATGCTGATCGAACGCTCCGAACTGACATCGGGCAGCACCTGGCATGCGGCGGGCGGTTTTCACACGCTGAACGGCGATACCAACATGGCGGCGCTGCAAGGCTATACGATCCGCCTGTACAAGGAGCTTGAGGCGATCACCGGCATGTCCTGCGGCCTGCATCACGTGGGTGGCGTCACCCTGGCCGATAATCGCGAACGCTTCGACATGCTGGTCGCGGAACGGGCCAAGCATCGCTACATGGGCCTGGAGACCGAGATCGTAAGCCCCGAGGAGATCGCGAAGATCGCGCCGATCACCAATCTGGATGGCATCGTGGGTGGCCTCTACGATCCGCTTGACGGGCATCTTGACCCTTCGGGCACCACCCATGCCTATGCCCGCGCGGCCAAGATGGGCGGCGCCACGATCGAGACCCATTGCAAGGTGATCGAGACGAACCAGCGCCCGGATGGCACCTGGGACGTGGTGACCGAAAAGGGCACGATCCATGCAGAACACGTGGTGAACGCCGGCGGTCTGTGGGCGCGCGAAGTGGGGGCCATGGCGGGCGTCTATTTCCCGCTGCACCCGATGGAGCACCAGTATATCGTCACCGATGATCTGCCCGAAATCTACGAGCGCGCGACCGAGCATCCGCATGTGATGGACCCGGCCGGCGAAAGCTATCTGCGCCAGGAAGGGCGCGGGCTGTGCATCGGGTTCTACGAACAGCCCTGCCGCCCCTGGGCCGTGGATGGCACGCCCTGGACCTTCGGGCATGAGCTGCTGCCCGACAACCTGGACAAGATCGAGGACAGCATCGCTTTCGCCTATCGCCGCTTTCCGATCCTGGAACGCGCGGGCGTCAAGACCGTGATCCACGGCCCCTTCACCTTTGCCCCCGATGGCAACCCGCTGGTCGGGCCGGTGCCGGGCATGCGTAACTACTGGTCGGCCTGTGCCGTCATGGCAGGCTTCAGCCAGGGTGGCGGTGTCGGCCTGATGCTGGCGCAATGGATGATCGAGGGCGAGACCGAGCGCGACACCTTCGCCATGGATTGCGCGCGGTTCGGCAACTGGACCACGCCGGGCTATACCCGCCCCAAGGTGATCGAGAACTATCAGAAGCGGTTTTCGATCAGCTACCCGAACGAAGAACTGCCGGCCGCGCGCCCGTTCCGCACCACACCCATGTATGACGTCTTCGACAAGATGGGCGCCGTCTGGGGCGCGCAATACGGGCTGGAGGTGGTCAACTACTTCGCCCAAGGCGACGAGCCGCGCTATGAGACCCCCAGCTTCCGCCGCTCCAACGCCTTCGCGGCCACCGCGCGCGAGGTCAAGGCCGTGCGCGAGGGTGTGGGCATCAACGAGGTGCAGAATTTCGGCAAATACCTTGTGACCGGCACGGGCGCGCGCGCCTGGCTTGACCGGATCATGGCAGGCCGCATCCCGCAGCCGGGACGCCTGAGCCTGACGCCGATGCTGTCGCCCAAGGGGCGGCTGATCGGGGATTTCACCGTGTCCTGCCTGGCCGAAGACCGGTTCCAGCTGACCGCCAGCTATGGCGCGCAGGCCTATCACACGCGCTGGTTCGAACAGAATGCGGATGCGGGTGTCCGGGTCGAGAATATCAGCGACCGCCTGACCGGGTTCCAGATCGCGGGGCCAAAGGCGCGCGATGTGCTGGCCGCCTGCACGCGCACCGATATCGGCGACATGGCCTTCATGGATGTGCGCCCGATGACCGTGGGCATGGCCGATTGCACCGTGCAGCGCGTCAGCTACACCGGGGATCTGGGATATGAGATCTATTGCGATCCGATGGCGCAGCGCGCGCTCTGGTCCGTTCTGTGGGAGGAAGGCCAGAAACATGGCATGAAACCCTTCGGCATGCGCGCGATGATGAGCCTGCGTCTGGACAAGTTCTTCGGCAGCTGGCTGAACGAGTTTTCGCCCGATTACACGGCGGCGGAAACCGGGCTGGACCGTTTCATCTCGTTCCGGAAGAACGTGGATTTCATCGGCCGTGCGGCGGCTGAACAGGAACGTGAACGCGGTGCAAAACGCAAGCTTTGCGCCTTCGAGGTCGATGCGCTGGATGCGGATGTCGTCGCCTATGAGCCGATCTGGCTGGATGGCAAGGTGCAGGGCTTCTGCACCTCGGGCGGCTATGCCCACCATGCGGGCAAGTCGATCGCGCTGGGGTTCGTGCCGACCGATCGCGCCGCGGCGGGGCTGGAGGTCGAGATCGAGATCATGGGCCAGATGCGCCCCGCGCGTCTGATCACCACCCCGCTTTTCGATGCGGATGGCGCAAGGATGCGGGGGTAAGGGCTTGACCGGCTGCGCGATCCTGATCCTTGCGGCAGGTGCGTCCGCCCGGATGCGGGGCGGCGACAAGCTGCTGGAAGAGGTCGCGGGCCAGCCCCTGTTGCGGGTCCTGCTGGAACGCGCCTTGTCCGTGGCGCGGGGTCCGGTGCTGTGCACCCTGCCCGCGCCGGATCATCCCCGTGCCGCCTGCCTGGCGGGATTGGCGGTGACCCCTGTGTTTGTCAGGGATGCGGCGGAAGGCATGGGCGCCTCGATCCGGGCCGGGATCACGGCCTTGCCGGATCAGACAACCGCCGCAATGATCCTGCCTGCCGATCTGCCCGAATTGACCGCCAATGACCTGGCCATGATGCAGGCCATGCACAGCGCCCATCCCGCGGCGATCCTGCGCGCGACAGATGATGACGCAAAGCCCGGACATCCGGTGGTCTTTCCCGCCGATCTGTTCCCTGAACTTGCCACTGTGCAGGGTGATGGCGGGGCACGGGATGTCCTGCACAGACATGCCGACAGGGTTCTGCACATTCCTCTGCCCGACCGGCACGCCACCACCGATCTGGACACGCCAGAGGATTGGGCCGGCTGGCGCGCGCGCCAGTAGCGGTAGCAGCCAAACACGCGCACGCGCCGCCGCATGATCAGCGGCGCGGGCGGGTGGCAGCCGCGCGGGCGGATCGGCATGACGATCGGAGATCGGAGGCGTTCGGTTCACATGACATGGCCCGCAAGACGCCTGTCCTGCGGGCCAATCGTGTTTTTCGGAGAAGGCGCAGCCCCCTGCCCCCTCTCCGTCAAGCCCGTACCATCACAAAGACGGTCCGGGCAGCTGCAACCGTGGCTCTCAGCGTGTCAGGAGGCTGACCTCGTGGCGCTTGAGCGTGGTGCGGGCCGCGTGATAGCCGGCCAGCCCCCGTGTCGTCTTGAGTTCCGGGAAAAGCTCCAGGATCTCGGTGCGCTGTGCATTGCCTATCCCGCGCAACGTGTGATCGCCGGGCTGGAAACTTTCGGTCCAGCACCCGTTGGCCAGCACAACCTCATGCCGGTCGAACATGAAATGGGTATAGGTGATCTTCGGAACCTCGACCTCGGACACGCCGGCTGTTCCGGTCATGTGCTTGGCCGCGACCAGCACTTCGCTTTCATCGAAATACAGCCTGGTCTTGTCATTGCCGACCAGTATCCGATGGTTCGGGCTGACCATCATGTCCCGTTCGGGAAGGTTGTCACCCAGCGCACCGCGCCTGATCAGGATCGGCCGCAAATGCGGCGCACGGATCAGATCGGCCGCATGCAAGGTCGTGGTTCCGATCCAGCGGATTTCCTGAAATCCATTGTCGCGGGTGATGATCTTGTCGCCTGGCCGCAACTCCCTGACCAGGCGCTCGCCGCGCATCGTGGCAATGGCGGTTTCGGGCGTGAAGCAGGGGATGACATTCTCGATCTCGGTGAAACTCGCGGTGCCGATGCTCTTGCCGTTGCCATCCAGAAAGGTGATCGTGCCTTTTTCCGGGTCATGCGCGTCATAGGATATGATCAGCGGACCGCTGCCGCGCAGGTCAAGCGTGTCGAAATCATCGCCACACTCGCCGCCGTCGATCCTGTCGCCGACGGTGATCCCCGTGAATGTGTCGCGGTCAGCGCCTCCGTATAGCGCATCGGGCCCCTGGCCACCTGTCATCAGGTCGTTACCCGATCCCCCGTACAGAACGTCGGAGCCGTTGCCGCCGTCCAGCGTATCATTGCCCTTGCCGCCAGACAGAACATCATCGCCGTTGTCGCCAAAGATCAGATCGTCGCCGGTCTCGCCATATAGCTTGTCATCGCCATTGCCACCGTGGATCTCGTCATTGCCGGCCCCGGCAAAGACGGTATCTTTCCCATTTCCAGCCAGAACCAGGTCGTCATCACCCTGCGCGCCCGGAAGGCTGGCATCACCGGCATCGATCCGGTCCCCCTCGGGGTCGCCGTTGTAACCGGTATTGATCAAATCGTTTCCGTTCGTGCCCGAAACAGTCATTTCCGAACCTCGCGATGCAGTTGTTGCGATGCAGCGGTCGTCACAGTCTTGGAAATTCCAACGTTCATAACCTTGCTCCTCTGCCGCGACGGGGCAGACACCGACACGACATCTGCAACTGGCCTGTCCCCTGACAGGAACAGCACCGTGACACCCGCGTTTGCGCCGCAGCCTGAGCGGCAGGACGCAAGGGGCCGGACCTGCCAAAAGCGCACCGGCCCAAGCCGTTTTTCGACAAGCATCAACCAGGAACAGGCCGGCTTCAGCAACGGTTGGGACAGCTTTGCCTTGCGACCCTGATGGGTCGGTTCAGGTCAGCAGTCGCCTCTTGTCCAATCGACTTGCACCCTCAGCGGGTCTTCACCGTGGATAGCGCAACGCCCTGAAAGCACCAACAAAAGTTTAACCAAGAAAAGCCAGAGTTTCGCCACATTTGGCCTGCAGGGCCGCATCGCCCCCAAAATTTAATTTAGAATTGGCAACAGTTCAGGCACTATCTAAACGCTGAAATGGTCTAAATCGCATCATGACTTGATTTTTTTCAATATTTTCGACTTTCAGCCGCAAAGTATCGTTTCCATATGCGGAACAAGGCCAAGCCTGGGTCGCGCGCCCAATCATGACGTTTTCATGATCACCTGCCCCAGGGCAATTGTTCGCGCTTTCAGTGCAATGGGCTGCGGTGTCAGCGATTGCATCCAATGGCGGATCGTTGGTCCGAACAGGCGCAAAACGATTCGCGGATACCTGTCGAAGCATGGTGATCCGCGGCACATGTCAGGGGGCCAGGTTCATGACCCGATCTTGCGGTTACGGCCCCGGATTGATGCCTGCCGGATTGATGCCCGCCCGGCCTTGTGCGGCACAGGCCTTACAGGAACACCGCCAGGCGTCAGGCGCCAGGCCGGTCCACGCTGCCCATGGTGCGGGTGGTCTGAATAGACCTCCTGTCCCATCTTCTCCCATCCCGTCCCCAAACCCCTTTATTTACAAGTATTTGCAGGTTTTTACACCTGCTCACTTGTCTCATGTCGTACCATCTAGGATATAGCGATCCCAAGGACACTTGGGGGACCAGCTGGGGGACCGACTCGATGAGCAAGCTCTTCAACGCCACCATTCAGAAAGCTCCCGACAGCAAGCTACAGGATGGCAGAGGGCTCATTCTCGTCAAGAAGGGAAAGTCCGGCAAGTGGGTCTATCGCTACTCCCACCTCGGTAAACGCAGAGAGATGGGTTTGGGCAACTGGCCCATCGTCACCCTGGCCGAAGCCAGGAAGATCAGGGACACCTGGGCCACGGTCCTCGCCTCCGGGCAGGATCCCATAGATGTCCGGGATGCACAGAAAGCCGAGAGGCTTGAAGAGAGCAAACGGGATGACCCTACATTCTCGGAACTTGTCGATATCGTCTTCGAGGCCAAGAAGGCTTCGCTTCGTGGGGATGGAGCCAGAGGCAGATGGCGCAGTCCTCTCGATCTCTACATGATCCCCGCCTTCGGCAAGAAGCGTGCCTCCCAGATCACCCAGCGTGATGTGGTCGATGCCCTCAAGCCAATCTGGAAGACCAAGCCCCCCACCGCAGAGAAGGCAATCCAGAGAACCAGAATTGTCCTGCGCTCTGCCAAGCTCATGGGCTTCCCCACAGATCCCTTCCTTACTGAATCCGCCAGAGAAACGCTTGGAGTGGTTCACCATGAGGTCCAACATATGGCCTCAGTCGAGTGGCAGCACATTCCCGAATTGTATGCCCGTCTCCCAAAGACAGTCGGAGGAGACTGCAACCGCTGGATCATCCTGACCTGCGTCCGCATGGAAGCAGCTCGGGCTGCCCGTGTCTCGGAGATCGACTTCGAGACCGCAACCTGGACAGTCCCCGCCGACAGGATCAAGGGACAGAAAGGCAAGGTCACAGACTTCCGTGTCCCGCTGGTTCCAACCCTGATCGACATGGCGCTCCAACGCAAAGAAATGGGGATGGATCTTCTTTTCCCCGGCTACCGCAGTGGATCCCCGATATCCAATGTCGCCGTCGAGAAAACATTGCGTGTCATGGATGTCGGAGGAACCCCTCACGGGTTCAGGACATCCTTCAGAACTTGGGTCCAGGATACCAATGCGTGCTCCTACGAGGTTGCTGAAATGACGTTGGGCCATCGTATCGGAGGTATCGTTGAGCGGTCATATGCACGTTCAGATCTTTTGGAACAAAGACGAAAGGTAATGGAAGATTGGACGGGCTATGTTCTGTCGGTCAAAAAATTAGGGTCAGCACCAATAACCAAAAGATGAAGGTCGCTGCGATGCAGATTGCCGACTTCATGGCAGCCTACAACTTTGCCCGCAGGCTCAAAACTCTCAGCGGGCTGACGCCTCACGAATACATCTGCAAGATATGGACTTCAGAGCCTGATCGATTCATCCTAAATTCGATCCACCAAATGCCGGGACTGAACACCTAGTCCGGTGTTGCTGACCTTCTCCGCTCCGAAGTATCGCTTCGCGAGGCTAAAACAGTACATCGTCACTCGCGGCATAAGGCGGTCTTTCAAAAGCCACGCAGCAAAGGTCGCCTTAGAGCCCAAAACTACTGAATGCTACGCAAAACGCGAATGTCTGCTTCGGCAGAGCCTCGACCCTTCAGTCGGTTCGCTTGCGCAATCCGGATCAAATGTAATCTTCTCAGGGCACTGAAAACAGGAGAATATCGAATGCCGACGCGGTTCTGCGACCTTGTCAATATCAAGCTTCCTATCGTACTCGCTCCGATGGGCGGTGCGACGACACCGGAGCTAGTGGCGGCCGTATCAAACGCGGGAGGTTTGGGATTGGCTCCCCTCTGGCGTGGTGATGCGAAAGACGTGAAGGACTTTGTTCGCCGGGTTAAAGCCCTGACTGACGCGCCTTTTGGTGTGAACCTGAACATGGATTTTCCGAGCATGGAACAACTCGACGCCTGCTTGGAAGAAGGCGTGCCCGTGATCTCACTATTCTGGGGGCGGGCGCCAGATTTCATTGCCCACGCCCGGTCCGGCGGCGCGAAAGTGATCTTTACGGCCTGGGATTCCGAAAGTGCGGTGGAAGCGGTCGACCACGGCGCACACGCCATCTGCGCGCAGGGCTGGGAGGCAGGCGGCCATGTTCGTGGAACGGTATCGACCATGGCACTTGTGCCGACAGTCGTGGATGCCGTCGGTGAAACGCCGGTCATTGCGGCAGGGGGAATTGCCGATGGACGGGGCCTCGCTGCCGCGATGGCTCTGGGGGCATCCGCTGCATGGATTGGCACGCGGTTTCTGTCCGCAAAGGAAACGTGCATTCACCCGGACTACGTTGCGCGGCTCATTGATGCCTGCGAGACGGACACCGGCTACTACGACGACCTTTTCGATGGCGGCTGGCCCAATGCGCCCCATCGCGCCCTGCAAAATTCGACAACAAAAGCATGGGAAGCTGCAGGGCGCCCCAAACAAGGACAACGACCGGGGGAAGGGGCGATCGTCGCGAGCACACCGGGCAGAGGTGAACTCGACCGCTATGCGTGCACGACACCGAATACGGGAACGACGGGCGATATCGAGGCTCTTTCGATGTGGTGCGGTCAGGGCGTATCAATGGTTCAAAAGGTGCAACCGGCAGCAGATATCGTTCATGAGATCGCCCACGAAGCGCGGAAGATCATTAGTTTCTGATATCTCGTTGAGATGCTCTGGATGTCGGAAAACGGCCATTCAGTCTTGTACTTGAAACGGCAGCAATTGTCCGAACGGCTGACCTTGGCTCACACTGCAGCGAAGTTCCGTTATCGGCCCATAGCGGACCTTCATGACATTCGCAGCGAACGGCAGCTATGAGCCCATCGCGGTCATTGATCATCCATACTTCTAACCGTTCGGCGAATGAGCTGTCCTACGGTAATGGACGAACGACACCTGCCGAGGTTCAGCGCATGACCCTTCCCCCATCGAAAGGAATAGTCTGACCAGTCACGAAAGAAGCTGTGTCCGACGCCAGCATTACAACGAAGGACGAGGTCTCCTGATATGATGTTAATCTTTTCAATGGAACGTTGGCTTCAACTTGTGCAATTTCATCAGTTGAAAACAACCGACGAACCAAATCGCTGTCCACGAACCCCAAAGCAACAGTGTTGACGTTAACATACGGACTAAGTTCAACTGCCATGCACTGCACTGGGTCAACATGTTCAGACCAGCCTTCGAAGCAGCATAATTAGCGTTTCCAACTCTGGCCTGCAGGGCTGACGTTGCCGAGATATTTACTATACGCCCGCACTTGGCAGCCACCATATGATGCCCGACAGCCTGCGACACAAGAAAGGGTCCTTTAAGGTTGACGGCAACCACGCTATCCCATGCGTCCTCGCTCAATTCCAGAAAGGGAGCATCGAGGCTAAGACCGGCGTTGTTTATCAGAACATCCACCCCGCCATGTTCCGCCACAACACGATCAACCATGGCGGCAACCTCGCTGGCAGAGGAAATGTTCGCTCGGCAGGTGATTGCTTCGCCGCCTTCCGCTTCAATCCGGGAAGCCGTTTCTTCTGCCATCTTCCAGGAATTCAGATAGTTGAGAGCAACTTTTGCACCTTCGCGTGCAAAATCCACGGCTAGTTGTTGCCCGAGACCGCCGCTTGCGCCCGTTATTAACACTGACTTCCCCGAAAATTGCGCCATTCCACTTCCCCCTTGCAGCGTTTGAGACCAACAAGCGCAAGGAACTGCCACTGGCATTAACCATCGGGTGTGTATCCTTAGCGTTCCTTTGGCTGCATATCTGCGGACACGAAACGTCCGTTTTTTTTGAGATTGGGCCTGTGATCGTCAGAGCAGGCAGCAGTTCTCTCCTGCCCGGCGTAGTCGGCATACGAACCTTATCCCACAGCTTGCTTCGCGCGACGCCTATCGGCGGGTAGCTGTTTGATCCCATCGAAAGATGCGTAATTGTGTGGGCGTAGCCAGCGGTTGATTGTTTTCGACAAAAGCTTGTCGCCACTAAAGTAAAGCTCTCCCAGATCTTCCTCTCTTTCGAATGTCGAACGTCCCATGAAGATGCCAAGCAACGAAATCACGCTGGTTTCGACATAGAGATCGACATCGTAGCCAGGAATCGACGTGCATACCTCGACGGGGGCACCCGGCTGGATGACCACCCAGTAGCGGTCATATTCCGACGGTTCATCTGAAAACCGAAATTGCAGGACGACACGCCGCCTTGGCAGTTCATCGACGACAAAATATTTTCGCATGTCCCACATGAGGCTGGCCGAACTGCCCGAATCCATAACTGTTTCTGCGTCAACATGGCACTGAGCCCATTCTCCCAAGGCTTTCAACGCAGGCTCTAGTGCGATGGCTGTTTCGGTCCTGAGGTAGTCCACAGACCCTGTCGCAGGGTCCGAGACGCGCTCCACAAGGCCGAGTTGCTCAAGCTCTTTCAGTCGGCGCGAGAGTAGCGTCGGGGAAATACTGCCAACCTCCCGCCGCAGCTCATTGAATTTGGTCGCACCCGACCACAGCCCGACAAGGATCGCAATTGTCCAGCGCGGTTCGAGCAATTCGCAGGCACGCGTGATGGGGCAAATCAGACCATACGGTTTCTGTTTCACAACGGCATCCTCCTCGCCTGTGATGCTAAGGGCTACGCAGGGAGCGGGTCTAGTACAGAAGTTGTATTGGGATCGCTCCAATTCCTGCACTATCCCCAGATCAAAGCCGTGCGGCATGGTTGGTTTATCGATCTCATTCATCGAAGCCAAAACGAAGAAAGACTACTATGGCACATGCTCAGAAATACCTGTCCCACGCTACCAAAACGTCTGACCTGAGACTGGTCGTAGCGGCGCTCGCAACCCGTATCGTTGGCTGGTTTGCAGCCGGGCCCAAGGGTGAAAAGCGCTACAGTTTTAGGCCCTTAACGAAGGCACCTTGCGCGGCCGATGCAGCAACGGGCCTCTATATCCTCAGTTGCCGCTGAACGGCGTGATGCGGCATTTCGTGGTATGATGAAAAGCTGCATCAGAATGGCTCCTCCGCCTGCGACCAAGGGAGCAAAACCATATTCGGACGCATTTTCCAAAGCGACAAGGGAGAAAATTAATATGTCACAAGCAGACAGTTTGCCACAGTTGAACGGTCAGAACATGACCTGCGGAGGTGGGTTCGAGACCTGGCTTCAATATGTCGACGGGTTCGAGCTGCGACACTTCTGTGCCTTCGAGCTGGTCAACGATAAACGCGGTCTGGCGTGCCTAACCGACTATCAGCGTAAGCTGGTTGAGGCGGCTGTTGAAAACGGTTTCGGCGTCATCAACGAGGGCCTACATTACCGTGCAAGCCGCGACTGGGGAGAATTGATCGGATTTTCCCGTGAGGCCCTCGAAGAAATCAACATCCGTGGCATCGAGTTCTACAGAGACATCGCCAAGGAATACGAAAGCCCTGAAACGCCGATGCTCGTCGGCGGCGTAATTGGCCCACGAGGGGACGCCTACAATGTCGGTCGGACCCCGAATGTCGCCGAAGCGGAGGATTACCACTCCGAGCAAATTCAGACCTTCAAAAAGGCCGGTGCTGATCTTGTCAGTGCTTTGACTTTTTCAAGCGTCGAAGAGGCGATTGGCCTTGCGAAAGCCGCAAAGGCCGAGGACATGCCGGTCGTCATTTCTTTCTTCATCGCAAAAGGTGGAAAGTTGAAAGGGGGCGAGACCCTCGAAGAGGCAATTGCCACCGTTGACGCTGCAATCGATAATGCGCCAGCTTATTACATGATAAACTGCACGCACCCGACCGAGTTCGCGCCGGCCCTGACCGCTGGCGATTGGACCAACCGGCTGGGCGGCTTCATGCCGAACGCCGTCGCCATGGAAACACTCGATCTTTGCAAACTAGGTCATCTTGAAGACGGTGATCCGAAAGAGCTAGGGGGCCAGATGGCCGAAATCGCGCGACGGTTCCCGCATATCAAAGTCTGGGGCGGATGTTGTGGAACGGATGGCCGTCATATCGCCGAGATCGCGCGACAAGTGGGTGAGGTTCGATGCGACACTGCGGCCGTTTGAAGGTCTGCTACGTCCCGCATAGCAGACCTTCAAGAGTCATTGAATGCTGGACGGCACTCGACCCAGAGCGGACACTACCCGCCACCATCACGCTCCATGCGTTCCAGCCAGTCAATGATTAGCGATCTGAATAGGTTTCTTTTGGCTGGCGCGATAAAGTGTCCGCAGCCGTCCAGAGTAGCGAACGTTGCTCTCGGAAAATGTTCAACAGACTTCCATGTGTCGCGGTATCCGGCAACGGTATCTTGCCTGCCTGCAAGTATTAGTGATGGGGCAGAGAACGGCACGCCCGACTCGTCCGGATTAAAACTGAAAGCATAGTTTTCAGGTTGCCAGCTTTCCAAAGCAGCCGCCTCGTCAAGCAGGGACAACGCGGGACGAAGGCATAAGGTGTCCCACTCAACAAGAGCGGTGTCGCGCACTGGCTGAAGAAATCGTAGCGTATCAGTTCTGTCTCCCGCCTTATCTGCGAACCCATCTTCTTCGAAAATCGTCGAAGGTTCGGGTAGATCTCGCCTTTCATAGTCAATGACAAAAGGGGCGGCATTGATGAATACACCGAGAAGTCTGTCCGGGGATTTGGCTGCAAGCCCCCGTGCAAGGTGTCCGCCGGCCGACATTCCCGCAACCGCAAATCGCTGCCCAGGCACGACGGCGTCCATGAACCTGATCACGTGCTCCAAGATTGCGTCGAAAGTCATTGGTCTTGGTAGGGTGGGAGTGTGTCCATGGGCAGGAAGGTCGGGGTATAACCGATGCCATCCGTCGTGGTGTTGGAACGCAGGCTCCATTTCGTCCATCATGTGTCGATGGTCTAGATACCCGCCATGAAGCATGAGGATCGGCCACCCTAAGCCGCGTTCCTCGAAGTTGACGTCAATCCCATCTACTTGGATCAGCATCCTTTCACTCCCTAGGCCACTTAGAACCCAGATCATGATCCAAGGTGTCACGATTGTCACCTACGATGGCAGACAGAGGCTTTTCGTGAACCACAACTTCGTGCAAACCGCCGTATTGCAGCGAATGGCAGGTTTGTCCGCAAAGCTGACCTTGGCCTGTAACGCAGCAAAGGTCTGCTTCCCGCCCAAACTGTCAGTGGTGATGTCGGCCCAAACAGACGTTCGCGCTACGTGCAGCGAACTGCAGCTTCGAGCCCGAAATCGACACTTGAGCGCTCTGCTGTCATTGCCTCCTTCAAACATTCAAGGGGTGCAACAGCTCAGCTATCCGGCTTCTCAACCATAGGTGTGGCGGACTCTCAGAAAACCGACGGTGCCAGATCAGAACCAAGCGGGCCGGATCTACGGGGATCGGAGGCTCAAACACATTGAGATTTGCTGAATTGGCAACGCGATGTGCCAACGCGGTTGGAAGCAAGGCAATGAGGTCCGAACCAGCGACGGCGCGGTATACTCCAGAGAAAAATGGCATGGTCATTGCCACACTACGTGCGCGCCCTATCCGCGCAAGGGCCTCATCCCCAAGGCCTTTTGGTTTGCCTTCGGTCGAAAACAGGACATGCCCCAGGTCGCAGAAAAGATCGAGCGGCATGACATCGCCTGGCGCAAGCTCGGTTGTCCTTGGATGAGCCTTCCTGGCAATGACAGAGAAGGATGAGCTGAATACCGGTTGGCCTTCTGCCCAGTCGGGCAAAGGCGTTTCAGGGAGCAAGACAAAATCTACGTCGTGGCTTGCCAAGGTGCCAACACGGTCGTCTGGGACAAGGTCAACGAGGTGAACACGCAGTGAAGGAGCATGTGCTGCCAAATGCTCGGCCAATGCTGGCAGGAGCATTTCAGCAAAGAAGTCGCTGCCCGAAATCCGGAAACTGTGTTCTGCGGTCGCAGGGACGAACGCATCCTGTGCGCGGATCAGCGCTTCGACACGGCTCAGAATATCTTGAAGCGGTTCTTTGAGCGAGAGGGCGAACTCGGTCGCTTCGAGCGTCTGTCCGCTCCGAAAGAACAACTCGTCGCCGAGAGACAGGCGAAGCCTTTTCAGCGCTCCGGATACGGCTGGCTGGGACAGGCCCAAACGCGCACCAGCCCTAACGGTGGAATGCTCAATCAGCAGCGCATCGAGCACACGCAGAAGGTTTAGATCGAAACTGGATAAATTCGCCATACCAATTGATATCATACAATCTATCGATTTAACAGATTATCTGCGTGCGAGTAGCCTGCGATCAGTTCCAACGATCAGCCCAAGGAGGATCAAGATGCTGGATCGCCCTCGCACCTATAACGTTCTGAACATACTCATGAAGTTCCATGCTTTTCCGTCCGAGACGATGGACAAGTTCTGCTTTGTCGAATGCCTTGTCCCGGTAGGGGCCGGTGCGCCGCCGAACCACCACGCAGGCGAGACAGAGGCGTTCTATGTCATCGATGGGGAGATTGGTTTCATGGTCGATGGCAAGGAAATCCTGGCTGGTCCAGGCGATCACGTCGCAATTCCCGATGGGGCCGTTCACGCATTCCAAGCTGTCGGAGACAAGCCGGCCCGCCTCTTGATCATCAACGCGCCCGGACACATGCACGACAGGTTTTTCACTGAAATCGGACAACCCCTTCCCGAGGGCCAAAGCGAACTGCCGGAACCCAGCGAACCGGATATTCCTTCAGTGTTATCCATCGCGGAGAAAGTTGGCATGACATTTGTGGCTCCGGCCGAAGCACCAGCTTGACGCTTGCCGCAAAGCGCAAGCACGACAGCTGCGGGACGCAAACAGCGCCCGCACCTGTACTACCCAGACATGAGAAAGCCGGCTTTATATCCGCGCAGGTGTCTATGGGCCGCACTGCAGCGAAAGGCAGGAATGAGCCCGGAGCGACTGGGTCGAAGTATTTGACTTTGCAGGAAGCGTATTATCAACTTCACGAGAATGCGGAGGGTCTTGGCATGGTCGAAGTCGGCTGGATTACA
>NZ_JBHTKR010000005.1:0-512625 GCF_042678485.1 Seohaeicola saemankumensis | reverse complement strand
GACAACATCGTGTCCGCTGGTATCTTCTTCTCGTTCTGATCCAGAACAAGCAGTTGAACAAGGAAGGGCAGGTCTTCGGACCTGCCCTTTTCTTTTGTGCGGACATGGTGTTTTCATGCGCCAAGGCCGAACAACCAGGGTGAATGTCATGTCGCTGTCCGAGATCAAGACCCGAATCGCCAAAGCCTGCGCCGATGCCGGGCGGGCCGAGGGCAGCGTGACCCTGATCGCCGTGTCCAAGGTGCAGCCGAACGAACGGGTTGCCGCCGTACTGGAGCAGGGGCACCGCGTCTTTGGTGAAAACCGGGTGCAGGAGGCCGCTGGCAAATGGCCCGATTTTCGCAAGTCATATGACGGGATCGAATTGCATCTGATCGGCCCCTTGCAGACCAACAAGGCCAGGCAGGCGATGGAGCTGTTTCAGGTAATCCATTCCGTGGACCGCCCCAAGGTTGCCCAGACCATCGCAAGGCTGGCGCAGGAGATGGGGCACTGCCCGGATATCTTTCTGCAGATCAACACCGGCGAGGAGCCGCAGAAGGCGGGCGTGATGCCGGCCGAGGCCGATGCCTTCGTGGCCGAGGCGCGCGCGCTGGATCTGCCCGTGCAGGGGTTGATGTGCATTCCCCCGGTCGATGAGGAACCGTCGCTGCACTTTGCCCTCTTGGCCAAGATCGCGGAACGTAACGGATTGTCCGGCCTGTCGATGGGCATGAGCGGCGATTTCGAATCCGCCATCGCGCTGGGGGCCACGCATATCCGCGTCGGGTCGGCGATCTTCGGAGAGCGCGCTTACGGGTGAGCCGTTGCACGATGGATATTTAAGGCAAAGAGAAGCGGCTGCTACGCGACAATGAGGCGGCAGCCGTGGCGCAGGCGGCTGGCGATCCAGATCAGGTGGTCGCGGCGCAGGGCCACGCAGCCTTCGGTCGGATAGCCCGCGCGGCGGCGCTGGTGCAGGAAGATGGCCGAGCCGCGCCCGCGTTCCGCGCGGGGCCAGTTCCAGTCGGTGATCAGGACCAGATCATAGAGCGGGTCGGCGCGGCGCAGCTTTTCGTGGCTGTGCGGATAGGGCGCGCGGACCATGAGGTTGTAATCCTCGTGCCGGGGATCGTCTGACCACAGGTCGCAGGGATGGATCGGCACGGCCCAGTCAGCGGGGGGCGCCATGCGGTCGGGACGGTAAAGCATACCCACGATACCATGGATGCCGCGCGGGGTGGCGCCGTCGCCCTCGCGCTTGGTGTCGCTGATGCCGCCGCGACCGATCGAGCAGGGAAACACCCGCCCCTGAAAGCGCAGCCCCATCGGCGTCAGCACCATGTCGGCGGCGCGGGCGGTTGTCACAGCAGATGTCCCGACTTGGCGGATTTCGTCGCGAGATAGGCGCGGTTATGGGCGTTCTCACCCACTTTCAGGGGCACACGCTGGGTCACTGCGATGCCCTGCTTTTCCATCATCGCGATTTTGCGGGGGTTGTTGGTCAGCAGGCGCACCGAGGTGAAGCCCATGGATTTCAGGATTTCGGCCCCAAGGCGGAAATCACGCTCGTCATCCTCGAAGCCGAGACGATGATTCGCCTCGACCGTATCGAAACCCTGGTCCTGCAATGAATAGGCGCGCATCTTGTTGGCCAGGCCGATGCCACGCCCCTCCTGGTTGAGATAGAGCAGGACGCCCGCGCCTTCCTCGCCCATCTGTGCCAGCGCGCCGTGCAACTGAGGCCCGCAATCGCATTTCAGACTGCCCAGCACATCGCCGGTGAAGCAGGCTGAATGCAGCCTGGCCAGCACGGGTTTGTCGCGATCGGGTTGACCGATCTCGAAGGCATAGTGTTCTTCGCCGCCATCCTCGGGGCGGAAGATATGCAGCCGCCCTGCCTCGGCTGCGGCAACGGGCAGGCGGGCGCTGACGACCGGATGCGGCGCGGGCGCGGCGGCCAGCAGGGGGCGGGCGCGCGGTGCGTCGATCCGGGTCAGGCCGTGGGTGACGGCGAAGCCCGCCGGATCGGAGAGCGGCAGCACCAGGGCGGCAGGCAGAAGCCGCGCGGTCTTGGTCAGGACCACGGCCAGGCGGTGCAGATCGGCCGCGCCGTCGCGCTGCGTGACAAGCGGCCCCTTCATCGGCATGTTCAGATCGTCCGCCGGATCGGCGACACCCAGGATCCAGGACAGGCTGGCCTCGGGCGGGAGGATGACGCGCGCAAGGTCGCCATCATAGGCGCGTGCCTTCAGCGTTTCGGCCCGCCGTGCCGTCAGCGCCAGGACGGGTGTGCCACCAAGGGCGTGCAGATCAGCCAGCCTTTGCAAATCCAGCGTTTCGGCGGCCAGCACGAGCACGCCAGCGGCCGCATCTGTCAGGACGACAGGGACGCCCATGCGCAGGTCTGCGCGGGCGCGGGCCAGGGTTTCTGTAACATCAGGGCTGAAGCTCATGCCGTTTGTTGCGCCTATGCGTGCTGCGATCTGGGTTTTACGCGTTTATCTGAAACATTCGCACACTGCTTTACACGACAGCGTGAGAGAATGGCACCCTGTCTTGTCGGCATTGTCCCGCAGGCGCATCTTGTCTGCAAGCACAGGAGGGAAACCTATGGCACAATTGAAGAAAATACTGCTGGTGGACGATGACGAGGATCTGCGCGAGGCGCTGAGCGAGCAGCTTGTCATGACCGAGGATTTCGATGTGTTCGAGGCCGGGAACGGGTCCGAGGCGATGAAGCGCGCGAAAGAAGCGTTGTACGACCTGGTGATCCTTGATGTCGGGCTGCCCGATACGGACGGGCGCGAACTGTGCCGCCTGATGCGCAAGCAGGGGGTGAAATGCCCGATCCTGATGCTGACCGGCCATGACAGCGACGCCGATACGATCCTGGGTCTGGATGCCGGGGCCAATGACTACATCACCAAGCCGTTCAAGTTTCCGGTCCTGCTGGCCCGGATCCGCGCGCAGCTGCGCCAGCATGAGCAGAGCGAGGATGCCGTATTCACGCTTGGGCCCTATACGTTCAAGCCCGCGATGAAGATGCTGGTCACCGAGGATGACAAGAAGATCCGCCTGACCGAGAAAGAGACGAATATCCTCAAATACCTCTATCGTGCGACCGAAGGCGTGGTGCCGCGCGATGTGCTTTTGCATGAGGTCTGGGGGTATAATGCGGGCGTCACGACCCACACACTCGAGACGCATATCTACAGGCTGCGCCAGAAGATCGAACCCGATCCCTCGAACGCGCGTCTGCTTGTCACGGAATCCGGTGGGTACCGTCTTGTTGCATAAGGGATGCACTTTCGACATCTCTGCATGGCGACGACTGTCTTGATGCAGATCAAAGTGGTATTCTGAGATCAGAATTAGTTTTTTCGCAGCATTTCAAGAGACCCCGTCGCATATGCGGGTCATCATATGCACCTCCCTGTTGGACTGCCCCGGCCTGGTGCCGGGGTTTTTTTTATCCGTCGTCCCGTGGACCGCCGCATCGTTTTGATCAAGGGAAACAACTGTTTGGTGGAAGCGGGCGGCCGTCAGAAGGCCAGATCCCGACAGAAGCGGCATTGCCATTTCTTCGCGAGGCGTCCGGTCAGGGCAGGCTGCGCACAGGGAAAAAGCTGGCGCACGCCATCCCTGTTGCCATGGATGTCTTGCCCGGAAAGCCCCTGGTGATTCTGCAGACCTGCGTCGGCATGCAGCTATGGATTGCACAGCCTTTCAAAGCCGCCCGACCAGAAGGCGCATTTTACCTAAAAAACAGGCAAACGCCCCAAAACATGCAAGCATCTCTGATAGAGTCCTAAAGATGCTGCATCTGCAAAATGGTTTGTTGCCTGCGCGGCATGGTCGGTTCTGAATTGGGCCAGCCGTCGTCACACGGACGATGCGCCGAGGCCGCGCAGAGGGCCGATCCTGGCAGATACACCCCCTGCGCGACTGCAACACACATGTTGCGGATGGCCAGATGCCCCGCCGTGCCAGTTGCTGGCATAGGCAGGACACACAGCCCATCCCGCAGATAATCGACTGGGGATATAATTCAATGACATATGGAACGAAATTCACCGCTCTGGCTCTGGCCGCGCTGGTGGCTGGCGCCGGGACCGCGTCGGCACAGGATTGCCCGATCAAGGTCGGTGTGCTGCATTCGCTGTCCGGCAGCATGGCCATTTCCGAAACGACGCTGAAGGATGTCATGCTGATGCTTGTCGAGCAGCAGAACGCCAAGGGCGGGCTGTTGGGCTGTCAGCTTGAGGCCGTCGTGGTCGATCCCGCGTCCGACTGGCCGCTGTTTGCGGAAAAGGCCCGCGAGTTGCTGACCGTCAACGAGGTCGATGTGATCTTCGGCAACTGGACCAGCGTCAGCCGGAAATCCGTGCTGCCGGTGATCGAAGAGCTGAACGGCCTGCTGTTCTATCCGGTGCAGTACGAGGGCGAGGAATCCTCGCGCAATGTCTTCTATACAGGCGCCGCCCCGAACCAGCAGGCGATCCCTGCCACCGACTATTTCCTGGATGAACTGGGCGTCGAGAAATTCGCATTGCTGGGCACCGACTATGTCTATCCGCGCACAACGAACAACATCCTTGAAAGCTACCTGATCTCGAAAGGCATTCCCAAGGAAGACATCTTCGTGAACTACACGCCCTTCGGTCATTCCGACTGGGCGACGATCGTCGCGGATGTGGTCGCCCTTGGGGCGGACGGCAAGCAGGTTGGCGTGATCTCGACCATCAATGGCGATGCGAATATCGGCTTTTACAAGGAACTGGCCGCTGCCGGTGTTTCGGCCGAGGATATTCCCGTTGTCGCCTTCTCGGTTGGCGAAGAAGAACTGTCCGGCCTCGACACCTCGGAACTGGTGGGCCATCTGGCGGCATGGAACTACTTCCAGTCCGCCGATACGCCCGCCAATGCCGAATTCATTGCCGCATGGAAAGCCTTTGCTGGTGAGAATCGCGTGACCAACGACCCGATGGAGGCGCATTACATCGGCTTCAACATGTGGGTGAACGCGGCCACAGCCGCCGGAACCACCGCTGTGGATGCCGTGCGTACGGCGATGTACGGGCAGGAATTCCCGAACCTGACCGGCGGCACCGCGGTGATGCTGCCGAACCACCATCTGGCCAAGCCTGTCCTCATCGGCGAGATCCGGGCCGACGGTCAGTTCGACATCATCAGCCAGACACCAGAAGTCGATGGCGATGCCTGGACCGATTTCCTGCCGGACTCGGCGGTTCTGACCAGCGACTGGAAGGATCTGGGCTGCGGCATGTACAACACCGTCACCAAGACCTGTGTCCAGCTGACCTCGAACTACTGAGAGATCGACGCAAGGACCTGAGGGCGCGCCTGTCGCGCCCTCTCAATCGCGTGCTGCCTGCTCAAGGACGCCCCATGATTCTCCGCCTAATTTGCTGTGCCCTGACCATCTGCCTTGGCCTGTCTGGCCTTGCCCCGTCCGCCGCGCAGGCGCAGGACAGCGCGGGCCCGCTGCAGGCCCTGCTTCAAGACAATGCCGATGCCGTGGCCAACCCGTCGCGCAGCACGGTCGATACCCTGATTGGCGCCCTGCTGGGCAGCGATCTGCCGGGGGTGCCTGAATTCCTGGAGCGTTGGCGCGACAGGGGTGTCTACCTGCGCGCCAGCGATGGGCTGTTCTACTATGCCACGAAGGCGGCAGGCGGCTTTGCCCTTGTCGATGTGGATACCGGACAGGACCTGGGGCAGGCGGACAGCGCCGACATGAGCGAACTGCGCCCCAATGCCGGCGTGCGGCGCGTGATCGGGTCGGCGCTTGTGGCCTTCCAGTTGCTGGACGATGACCCGGAACGGCGGCTAGCGGCACTGGATGCCATCGCGCGCAGCCCCTCGGAAGACCAATTGGAGCCTCTGCGCCTGTCCATCGACGAAGAACCCGATCCCCTTCTGCAAGAGCGCAAGATCCGCCTGGAACGCCTGCTTTCTGCCCGTTTTGCGGCAACGCCGGCTGAACGGATCGCGGCGATCGAAAGCCTCGAGGGTGATCTGGGCGTGGATGCCCGCGCCGTTCTGAACCTGATACTGACCACAAGCCCGGCTGTTTTCCCCACACTTCCCCAGGATCGCAACATCGCCGCCATCCTGACCCCCGGCACCGAGGCACTGCCACAGGCCGAGGCCTATGCCCGCCTGGTCGAGGCCGGTTTCGCGCCGCCGCTGACCGGCGTTGCCACGATCAAGGATGCGCTGATCGCTGCCATGGATGGCGATACGGTGGCGGGCATCCCGGTGTCCAGCCTGACAACCGATGCCGCGCGCAAAGCCGCCTATGCGGCGCTGGCCGCCACCGGGGCCGTGCCGCCGCTGGTGACGCTGGAAGATCAGGCAAATGCGCTGGCCGCGCATCAGTTTGTCCTGGTCTATGCCGAACCCGATCCCGCCATTACCGCCGCCGCCGAGGAAACGCTGGAGGCGATCCTGTTCAAGGTCGGTCTGAACCAGGCCGCCGACC
Source organism: Seohaeicola saemankumensis (assembly GCF_042678485.1). Lineage (NCBI taxonomy): Bacteria > Pseudomonadati > Pseudomonadota > Alphaproteobacteria > Rhodobacterales > Roseobacteraceae > Seohaeicola > Seohaeicola saemankumensis. The sequence goes on along the minus strand of NZ_JBHTKR010000005.1, from coordinate 506,138 downwards.
TAGCGCTGGACGGCTTGTCGCTTGCCTCGATCTACTTTCTTGCCGCCATCGGCCTTGCCATCACCTTTGGCGTGATGGGCGTGATCAACATGGCGCATGGCGAATTCATCATGATGGGCGCCTATACAGGCTATGTGGTTCAGCTGTTTGTGCCGGACTACACGCTGTCGCTGGTCCTGGCCCTGCCGCTGGCCTTTGCGGTCACCTTCGGTGCGGGCGTGGCGATGGAACGGCTGGTGATCCGCTGGCTTTATCATCGTCCGCTGGAAACGCTGCTGGCGACCTTCGGGATTTCCATCGCGCTGCAACAGCTGGCCAAGAACATCTTTGGCACGCAGGCGCGTCCGCTGACCTCGCCCGATTGGCTCAGCGGGACGCTGACCTTCAACGAGGTGGTGTCGATCAGCATGATCCGCGTGGCGATCTTCGTGCTGGCGCTGCTGTTTCTTGGCTTGCTGCTCTATATCCTCAAGCGGACACGTCTGGGGCTGGAGGTGCGGGCCGTGACCCAGAACCCCGGCATGGCGGCGTCGATGGGGATCAACCCTGACCGTATCAACATGCTGACCTTCGGCCTTGGCTCGGGCATCGCCGGTATCGCGGGTGTGGCCATCGGCCTTTATGCCAAGGTCACGTCGGAAATGGGCGCGGATTATATCGTGCAAAGCTTCATGACCGTGGTCGTGGGCGGTGTCGGGAATGTCTGGGGCACGCTGGCCGGTGCCACGCTGATCGGCTTTCTGCAAAAGGGGATCGAGTTCCTGAACCCCAGCAACACGCTGGCCGCGCAGACCTACATGATCCTGTTCATCATCCTGTTCATCCAGTTCCGGCCCAAGGGCATCATCGCCCTCAAGGGCCGCGCGGCGGGGGATTGACGCCATGTCACATGCAAAAACCGCTTCCGTTTCTTCTTGCCCCAAATATCCCGGGGGGTGCGGGGGGTTGACCCCCCGCTGCAACGGAGGCCGCGCATGAACCGTTCCTTCATTGCGCGAAATCCATCGGTCCTGTGGTTCCTGCTGGCGCTGTCGGTCTTTACCATCGCGGTCACGCTGATGTCCGAGGTGACGGGCGTGGGGCTGATCTCGACCTCCTTCATCAAGACGCTGGGCAAGACGCTGTGCCTGTGCCTGATCGCCATCGCCATGGATGTGGTCTGGGGCTATTGCGGCATCCTGTCCCTGGGACACTTCGCGTTCTTCGGGCTGGGTGGGTATGCCATCGGCATGTGGCTGATGTATGCACGGACCGAGTTGATCGTGGTCGATGCGTTGGCCAATGCCGCGCTGCCGCCCACCGACAAGGAGGTGGCGGACGCCATCGCCGGCCAGATCTTCGGCGTGGTCGGAGCCTCTGAATTTCCGCTGATCTGGACCTTCTCGCATAGTCTGGCGCTGCAACTGCTGATGGTCGTGCTGGTGCCGGGATTGCTGGCGCTGGTCTTCGGCTGGCTGGCGTTCCGCAGCCGCGTGACAGGGGTCTACCTGTCGATCCTCACCCAGGCCATGACGCTGGCGCTGTCGCTTTACCTGTTCCAGAATGACAGCGGTTTGCGCGGCAACAACGGGCTGTCGGGGTTGCAGAACATCCCCGGACTGGACGCGGTGCCGCAATCGGTCATCTCGATCGCGTTCTTCTGGGCCTCGGCGCTGGCGCTGGGGCTGGGCTATGTGCTGTTCGCCTGGATCGTGTCGGGCAAGATGGGCAGCGTGATACGCGCCATCCGCGACAACGAAAGCCGTGTGCGGTTCCTGGGCTACCATGTCGAAAGCTACAAGCTTTTCGTCTTCACCGTGACGGCTGTTGTCGCCGCTATCGCGGGGGCGCTTTACTATCCGCAGGCGGGGATCATCAACCCGGCGGAAATCGCGCCCATCGCCTCGATCTACCTGGCGGTCTGGGTCGCCATCGGCGGGCGCGGGCGGCTTTACGGCGCGGTCATCGGCGCGGCCTTCGTGTCGCTGTTGTCGTCGTGGTTCACGGGCGGATCGGCCCCGGCCATCAACCTTGGGTTCTACACGATCAACTGGACCGACTGGTGGCTGGTGCTGCTGGGTCTGTCATTCGTGGCGGTCACGCTGTTCTTTCCAAAGGGGATCGGCGGGCTGTTTGACCTGATCGTGTTGAAACCCGTGCCGGACCGTCAGGGCGATTACGGCCCCGACAAGGGCGCCTGGCGCCGCGAGGAGGGCGAGCCATGAGCACGCTTCTGGAAGTGTCCGGCGTCAGCGTCACCTTCGACGGGTTCCGCGCCATCAACAACCTGTCGATCAGCATCGGCGCAGCCGAATTGCGTGCCGTGATCGGGCCGAATGGCGCGGGCAAGACCACCTTCATGGACATCATCACCGGCAAGACCAGGCCGGATGAAGGGCGTGTGCTTTGGGGGCCGCGCAGCATCTCTTTGCTGGATCTGTCGGAAAGCCAGATCGCGCGGCAGGGGATCGGCCGCAAGTTCCAGAAACCCACCGTCTTCGAGGCGCAGAGCGTGCGTGAAAACCTGGCCATGGCGCTCAAGAACCCGCGCGGGCCTTTCGATGTGCTGTTCTACCGCAAAAGCCGTGACACGGCCGCACGGATCGACGAGATCGCGGATGAGATCGGCCTGACCGAAGACTTGCCCCGCCGGGCAGGTGAGTTGAGCCATGGCCAGAAACAATGGCTGGAGATCGGGATGCTGCTGGCGCAGGATCCGCAGCTGTTGCTGGTGGATGAACCCGCCGCGGGCATGACCCCTGCCGAACGGGAACATACCACGGCGCTTCTGGTGCGTGCGGCACAGACGCGGGCCGTGGTTGTCGTCGAACATGACATGGAATTCGTGCGGCGGCTGAATTGCAAGGTGACCGTGCTGCATGAAGGGGCGGTTCTGGCCGAGGGCAGCCTGGATCATGTGACGAAAAATCAGGACGTCATCGACGTCTACCTGGGGCGCTGAGATGCTGGAGATTGCCGATCTGACCCTGAAATACGGGCAAAGCCAGATCCTGAACGGGATTTCGATGACCGCGAAACCCGGTCAGGTCACCGCCGTGATGGGCACCAATGGCGTCGGCAAGACCAGCCTTCTCAAGGCCATTGCGGGGCGGCATCCCTATTCCGGCGGCACGATCACGCTGGATGGCAAGCCGCTGGATCATCCGACCGCCTTCCAGGCCGCGCGCGCGGGTATCGCCTATGTCCCGCAGGGGCGCGAGGTGTTCCCCCTGCTGACCGTGACCGAGAACCTGACGACGGGCTTCGCCTGCCTGCCGCGCGGGGGCAAGGTCATTCCGCCCCGCATCTACGAGCTGTTTCCCGTATTGGCCGAGATGAAAGACCGTCGCGGCGGGGATCTGTCGGGGGGGCAGCAACAACAGTTGGCCATCGCCCGCGCGCTGATTACGCGCCCCCGTGTGTTGCTGCTGGACGAGCCGACCGAGGGCATTCAGCCAAACATCATCAAGCAGATTGGCCGCGTGATCGAGGCGCTGCGCGGGGAAGGCGAGATCGCCATCGTGCTGGTCGAGCAGTATTTCGACTTTGCCTATAACCTGGCCGATGAATTCGTGGCGCTGAACCGTGGCTCGGTCGTGCTGCGCGATCCCAAGGCCAAGGTGGACCGCGCTACGCTGCTGTCACGGGTCTCCATCTGACGCGTTCGGGATCACCGGGGCGTTCGGTGCGCCACTACCCCTGTCATTGGCGCGATGGTCGTGTATACCCCTGACCGGGATACACGCCGCGGCGATCCACGCCGCAGACCCGAAAATCCGGCAGATTGGAACCTGATGACCGTCGAAATCGATGTGAACATGCAATATGCACTGGGCGATGATCCGATGGTCCGGCTGACGATCGAGGCGGCGCATATGGCAGGCCAGACCGTTTTGCACGATCAGTTGGATATCGAAAACGCTACCTTGACCCGCGTCGATGGCGAGGGCGGGTTGGGGCAGCGCATCTGGGCAAGGGTCGATGGCGGGCAGCTGAACCTGCGGTATCGTGCCAGCGTTGAGGTGGCCCATCCCCATCGTCCGCTTGCGTCGTTGCGCGCCGACCTGCTGCATCATCTGCCGGGTCATGTCATGGCCAGTCTCAGACCGTCGCGGTTCTGCCAGTCGGACCTGTTCCGGGATCTTGCCGCGCAGAATTTCGGCGACCTTGCGGGTGGGCAGAAAATCGCGGCGATCCGCGATTGGGTCAGCGGCGCGCTGCGCTATGTGCCGGGAAGCTCGAACGCGGAAACCTCGGCGGTGGAGACATTCGCGATCGGCGAAGGGGTGTGCCGCGATTATGCCCATATGGTCTGCGCGCTGGCGCGGGCGTCGAACATTCCGGCGCGTTATGTTTCTGTCTACGGGCCGGATGTGAACCCGCCCGACTTTCACGCCGTGGCGCAAGTCTGGCTTGAGGGCGGCTGGCATATGGTGGATGCCACGGGGATGTCGTCGGATGCGGAACTTGTCGTGATCGCGGCGGGCCGTGATGCATCGGACATCGCCTTCATGGAAACGCTATCCATGGCCGAGATGATCAGCCAGACCGTCAGCGTGCAGATCCGCTGAGCCCTCTGTCAAAGGCTGTCACGGCTTTCGGGTGACAGCACCCCCTCCCCCTCGGTCGGGGCTTGTGATAGGCCTGCCCGCGAATGACGGAAAACGGAGCAGCGCATGACCTTTACCCTGGCCACATGGAACATCAACTCGGTCCGGCTGCGCGAGGGGCTTGTGTGCAAGCTGCTGACCGAAGAAGCCCCCGATGTCCTGTGTCTGCAGGAGTGCAAGAGCCCGGTGGACAAGATCCCGCTGGAGGGGTTCCAGGCGCTGGGCTATCACCACATGGTTGCGCGCGGACAGAAGGGCTACAACGGTGTGGCGATCCTGTCCAAGCTGCCGCTTGAAGATATGGGCGAGATGGATTTCGCCAGCCTGGGTCATGCGCGTCACGTAGCGGCACGGCTGCCCAATGGCGTCGTGATCCATAACTGCTATGTCCCGGCGGGGGGCGATGTGCCCGACCGCGCGGTGAACGACAAGTTCGGCCAGAAGCTGGATTACCTGACCGAGATGCGGGACTGGTTCCACGGCGACCGGCCGGAACGGTCGATCCTTGTGGGCGATCTGAACATCGCCCCGCGTGAAGACGATGTGTGGAACCACAAGCAACTGCTGAAAATCGTCAGCCATACCCCGATCGAGGTTGATCATCTTGGCCAGGTGCAGGAATCAGGCGCATGGGTCGACGTGACGCGCGCCGACATCCCCGAGGGGCAGCTTTACAGCTGGTGGTCCTATCGCGCCGCCGACTGGGACGCCGCCGACAAGGGGCGTCGTCTGGATCACGTCTGGGCCACACAGGACATCGCAGGGGCGGGACACTCCAGCCGCGTGCTGCGCGCCGCGCGCGGATGGCAGCAGCCCAGCGATCATGCGCCGGTCTTTGCGACCTTTGACCTTTGATTTCACGAATATGTCACCCCATATAGGGTGATGAATGCACTCTCACGGGGTGCCACGCAGATTTGCAGACAAGGATGACGGAAGATGCTGGAACTGGGACAAAAGCAGCCGGCCGCAGACAAGGCGGTGATCATGGATGTGTCCGAGGCCGATTTCATGGCCGAGGTTGTCGATGCCTCGATGACCGTGCCGGTGCTCGTGGATTTCTGGGCGCCATGGTGCGGCCCCTGCAAGACGCTGGGTCCGCAGCTTGAGGCCGCAGTCCAGGCCGCCAAAGGTGCGGTGAAGATGGTCAAGGTCAATGTAGACCAGAACCAGCGCATCGCGGCACAGTTGCGCGTGCAGTCCATTCCCACTGTCTATGCATTCTGGCAGGGCCAGCCGGTCGATGCCTTCCAGGGGGCGGTGCCGGCATCGGAAGTGCAGGCTTTCGTCACACGGCTGGCCGATCTGGCTGGCGATGGCGATGGCGGTCTGGCCGAAGCGATTGAGGCCGCGGAGGCCATGCTGGCCGAAGGTGCGGTGGATGATGCGGCGCAAACCTTCGCTGCCATCCTCGAGGAAGACCCCGTGAATGTCGCGGCCTACGCCGGTCTGGTGCGTTGCCACATCACGAAGGGTGACCTGGAGGAGGCCGAGGCCGTGCTGAACGGCGCGCCCGCCGAAATCGCCAAGGCGGCCCCGCTGGAAGCGGCCCATGCCCAGCTTGAACTGGCGCGGCAGGCGGCCGGTGCCGGTCCCGTGGCTGACCTGATGGCGGCAGTCGAGGCGAACCCGGCCGATCTTCAGGCGCGGTTCGATCTGGCGCTTGCGCTTCAGGCTGCGAACCGGATGGAAGAGGCGGTCGATGCGCTGCTGGAGATTTTCCGCCGGGATCGGGAATGGAATGACGGTGCCGCAAAGCAGCAGCTTTTCACCATCTTCGAGGCGCTCAAGCCGAATGATCCGGTGGTTCTGAACGGTCGGCGCAAACTGTCGTCGATGATATTTGCCTGATGAACATTCCGGTCTAGGTCGCAGGGTATGGGCAAGACATTTGACATGCCGGACGTGATCGCGGTGTTTCCGCTGCCCGGGGCGCTTCTGCTGCCCCGGTCGCGGTTGCCATTGCACATCTTCGAGCCACGCTACCTCGCCATGCTCGAGGATGCGTTGAAAACGCCGGAACGCCTGATCGGCATGGTGCAACCGAACGCGATCCCCGGACGCGACGGGAACGGGTTGCATCAGATCGGTTGCGCGGGCCGGGTCACGCAATTCTCTGAAACCGAGGATGGGCGCTATCTGATCACGCTGTCGGGCATGTCCCGTTTCCGCGTGGTCCGGGAAGTGACGGGTTTTACCCCCTATCGCCGGTGCGAGGTGTCATGGACCGGGTTCGAAAGGGATCTTGGTCGCGACGAAAGCGACAAGGGCTTTGACCGCGAAGCCTTCATGAACCTGCTGTCGCGCTATTTCACCGCGCGGGAATTGCAGACCGATTGGGAAAGCCTGCAAGAGGCGGATGATGAGTTGCTGATCAACTCATTGTCCATGCTTCTGGATTTCGATCCTGAGGACAAGCAGGCCCTGCTTGAGGCCCCGTGCCTGTCCACACGCCGCGAAACGCTTGTCACCCTGATCGAGTATTCCCTGCGTGGCGGCAATACCGAGGAGATCATGCAGTGATGGATGGCCCGCTTTTTGACCGCCGCATGCTGGAAGCGCTGGTATGTCCGCGCACGGGTGCGCGTCTTGATTACGATGCCGAGCGTCAGGAACTGATCAGCAAACCCGCCGGATTGGCCTATCCGATCCGCAACGGCATTCCCGTGATGCTGGTCGACGAGGCCCGCAGGCTGGATTGACGCGACGCTGATCGCACAAAGGCAAGCCAGCAGGCGCCGCCAAGACAAAACCGCCGCCCGGCATCCCGGACGGCGGTTTTTTCATTGCGGTGACAGTGCGTTATTCAGCCGCCCAGCCAGCGACCGACTTGACCTCAAGGAAATCCTCGATGCCCCAGACGCCACCTTCGCGACCGTTGCCGGACTGTTTCATGCCGCCAAAGGGCGCACCGGCGCCGCGCGACTGGCCGTTGATCTCGACCATGCCCGAACGCAGTTGCAGCGCGACGCGGTTGGATTTGCTGCCATCCTGCGTCTGGATGTAGTTGGTCAGACCGTACACCGTGTCATTGGCGATACGGATCGCTTCTTCCTCGGTCTCGAAAGGGATGATCGACAGCACGGGGCCAAAGATTTCCTCGCGCGCGATGGTCATCTCATTGGTGACATCGGCAAAGACCGTCGGCTTGACGAAGAAACCACGGTTGAAGCCTTCGGGGCGGCCCGTCCCACCGGCCACAAGGCGTGCACCTTCGTCGATACCCTTCTGGATCAGGCCCTGGATCTTGTTGAACTGGGCCTCGTTCACCACGGGGCCGATGTGGCGGCCGGCGTCATGCGCGTTGCCCACGGTGACGGAATTCGCCACTTCGGCAGCGGTTTCGACCGCCTTTTCATAAACGCCCTTCTGCACCAGCATCCGGCTGGGTGCATTGCAGGACTGGCCCGAGTTATTCATCATGTGCAGAACGCCACGCTTGACGGCCTTGTCATCTGCATCGGCGAAGATGATGTTGGCGCCCTTGCCACCCAGTTCCAGATGCACGCGCTTGAGCGTGTCCGCAGCCGCCTTGGAAATCGCGATGCCTGCGCGGGTCGAACCGGTAAAGCTGACCATGTCCACATCCTTGTGGTTGGACAGCTGCGAACCGACACCCATGCCGTCACCATTCACAAGGTTGAACACGCCCTTGGGGAACCCTGCCTCGTGCATGATCTCGGCAAAGACGATCGCGTTCAGCGGGCTTTCTTCCGACGGTTTCAGCACCATGGTGCAGCCCGCGATGGCGGCCGCCACGACCTTGAGCGTGACCTGGTTCATCGGCCAGTTCCACGGCGTGATCATCGCACAGACGCCGATCGGCTCGTAAACGATCCGGTCGTTCGGCGCGTGATCGCCCAGCGGGCGGATGAACTTGAACTTCTTGGCGGCCGTGATGAAGTTGGTGATATGCCATGTGCCAGCACCCACCTGCGAGGCGCGCGACATGTCGATGGGCGCGCCCATTTCCATGGTCATCGCCTGGGCCAGATCCTCGGTACGGGACTTGTAGATGTCCAGCATCTTCTCGACCAGGGCGATACGCTCTTCGACAGGGGTGTTCATCCATGCCGGAAACGCTGCTTTTGCCGCGGCAACAGCAGCATCGGTATCTGCCTTGCCACCCAGCGAGATGATGGCGCAGGGTTCTTCGGTCGAGGGGTCGATCACGGGATGGTCGCGCCCTTCGATCGGGTCTACCCATGCACCGTTGATGTAAAACTGACGTTTCTCGATCATGTCGATCTCCTTCGTTATTGCGTCTCGATATGGGGCCTGATCCACTGGATCAAAGGTCGGCTCACTGGATTCGCGACACTCTGTCACTCTGCCTGATTGGCTGCAAGGGAGGGGGCGAAAATCCGTGGCGCAGGAAATATCTCAATCCCAGAATGCAAGTGAGGCCATGACAGGAAAGGAAACCCAAACGGGCCTGCGTATCAACGATATCGTGCCGTATTTCACGGCGGACACCGATCAGGGAAAGATAACCTTTCATGACTGGATCGGTGACAGCTGGGCCATTCTGTTCAGCCACCCCAAGGATGTCACGCCGGTCTGCACCACCGAATTCGGTGCCGTGGCGCAACTGGCCGATGAATGGGCAAAGCGCGGCACCAAGCTTTAAGAAGCCAGCCGCCTTGCTGGTTCAAGACGACCATGCACATACTTTCCGCAGGGCTTTTTCACGCATATGTCACCCCGGTCATGGACAAAGGCAGTGCACGGGATTACGCGGCGCGCCGGGGGATGCACGGGCCGCGTCAGACTGGTAGACTGCGACCCAGACCCAAGACAGGATCACGACATGCCGGAGAAAACAGGCGCCATGGACAAGACCAGGTCCGGCAAGACCCAGTCTGGCAAGAGCAGGCCGCCGTTGCTGATCGGATGGCGCGAGCGTATCGCGTTGCCCGAACTGGGGATCGACCTGATGCAGGCCAAGATCGACACCGGGGCGCGCACCTCTGCGCTGCATGCCAGCAAGGTTGTGCGGTTCCAGCGGGACGGCGTGGATTGGGTGCGGTTCCACATACCGCATGCCAGCGGCCTGACCGCGCGCGATTGCGAAGCGCCCCTTGTGGATCGGCGTGAAATCAAGAACACGTCCGGACAGGGCGAAGATCGCCTGGTCATCGAGACCCTGCTTTTGCTGGGCGGGCGGCGCTGGCGGATCGAGGTGTCGCTGGCCGACCGATCCGCCATGGCGATGCCGATCATCCTGGGCCGCACAGCCATCCGCAAGCGCGGGATCCTGGTGGATGCCGGCAAATCCTATCTGGCTGGCCCCCCCAGACCAACAAGCGGCGCGGGCAAGTCCTGACGGGCCAGCCAATACCGCAGTATCTTTTTTCGTTTCCCGGAAGGACCCTTTCCATGAAGATCGCCATGATGACGCGCAACCCGGCTCTTTATTCGCATCAGCGCCTGAAAGAGGCGGCCGAGGCGCGTGGGCATGAGCTGGATTTCGTCAATACCCTGCGCTGCAGCATGAACATCGCCTCGCGCAGGCCCGAGATCTATTACGACGGCCAGAAACTGCCGCGCTACGATGCGGTGATCCCGCGTATCGGGGCATCCGTGACCTTCTACGGTCTTGCCGTGCTCAGGCAGTTCGAAATGCAGGGCGTCTATCCGTTGAATGAAAGCGTGGCCATCGGGCGCAGCCGCGACAAGCTGCGGTCGATGCAATTGCTGGCGCGGGACGGGATCGGGTTGCCGGTCACGACCTTCGCCCATGATCCCAAGCAGACCGAAGAAGTGGTAAAGCTGGCCGGTGGCGCGCCCCTGGTGATCAAGCTGCTGGAGGGCACGCAGGGCATCGGTGTGGTTCTGGCCGATACCGACCGGTCCGCCAAATCGGTGATCGAGGCGTTTCGGGGGGCAGGCGTGAACATCCTTGTGCAGGAGTTCATCAAGGAAGCGGGCGGCACCGACATCCGCGCCATCGTCGTGGGCGGCAAGGTGGTGGCGGCCATGCAGCGCACCGGGGCCGAGGGCGAGTTTCGGTCGAACCTGCATCGGGGCGGATCAGCCAAACCGATCAAGATTTCACCAGAAGAACGGTCCACGGCCATCCGGGCAGCCAAATCCATGGGGCTGAATGTCTGCGGCGTGGATATGCTGAGGTCGAATCACGGGCCTGTGGTGATGGAGGTGAACTCCAGCCCCGGTCTGGAAGGGGTCGAAAAGGCGACGGGCAAGGATATCGCGGGGATGATCATCGCGTTCATCGAAAAAAACGCCAAGGACGGGCAGACCAAGACCAAGGGCAAAGGGTGACAAGGGGCGCGCGATGAGCAGTGGCACGATCTTCGAACTGGGTGGCGTGCGGGTGCCGCCGGGCACGCGGCGCACCGTCGATCTGCCCGTGTCGTCCCTGTCCGATCATACGCCGGTGTCGATGGCCGTGCATGTGGTGAACGGGCGCAAGCCGGGGCCGGTGATGTTCGTCTCGGCCGCGATCCATGGCGATGAGGTGATCGGGGTCGAGATCGTGCGCCGCCTGCTGCGCGCGCCCAACCTGGAACGGATGGCCGGGACGCTGCTGGCCGTGCCCATCGTCAACACCTTCGGCTTCCTCAACCATTCGCGCTATCTGCCCGACCGGCGCGACCTGAACCGCTGCTTTCCCGGATCGGCCGAAGGATCGCTTGGGGCGCGCCTGGCGCATATCTTCCTCAACCAGATCGTGACGCGGTCCGATTTCGGGATCGACCTGCATTCGGCGGCGGTGCAGCGGTCGAACCTGCCGCAGATTCGCCTGACGCCAGGGAACACGCGGCTGGAACACCTGGCGCAGGCCTTCGGCGCGCCGGTGATGCTGCATTCCAAGCTCCGCGACGGGTCCCTTCGCATGGCCGCCGAGGCGGCAGGGGTTGATGTGCTGCTCTATGAGGCGGGCGAGGGGCTTCGGTTCGATGAGCTGGCCGCGCGGGCAGGGCTGTCAGGTATCCTGCGGGTGATGCAGGTGCTGGGCATGATCGGTCCCAAGGGCGTGCCGCGCCTGCGTGCGCGACCCGTCACCTGCACGCGATCCAGCTGGTACCGCGCGCCTGCGGGCGGGCTGCTGCGGACCTATCGCGGGATTGGCGATCTGGTCGAACCGGGCATGGTGCTGGGCGCGGTGTCCGATCCTTTCGGCGTGGCCGAGATCGAGATTGCCGCGCAGTCCAACGGCATCATCGTGGGGCGCAGCAACATGCCCGTGGTAAATGAAGGCGACGCCCTGTTCCATGTGGCCGAAACCCCGCGTGTCGCCCATGCCGAAGCGGCAATGGTCGGCGTGGCCGCCCAGATGGAAGATGCGCCGCTTTTCGACGAGGACGAGATCATCTGATCCCGGTGACTGACCGGAAAGGGTCAGTCGTCATAGGGCATGCGGGTCGTGTCGTCCAAATCCTTGGGAAGGAATTTCTGGAAGAACCAGGCATCGTTGAACAGGTCGGTGCAATCGGTCTGGTTCAGCAGCTTGCCTGACACGGTCACCTTGACCGCGCGATCGAAGGAACTGCGCTGGTCGATTTCACAGAGAAACGTAAAATTGGGGTTGCGCGAGGTGTAGGCGCCCAGGTTCATCGGCAGGGGCAGCGCAGTGACAACGCCTTCCCCTTTGGGCAGATGATCCTTGAACGCCTGCACCCCCGCAAGCAGCAGCGTGATGTCCCAGTCGATCAGGCAAATCGCCTCGACCTGGATTGCGGAGCCGTCGAATGTGATCTTCGGCATGAACCGTCTTGGGTCCTCGGGGCTGGGTTCAAGCATCGTGTCAGCCTTTCAGAACGTCCCCGACGAACATCGACAGGGCCGGCTCGATGTCCGGCAAGTTCTGTACCGCACCGTGCGGATCAAGAGGCAATTGCGGCCCGACGCGCATGGACAGCCAATGCACGGGCCGCCCGAAGCCAAGGCCAAGACCCGTGGCCGAATTGATGTCCACCACGCCGTCATGCAGTTGCGGCGAGGGGTTGGCATGGCTGAACCCGATTGCCGTAATATTGCTGCGAAAGGCCGTTTCGGTCGCGTTCTTGTTCAGTTTGCCCAGATCCTGGCTGATCGGCATCATGGACATGGCGCCGTGGTTGACGGGGGGCACATGCAGCATGGTTCCCAGATGCGGTGTGCAATAGGTGAAAAGCCGCTTTGGCTTCAGGCCATTTGCGATCATCTGACGTGCAACCAAACCGCCCATCGAATAGGCGAAGATCGACAGGTTGTTCGTGGGAACGTTGTTGTTCTTGAGGTATGCCGCGATCTCTTGCGCGCCATAGATGAACGACTGGTGGGTATTGTAGCGCCCGAAAATGACCTGATAGCCCTGTTTTTCCAGCTTGAAACGCAGCCAGTCGACGGCGACAAGCAAGGCTTGTCCGGGTTGATGGTTCTTCATCAGGTCAAAGCCGTGCAGCACAAGGGCAACGCCCTTTGGCGCGGACATGGCGCCCATGTCTGGCGTCATCTCCGTACTCAGACGGACGCCATCATAGATTTCTGCTGCGGGGATTATTTCGAGGCTCTCGGTCGTCATCGCTACACGCTCACTCGTTAACCAAAAACGGAACCATGCGCGAACCATGAACAGCGGTGAACAGGCTGTCAATTCATCCCGTCATGCCAAACAAAAAAAGGCCCCGATGCTGCCATCGGGGCCTTGTCCATTCCAAGGTGAAAGGGGGCTTATTCGCCCGCTTCCGCCTCTTCCTTGGTGATCTCTTCGCCGGTTTCCTGGTTCACCGATTTCATCGCCAGGCGCACCTTGCCGCGATCGTCGAAGCCCAGCAGCTTGACCCAGACTTCCTGACCTTCCTTGAGCACATCCGACGGATGGTTCAGGCGGCGGTTTTCGATCTGGGACACGTGCACCAGGCCGTCGCGCTTGCCGAAGAAGTTCACGAACGCGCCGAAATCGACCAGCTTGACCACGGTGCCCTTGTAGATCTTGCCTTCTTCCGGCTCGGCCACGATGGACCAGATCATGTCATAGGCTTTCTTGATCGAATCGCCGTTGGGCGAAGCGATCTTGATGATGCCGTCATCGTTGATGTCGACCTTGGCACCGGACACTTCCACGATCTCGCGGATGACCTTGCCGCCGGAACCGATCACTTCACGGATCTTGTCGGTCGGGATCTGCATCGTCTCGATGCGCGGTGCGTGGATCGAGAAATCAGCCGCGCCGGACAGGGCCTTGTTCATCTCACCGAGGATGTGGATACGGCCGTCCTTGGCTTGCGCCAGGGCTTTCTCCATGATCTCGGGCGTGATGCCTGCAACCTTGATGTCCATCTGAAGGCTGGTGATCCCGTTCTCGGTGCCGGCAACCTTGAAGTCCATGTCGCCCAGGTGGTCTTCGTCACCCAGGATGTCTGTCAGCACGGCATAAGAGCCGTCATCTTCCAGGATCAGGCCCATGGCCACACCGGCGACCGGCGCTTTCAGGGGAACACCGGCATCCATCATCGACAAAGAGCCACCGCAGACCGACGCCATCGAGGACGAGCCGTTCGATTCCGTGATCTCGGACACGATGCGGATCGTGTAGGGGAAATCGGTGGCTGCGGGCAGAACGGCCTGAAGGGCGCGCCATGCCAGTTTGCCGTGGCCGATTTCGCGGCGACCCGGTCCAGACACGCGACCAACCTCGCCCACCGAATAGGGGGGGAAGTTGTAATGCAGCATGAAGTTGGATTTGAAGTTGCCATGCAGCGCGTCGATGAACTGCTCGTCATCGCCGGTGCCCAGCGTGGTCACGACCAGGCCCTGGGTTTCCCCGCGGGTAAACAGGGCCGAACCATGGGTGCGCGGCAGCAGGCCGGTTTCGCAGACGATCGGGCGCACGGTGGTCGTGTCACGTCCGTCGATCCGCTTGCCGGTCTTGACCACATCGCCGCGCAGAACGCTGGCTTCCAGCTTTTTCAGCGCCGTGCCCAGGTTGGCATCGGCCAGCTGTTCCTCGGTCAGGGCGGCCTTGATGGCGGCCTTTGCTTCGGCAACGGCAGTGGTGCGTGCCTGCTTGTCCGTGATCGCGTAGGCGCCGCGGATCTTGTCTTCGCCCGCCGCCTTCACGGCAGCGTAAAGTTCGCTGTAATCGGCGGGCTGGAAGTTGAACGGTTCCTTGGCCGCGGCTTCGGCCAGGTCAATGATCAGGTCGATCACCGGCTGGATCTGCTGATGCGCGAAGACGACGGCGCCCAGCATCTCGGCCTCGGTCAGCTCATAGGCTTCCGATTCCACCATCATCACGGCGTCCTTGGTGCCTGCGACAACCAGATCAAGGCGCTGCTCGGGGTTGTTGCGCAGGTTCTGCATGTCATCGACCGAAGGGTTGAGGACGTATTCGCCGTCCACATAGCCCACGCGGCAGCCCGCGATCGGACCCATGAAGGGCGCGCCCGACAGGGTCAGGGCGGCAGAGGCCGCGATCATCGCAACCACATCGGGGTCGTTCACCAGGTCATGCGACAGCACGGTGCACATCACCAGCACTTCGTTCTTGAAACCTTCGACGAACAGCGGGCGGATCGGACGGTCGATCAGGCGCGCGGTCAGCGTTTCCTTTTCGGTCGGACGCGCTTCGCGCTTGAAGAAGCCGCCCGGCACCTTGCCGGCAGCATAGTATTTTTCCTGATAATGGACGGTCAGCGGAAAGAAATCCTGACCCGGCTTGGGTTCCTTGGCGAAGGTGACGTTAGCCATCACCGAGGTTTCGCCCAGGGTCGCGATGACGGTGCCATCTGCCTGGCGGGCGATCTTGCCCGTTTCCAGTGTCAGCGTCTCATCGCCCCACTGCATCGTTTTGGTCGTTACGTTAAACATCTCGTATCCTATCTTGGCCTCCGGGGCCCATCCCCTTTGGCCGTTTCATCTGGGGCCGTATTGCCCCCTGGCTTCCATTTCAGTCATCCTGCCATCGCCGCAAAGCCCGACGGAACAGCAATCGGATCATGTCAAAACCGCGCCCTTTTGGGGGGCGCGGTCCTGTGTCTTGTCTCAGCGACGGATGCCGAGGCGCTTGATGAGGTCCTGATAACGGGCCTCTTCCTTTGCCTTCAGGTAATCCAGCAGCTTGCGGCGCTGGGCCACCATCATCAGAAGGCCACGGCGACCGTGGTTGTCCTTCTTATGGGTCTTGAAGTGCTCGGTCAGCGTGGAAATGCGCGAGGTCAGGATCGCAACCTGTACTTCGGGCGAACCGGTGTCGCCTTCTTTAGTCGCGAATTCTTTGATCACACGTGCTTTTTCTTCGACAGTAATCGACATCGGGGTCTCCTTTGAATGAAAGGTGGAGGGCACAAGCCGGGATGTCGTCCAGCAGGGTCCGTGGAGATATCCAGCCGGGGAATCCGGCGTGGATTGCGCGCGTATAGGGGAAATCACCCCATTTGGAAAGGAGAAATCGCAACCGGTCAGGGGCGGCAGGCCCTGGACCGGTTGCGTTTCCCGAACGGGTATCATGTTGCCTGTGACTGTCCCAGGATCGCGATGTCAGACAGCATCAGGCCGTTTGCGCCCGACAACGAGGCAACATGCGCGCCATCCAGATAGAGATTGACCTGGCCTGATCCACCGTCATCGTCGCGCAGCTCGATCAGGGGGGGATCGGCACTGCTATCGTCGAAGATGATGATCAGGCGGTCCTCGGTCGGGTCGAAATCCACCACCTCGACCGGATCCCTGATCCAGTGCCCCAGCTGGAAAAGATCTGCGCCCCGCCCGCCCGTGGCGATGTCACCGCTGCCCGCCAGGATCGTGTCGTCGCCGTCCGCGCCATTCAGGTAATCCGCGTCGGATTGTTCCGCGTCCTCGGGACGATGGCCGATCAGGATGTCGTGGCCCGCGCCGCCGAACAGGCTGTCATGGCCTGGCCCGCCGGTCAGGCTGTCATGGCCCAATCCGCCATGCAGCGCATCGTTGCCGGCCGCGCCGAACAGCTGATCCGTTCCGTCACCACCATGCAGGCTGTCCATGCCGGGGCCACCGTCCAGGGTGTCATCACCGTTCTGACCGAACAGCAGGTCATCGCCCTCGCCGCCGGACAGGCTGTCATCGCCCGTGCCGCCATAAAGGTGATCGTTGCCCGGACCGCCGATCACAAGATCATCGCCTTCGGCACCATGCAGGTCATCGCGCCCTTCGGCGCCCATGAGCGTGTCATTGCCCTGGCGCCCGCCGATCTGGTCGTCACCGGCGCCGCCTGCGATCAGGTCGGGGCCGCTCTGGCCGGCCAGAATCCGGTCGGTTTCGTCACTGTCGTCCGGCAGGGGCGGCAGTTCAGTGGCATCCATGATGTCGGAAAGACCGGAACCGGCCGTCGCGGCGTTGCCCATTGGCGCGTCAAGGCCGGTGTCTGGCTGCCCGTCGGTTTCCGCGGTGTCATCGGTGTCCGATGCGCCCGCCAGTCCGACAAAGGCCGCACTGGCAAGCATCAGGCCGATGATGCCTGTCAAGATCAACATGAAGAACCCTGCACCGCACAGAAAAGATCACCCCACATCACCCAGCCATGAAGACAGGGTTTGGGTCAAATCCGTTCTGACTGCGTGGTTAATTCTGGCTGCCGCCGTCAAGGCCGCGGCTCAGGTCGATCTCTTTCGCAAGCTCCGACGCCCATTCGCCGATGATCGGCAGGAATTCGAACTGCGACACCCACCAGGCCAGGGCAGACACAAGGATCGAGGCCCCCAGAACCGAGCCGAGGCCAAAGGCCAGACCCCGCAGGAACTGGAACCCCACCAGCCGCCAGATCGAGTTGTGCACCTTGATGAAGCGATGCGCGTTCAGACGTGCAACTTCGCGGGCAAGCGCGCGCATCGCTTCGGCCTGATCGTCCGGGGATTGTGGCCGGGGGCTGCCTGTCATCTGCGGTCCTTTCTGCGGTTCGGGAATGGGGTCAGCAATTTCGATGGGCGGGCCAGAGGATCGGCTTCTGGTCATAGGAGATATAGAGCGGATGCTTGGGGTGTCCGTCCTTGGTCAGGCCAAGGTGATGCAAGGGTTGCCGTTGCGCGCGCAGCAGGCGTTCGACGCAAGCGCCGCGATCCAGATGGGCGCCGTGGGTGCCCCAGGCGGCGATGATGCGATCCTGCGCCCCCGCAGCCCATTCACAGCTTTGGGCGATGGCCTTATCGTTGGCGGGCCCGACCGGATCGGATGCG
Organism: Seohaeicola saemankumensis; assembly: GCF_042678485.1. NCBI lineage: Bacteria > Pseudomonadati > Pseudomonadota > Alphaproteobacteria > Rhodobacterales > Roseobacteraceae > Seohaeicola > Seohaeicola saemankumensis. The sequence continues at coordinate 488,392 of NZ_JBHTKR010000005.1, read as the reverse complement.
GCGCGCATCGCGCGCGGATCGGTGTCGCGCCAGGCAAAGATGTTGGTGACACGAAAGCTGCCGAAACCCAGCGCGCGGGCACGGCGTTCGCAGCGTTCCACCGTGGGGTCGTTCTGTGCCTCGGTCGCGGTTGACGGGTTGAGCATCACGAACAGCGCGCGCGGCCCCGTCGCATTCCAGGTGCGTGTCAGCAGGTAACGGTAGCGTTCGCAGTCGGAATAGACTGCCGTGGACTGCGCGTCGCCTTTCAGGAAATCGCGTGTGATCATGGCTTGGTTGTGCCTTGCCCGCCACCGGTTTGCAAGGCGGCCGCGCCTCAGTCCCGGTTGAACACGCGGCTCGGGTGCAGTTCGCCGGCCTTGTAGATGCCGACCGCCACGGCGTGTCCGTCCAGGCTGGCCCAGGCTTCGTCGCCGTATTCGACATCGGAGGCCAGCACCATGCCGGGATTGCCGTTTCGCAGTTTCGCGGCGCCCTCCGGCGTGCAGCGCAGTTCGGGCAGGTCGGCAAGGCCGGTTTCCAGCGGCAGCACATGGGCGTCAAGTTCGGGCGTCCGGGCCATGGCGTCGATCTGATCCAGCGTCAACCCGTCCGTTGCCTCGAACGGGCCGGACCAGACGCGGCGCAGGGTCACGACATGGGCATGGCAACCCAGCGCCTCGCCCAGGTCGCGCGCGATCGACCGGACATAGCCGCCCTTGCCGCAGGTCATTTCCAAAACGACATGATCAGCATCGGGCCGGTCCGTCATCACCAGTTCCTCGACCCACAAGGGCCGTGCTGCAATCTCGAATTCGGCGTCATCGCGGGCCAGCTTGTAGGCGCGTTCCCCGTCGATCTTGACGGCGGAAAACCGCGGCGGCACCTGCATGATGTCACCGACAAAGGCATGCAGCGCCTCCTTGATGGTGGCGTCATCGGGGCGGATGTCCGAGGTGGCGATCACTTCGCCTTCGGCATCGTCTGTATTGGTGGCCTGTCCCAGCCGGATCGTGAAACGGTAGGCTTTCAGCGCGTCGGTGATATAGGGGACGGTCTTGGTGGCCTCGCCCAGCGCCACGGCCAGAACGCCGGTCGCTTCGGGGTCCAGCGTGCCGGCATGCCCTGCCTTGTTGGCATCCAGCGCCCAGCGCACCTTGTTGACCACGGCGGTCGAGGTCAGGCCCGCGGGCTTGTCCACTACCAGCCAGCCCGAAATGTCACGACCCTTGCGCTTGCGTCCCATGGCTTTGTCCCGTTCCTGTCAGAGCGCGGGGCCTAGCCCAAGGGCGTCGGTCTGTCAAACGCTGGCGTTGCGGCGACGGCCTGCTGCGGGTTTTGAGTATTTGCGGAACGATGAAGCGGGATCAGTCGCCCTTGGGCACAGGCAGGCCGATGATCGGCCCCATGCGAAAGCCGCTGTCCGAGCGTCCCATCTGCGGCGCATGCAGGCGCGAGATATTGCCGTCGAAATAAAGCGCCTGTCGCAGGCCAAGCGCATCGCGGAAGAAGCGGGCAAACTGGTGAAAGGTGACCGGATTGCGCGAGATGGCGAAAACGGCGCGGTCGCCCGCGTCCGTCGTGCCGACCCCGTTGCGGATATAGCGCGAGGTGCTGTCGGGCAGGAACCGTGGATGCAGCGCGCCGTCGATCACCAGCATCGGCCCCGATTGGGTGGCGGACCGGCAGTCCGGCCCGGTGTCGCGGTAGCGCAGCGTCTCGATCACCCGTGCGCCGGTTTCGGTCAGGCACAGCAACCCGTTCGGCAGCAGGCCGAAGTTGCCATAGCTTTCGCGGGTCTGCAGCGGCGCAAGGGTTTCGCCGTTCTCGATGTAGAGGCCCACGGGCCGCCGATCCTGATGATACATGCCCGCGTTCATCGCGAAGCCGAGGGTCTGCCCCGAAGCGGCCAGCGCATCGTCGATTGCGCTGAAATGACCATGGGGCCGGCCCGTTGGATCGTTCAGGAACAGTTCCAGCCGTTCTGTCGCGGTGTCGACCTCGCAGATTGCATAGAGCACGTCTTCATATGTGGTTTCGCGACAGTCCAGCGCAACGGCCCGGGAAGCGGCAAGGGCCACCAGGCCGACCATCAGCGCCGACAGCGCGCGCATCAGTCGTCGAGGTCGCGCCGGACGGCGTCCTGCGCGAACAGGCGGCGCGTTTCGTCCATCCGGTCAAAGGTCTCGTCCAGCTGGAACCGCAGCTCGGGCGCGAACTTGAGGGCGACCTTCTTGCCGATGATGCGCCTCAACTCGCCCTTGTTGCGGGCCAGAAGCTTGATCACCTCGTCCTTGCCTTCGCCGCCCAGTGGCAAGACATAGATCGTGGCGACGCGCAGATCGGTGGTCACGCGCACCTCGCCCACGGTGATGGACATGCGGTTGAGGTCAGGGTCATGAACGTCGCCGCGCAGCAGCACCTCGGACAGGGTGCGGCGGATGAGTTCGCCCACGCGCAGCTGTCGTTGGCCCGGACTAGAGGAAGATGTGCTTTTTACCATGCCGCCCATCTAAGCGTTCCGGCAGGCTTTGCCAAGCGGCGGTTGCTTGGATATGAGGGACGGCAGATGCGGAAACGGGCAGACGAGGTGAGCGGGATGACGGACAAGCCGGGAATCGTGGTGACGGGTGTATCGGGCCGGATGGGCCGGATGCTGGTGCAGACCATCACGGACAGCGATCAGGCGCGTCTGGTCGGCGCGGTGGAACGCGCGGGCCATGACTGGATCGGGCAGGACCTGGGTACCGCCATGGGGGGGGCCGCACTGGGCGTGACCGTCACCGATGATCCGCTGGAGGCGTTTCGCCATGCCCAGGCGGTGATCGACTTCACCAGCCCTGCAGCCACGGTCGCATTCGCGGCACTGGCGGCACAGGCGCGCGCCGTGCATGTCATCGGCACCACGGGCCTGTCCGAGGATGATCTGGCCGCCATCAAGGCGGCGGCGCGCCATGCCGTTGTCGTGCGGGCGGGCAACATGTCTCTGGGTGTCAACCTGCTGGTCCAGCTGACAAAGCGGGTTGCCGCCGCGCTGGACGCGGATTTCGACATCGAGGTGATTGAGGCCCATCACAACCGCAAGGTCGATGCCCCTTCCGGCACGGCATTGATGCTGGGCGAGGCGGCGGCCATCGGGCGCGGTGTCCGGCTTGAGGATGTGCGCGACGCCGCCCGCGAAGGGATCACCGGTGCGCGTGAGCGCGGCCACATCGGATTTTCCGCCATTCGCGGCGGCGATATCGTGGGCGAGCATGACGTCATGTTCGCCGCTCCTGGCGAGCGGGTCATCCTGCGCCACATCGCAACCGATCGCGGGGTCTTTGCCAGGGGCGCACTGAAGGCCGCGCTTTGGGGGCAGGGGCGTCACCCGGGCGAATACGACATGGTCGATGTCCTGGGGCTGAACGCTCACTGACCGCGCGCGGTTGTGTAATGTCGGCTGTCCGATCGGCAGTTTTTGGCCGAGCCTCGCGGGTTTGTGAGGCGCCGAATGATCCGAATCTGCGATTTTTGCGTATATTCCGGTAATGCTGCTCAACTCATATGAGGCCGATCTCCATGAAACCCTTTGCCCTTGTTCTGACCATGTCCCTTGCTGGCGCTGCGGCAGTTCCGTCGGTGGCCGAGGAATTCATGCCGATCCCGGATCAGTCGGCGTTCCTGTCAACCGTGGCGGGGAAAGACCTGCGCCTGAAAGGCTATGGCCCCATCGTCGTGCGACTGAAGGTTCTGCCGGATGGCGAAATCACCGGGCGTGGACTGGGCTGGGACGTGACCGGCGAATGGCGCTGGCAGGACGGGTTCTTCTGCCGGGATCTGAACTGGGGCGGCACGGATCTGGGCCCGAATTGCCAGGAAGTGCGCGTACAGGGCCAGACGGTGCGCTTCATCGCGGATCGCGGTGCCGGCGACTTTGCCGATTTCGTGGTGCAGTAAGGACGCAAAACTGCGGGCGCGGATCAGAAATCGATCGCGATGCCCTTCTTCTCCCAATCGCCGTAGCGCACGGGCTCTGGCCCGTTGCGCCCGCCAAGCTCTTTCGGCATCTCAAGCGCTTTCGCTGTCTTGCGGCGTTCTTCGGCTTCGGCCAGGGCGCGTTGCGCGGCTGGCGGCAAGTCTCGGGGGGCAGGGCTCTGGATCTCGTCGGTCACGGCTGTCTTCCTTCTGGCACCATCGCTTGATATACGGCGCAACCGCCTGCAAGCAAGGATAACGCCATGGCCGCCCCCCAAAGTTCTCCACGCCGCGTGGCGCATCAGATGCTTGACCGGATCACTGGCGAGGGTCGGCTGATGTCCGAACTGCTGGCGGCGGGTGCACTGGATCGGCTTGAGCCGGCAGATCGCGCCCGTGCACAACGCCTTGCGTTGGACACGCTGCGCGGGCTGGAGCGCGCGGATCGCCTGCTGGAACGGCATCTGCGGAAGAATCCGCCCCTGAGCGTGCGGAACATGCTGCGTCTGGCCACCGTCGAAATCTGCATGGGCGGCGACGCGCATGGTGTCGTGAACGAGGCCGTGGCGATCGTGGGCCAGGACAAGCGGACCGGCGCGCTGAAAGGGATGGTCAATGCCGTGCTGCGCAAGATCGCGGCCGAGGGGCCTGCGGCATGGGTAAAGCTGCGGGTGCCGCGCCTGCCGAAGTGGCTGCGCGCGCCCTTGGTCGAGGCATATGGCGCGCCCGCAGTTGCCGCGATGGAGGCTGTGCATTTCGCCACGCCACCGCTGGACCTGACCCCGCGCGGCCCTGCCACGGATGTGGCGGCTGCGGTTGGCGGCATTGTGCTGCCCACGGGATCGGTGCGCCTGGGCGCTGCGGGGCAGGTTACGTCACTGCCGGGATATGACAGCGGCGACTGGTGGGTGCAGGATGCCGCCGCTGCAATCCCCGCCCGGGTGCTGGCCGCCCAACCGGGCGAGGCGGTGCTGGACATGTGCGCGGCACCGGGCGGAAAGACAATGCAATTGGCCGCGGCTGGTGCCCGTGTGACCGCGCTGGATCTGTCCGAGGCGCGCATGGCGCGGGTCGCGGCGAACCTGGCGCGTACCGGGTTGCAGGCCACGCTGGTGGTGGGCGACGCGCTGGAGCATGATGGCCGCTACGATGCGATCCTGCTGGATGCGCCCTGTTCGGCCACAGGAACGATCCGGCGTCACCCTGACCTGCCCCATGCCAAGGACGGATCGGATTTCGGTGCGCTGATCGACCTTCAGGCGCGGATGCTGGATCATGCGCTTGGCCTGTTGAAGCCGGGGGGAAGGCTGATCTATTGCACCTGCTCGCTGCTGCCCGACGAGGGCGAATGCCAGATCGAGGAAGCGCTGGAAAGCCACCCCGGTCTTGTGGTGGATCGCGATGCGCTGGCGCGACCGGGTGTCGATCCGGCCTGGATCACGCCCGAGGGTGGCTTGCGCCTGCGGCCTGATGTCTGGGCCGAACAGGGTGGTCTGGACGGGTTCTATATCGCTTGCCTGCGGATGTGACGCGCAGGGCCGCCAAGGTGGGGGCTGTCTGCCCCCACAGACCCTGCGGGTCTACCCCCGAGGATATTTCCGGCAAGAAGAAGCCATGCGCCGGAATTCGGCGGTGACTTGCGCGGATCGCCGGGCTATGGTTCGACAAAGACGCGTCAACCCGCGCGAGAGGCAGAGCAATGTCCCGATCCGAGAGCTTTTCGGCGCGTCGCAAGCGCTGGATGCACCGCTTTCATGCGCGGCTGAGTACCCTGTCGCGCCCTGCCACCGGCTTTGTCAGCCAGCCCGAACCCCGCACCATCGGCAGTTTTGCCAGGGGGCGCCAGTTGCTGGCGGGCAACTATCTGTTCGCAGGACATCTTGTCGTGGCCGAGGGGCGCACGCCCTGGCAGGTCGAGGCGCCGGACGATTTGTTCGAGGAAGAATTGCAGGGATTCGGCTGGCTGGACGATCTGGCGGCGGTCGGCGATGCCGGGACCCGCGCGCTGGCGCAGGACTGGCTGTGGGCCTGGATTGACCGCTACGGTCGGGGAAAGGGGCCTGGCTGGACGCCGGACCTGACCGGACGCAGGGTGATCCGCTGGATCCATCACGCGCTTTTCGTGTTGCGCGGGCGGGACAAGGCGCAGTCCGAGGCGTTCTACCGATCACTGGCGCAGCAGGCGATCTTTCTGGGGCGGCGCTGGCGCGCGGCCTCGCCCGGATTGCCGCGGATCGAGGCGTTGACCGGCATGATCTATGCGGGCCTTTCCCTGCAGGGGATGGAGCGGCTTGTTGAACCCGCGATGCGGGCGCTGGCGCGCGACTGTCGGGTACAGGTCGATGAGCAGGGGGGGATTCCAACGCGCAATCCCGAAGAACTGCTGGAGGTTTTCACCCTGCTGACCTGGGCCGCCGCCGCGCTTGGCGAGGCCGGGCGATCCGTGCCTGCGGATTTGCTTGCGGCGATCGACAGGATCGCGCCCAGTCTGCGGACGCTGCGCCATTCTGATGGAGGTCTTGCGCGGTTTCATGGCGGGGGGCGCGGACTGGAGGGGCGGCTGGACGGTGCGCTGGCGGCGTCGGGCGTCAAGAACCGCATGCCCGAGGGCCTTTCGATGGGGTTTGCCCGGTTGGGCGCCGGGCGGACCAGCGTGATCGTGGATGCGGCCCCACCGCCTGCGGGTGTGGCTTCGGTGAATGCCCATGCCTCGACTCTTGCGTTTGAGCTGACGTCCGGGCGGCGTCCGGTGGTGGTCAATTGCGGCTCGGGTGCTGCCTTTGGCCTGGAATGGCGCCGCGCCGGTCGCGCCACGCCCAGCCATTCCACCGTAACGCTGGCGGGATATTCCAGCGCGCGACTGGGCAAGGCCAAGGCCGCCTTGTCGGGGCGGGCCGAGTGGCTGATGGATGCGCCGAAAGATGTGCCGGTCGAGATCTCGCAGATGCCGGATGGTCTGCGGTTCCAGGGGGGGCATGACGGTTATGTCCGCACCCACGGACTGACCCATGCGCGAACGCTGGAGCTGACCTTCGATGGCAGCGGGCTGGCGGGCGAGGATTTGCTGATCGCGTTGAACGGGGCGGCGCAAAAGACATTCGACAGGCAGATGGATGCGATCCGCCTGCAGGGCATCCCTTTCGCGATCCGCTTTCACCTGCATCCCGAGGTCGAGGCCGAACTGGACATGGGCGGCACGGCCGTGTCACTGGCGTTGAAAAGCGGTGAGTTGTGGGTGTTTCGCCATGACAGCCGCGCGATCATGACGCTGGAGCCCAGCGTTTACCTGGAAAAAGGCCGCCTTGCCCCCCGTGCGACCAAACAAATCGTTTTATCCGGCCGCGTGATGGACTATGCGACCCGCACCCGGTGGTCTTTGACCAAGGCGCAGGATACGCCGATCAGTATTCGCGACCTGAACCGGGACGAGATGGATGTGACACTTTAGGCCCCTGTCCGCGGGGGCCGAACGACCTCGGGGGCCAAGAACCATGACGACCGACCTGCACCCAGTGCGCCGCGCGCTGATTTCCGTATCCGACAAGACCGGGCTGCTGGACCTGGGCCACGCGCTGGCGGCGCGCGGGATCGAACTGCTGTCCACGGGCGGGTCGGCGGCGACGCTGCGCGCGGCCGGTCTGGAGGTCAAGGACGTGGCCGATGTCACGGGATTTCCCGAAATGATGGATGGCCGCGTCAAGACGCTGCACCCGGCGGTACATGGCGGCCTGCTGGCGCTGCGCGACAATGCCGATCACCTGGCCGCGATGGAGGCGCATGGCATCGGCGCGATCGACCTGCTGGTGGTCAACCTCTATCCGTTCGAGGAAACCGTGGCGAAAGGTGCGGATTACGAGACCTGCATCGAGAATATCGATATCGGTGGACCCGCGATGATCCGGGCGGCCGCCAAGAACCATGGCTTCGTCAATGTCGTGGTCGATGTCGAGGATTACGCCCCCCTGCTGGCCGAGCTTGAGGCGCATGATGGCGCCACGTCGCTGACATTCCGGCAGCGGCTGGCGCAAATCGCCTATGCGCGCACCGGGGCCTATGATGCCGCCGTGTCGACCTGGATGGCGGCCGCCATCGGCGAGACCGCGCCGCGCCGTCGCGTGGTGGCGGGCAAGCTGGCCCAAAGCCTGCGCTATGGCGAGAACCCGCATCAGTCCGCATCCTTCTACCTGGATGGCAGCGCCCGACCCGGCGTGGCGACCGCACAGCAGTTGCAGGGCAAGGAGCTGTCTTACAACAACATCAATGACACCGATGCGGCCTTTGAACTGGTCAGCGAATTCGCGCCCTCCGACGGGCCGGCCTGCGCGATCATCAAACATGCCAATCCCTGCGGTGTGGCGCGTGGCACCAGCCTCAAGGATGCCTATGCGCGGGCCTTCGATTGCGACCGCACCAGCGCCTTTGGCGGGATCATCGCGCTGAACAGCACGCTGGACGCCGCCACCGCCGAGGAGATCGCGCAGATCTTCACCGAAGTGGTGATCGCGCCGGGGGCCGATCAGGCCGCGCGCGACATCTTCGCGGCCAAGAAGAACCTGCGGCTGCTGATCACGCCGGGCCTGGCCAATCCGGCCGAGGCCGCGCTGACGTGGCGGCAGGTGTCGGGCGGCTATCTGGTGCAGGACAAGGACAATGGCCATATCGGTCTGGATGATCTGAAGGTCGTGACGAAACGTGCGCCCAGCGAGGCTGAACTGGCCGATCTGCTGTTCGCGTGGAAAGTGGCGAAACATGTCAAATCGAATGCGATCGTCTATGTGAAGGACGGGGCGACCGTGGGTGTGGGCGCGGGGCAGATGAGCCGCGTGGACAGTTGCCGGATCGCCGCGCGCAAGGCGCAGGACATGGCCGAGGCGCTGGGCCTGTCCACGCCGCTGACGCAGGGGTCGGTTGTCGCTTCGGACGCGTTCTTTCCCTTCGCCGACGGTCTGCTGACCGCCGCCGAGGCCGGTGCAACCGCGGTGATCCAGCCGGGCGGGTCGATGCGCGATGCCGAGGTGATCGCGGCGGCGGACGAGGCCGGTCTGGCGATGGTCTTTACGGGCATGCGGCATTTCCGGCACTGAACCGGTGATGTTGCATACCTGCCGGGGCGGGGATGCCTCCGGCGGGGATATTTTCGGCAAGAAGAAACCGGGCTTTCATCGCGTCGATGACAAGCCGAGCGGCAAGGAGAGCGCATGAGACTGATTTTCTGGGTCGCGGCCGTGATCTTTGTCGCGGATCAGGCGGTGAAATACCTTGTGGTCCACGTGATGGACCTTGCCGTGCTGGGCGCGATCGATGTGTTTCCGCCCTATCTGAACCTGCGCATGGCCTGGAACTATGGCATCAATTTCGGGCTTTTCTCGCAGGCGGCGGACAACATGCGATGGTTGTTGATCGCGGTGGCGCTTGTCATTTCGGGCGGGGTGTTGTGGTGGGTCCGCAAGGAGCCGCCGGGGCCGCTGGGCCTGGTGTCGGCGGGCCTGCTGGTCGGCGGCGCGCTGGGCAATGTGGTGGACCGGGTCCTTTACGGGGCGGTTGCGGATTTCCTGAACATGTCCTGCTGCGGTTTCCAGAATCCCTATGCGTTCAATATCGCCGATATCTCGATCTTCCTGGGGGCATTGGGGCTGGTTCTTTTCACCGGCGAGAAAAAGGCCCCGTGACGATTGGCGCATGATCGGATAATGCTGGGAACGGAAACGTCAGGAGGGTGGCAATGCGTCTGACGCATGGGATGATCTTGGTGGCCGTTCTGGCCCTTTCGGCCTGTTCGCGACCGCAGGGAGAGCTGCAGCTGCGCGATCTGCGCGCCTTTGGCGCGGGGCCTGATGAATTTTCGGTCCTGCCGGCGAAGCCGCTGGAGATGCCTGCGGACATGGCAAGCCTGCCTGCGCCGACGCCGGGCGGCACCAACCTGACCGATCAGAATCCCCTGGCCGATGGTGTCGCAGCCCTTGGCGGGCGGCCTGCCGCGCTGTCCGGACAAGGGATTGCCGCCTCGGACGCGGCCATGGTGCGGCATGTGGCGCGAAATGGCGTGTCCAGCGATATCCGCATGACCTTGGCCGCCGAGGATGACGCGTTCCAGCGCAACCGGTCCCGGTTCACCAAGTTCCGGCTGTTCCGCGATGTCGACCGCTATCACGAGGTCTACAGCAGCGAGATGACCGATCCCTATGCCGAGTTGCGGCGATTCCGCCGCATGGGGGTGGCAACCCCGTCCGCGCCGCCGCCTGAACGGCGCTGATCCGTCACATCTGCGTCAGTCCGGGTTGCAGCCGGGGCCTCACTTCCTAATTTAGGGATAACCCAGCCTCAGGAGGAATACCGTGCTGCGTCTGTCTGCTGTTACGCTTGGCCTTGTCCTTGCGCTGTCACATGCCATGGCCCGGCCCGTCCTTGCCGATGATCAGGTGACGTCCTTCACTCTTGAGAACGGCATGGACGTCGTCGTGATCGAGGACCATCGCGCGCCCGTCGTCATGCACATGGTCTGGTATCGTGCCGGTTCGGCCGATGAGCCTGCCGGGGCCTCGGGGATCGCGCATTTCCTGGAGCACCTGATGTTCAAGCGCACCGAGAAGATGGAGTCGGGTGAGTTTTCCCGCACCGTGGCGCGCAACGGCGGGCGCGACAACGCCTTTACCAGCTACGATTACACCGCCTATTTCCAGCGTGTCGCGTCAGACCGGCTTGGCCTGATGATGCAGATGGAGGCGGACCGCATGGTCAATCTGCGCCTGGACGATGCCGAGATCGCGACAGAACGCGACGTCATCATCGAAGAGCGCAACCAGCGGGTCGAGAACAGCCCCGCCGCCCTGTTCCGCGAACAGAAGGATGCGGTGCAATATCTCAACCATCGTTATGGCGTGCCGATCATTGGCTGGCGTCATGAAATGGTGGCGCTGGACCGCGATGACGCGCTGGCCTTCTACAAGCAGTTCTATGCGCCGAACAACGCGATCCTGATCGTTGCGGGTGACGTGACCCCGGATGCGGTGCGCGCATTGGCCGAGCAGCATTACGGCCCTATCCCGGCCAATCCGGACCTGCGTGAACGCCTGCGCCCGAGCGAGCCGCCGCAAACCGCCGAACGGCGCCTGATCTATCGGGATGCGCGCGTGGCCCAGCCCTATGTCAGCCGGTCCTACCTGGCGCCCGAGCGTGACAGTGGCGCGCAGGAGACCGCAGCGGCGCTGAATGTTCTGGCCGAGGTCCTGGGGTCAGGCACGACATCGGTGATGGCCGAGGCGCTTCAGTTCGACAGCCAGATCGCGACCTTCACCGGCGCATTCTACGGCGGAACCGCGCTGGACCGGACCACGTTCGACGTGGTCGTGGTGCCATCCCAAGGCGTGAGCCTGGAGGAGGCCGAGGCCGCGATGGATCGTGTGCTGGCCGATTTCCTGAACACCGGCGTCGATGCAGAACAACTGGAGCGGATCAAGATGCAGATGCGCGCGGCGCAGATCTATGCCCGCGATGACGTGGAATCGATTGCCAACCGCTATGGCCGCGCCCTGACGCAGGGGCTGACTGTTGCGGATGTGCAGGCCTGGCCCGACCTGTTGCAGGCCGTCACGGCCGATGACGTTCTGGCCGCAGCAAGAATGGTGCTGGACCGCAGGCAGGCCGTGACCGGCTGGCTGATGGCCGAGGAGGTGACCCAGTGATGTTGCGTTTCATTCTGCCCGTGATGCTGGCGCTGGCCGCGTTGCCGGTGCGCGCCGCGATCGAGATCAAGGAAGTTGTCAGCCCCGGCGGTATCACCGCCTGGCTGGTCGAGGATCATGCGATTCCCTTCACGGCGCTGGAAATCCGGTTCCGTGGCGGCGCCTCGGTCGAGGCGGCGGAACAGCGCGGCGTCACCAACCTGATGACGGCGCTTCTGGAAGAAGGGGCTGGCGAGATGGATGCACGCGCCTTTGCCCGTGCGCGTGACGGGCTTGCGGCGTCGTTCCGTTACTCGGTCTCGGATGATGCGCTGTCGGTGTCGGCGCAGTTTCTGACCGAGAACCGGGATGCGGCTGTCGATCTGCTGCGCCAGTCCCTGATCCAGCCGCGTTTTGACGACGACGCCATCGAACGGGTTCGCGCGCAGGTCCTGTCCGGCTTGCGGTCGGATGAGAAGAACCCGCAAAACATCGCATCGCGCCGGTTCGACGGTCTGGTCTATGGCGATCATCCCTATGGATCTTCGCTGGACGGTACGATCGACACGGTCAGCGCCCTGACCCGCGATGATCTTGTGGCCGCCCATGCAGGGGCAATGGCGCGTGACCGCATTCACGTGTCGGCCGTGGGCGATATCACCGAGGCCGAGCTTGGCGCCTTGCTGGACAATCTGCTGGGCGCGTTGCCGGCGACGGGTGCAGCCCTGCCGGGACCTGCCGCGCCTGAATTTCGCGGCGGTGTCGATGTCGTGGATTTTCCCACGCCGCAATCCGTCGTGCTGTTCGGTCAGCCCGGTATCGGCCAGGAGGATCCCGATTTCTTCGCCGCCTTCATTCTGGATCACATCATGGGTGGCGGCGGGTTTGAAAGCCGCCTGATGACCGAAGTGCGCGAAAAACGGGGCCTGACCTATGGCGTCTACACCTACCTTGCCGATCGTGACCTGGCGCAGATCTGGGGCGGCTCGGTTGCCTCGGCCAATGACCGGGTTGCCGAAGCGGTCGAGGTGATCCGCGCGGAATGGGCACGGATGCAACAGGATGGCATCACGCAGGACGAGCTGGACAATGCCAAGACCTACCTGACCGGGGCCTATCCGCTGCGGTTTGACGGGAACGGGACGATTGCCAATATCATCGTCGGCATGCAGATGCGCGGCCTGCCCATCGACTATGCCGCCACCCGCAACGATCAGGTGAATGCCGTCACGCTTGCGGATGCGAACCGCGTCGCGCGTACCCTGCTGGACCCCGCGAGATTGAGCTTTGTCGTCGTCGGGCAGCCGGAAGGGCTGATGGGGACGTCGAACTGACCCAGCGGCGCCAGATCCCGCAACGGCGATCCCGTCGCTGCATGGGGTCGCAGGCGCGCGAAAGCGGTTCACCCTCGGCCCACAAAGGGTTAAGAGGCATCGTATCAGGCAGGAGACTTGGACGATGACGACCCCGAAACCCGTAGTGCTGTGCATTCTGGACGGCTGGGGCCACCGGGAAGAGCGGCAGGCGAACGCGCCCGCACTGGCCCATACGCCGACCTTCGACCGGATCATGGCGACCTGCCCGCACAACCTGTTGATCACCCATGGCCCCGATGTGGGCTTGCCGACGGGGCAGATGGGCAATTCCGAAGTGGGTCACACCAATATCGGTGCGGGACGTGTGGTGGCGATGGATCTGGGTCAGATCGACCTTGCGATCGAAGATGGCAGTTTCTTCAACAACGCGGCCTTGCAGGGTTTCATCACGGCGCTGAAGGCATCCGGCGGCGTGGCGCATCTGATGGGGCTGGTATCGGATGGCGGGGTGCATGGCCACATCAGCCATATTCTTGCCGCGACGCGGGCGATCACCGGGGCCGGTGTGCCCGTGGTTCTCCATGCGGTGACCGACGGGCGCGATGTTGCGCCGAAATCCGCCTATGGTTATCTGGAAGACCTGCAGGCGGCCCTGCCGGCGGGGGCGCGTATCGGCACGCTGACGGGGCGCTATTTCAGCATGGACCGCGACAACCGCTGGGAACGCGTGGCCGAAGCCTATGAAGTCATGGTGCATGGCAAGGGGCTGCACGCCGCAAGCGCCCATGCCGCCGTGACCGCGGGTTACAACCGCTCGGAAACCGATGAGTTCATCACGGCCACCGTGATCGGGGATTACGCGGGCGCCAGGGATGGGGACGGGTTCTTTTGCCTGAACTTCCGTGCCGACCGGGCGCGGGAAATCCTGCGCGCCATCGGTGAGCCGGGGTTTGACGCCTTTGATGCCGGCCAGCGCCCGGCGTGGTCCGCGCTGTTGGGCATGGTCGAATATTCCGAGGGCCACAACGCCTACATGGCGACGGTGTTCCCCGCGCGCGAGCTTGTGAACACCCTGGGCGAATGGGTGGCCAAGCACGGCAAGCGCCAGTTCCGTCTGGCCGAGACCGAGAAATATCCCCATGTCACCTTCTTTCTGAACGGTGGCGAGGAACAGCCCGAAACAGGCGAGGATCGCTATATGGCGCCGTCACCGAAGGTGGCGACCTACGATCTGCAACCCGAGATGTCCTGCGAAGAGGTGACGGATCATTTCGTGCAGGCGATCCATGACGATTACGATCTGATCGTGGTGAATTACGCCAATCCCGACATGGTCGGGCATACCGGCGATCTGAAGGCCGCGATTGCCGCATGCGAAGCCGTGGACCAGGGGCTTGCCCGTGTCCTGGCCGCGTTGGACGAGGTGGGCGGTGCGATGATCGTGACCGCCGATCACGGAAATTGCGAGCTGATGGTCGATCCTGACACCGGCGGGCCGCATACCGCGCATACGCTGAACCCGGTGCCTGTGGCGCTGATCGGGGGACCTGCGGGCGCGCGGCTGAAACCTGGCAGGCTGGCTGATCTGGCCCCCACGCTTCTGCAGTTGATGGATCTGCCCAAGCCGCCCGAGATGACAGGGGAAAGCCTGATCGCATGATCCGACATCTTGCCCTTGTGCTGCTGATCTCTGCGTTGTCCCTGGGCGGCGCACCCGTGCGGGCGCAAACGGGCGGCGATGCAGAGGCCGGCCAGGCGGCAAAGGCCGCGGCAGAACGTCTGGATCAGGCGACGCGGCAGCTTGATGCGGCGGAATCAGCCCGCGACCGGGTGCGCGCCCTGACCGAAACGGTCGCCGCCTTCGAGGACGGGCTTGAGGCGATGCGCGACGGCCTGCGCCGTGCCAGCCTGCGCGAGGCGCGTCTGACCCGCGAGTTGCAATCGCGCGAGGATGAGATCGCCCAGCTTCTGGGTGTTCTGCAAAGCATGGGAAGCCGCCCTTCGCCGGTGATGCTGCTGCATCCCGAAGGGCCGATGGGTACCGCGCGGGCGGGTATGATCCTGGCCGATGTGACGCCTGCGCTGAACCTGCGCGCCGATGATCTGCGCCGCAAGTTGCAGGAAATCTCGACCCTGCGGCTGTTGCAGCAGAATGCGGCCGAAACCCTTCAGACTGGCCTGAACGGTGTGCAGGAGGCGCGTACCGCCTTGTCGCAGGCCGTGGCGGATCGCACCGATCTGCCGCGCCGCTTCACCGCCGATCCTGTGCGGACGGCCATTCTGATCGCCTCGACAGAAACGCTGGAAGGGTTTGCCAGCGGGCTGTCCCAGATCACGACAGACGAGGATCGCAGCGAGCTTCCCGATATATCCGCCATGCGCGGAAAACTTCCCTTGCCGGTCCAGGGCCAGATCCTGCGCCGCGCGGGCGAGGCGGATGCCGCCGGTATCACGCGGCCCGGTCTTTTGCTGGCCACCCGGCCACGCGCGCTGGTCTCTGCGCCGACAGCGGCCACGATACGGTATCGCGGACCGCTTCTGGACTACGGAAACGTGATGATTCTGGAGCCGCAATCCGGCACTCTTTTCGTGCTTGCCGGATTGGATGTGGTTTATGGTGGCATCGGAGAAGTGATCCCCGCAGGCAGTCCCCTTGGCTTGATGGGCGGGCAGGATGCGGAAATTGGCGATATTCTTGCCAATTCAGGCAATGGGACTGGAACAGGGCGCTCGGAAACGCTCTATATCGAAGTCAGGCAGGATAATGCGCCGGTGGACCCGGAAGCATGGTTTGCAACGCGAGAGGACGATTAGGTATGAACAAGTTCGTGATGGTTGCGATCGGCGGGACGATAGCCGGAGTCCTGGCCACAACGCAGCTGGCAGCACCGCTTCTGGCGCAGGAGTCATCGAAAAACAGCAGCGTCTATGAGCAGCTTGACCTGTTCGGCGATATTTTCGAAAGGATCCGCGCGCAATATGTCGAAGAGGTTGATACCAACGAGCTGATAGAGGCGGCGATCAACGGCATGCTGACATCGCTTGATCCGCATTCCAGCTACATGTCGCCCGAAGATGCCGCCGACATGCGCGTGCAGACCCGTGGTGAGTTCGGCGGGCTGGGGATCGAGGTCACGCAGGAAGAGGGCTTCGTCAAGGTGGTCTCGCCCATCGACGGCACGCCTGCCGATGCCGCCGGGATCGAGGCGGGCGATTTCATCACCCATGTGGATGGTCAAAGTCTGCTGGGCCTGACGCTGGATCAGGCGGTTGACATGATGCGCGGCCCTGTCGGCAGCGAAATCGTGATCACCGTGCTGCGTGAAGGCACGGCCGAGCCGTTCGATGTGTCGATCATTCGCGATACGATCAAGCTGACGGCGGTGCGTACCCGTACCGAGGGGCAGGCCGTGGTGCTGCGGGTCACGACCTTCAACGACCAGACCTACAGCAATCTTGAATCCGGTCTGTCTGACGCGATTGCCGAAGCGGGTGGGATCGACGCGATCAGCGGGATCGTTCTGGATCTGCGCAACAATCCCGGCGGTCTTCTGACCCAGGCGATCCGCGTCTCGGACGCTTTCCTGGAAAAAGGGGAAATCGTGTCGACTCGTGGCCGCAACCCCGAGGATGGAGAGCGGTACAACGCCACGCCGGGCGATCTGGCCCAGGGCAAGCCGGTTGTCGTTCTGATCAACGGCGGCTCTGCTTCTGCCTCCGAGATCGTGGCCGGCGCGCTCCAGGATCATCGTCGGGCCGTCGTGATCGGCACCAAGAGTTTCGGCAAAGGGTCCGTGCAGACGGTGATGCCGCTGCGCGGTGAAGGGGCGATGCGTCTGACGACCGCGCGCTACTACACGCCTTCGGGCCGTTCGATCCAGGCGCTGGGCGTCTCGCCCGACATCCTGGTGGAGCAGCCGCGCCGGCAACCTGCCTCTGCCGAGGAAGAGGAAAGCGCCGCGCCCAGCCGTTCCGAGGCCGATCTGCGTGGCTCTCTGAACAATGACAGCCTGACCGAGGACCAGATTCGCCAGATCGAGGAAGATCGCGCCAAGGCCGAACTGTCCGCCAAGCTGCGCGAAGATGATTATCAGCTGGCCTATGCGCTGGACATCCTCAAGGGCCTCTCGGCGCTGGGGCCGATGCGCTGATCACGCAAACTGCCCCGCATCCTTCGGGCTGCGGGGCGCCCAAGACGACTGGAACTGCACACCATGGCACCGACCCCGGAACAGATCGCCCGCCTGCCCTACCGCCCCTGCGTGGGTGTGATGCTGGCCAACGGGCTTGGCCAGGTCTTCGTGGGCCAGCGCCTGGATAATGACACGCCCGCCTGGCAGATGCCCCAGGGCGGGATCGATCAGGGCGAAGAACCGCGGGAGGCCGCTCTGCGCGAATTGTGGGAAGAAACCGGCGTGACGCCTGATCTTGTGACGGTGGTCGCCGAAACCGCCGACTGGATCCCCTATGATCTGCCGCATGAGATCGTGCCGCGCATCTGGCAGGGCCAGTTCCGGGGGCAGCGCCAGAAATGGTTCCTGATGCGGTTCCATGGCAGCGACGATCAGGTCGATATCCTGACCAGCCATCCGGAGTTTTCGGAATGGCGCTGGCTTGATCCTTCCGATCTTGTGGATCACATCGTGCCCTTCAAGCGTGAGGTCTATGCCCGAGTGCTGGCAGAATTCGAATCGCTGATCTGATCACGCCACGGACCCGGCGCAATCGTGCGGGCGCTGTGGAAACATGCTTCCCAGAACGCCCGGTTTGGGCTAACTGCCGCCTATGGGAAAGAACAAGATCAATACGCAGGCCATCGGCCTTGATGTCGGGCTGGCATTCACCAAATGGCTGACGGGTGCGGAAAACCTGCATTACGGGCTGTGGGACGGGCTGCAGGTCAGCGCCGCCAATCTGCGTGCCGCACAGGAAGCCTATACTGACCGGCTGTTCGCGCTGCTGCCGGACAGGCCCTGCCGCATCCTTGATATCGGCGGTGGCGCGGGCGAGACCGCGAAAAAGCTGCTGGCCCTTGGGCATTCGGTCGATATCGTGGTGCCCAGCCCCTTCCTGGCCGGGCGCTGCCGCGCCAATGCGCCGGCCGCGCGTGTGCATGAATGCATGTTCGAGGATTTCAAGGCCGATCCGGCCAGCTTCGACATCTGCCTTTTCTCCGAAAGCTTCCAGTATATCCCGCTGGATCAGGGGCTGCCGAAATGCCTGACCCTGCTGGCGCCCGGGGGTGAGATCATCGTGGCCGATTGCTTCCGCAGCCCTGAATATACCGGCGACCGCATGTTGGCCCCCGTGGGCGGCGGCCACCGCATCGCCGCCTTCCGCGAGACGCTGGCCTCTCTCCCGCTCAGGGTGGTCAGCGAAGAGGACGTGACCCTCTCCGCCGCCCCCTCTGTCGAGATCGAGCAGGGCCTGTTCAACGTGTTCGGCTACGGTCTGACCCGTGTCGACCAGGATCTTGCCCGCCACAAGCCCCGCCTGCGCTGGGTGCTGCACCGCGCGATCCGCGCGCTGATCAGTGAACGCAAGCGTGCACGCCTTGATCAGCGCCTGAACCAGCAGATGCGCAACCGCGAGAATTTTGCCCGGTTCAATATCTACCTTTTGATGCGCCTGCGCCCGACAGCCTGACAAGGGCAGTTCCTTTCATCGTTCCACAAATACTCATCTGCGCCAGATGTCGCAGATAGCCTCGATGATAGGACTCGAAAAAGAACAAAACGTGAATATACTCTGCCATGACATGTTTGCAGAGCTGTGCATCACCTCGAATTTCACCTTCCTCACCGGGGCCTCGCACCCCGAGGAGTACATGCAGCGTGCCGCCAGCCTGGGGATAGCGGCGATCGCCATTGCCGATGCCGATTCCGTGGCCGGGATCGTGCGCGCCCATGCCAGCGCGCGCGAGATCGCGCGGCAGGTCGCCGAGCGGCAGGCGCATCAGGCGGCCCATGGTGTGATCGGCCCGCCCGATCCCGCCCGCGCGCCGGATGATCAGGGACCACGCTTCACCTGCCCGCGGCTGATCCCCGCCGCCACGCTGCATCTGGCCGAAGGTCTGGTAATGACCGCCCTGCCCGAAAACCGGACCGGCTGGGCACATCTGTGCCGTCTGCTGACGCTGGGCCGCCGCCGCGCACCCAAAGGCGGCTGTGATCTGCGGCTGGCCGATCTGGAGGGGCAGACCGCGGGGCTGCACCTGCTGTTGCACCCGCCACACATGACCACGCCCGACAGCGGCGCCGACGACTGGCTGCTGCTGGCGCGCGGCCTGACGCGCGGCCTTGCCCGTCAGATGCACCTGGTGATGGCCCCGCGTTATGACGGGCAGGATCGCGCCCGTTTCGACCGCCTGTCGCGGCTGGCCGCCGATCTGGGCATTCCCACCCTCGCCTCGGCCAGGCCGATCATGCACGAAGGCCGCCGCCGCCAGATGGCCGATGTGCTGACCGCGATCCGGACCGGCACCACGGTCGACCGGCTAGGCCGCGCGGCGCTGGCCAATGGCGAACAGCGCCTGCGATCCGAGGCCGAGATGCGCCGCCTTTTCGGCCCGCATGCCGATGCCGTGGATCGGGCCGGCACGCTGGCGGGGCGTCTGACCTTCTCGCTGGACGAATTGCGCTATGAATACCCGTCCGAGGTGACGGGCGGCGAAACGGCGACCGCCCGCCTGCGCCGCCTGGCCCTGGCCGGTCTGGACTGGCGCTATCCCGAGGGCGCGCCGGATCGCGTGCGCGGGATGCTGGAGCATGAGCTGACCCTGATCACCAAGCTGGGCTACGAGCCTTATTTCCTGACCGTGCATGACATCGTCGATTTCGCGCGCGGGCGTGGCATCCTGTGCCAGGGGCGTGGATCGGCTGCCAATTCGGTGGTCTGCTATTGCCTTGGCGTCACGTCGGTCAGCCCTGAAATCGGCACCATGGTCTTTGAGCGTTTCGTCTCCGAGGCCCGCGACGAGCCCCCCGATATCGACGTGGATTTCGAACATGAACGGCGCGAGGAGGTGATCCAGCATATCTATGACCGCTACGGTCGCCACCGCGCGGGGCTTTGCGCCACCGTGATCCACTATCGCGGCAAGCGCGCCATCCGCGAGGTGGGCGCCGCCATGGGCCTGTCGCAGGACACAGTCGCCGCGCTCAGTTCGCAGCTTTGGGGGTTCTACGGCATGTCGGGAACCGAGGATGCCCGCCTGCGCGAGATCGGCCTTGACCCGACCGAGCCGCGCCTGGCCCGCACCATGGCCCTGATCCACGAGATCGTGGGCTTTCCCCGCCACCTCAGCCAGCATGTCGGCGGCTTCATCATCACCGAAGGGCGGCTGGATGAATTGGTGCCGATCGAGAATGCCGCGATGGAGGGGCGGACAGTGATCTGCTGGGACAAGGACGATATCGACACGCTGGGTATCCTCAAGGTCGATATCCTCAGCCTTGGCATGCTGACCTGCATCCGCAAGGCCTTCGATCTGATCGCGCAGCATCACGGCACGCGCCACCGGCTGGCGACCCTGCCGCCCGAGGATCCGCGCGTCTATGACATGCTCTGCCGCGCCGATTCCGTGGGCGTGTTCCAGGTGGAAAGCCGCGCGCAGATGAACTTTCTGCCCCGGATGAAGCCGCGCTGTTTCTATGATCTGGTGATCGAGGTCGCCATCGTTCGCCCCGGTCCCATTCAGGGCGACATGGTCCATCCCTATCTGCGCCGCCGCAATGGCGAGGAACGGATGGAATTTCCGTCTGACGCGCTGGGCGACGTGCTGGTCAAGACGCTGGGCGTGCCGCTGTTCCAGGAACAGGCGATGCAGATCGCCATCATCGGCGCAGGTTTCACCCCGGACGAGGCGGATCGTTTGCGCCGCTCGCTGGCCACTTTCAAGAAACATGGCAACGTGTCCGAATTCCGCACACGGTTCCTGCGGGGCATGGCGCGCAACGGCTATGACATGGATTTCGCCGAAAGGTGTTTCAGCCAGATCGAAGGCTTTGGCAGCTACGGTTTTCCCGAAAGCCATGCGGCCAGTTTCGCGCTGCTGGTCTATGCCTCGGCCTGGCTCAAGTGCCATCACCCCGGCATCTTCACCTGTGCGCTTCTGAATGCGCAGCCGATGGGCTTTTACGCGCCCGCGCAGATCATCCGCGATGCGCGCGAACATGGTGT
Organism: Seohaeicola saemankumensis; assembly: GCF_042678485.1. Taxonomy (NCBI): domain Bacteria; kingdom Pseudomonadati; phylum Pseudomonadota; class Alphaproteobacteria; order Rhodobacterales; family Roseobacteraceae; genus Seohaeicola; species Seohaeicola saemankumensis. The sequence goes on along the minus strand of NZ_JBHTKR010000005.1, from coordinate 467,298 downwards.
GCAGGTGCGCCCCGTCTGTGTGAACCACAGCTATTGGGACAATGTGATGGAACCTGACGGTCTGGGCGGGCTGGCCCTGCGCCTCGGCTTTCGTCAGATCAAGGGCCTGCGCGAGGATGATGCCGCATGGCTGTCCGCCGCGCGGGGCAATGGCTATCCCTCGGTGGCCGATGTCTGGCGCCGCGCGGGGCTGGCGCCTGCGGTGGTGGCCCGCCTGGCCGAGGCCGATGCCTTCGCGGGTCTTGGCCTGACCCGTCGCCAGGCCCTATGGGAGGCCAAGGCCCTGACCGCCGATGCGCCCCTGCCGCTCTTCGCGCTGGACATGGACGGCGAGGGGATCGTGGAACCCGCTGCCCATCTGCCGGCAATGACCCTGGGCGAGGAGGTGGTCGAGGATTACGTCGCCATGCGCCTGTCGCTCAGGGCGCATCCGCTGGCGTTGCTGCGTCCGTTGCTGACCCCTGCACCCGCGCCGCGCGCCGGGCCAGCTTTGCCGCCAGGTTAAGGCCGACACCGGGGCGCGACCAGGGGCAGACGGCGATGCAGATCGCGCAACCGTTGGTCTGGTTGAAAAAGGGCAGGCAGCGGTCGAAATCCACGTACCACTTTTCCACGCCGCGCACGGTCTGCTTCTCGGGGGCAATCGCCATGGGCGGGCAGGCATCCTCGCAGATGCGGCAACTGGTGCAGAATGCGTCGACCCCGTGGGTTTGGGGCGGGGTCGGGGCAAAGGGCGCATCCGTCAGCACCGCCGCAAGGCGAAAGGACGATCCCATTTCGGCGTCGATGATCGACCCGTGCTTGCCCAGTTCGCCAAAGCCACAGGCCAGCGCGGGCGGGATCAGCAACAGCTTGCCCGCCATCGGGCCGGTCACAGGCTCCGCCGCCCATCCTTGCTGGCGCAGCCAGCTGGCCACGGCCTTGGCCGCGCCCGCCGCGCGGCCGTATTGGCGGATCACCTCGCCCCCCGCCAGGGCCTCGGGTGCGGCGCTGATCGCGTCGAAATCATGCTGAACGCCCAGCACGATCACCCGCGATTGTGCAATGTCCTGCCCCTCATAGACCCAAGCCGGGTCCATCACGGCCACGCCGGTTTTCTCGCAAAATCCGTCTTCGACGAACCGTTCCAGGAGGGCAGTCCAGGTCTCGGGGGCACGCTCCACCGGCTCAGGCGCCAGATCAGCCAGCGGTGCGTTCAGGATCACCTGCCGCGCGGCCCGCGCCGCCACGATCGGGGCCGCGCCCGGATCGACGGTATAGAACCAGCGCTGCATTGCGCCATGGGGTATCGTGTCAGGATCCGGCGCCCAGTAGACCACGCGCGCGGGCCGCGGCGCATCCTCGCCAAGCCCGTTGATGGCATTGCCCGATACAGCCGGCGCCAGCGCCATCTGCGCCGGGTCCGGGATGAAGGGGCGGTAAGGGTTCTTGCGCGGCATGGGCCCATGCTACACCCGCCAGCACCCGGTTCTGCAAGGATTATGGCTGTGCCGGCTTCATCTTTCCAGAAATACTCATCTCAATGGGGCGGCCAGGACCGCCGCCCCTGATCCGTCGCGGCGGCTACCGCTTGAGCAGGGCCAACAGGTCCTGGCTGGGGAAACCATCGGGCGTGACGCCCGCCGACATCTGAAAAGCGCGAATGGCTTCGGTCGTGTTGGGGCCGATGATACCGTCGATCTTCTCGATCCCGAAGCCGCGGGCCTGGAGGCGCTGCTGCATCTCCATCCGTTCGTCGAAGGACAGAGGCTTGTAGCCGCGCGGCCAGGGGGTCTGGATCTCGGGGCCGCCCTTGATTCGGTCCGACAGGTGACCAACCCCGATCACATAGGCATCCGCCTGATTGTAGCGTTCGATCACCGCGAAATTGTCGAAGATCATGAAGGCCGCGCCCGATGCGCCCGCGGGTAGAAGGATAGCGGCCGCACCATGATTGGGCACGGCGCGCCCGTTCATGTCGGTCACGCCGATCGCGGCCCAATCGGATGGCGCGCGCTTGATGTCCCGCTTGGCCAGGCCCGCGTTGAAGCCGCGTGGCAGGCGCACTTCGACGCCCCAGGGCTGGCCCTTGGTCCAGCCGAACCGCTTGAGATAGGCCGCGGTCGAGGCCAGCGCATCGGTGGGATCATCCGACCAGATGTCACGCTTGCCATCGCCGGTGAAATCCACCGCATAAGCCAGGTAGGATGTCGGGATGAACTGGGTATGACCCATCGCCCCTGCCCAACTGCCGGTCATGCTTCGCGGATCGACGTCGCCGGCCTGGATGATCTGCAAGGCTGCGATCAGCTGCGCCTCGAAGAAGGGGCCGCGCCGCCCGTCATGGGCAAGCGTCGCCAGAGATTCCACGATATCCATCGTGCCGCGACGCTCGCCATAGGCGCTTTCCAGGCCCCAGACGGCTGTCACGACTTCCTTCTCCACACCGAAGCGGTCTTCGATCGCCTGCAAGGTGCGGCGATGCTTCTGCAACGCGGCTTGCCCGTTTGCCACACGTACGGGCGAGGCGGCGCTGTCCAGGTAGTCCCAGATCTGACGGGTGAATTCAGCCTGATTGCGGTCGCGTTCAATGACCAGCGGATTGTAGCTGATACCGGCAAAGGCGCGGTTCAGCACATCGGCCCTGATGCCCTGGGCCTGGGCCCGCCCGCGGAACCCGTCGATCCAGCGATTGAAGGCCGCGCGCGTTGCGGCCGGCACCTCCTGGCGCGTCGAGGTGCCAGAGGTCTGCTGGACCGAAGACAGGGCGGCAGGCCGCGCCTCGGGGCGCAAGGATCGCTCGACCGGACCCGCGCAGGCGGCATTTGTCATCAGGATCACGCCTGACAGTGGAATAAGGAATTTCATGCTCATATGCTCGGCCCCGCTTGTGCTTGGTCTTTTGTCCACATGGTAGCGCAGCGCCTGCGATTACAAAAGCGTTCTGTAGGGCACGTCACGCCTGCTGCAAGGTTTCGCCGATGGCCGGATCAACGGCTGCGTTTGGCCTTGCGTTTCAGCTTGTCTGCCTTGTGTTTTGCCTTGCCCAGGGCGCGCTTGGGCGGTTTGCCGCGCGAGGCGGGCGGACCCTTTGGCATGTCACGGCCCTCGATGCTGATCAGTTCCAGCGCGATGCCGCCCGTGACGGGGGCGGCTTCGGTCAGCTTGACGCGCACGCGCTGGCCCAGTCCGATGGTCAGGCCGGTCTGCGCGCCCATCAGCGTGCCCCTGTCGCGGTCAAAGTGGAAATATTCGCTGCCCAGGGACCGGATCGGGATCAGTCCGTCCGCGCCGGTTTCATCCAGTTTCACGAAGGCCCCGAACTTGGCGATGCCACTGATGCGCCCGCTGAATTCCGCACCCAGGCGGTCGGACAGGAAGGCCGCCAGATAGCGGTCATTCGTGTCCCGCTCGGCCATCATCGACCGCCGCTCGGTCTCGCTGATATGCTGGGCGGTCGCCTCCAGCCGGTCGATCTCGTGATGGCTCAGGCCGTCATCGCCCCATTTGTGGGCCGAGATCAGCGCCCGGTGCACCACAAGATCCGAATAGCGCCGGATCGGCGAGGTGAAATGCGCGTAAGCCTGAAGCGCCAGTCCGAAATGGCCGAAGTTCGACGGGCTGTAATAGGCCTGCGTCATGGCGCGCAGGGTCGAGATATTGATCAGCTCGTCATGATCCGTGCCTTCGGCCTGGGCCAGAAGCGCGTTCAGATGCGCGGTTTTCAGAACCTGCCCCTTGGCCAGCACCAGCCCTGCGGCTTCGGCCGTGTCGCGCAGGCTTTCCAGCTTTTCGGGGCTGGGTTCCTCGTGCACGCGGAACAGCAGGGGCGAGCGGCGCGCGATCAGGGTTTCGGCTGCGGCGACATTGGCCAGCACCATGAATTCCTCGATCAGCTTGTGCGCGTCCAGCCGGTCGGCGAAGTTGACGGATGTGACCTTGCCCTCATCCGACAGGATCACCTTGCGTTCGGGCAGGTCCAGATCCAGCGGCTGCCGGCGCGCGCGCGCCTTCACCAGCGCGTCATAGGCGCCATAGAGCGGGGTGATCACCAGATCCATCAGGGGCGCGCATTTGTCGTTCGGGGTGCCGTCACGGGCCTCCTGAACCTCGCGGTAGTTGAGCGAGGCGACAGAGCGCATCAGCCCGCGCACGAAGCGGTGCCCGATCTTCTGCCCCTCGGCGTCTATCTGCATCCGCACGGCGATACAGGCGCGCGGCACGCCCTCGTGCAGCGAACACAGATCGCCTGACAGACGGTCCGGCAGCATCGGCACGACACGGTCCGGGAAATAGCTTGAATTGCCCCGCTTTCGGGCTTCGATGTCCAGCGCCGATCCGGGGTGCACGTAATGCGCCACATCGGCGATGGCGACCCAGATCACATGGCCGCCCGCGTTGGCGGGATCGTCATCGGCATGGGCCCAGCAGGCATCGTCATGGTCGCGTGCATCCCAGGGATCAATCGTGATCAGGGGCATGTCGCGCATGTCCTCGCGCCCGTTCAGGCCCGCAGGCTTCATGCTGTCCGCCTCGGCGATCACCTCGTCGGGGAAGTCGTCGGGGATGCCGTGCTGGTGGATGGCGATCAGCGATACGGCCTTGGGCGCTGACGGATCACCCAGCCGGTTGATCACACGGGCGCGCGGCAGGCCCATGCGGGCCTTGGGGCCGGCCTGCTCTGCCTCGACAAGCTCGCCGTCCTTGGCGCCGCCGGTGGCGCCTTCGGGCACCAGCCATTCCTTGCCGTCACCCTTGTCGATGGGCAGAATCCGCCCCCCTTCCGAGGTCTTGCGGAACACGCCCAGCACTCTTGCCGGATTGGTGCCGACACGGCGGATCAGTCGGCCTTCGTAATGATATGTCTGCCCGCGTACTTCGGTCAGGCGCGCCAGAATGCGGTCGCCTTCACCCAGGGCCGGGTCCGTGGCGCGCGCGATCATCAGGATGCGCGGTTCGGGTCCTTCGCCGGTCCATTCCAGCGGGCGGGCCGTCATGTCGCCTTCCGCATTGGGCGGGCCGACCTGCACGATGCTGACAGGGGGCAGGCGATCGGGGTCGCGATAGGTCTTTTTGCGCTTGGCCAGATGACCTTCGTCCTCCAGCTCCTTCAGCAGGCGCTTGAGGTCGATCCGCGCAGCACCTTTGATGCCGAAAGCCTTGGCAATGTCGCGTTTGGCGGTGAGGGTCGGGTGGTCCGCGATCCAGTTCAGGATCTCGGCCTTGGTGGGAAGCTGGCTCATTTTGTCCGGTTATCACAGGTGCGCGGGGCCGTCATGGGGAATCGCCTTCTTCCCTACATGCGGCCCCCTGAAATCACCGCAGACCCGGATCAGCGGAAATAGCTGTGCAGGATACGGGAATAGATCGCCTTGAGCTGGTGGATATGGGCAATCTCGACCCGTTCATCGACCTGATGCATGGTGCGTCCCACCAGTCCGAATTCCACCACCGGGCAGTGATCCTTGACAAAGCGCGCGTCCGAGGTGCCCCCCGAAGTGGACAGCACCGGCACGATGTTGGTTTCCGCCTGAACCGCCGCGCTGACCATGTCCGACAGATCGCCGGGCGGTGTCAGGAAGCTTTCGCCGGAAATCTTGACGGTCATCGCCACCTGCACGTCGAATTCGGCGGCCACCTTGTCAGCCTCGGCGCGCAGCCAGTCGGTCAGGCTGGCGCCGGAATGGATGTCATTGAAGCGGATATTGACGCTGGCGCGGCATTGGGCGGGGATCACATTGGTCGCGGGGTTCCCGGTGTCGATGGTCACCACGGCAAGGGTCGAGGGATCGAAATGATCATTGCCCTTGTCCAGTTCGTGGCTGGACAGCCTGTCCATCAGGCGCGCCATGGCGGGCAAGGGGTTCTTGGCGCGGTGCGGATAGGCGGAATGGCCCTGCACGCCGGTCACGGTGAAGAACGCGGTCAGCGATCCGCGCCGCCCGATCTTGATCATCTCGCCCATGCGCTCGGGGCAGGTGGGTTCGCCCACAAGGCACACGCTCATCGCTTCGCCTGTGTCGCGCATCCAGTCCAGCAGCGCGGTTGTTCCGTCCACGGCGTCACCTTCCTCGTCGCCGGTGATGGTCAGGATCACCGCGCCATCGGGCGGTGTCTGGCGCACGAAATCAATCGCGGCGGCGGCAAAGGCCGCGACGCCCGATTTCATGTCGGTGGCGCCCCGGCCCCAGATCTGACCATCCTTGATGACCCCACCAAAGGGCGGCACGGTCCAGGACGCTTCATCGCCCAGCGGCACCACATCCGTATGACCGTTGAAGCCGAATGTATGTGGATGCCCCTTGGCGCCCCACCGGGCAAACAGGTTCGACACTGCGCCGCGATCAACGCGGGTGCAGGTAAAACCCGCGCTTTCCAGCAGGGATTGCAACAGCACCAACGCACCACCTTCTTCGGGCGTGACCGAGGGGCAGCGGATCAGTTGCACGGTCAGGTCGGCGGGGTCGATCGCGGCGGGCGCGTTGCTATGGGTCTGGGCCATGGGCGGCATCCTTTCGTGGCGTTGCCCATCGATAGACTGCTTTTGCAGCAACGGCAAACCATCCCCGATTGTATGTATGTGTCAGAAAAGGCGCAATTTCATGGCGATAGCGGGTCTGTGGCTGCAAGGTTGTTAACAGTGCTGCGATGAAAGTGTTAGATCGTCCTCAATCAATAAGACCCGAGGCAGGTCACAAGCAGCAGGATCCAACGTGGTCCCGATCAACGAAGGTGCCGGTCCTGACCGGCACGTGGTACGTGTCGCGTGAAATGCGGCCGTGTGATCTGTTGCTGTCCTGTTCTCTGGCAAAGTGGGGCAGGACGTAAATGGTTGCAGCATCCAAATTACCTGTGAACACGAATGCCTCTGCCTTGCAGATGGCGAACGAGATCTTCGGCGACGGCGTCACGGTTGTCAGCGCAAGCTACACTGGCGATGCGCGATCCTCAGGGATCTACAGCAATGGCGACAGCGTATCGCCCTTTGTCACGCCAAGCGATACAGGCGTGATCCTGTCGACCGGCAGAGCGACGGATTTCACCAATGCGGCGGGGGGAACCAATGCCAACCCGACCCAGGCCAACCAGAGCACCGCACGCAGTACCGATACAGCGGGCATCAACAACAATGCCCAGTTCAACGCGGCCGCCGGAACCAGCACCTTTGACGCGGCCTGGCTGGATGTGGACTTCATCCCCACCGGTAACCTGATGACGATGCAGTTCGTCTTTTCCTCGGATGAATATCCCGAGTTCGCCAATGGCGCCTATCAGGATTTCTTCGGGGTCTGGGTTAACGGCCAGCAGGTCGAACTGGCGGTGGGCGATGGCGATGTCGACCCCAACAACCTGAATGGGGGCAGCAACCAGAACCTTTTCATCTCGAACGTCGGCAGCCCCTACAACACCGAGATGGACGGCTTCACCGTCACCATGACCCTGACGATGGTGGTCAACCCCGGTCAGGTCAATTCGATCCGTATCGGCATCGCGGATGTGCTTGATTCGCAATACGACACCAATGTGCTGATCGCGGGAAATTCGGTGCAGACCGTGCTGGTCGCGCAAACGGATATGGCCGAGATCTATCCCAACGGCACCGTGGTGATCGATGTTCTTGACAATGACGTGAATGCCACGGGCGGTGTGCTGACCATCACCCATATCAATGGCCAGGCCGTGGTGGCGGGCAGTGTCCTGACCCTTGGGACGGGTCAGCAGATCACGGTGAACGCCGACGGGACACTGACCCTTGTCGGCGATGGCAATGTCGAGGTGGCGAATTTCACCTACACGGTGGCCAGCAGTACCGGACAGACCGACACCGGTTTCGTGATTGTCGATTCCGTGCCCTGTTTCGTGGCCGGCACGATGGTTTTGACCACGAAGGGCGAGGTACCCGTCGAAAGCCTGATGCCGGGCGATCTGGTGCTGACCAAGGACGACGGCCCGCAGCCTCTGCGCTGGATCGGCCGGCGCCGGGTCGAGGCCCTGGACAGTCATGCCCCTATCCTGATCGCGGCCAATACCTTTGGCGACCATCGCGCCCTGATGGTGTCGCCGCTGCATCGCATTCTGATCCGCGACAGTCTGGCCGAGGTTCTTTTCGGCGAACGCGAGGTTCTGGTTGCGGCGCAAGATCTGGTCAATGATCGATCGGTGCGACGGATCGAAGGCGGCATGGTCGACTATGTCCATATCCTGTTCGACCGGCACCAGGTTGTCTTTTCCGAAGGTCTTGAGACCGAAAGCTTCCTGCCGGGGCCGCAGATCGTGCGGTCATTCGAGGCTGAAGTCATCGACCAGATCACGACGATCTTGCCGGACCTGGATCCGATGACGTGGCAGGGCTATGGCCCGGCTGCCCGCCGCATGTTGCGCTGCTACGAGGCCCGATTGCTGCAGACCGAAAGAATGGTGGCCTGACATGGCATGGATCGCGATTTCAGACCCGGCGGATCCGCGGTTTTCCTCTTCAGGTCTTGGCTGTGATGCAGGCCAGTCCGAAACCGCCTTGCATCGCAACGACCCCCAGGCGCTTCTGATGCGGGGGACGCTGCTGATGGAGGCGCGTCTTGCACCTGACGGACGGCCCCAGACCCTGCTGGAATGGGATCAGACCCACCCCTGGCGGCGCGGCCTGTCGCTGCGGGCCTTGCCCGGCGGCGGTATCGCCTTGGTGGTGTTCCAGGGAAGCGATGCGTGTCACTGCGTGGTCAAGCATGATGCCGTCGGTGGCGATGAGACATTGCGGATCAGCTATTCCTGGGATGCGCCGGCCCGCTGGGGGCGGCTTGTGGTTGAAAAGCTCAACACGCCCGGGCAGTTCCTGACCGAGTTCCGCGATCCCCCGCCGCTGTTGCTGGGCGATGTGCATGCGGTCACGATGACGCCTGCGATGCGGTCCATGGATCCCGATGTCACGTATTTCGCCGTCTCGACCCGGATCGAACCCGTGGGTCCCTTGCCGACCCTGGATGCGCGTGTGCCCCTGTGCACGACTTATGGTTACAAGCCATTGGGTGCGATCAAGCGGGGCGATGTCATGCGGCTGGCGGATGGCAATACCCAGCCCGTGCTGCAGGTGCTGCGTCGCACAGTACCCGCGCGCGGGATGTTCCGCCCCGTGCGGTTGCGCGCACCCTATTTCGGCTTGCAGCAGGATATCGTCGTGTCGCCTGAACAGCGGCTGGTGATCGGCGGGTCCGATGTTGAATACCTGTTTGACCAGGAATTCGTGCTGGTCCCGGCGCGACACCTCGTCAATCGCACGGCCGCCCATTTCTGCGCGACAGGCCCGACGGCGACCTATGGCCAGGTTCTGCTGCCCGGACACGAGGCGATCCTTGCGGCGGGCGCGCCCCTTGAAAGTCTTTTCATCGGGCGGATACGGCGCAATCCCGCCCGGCTGGCGGCCAGTCTTCTGGCCGGATCCGAGCGGTCGCGCCTGCCGGACCATGCTGTTTCAGCCTATCCGGTGCTGCGGGCCTACGAGGCAATCACCCTGGCAGAACGCCGGGCGGCCTAAGCTCGCAAGGCAGGTTTCAGTCTTCGAACGGGGTGATCTGCGCCACGATGACGGCGTTTTCGTCCAAGGCGCGGGCCATCAGGGCGCGTTCGTCCTCGTCGATCTCCTGACCATCCGCAAGGCGTTCCTCAAGGGTGCCATAGCCGGTCACATCCAGCGGTGCCATGTCTGCCTGTTTCAGGATCGCCACCGTCTCGCGTACGGCTTCGGCCTCATCCACGCCCGAGGCATAGATCATCAGCGCCGCGCCGGTGGATTTCGGCGGCAAGCCGTCACCATCCTTGCGGCCCACCTCGACCAGCAGGGTATAGACCTGCTGGCGGGATGGCTTCTTTTTCGGCTTTTCGGGTTGGTCAGTCACGCAACAGCTCGTTGATCGACGTCTTCGAGCGGGTCTGTGCGTCGACCTTCTTGACGATCACGGCACAGTAAAGGTTGATGCCGTTCTTCGAGGGCATCGAGCCTGCGACCACGACGGAACCGGCCGGCACTTCGCCATACATGACCTCGCCGGTTTCGCGGTCCACGATCTTGGTGGATTTGCCGATGAACACACCCATGCCCAGGACCGAGCCTTCGCGCACGATGCAGCCTTCGACCACTTCGGAACGCGCGCCGATGAAGCAGTTATCCTCGATGATCGTGGGGCCGGCCTGCATCGGTTCCAGCACGCCGCCGATCCCCACGCCACCCGACAGGTGCACATTCTTGCCGATCTGCGCGCAGCTGCCCACCGTGGCCCAGGTATCGACCATCGTGCCGCTGTCCACATAGGCGCCCAGGTTCACGAAGGACGGCATCAGCACAACGCCCGGCGCGATATAGGCCGAGCGGCGCACGACGCAGTTGGGAACGGCGCGGAACCCTGCGGATTTCCAGTCAGCCGCTTCCCATCCCTTGAACTTGCTGTCGACCTTGTCCCACCAGCCGCCCGACTGCGGGCCGCCATCATGCACTTCCATGTCATTGATGCGGAACCCCAGAAGCACGGCTTTCTTGGCCCACTGGTTCACATGCCACTGGCCGTCAGCCTGACGTTCGGCCACGCGCAGCTTGCCGCTGTCCAGCGCGTCCAGCGTGGCCTCGATCGCGTCGCGCGCTTCGCCTTTGGTGGCGGGCGTGATGCCGTCACGGGCTTCCCAGGCGGCTTCGATTGCGGTTTCGAGTGCGGCGTTGGACATGGCGGGCTCTCCGGTCAATGAACGATGTTTCGCCACGCCTATAAGGCCAAGTGCCGCCGCGCGCAATCGCAACGGCATCGCGTGTGCAGGGCGGGACCCGGCCACAGGTCACTGGCTTTGCCGCGCGCGCTTTGATAGGTCCGGTTCAGCCCCTTCAGGAAAGCGACCACGATGACAGAAGACCGCAGCAGCCCGTTTCGGGACGCGCATACGGACATCAAGACGGCCCATGGCGTGCCCGAGACCGAACAGACACGCTCGCCTGCCTACAAGTTGGCTTTTGCCGATAATGAATTCCTGTGCCGGGATGAATTGCGCCCGGTCCGCTTGCAGCTGGAACTGCTGAAACCGCAGATGCTGCTGGACGAATATGGCGTCGAAAGCACCGTGGTTCTGTTCGGTGGCGCGCGTATCCCGGCCCCGGACAAGGCATCGGAGGCATCCAACAAGAACCTTGCGGCATTGTCGCGCTACTACGAGGAGGCGCGCCGTTTCGCCTATCTGGTGACGGAAGCCTCGCTTGTTGCAGGCGGGCATCGCAACATCATTGCCACGGGTGGCGGGCCCGGTGTGATGGAGGCCGGAAACCGCGGCGCACGTGAGGCGGGGGGCATTTCGATCGGCTTGAATATCGTGCTGCCGCATGAACAGGCGCCCAATGAATACGTCACGCCCGACCTGTGCTTCAACTTCCACTATTTCGCGATCCGCAAGATGCATTTCCTGATGCGCGCCAATGCGGTTTGCGTCTTTCCGGGCGGTTTCGGCACGCTGGACGAGATGTTCGAAAGTCTGACGCTGATCCAGACAGGCCGTATGAAACGCGTGCCGTTTCTTCTGTTCGGCAAGGACTTCTGGCAAACCATCATCAACTGGGAGGCGCTGGCCGAGGCGGGCACCATCTCGGCCGAGGATCTGTCGCTGTTCCGCTATGTCGAGACCGCCGATGAAGCGATCGCCGCCATGGCGGAATGGGAAGGCGCTGGCGAAAAGCGCGAGGCCATTCCGGGGCGCTGACCGGCCCTCCGTGGGTGCTGAAGGGTCGGCCAAAAAAGCAGCCGCAGCGCCGGGAGGGCATTGAGCAGGCCCGCCGCTGATCTATATTGCGCGAGACTTGCAGGGATCTTCGAAAGGGTCTGCCTTGATGCGCATCGTCGGTATCTCTGTTCTGGCTTTTGCGATGCTGTGCGGCGTTGCCGAAGCCCGCAATGTCGATGGTGCCCTGACCTACCTGTCGCGCGATGCGCTGCCGCCCGGCGCAGAGATCGTGATCGAGGCAAGGGGGTTGCAGGACACGCCCCTGGCAGAGACGCGGTTTCAGTCTGGCGGGAAGCAAGTGCCGCTGCCGTTCTCGCTGACGCTGCCCGACGGTGTTGGCGCCACGATACGCGCGGCAGTGGTCCTGGATGGCGAACCGCTTTGGGTCAGCGATGCGATTGTCGTGGCTGCGGGGATGGCACCCGTGGCGCTGGGCGAGGTCATCATGAGCCGCCATCAACCGATGGGATTCGCCAGCACGCTGCGCTGCGGTGAGGCGCGGCTGAAGATCGGGTTCTTCGAGGATCGCGCCGTGCTTGAAACCGATGCGGATCGGTTGGTGCTGTTGCGGGCTCCGACCGCTTCGGGCATGACCTTCGAAGACCCGGCGGACCCCGGCACCTCCTATCAGTCCAGGGGGGATACCGCGCTGGTGTCGTTGCAAGGCGAGGTCCTGCCGGAATGCGTGGCCGTTCCGCCCGAGCCCGAACAGCCCTATCGTGCCCGCGGGACAGAACCGTTCTGGTCGCTGACGATCGTCGGCGGAATGGTCGAGCTGATCCCGAATATCGGGCAGATGCCCTTGCGCGCCAAACTGCCACCGGCGGCGCTGGTGGGTGCGGACTTCGTCTTTGACATGTCGGCCCAGGGCATGGTGCTGCGCCTGTCCGACGTGATCTGCCATGACCTGATGTCAGGCACGCCTTTTCCCCAGACGGTCAGTGTGACCACGCAGGACAGTGTTCTGGAAGGCTGCGGGGGCGAGTCGATGGATCTGCTTGCCGGTGTGGAATGGATCGTCGAGCAGATCAGCGGTTCCAGCCTTGTGGACGGTTCGCTGGTCACGCTGGAATTCGATGCGGTCACGCGGCGATTGGCCGGGCGCAGTGGCTGCAATCGCTATAATGCGGCCTTCGAGTTGAGCGGCGAGGGCCTGAGCATCGGGCCCGCAGGGGCCACGCGAATGGCATGTGTTCCAGACCTGATGGAACAGGAGGGACTGTTTCTTGCCGACCTGCAACGGATCAGCCGGTTTGACATCGACCCCACAGGCGCCCTGCTTCTGTTTTCCAACGATCGGCAGGACCCGCTGATTTTGGCGCGTATCAGCCAGTAGGCATCACATCCTGCAGCAATGCGGGTCCGTGATCTCGGGCGCAGGATTTCCCCCCAGGGTTTCCGGCCCAAGTCTTCCCCCAGGATTTCGGGCGCAGGATTTCCCCCCAGGGTTTCCGGCCCAAGTCTTCCCCCAGGATTTCGGGCGCAGGATTTCCCCCCAGGGTTTCCCGCCCAAGTCGCCCCCAGGATTTCGGGCCCGGGATTTCCCCCCAGGGTTTCGAGCCCGTTTGCGCGGCCTGATACTGCGAGCTGGTATCAGACCGACATTTCACCCGGAACCGCGCAGACGGCGCTGCCTGTGCGGATGCTGGTGACAACGACACCTTCATCCGACTGCATCAGTCGGTAGCCGTAACCGGCCAGGCGGTGTTTCCATTCGCGCGGGGACAACGCCTTGCGGCGCTCACTCAGCACCAGATCAAGGACTTGGGCGGCCATGAAGGCGTCGCTGGCTTGGATGACGGACATTTTATGTGGCTCCTGTAAGGCGTCTCTACAGGAAACAATCTGTTCCCGAATCTTGGCGTCAATTCTGCCAGATCAGGGCAATTGCAGGGCATTGCGAAACAATTAAGGCAGGCTGGGCGGATTGATGGGCATCGCCGAAGCAATGCCTCGGCAATCAAGAAACGCCATGTCAGCGCAACCCGGCCTCGGATTCGATCTGGGCGCGCGTCTTGCGAGCGCGTTCCGTGGCCGATTTCAACTGTCCACAGGCGGCCATGATGTCTTCGCCGCGCGGGGTGCGGATCGGGCTGGCATACCCCGCTTTGTAGATGATGTCGGCAAAGGCATGAATGCGGTTGTTCGACGACCGCTTGTAAGGTGCGCCGGGCCATTCGTTGAACGGGATCAGGTTGATCTTCGCGGGAATCCCTTCGATCAGCTTGACCAGGCGGCGCGCATCCTCGTCGGTATCATTCACCCCGGCCAGCATCACGTATTCAAATGTGATCCGCTCGGAATTGGACACCTTGGGGTACTCGCGCAGCGCGTCCAGAAGGGCCGCGATGTTCCAGCGCTTGTTGATCGGCACCAGCTTGTCACGGGTTTCGTCCGTGGTGGCGTGGAAGCTGACGGCCAGCAAACAGCCGATTTCCTGCGCGGTACGCGCGATTTCCGGCACCACGCCCGACGTGGACAGGGTGATGCGGCGACGGCTGAGGCTGATGCCTTCGGGGTCCATCGCGATCTTCATCGCGTCGCGCACGTTGTCGAAATTGTAAAGCGGCTCTCCCATGCCCATCAGGACGATGTTGGACAGAAGCCGCGTTTCGTCCTTGGGGTTGCGCCCCGGTTCGGGCCATTCGCCCAGGTCGTCGCGCGCGATCATGACCTGGCCGATGATCTCGGCGGCGGTCAGGTTGCGGACCAGTTTCTGCGTGCCGGTATGGCAGAAGGAACAGGTCAGGGTGCAGCCTACCTGGCTGGAGATGCACAGCGTACCGCGCCCTTCTTCGGGGATATAGACCACCTCGACCTCATGGCCGCCTGCGATGCGGACCAGATATTTCCGGGTGCCATCCTCGGATAGCTGGCGGGTCACGACCTCGGGCACTTCTATGGTGAAGTGCTGTGCCAGCTCTTGCCGGTAAGGTTTGGCCAGATTGGTCATCAGGTCGAAATCGCGCACACCTTTCTGGTAGATCCACTGCCAGATCTGGCCCACGCGCATCTTCGCCTGCTTTTCCGGGGTGCCATGGGCAATCAGTGCCGCGCGCATCGCATCACGTGTAAGGCCGACAAGGTTGACGGGCCCGTCGGGCAGCTTGCGCGGGATGGTCATCACATCCTGGGTGATCGGGGCGGTGGCGGTCATGGGCTTTGCATTCCTGGAAACAGAGCGGGCTTGGAAACAGAGCGGGGTCATACAGGATTCGCGCGGCGAATCCAAAGCCAAGTTTCAAACGCGAAAGGGCAGCCCCATCCGGGGGCTGCCCATATTCCGTCGCGCTTGCGTGTCACTGGCAGCGGCGCGCGGCCTCTTCGGTGGCGGCCGTATAGCCCAGCAACGAAAAGCTGTCCTTGGTCACCGTCCCGCGCGCCGAGCGCGCGGTCAGTATCGCCGAAGAGCCGCCCTTCATCGCGGCGATGATCTTGGCATCGTCCTCGGCCGAGGCCGGCCAGGCCCATTCGCCTTCGGTGAAGAGTTCGAATTGCGTGTCATTGATGTTCAGGTTCACGGTCGATCCCGAGGCGAAGGGATAGCCGCCGGTGAATGTCACCTGCCCGCTGACCCCTGCCGCAGGGCGGTAGAAGGTCATCAGCAGGATTTCCCCGCGCTGCACGGCGACCACACGCCCGTCTCTTGTGTTGACCGTTTCCTTGGGCGACGACACGGCCCAGCATTCCTTGGGGTCCGCGTCTTCGAAGACGCTCCAGTCCGTTTTGGCCGCAACCTGATTGGTGCTTGTTTGTTGCGCCCATGCTCCGGTCGCCGCGAGGGCCATCATCGCCCCGACACTTGCGCGGAGCCATCCGCGCGCCAGTCTTGATGTCATCTGTCCAGCCTCCAAGCCGTACGTGCCTCAATTCCGCGATGGGTCAGGCCCGCCGTTTTCGGCATTCGCGCTTGACCCATGTCCTTCTCGACCTTGCAACAATAGCCTGAAAGCTGCCACATGCGAAAGTGCTGTTGGCGGAAAATTGCACAGACCCGCCCCGGGATCGCGTAGAGTTTACAAAGGAGCAATCGATGACCCCCCCTGTTCCCATGGCCGAAATATGGCGCGGGCCCTTTCTGGAAAGCATTCATCACGGTCACGCCGTGATTTGTGACGCCGCGGGCGGGATCGTCGAATCCTGGGGGGATCCGCAAGCGGTGGTGATGCCGCGCTCGTCTTCCAAGATGTTGCAGGCGCTGCCCTTGATCACCAGCGGCGCCGCGGATGCCGCCAGGTTATGGCCCGAACATCTGGCCCTGGCCTGCGCCAGTCACAATGGGGCGGCGATCCACACGGACCGGGTGAAAGCCTGGCTGGATCATATCGGTTGCACCGTCGATGACTTCCGCTGCGGGCCGCAAGAGCCTGACGACCTGCCGGCCCGTGATGCGTTGATCCGGGCGGGCCAAAAACCCTGCCAGATCCACAACAACTGCTCTGGCAAGCACACGGGCTTTCTGACGCTGAACCGCCATCTGGGCGGCGGGCCCGAATATGTGGACCCTGATCATCCGGTGCAGCGCGCCTGTCTGGAGGCGTTCGAAGAAATCACGGGAGAGGCCAGCCCCGGCTACGGGATCGACGGCTGTTCCGCCCCGAATTTCGCCACCTCTCTGCATGGCATGGCCCGCGCCATGGCTTTCTTTGCCGCCGCACGGGATGGTGCCTCGGCGCAGGAAGGGGCCGCTGCCCGGTTGGTGCAAGCCATGGTCGCCTTTCCCGAACTGGTCGCCGGAGAAGGCCGAGCCTGCACGCTTCTGATGCGGGCGATGAACGGTCGCGTGGCGCTGAAAACCGGGGCCGAGGCGTTTTTCATCGCGATCATACCCGAACGCAGGCTGGGCGTGGCGCTGAAGATCACCGATGGCACCACCCGCGGCGCGGAATGCGCGATTGCCGCGATCCTGGTACGTCTTGGGGTGCTGGATGCCGGTCATCCCGCAACGCGTCGATTTCTGAACCCGCCAATCCTGAACCGGAGGGGTATCGAGGTCGGCATGATCCGACCGGGCGCCGCCTTCGCCTGATCGCGACGTGCCGCAGAGCAGATCAGGCCACCAATGTGCCTTCCCATCCGCGCAGAAAGGCGCGCGCGGCCTTTGAAGAAGGCGCATCCCGGCGCATGTCCGGAAAGATATCACGAAGCTCTGCCAATGCGTCAGCGCCGAGCGCGGCCATGGATTCGTCGGCCAGGAAAAGGCTCTCGCTGGGGCAGCCTTCGGCAAAGATGATCTCGTGCTGGTCAAAGGCCATATGCACATAGGTGATGCTGCTGCGCGGGGCTGGCCTTATGGTTTTGCCGTTCACCAGATGTTTTGCGGCGACCAGAACCTGTGACTTGCCGAAATAGACCTGTGTGCGCCAATTCTGCACCAGCATCCGGTGCTGCGGCGACACCAGAAGATCGCGGTAATTGCCCAGGGCGCCGGCCTTGATCAGGATCGGTGCCAACCTGTCCAGCCCCGATACGCTGCGTTTTCCGATCCAGCGGATCGGTTGCAGGCCATTGTCGGCGGTCAGCACCAGATCGCCCTCTTTCAGGGTCTCGGCCGGGCGTGGGCCTCCCTCGGCTTCGATCAGGGTGCCGGCGGCAAAGCAGGGAAAGACAGGTGGATCGGGCGAGAAGGTGTTGAACGACAGTTGCTGGTTGCGTGGCGGATCAATGCCGGGGCCGTATTGTATCGTGCCTTCGGTGATCCCGTTCAGATCGAACACGATGTTGGCGCCGGTAAATACCTGATGCTCGGCCGAGGAGGCGCGCCCATTGAACTGGTCACTTTGCGGGTCAAGCGAGGAATAAAGCGGCGGCGCGGGCGGATCGGTATCCGGCCAAGCATAGATATCCACGTATTGTCCGCTGCTGAAAAGGCCGTCGCCTTCCTCTACATTCCGGATCACGATCCGGAACACATCGGTAGAGGTGCCAAGCGCCTGGACGCCTTGCAGGGTCACCTTCGTTCCGTTGGAAGCGCCAGAGACCGACAGGCTGGAATATATGCCTATCTCGTCACCCGTGGCGAATATCTCGATCGTTGGCAATGCGCCAGTTCCCCGTCAACAAGACCCCCCCAGGATTTGTTGCAACGTGGCAGCGAATTGCCGGAAATGTTAACTTAAGGTAGAGAATTAAACAAGTGCCGTCGTGAATTCCGACCGCGCATAGCCCTGGATGAACAGCAGCGCCGTCAGGTCGCCGTGGTTGACCCTTGCTTCGCATTGCGCGGCCACGCTGGGCTTGGCATGCAGGGCGACGCCCGTGCCCGCGCGGCCCAGCATGCCCAGGTCGTTGGCCCCGTCGCCCACGGCGATCACGTCGGCCTCGGAAATTCCAAGCCGGGCGCTGATCTGTTCCAGCGCCTCGATCTTGGCTTGCCGCCCCAGAATGGGGCGCGCCACGTCGCCCACCAGCTTGCCGTTCTCGATCAACAGGGTATTGGCGCGGTGCTCGTCAAAGCCCAGCACCCGGGCCACGCGCGTGGTGAAAGCGGTGAAACCGCCCGACACCAGCGCCGCATGCCCGCCATTGGCCTTCATCGTTGCCACCAGTTCGGCCCCGCCGGGCATGAAGGTGATCCGTTCGTTCAGCACCTGCGCGATCACACCTTGATCCAGACCGCGCAGCAGCGAGACGCGTTCAAGCAATGCCCCTTCGAAATCCAGTTCGCCATTCATGGCCCGCGCCGTGATATCCGCGACCCTTGCGCCGACACCTGCCATATCGGCCAGCTCGTCGATGCATTCCTGCTGGATCATCGTGCTGTCCATGTCGGCCAGAAGCATCCGCTTGCGGCGCCCCTTGGCGGGCTGCACCACCAGATCAAGGCCCATGCCTTGCAGGTCTTCCCAAACCTGCCAGCGGTTTTCGGGCGGCACGGGCAAGGCGAATTCGGCTGCCGCATCCGGATCCAGCCAGACCACGTCGCCACCGCCCCAGGCATTGCGCAGGCTGTCCAGCAGGGACCCCTCCAGATTGCGCGTCCGGGGATTGGCAAGAACCGTGGCAATGAACATGGGCGTGTTTCCGATCGTGGATGGTGATGTCGCAAATTGTTCGTGATGCGGCGCTATAGCGTCATTTTTCCCGTTGTGAAAGCGCTCGAACCCTTCTATTTCCGGCGATGGGACACCCCTCCCCAACGGGGGGCGCTTATCTGGAAGGATAGCATCAATGACGACGACGAAACCGGCATCGCGGCCGGCCAATCCGCGGTTCTCCTCTGGCCCCTGTGCCAAGATCCCCACATTCTCGCTTGATCTGCTGTCGGATGCGCCCTTGGGCCGCAGCCACCGCGCAGGCATCGGCAAGGCCAAGCTGAAGGCCGCCATCGAGGGCACGCGCGAGATCCTGGGCATTCCCGCCGATTACCGGATCGGGATTGTGCCCGCCTCGGATACCGGCGCCTTCGAGATGGCGATGTGGACGATGCTGGGCGAACGCCCGGCCGAAATGGTCGCCTGGGAAAGCTTCGGCGCGGGCTGGGTCACCGATGCCGTCAAGCAGCTCAAGATCGACGCCCGCGTGCACGAAGCCCCTTACGGCGAGATCGTGGACATGGCGGCGCTCGATTATGATCGTGACGTGTGTTTCACCTGGAACGGCACGACATCCGGCGTGCGGATGCCCAATGGCGACGCGATCCCGGCGGATCGCAAGGGCCTGACGATGTGCGACGCCACCTCGGCCGCTTTCGCGCAGGACATGCCCTGGGACAAGCTGGATGTGACCACCTTCAGCTGGCAGAAGGTTCTGGGCGGCGAAGCGGCGCACGGGATGCTGGTGCTGTCGCCCCGCGCGGTGGCACGGCTGGAAAGCTACACGCCCGCATGGCCGCTGCCGAAAATCTTCCGCCTGACCTCGAAGGGCAAACTGAACGAGGGGATTTTCGTCGGCGAGACGATCAACACGCCGTCGATGCTGGCGGTCGAGGATTATCTGGTTGCGCTGGACTGGGCGCGCTCGGTCGGCGGCCTGAAGGGGCTGATGGCGCGGGCCGATGCCAATGCCGCCGCAATCTGGGATTTCTGCGAAACCCGTCCCTGGATCGCCAACCTTGCGGTGGATCCAGCAACGCGGTCGAACACATCGGTCTGCCTGAAGTTCACCGATGACCGGATCAAGGATGGCGCGGCTTTTGCAAAGGCCGTGGCAAAGCGGCTGGAAGCCGAAGGTGTCGCCCTGGATATCGGCGCCTATCGCGACGCGCCTGCCGGCCTTCGGATCTGGTGCGGTGGCACGGTGGAAACCGCCGATGTGCGGGCCGTGCTGCCCTGGCTGGAATGGGCCTTCGAGGCTGAGATCGCAGCACAGGCGCAAGCGGCCTGATCCCCTGATCCCCACTCTGCAAGGGTGCGCGCCGGATGGCGCGCCCCTCATATCCCTTTCATTCCTATCAAAGGACCACTGACATGGCTCCCAAAGTTCTCATCTCCGACGAATTGTCCGATGCCGCCGTGCAGATCTTCCGCGACCGCGGGATCGACGTCGATTTCCAGCCCAAACTGGGCAAGGACAAGGAAAAGCTGCTGGAAATCATCGGCAATTACGATGGTCTGGCGATCCGTTCGGCCACCAAGGTAACCGAAAAGGTGCTTGAGGCCGCGACCAACCTCAAGGTCGTGGGCCGCGCCGGGATCGGTGTGGACAACGTCGACAAGGAAGCGGCCAGCAAAAAGGGCGTGATCGTGATGAACACGCCCTTCGGCAACATGATCACCACGGCCGAACATGCCATCGCGATGATGTTCGCCGTGGCGCGCCAGATCCCCGAGGCGTCCGCCTCGACCCATGCGGGCAAGTGGGAAAAGTCGAAATTCATGGGGGTCGAACTGACCGGCAAGACCCTTGGCGTGATCGGCGCGGGCAATATCGGTGGCATTGTCTGCGACCGTGCGCGCGGTCTGCACATGAAGGTGATCGCCTATGATCCCTATCTGTCGGATGAAAAAGCATCGAAGATGCATGTCGAGAAGGTCGAACTGGACGAGCTGCTGCGCCGCGCCGATTTCATCACGCTGCATGTGCCGCTGACCGATGCGACCCGCAACATCCTCAGCCGCGAGAACCTGGAAAAGACCAAACCCGGCGTGCGGATCATCAACTGCGCCCGCGGCGGTCTGGTGGATGAGCAGGCCCTGGCCGATCTGCTGAAGTCGGGCCATGTGGCCGGTGCAGCCTTCGATGTTTTCGCCGAAGAACCCGCGACCGAGAATCCGCTGTTCGGTCTGCCCAATGTGGTCTGCACCCCGCACCTTGGCGCATCTACCACCGAGGCGCAGGAAAACGTGGCCCTGCAGGTGGCTGAACAGATGTCGGACTACCTGCTGACCGGTGCCGTGACCAATGCGCTGAACATGCCGTCGGTCACCGCTGAAGAGGCGAAGGTCATGGGCCCCTGGGTCAAGCTGGCCGGACACCTGGGCAGCTTCATCGGACAGATGACCGACGAGCCGATCAAGGCGATCAACATCCTCTATGACGGTGTCGTTGCCGAAATGAACCTGGCCGCCCTGAATTCCGCCGTCGTGGCGGGGATCATGAAGCGCGCCAACCCCGACGTGAACATGGTCAGCGCGCCGGTGATCGCCAAGGAACGCGGCATCAAGATCTCGACCACCAACCAGGACAAGTCGGGCGCCTTCGATGGCTACATCAAGGTAACGGTCGTGACCGAAAAGCGCGAACGCTCCATCGCGGGCACCGTGTTCAGCGATGGCAAGCCGCGCTTCATCCAGATCAAGGGCATCAACATCGATGCCGAGGTGGGCGCGCATATGCTCTACACCACGAACGAGGATGTGCCGGGCATCATTGGCGCCCTGGGCATGACGATGGGCAAGGCGGGCGTGAACATCGCGAACTTCACGCTGGGTCGCGCGGCCGCGGGCGGCGAGGCGATCGCGATCCTCTATGTCGACGAGGCCGTGAACGAGGCTGTCTGCAAGGCGCTGAAGGATACCGGCCTGTTCCAGCAGGTCAAACCCCTGGAATTCGACGTGAACTGATCGGATCCCGTCCTTTGCGACATCAAACGCCGCCCCACCAGGGCGGCGTTTTGGTTTGATAGGTCGGCTTGGCGGCTTCCGGCCCCTGGGCGGATCGGATAATGCTGCAACGGGCAGACTGGCGAAAGGCAAGGCGATGACCTCCTCCCTCTATGTGATCGGCGACATCCATGGTGAGATCACCATGCTGGAGACCGCGCTTGACCGTATCGCCACGGATGGCGGAACCGATGCGCCGATGATCAGCCTTGGCGACCTGGTGGATCGCGGGCCAGGCAGTTCTGCGGTGATCGAGACGCTGTTGCAGGGCAAGGCTGCTGGCCGCGACTGGACCGTTCTGAAGGGTAATCACGACCGCATGTTCCAGCGCTTTCTGGAAGACGGCCGGGTGCATGATCCGCGTGTTGTCTCGGGTGTGGATTGGCTGAACCCCCGCCTGGGTGGGGACAAGACACTGAATGCCTATGGTGTGGATACCGATCCCGCGCGGCCTGTCACGCATATGTTGCAGGATGCACGCGCCGCCGTGCCCGCCGCGCATCTGGCCTTTCTGCGGGACATGCCGCTTTTTCATCAGGCGCAGGGGATGCTGTTCGTGCATGCGGGCATCGTGCCGGGTGTTCCGCTTGCCGATCAGGCCGAGGATGATCTTTTATGGATCCGTGGCCCGTTTCTGGACCATACCGAGGCGCATCCATGGCTGGTCGTCCATGGTCATACCGCGCTTGAGGCTGCGGCCCATTGCGGCAACAGGATCAACCTGGACAGCGGTGCAGGCTATGGCAGGCCCCTGACCGTAGCGGTCTTCGAGGCCGGAGAAGTCTGGACGCTGGAGCCGGATGGCCGCAGGCGTCTTGGCCCGTGACGGAACGTTCCCAGGCCACCGCGACTTGACTTTGCGGGAAGGGGGGGACACCAAACGGTTGATCAGATGTCATCGCAGGGGGGATTTTCCATGACCGATATCGTCATTCTCGACGGCGCGCGCACCGCCATAGGCACATTCGGCGGCGCATTGGCCGCCATACCGCCCACTGAATTGGGCGCGATCGTCGCGCGTGAGGCACTTGCCCGATCCGGGGTCGAGGGCGCACAGATCGGCCATGTGGTCTTTGGCAACGTCATCAATACCGAACCCAAGGACATGTACCTGTCCCGTGTCGCCGCAATGAAGGCGGGCATCCCGGATACCGTGCCCGCGATGAATGTGAACAGGCTGTGCGGATCGGGTGCACAGGCCATCGTGTCGGTGATCCAGTCCCTGATGCTGGGGGATGCGCAATTCGGTCTGGCCGGTGGCGCCGAAAGCATGAGCCGCGCCCCCTATATCGTGCCGGATCAGCGCTGGGGCGCCAAGATGGGCGATATCCGCACGCTGGACATGCTGCTTGGTACGCTGAACTGTCCGTTCGGGTCGGGCCATATGGGTGTGACGGCTGAAAACGTGGCGGGCGAGCATGGCATCAGCCGCGCCGATCAGGACGCCTTCGCAATGGAAAGCCAGATCCGTGCTGCCCGCGCCATCGCCGAGGGGCGGTTCAAGGGTCAGATCGTGCCGGTCGAAGTGACCGTGAAGCGCCAGACCGTGGCTTTCGACACGGACGAGCACCCCAAGGCCACCAGTCTCGAGGCGCTGGCCGGGCTGAAAGCGGTGTTCAAGAAGGACGGATCGGTCACGGCGGGCAACGCCTCGGGCATCAATGACGGTGCGGCGGCCATGGTGCTGGCGCGGGCCGATGCGGCGGAAAAGGCCGGGCTGAAGCCGCGGGCCCGGGTCCTTGGATATGCCCATGCCGGTGTCCGCCCCGAGGTGATGGGGATCGGTCCGGTTCCTGCCGTCGAGGCGCTTCTGGCGCGCACCGGGCTGAAGGCCAGCGATTTCGACGTGGTCGAAAGCAACGAGGCTTTCGCCGCGCAGGCCGTTGCCGTGAACCGTGGCCTGGGGCTCGACCCCGCGATCGTGAACCCCAATGGCGGCGCCATCGCGCTGGGCCATCCGGTGGGTGCGACGGGTGCGATCATCACGATCAAGGCGCTGGCGGAACTGGAGCGGATCGGCGGCAAGCGCGCGCTGATCACCATGTGCATCGGCGGCGGTCAGGGTATCGCCCTGGCGATCGAGCGTATCTGAGCATTTTGAAGTAACCCCGGCGGGGTTACTCCAGCACCACCTGCACCCGGTCGGCGCGGCCTGCCGCGTCGATCACAGACAGGGTCACATGGCCCTTGCCCAGACCGTCCAGCGCCGCCTCGCGACGATGCGTGCCCACGATGATCGGTGCGCCATCCACTAGCCAGGTGAAGGGCGGCACCCCGTCGCGCAGTTTCACGGTCAGCGCATGTCCCGCCAGCGGCAGGTGCGCGCCATCGGGCGGAAAGGCCAGACGCGGGGCATCCACAGGGGCGGCCCCCCGCGCGCCAAAGCGTTGCAAGGGCAGGGGCAGGCTGGCGTTTGGCAGGATCAGCGTTTCAGGCGGTGGCGGCGGCAGCGGGTCCGCTTGCGGCTTGATGCGCTGGAACGCCTGGAACAGGACGGGCGCGGCCAGATCGCCCCCAAAGGCGCCCGGCACCGGTGTGCCATCGGGGCGACCGATCCAGACACCAATCACATGCGCGCCGTCAAAACCCACGGCCCAGGCATCGCGATGGCCATAGGATGTCCCCGTCTTGTAGGCCAGACGCATCCCCGCCGCGCCCAAGGGCGGCGGTATGCCGGCCATGATATGCGCCACCTGCCAGGCCGCGCTACGGCTGACAATCTGTTGTCCCGCGTCTGGCATGTCGCCTGCTCTCCAGCGCAGCGGGACAGTCTGACCGCCATTGGCAAGACCCGCGTAAAGCTGCACCAGCCCTTCCAGGCTGACACCCAGACCTCCAAGGGCGACGGCCAGACCCGGTTGGCCGCCGGGTAATGCGGTCTTGATCCCGGCGCGGGTCAGGGCGGCCATCAGATGGGCGGGGCCCAGCGCCTCTGTCAGGTGTACGACGGGAACATTGAGCGAGAGGCGCAAGGCTTCCGACACCCTGACTTCACCCCTGAACAGCCCGTCAAAATTCTGCGGAGCATAGGTTCCGAAGGCGACGGGCCGGTCATCGATCAAGGTTTCCGGGTGGGCCAGCCCCCGGTCGAAGGCCAGTGCATAGACCAGCGGCTTCAGCGTCGAGCCGGGCGAGCGCAGGGCGGTCGTCATATCGACAAAACCTTGCCGGGCATCTTCGGCCAGACCTGCCGATCCGACCGAGGCAAGCACCTCGCCAGTGCCATGATCCGCGGCAAGGATCGCGATGGAAATCCGTTCGCCCAGCCCGCGCAGGGCGTCGGTGGCAAGGTTTTCCAGCAGGCGTTGCAGGGCTGCGTCAAGCGTCAGGTCGTGGCGCGGCGCTGTTGCATCCTGTGCCCTGGCGCGGTCTGCCAGATGCGGCGCGAGGGCCGGAAAGGGGATGCGCCGCACCGGGACCGGCTCGTGTGTTGCGGCCTGCGCCGTCTCGGCGCTGATCGTACCCTGCCGGGCCAGGCGCGCCAGCACACGGTCGCGGGCTGCGCGCGCCTGATCGGGGGCGCGGTCGGGACGGCGCGCGGCTGGCGATTGGGGCAGGGCCACCAGCAACGCGCCTTGCGCCACAGTCAGGCGCGCCGGTTCCTTGCCGAGCCAGGCAAGGCTGGCAGCGCGCAGCCCTTCGATATTGCCGCCATAGGGCGCAAGCGTCAGGTAAAGACCAAGGATCTGCGCCTTGCTCAGCCGCCGTTCCAGCGCCAGGGCCACGCGGATCTGGCGCAGCTTGCCGGGCCATGTCCCTGTGCCTGTGTCCTCAAGCAGGCGCGCGACCTGCATCGTCAGGGTCGACCCGCCCGAAACGATCCGCCCGTGCCACATGGCCTGCCCGGCGGCGCGGATCAGGGCCAGCGGGTCCACGCCCGCATGATCGCGAAATCGCTTGTCCTCATAGGCCAGCAGCATCTCGACAAAGCGGGGATCCACCTGGTCCGGTTGCAGGGCCAGGCGCCAGCGCCCATCCGCGACCATATAGGCGCGCAGCAGGTCGCCGTTCCTGTCGCGCACCTCGACCGAAGTGTCCGGCAGGGTCACGGGAAGCCCTGTCGCATCGATCCAGGCATCGGTGGCATCGCGTGCCGCCGCCGCGCCCAGCAGCAGGGCGACAAGGGCAAAGGGCCACAGGCGCCTCATTTGCGTCATCGCGTCATTCCGTCACCACGACCCGACCGGATGCCGTCGTGGCCCTGTATTCGGGGCGATACATGTCCTCGACCAACGCGGCCGGATGATGAAAGGCCCCTGGCGAAGTTGCGCGCAGCACATAGGCCAGGGTGAAAGGCTCGTCCGATTGCCAGTCCACGGCCGCCAGGAAACGATCCGCGCGGAATTCGGCATGTTCCGCATTGGCAGGGTCCAGCCAGTCCAGTGCAGCGATATCGCCCGCGCGCATCAGGTTGGGGTTGTCGATCTCGAACCCGGCGGGCAGGGCATCGTTGATCATCAGCCGCGCACCCCCGCCGTTGGCAGGCGTCACGGTCAGCACCGCGACCATGCGCGTGCCCGCCTGCACCGCCGCTGGCGACAGCGGCGCGCCTTCCATGCTGTAGTAATCGCGGCTGATCCGGTAGCCATAGCCGCTGGCCTGGGTCGGGCCTGCCGGGATGCCGAAGGTGGTCAGTGTCACCTCTGTCGGCGCCGTGGTTGCGTTACGCAGACTGATGGGGGCCAACGCCAGGTCAGCCGCAGAGGCCCGCAGGACGGGCCCGGCGACGGGCAGGCCGTTCACCTCAAGCCCGGACACGCCGGGGTCGCGCACCAGGGCATGTGCGGCCAGCAGCGACCATGCGGCTTCCTGCGTCGAGAAGGGCCGGTTTGCCGCCGCGATGCGTTGACCCAGCGTGGTGGCGTCCACCGCCGTGCTGCCTGCCTCGATCGCCAGGGCCAGCACGCCTGCGGCATCGCGCAGGCTGCTGCCGTAATCGGCACGCCATTCCGCGGTTTCGGTTGTGCCGGCGGCCGCGATCATGCGCCCGGCCTGGGCAAACAGCCGGTCCGCGCGCGTCTGATCCCCATAGGACGAGAGCGCGGCGCCCAATTGTGCAACGGCAAGCGGCGTGGCCAGCGCGCCGGCTTTCTGGTCGGCATAATAGCGCAGATCACCCATGTTGGCGGCGCCTTCGCGGGCCAGAACCATCAGTGCATAGGCGATGTCCTCGCCGCCGCTGTCGAAATCCGGGGCATAGTTGATGCGGTTACGCAGGTTGTCCAAAGCCGCGCCAAACGCCTTTTCGGGCAGGGGGTGCCCGGCTGTGCGGGCGCGCGACAGCAGATCGGTCACATAGGCATCCAGCCAGAAATCCCCGGACCCCGCCTGCCACAAACCGAAGGCCCCGTTCGCCGATTGGCGGGTCAGAATACGATCGAGCGCCTGATCAATACGGGTGCGAATGTTTTCCTGATCGGTCAGGCCGAGGGCCTGTGCCATGCTGCCCAAGGCCAGAAGCGGCAGGGTCTGGCTTGCGATCTGTTCTGTGCAGCCATAGGGGTAGCGGTCCAGCATCGCCAGCAATGCGGGCGCATTGAAGCGCGCCAGTGGTCCCGCCGTCAGCGTCAGCGCACCCGTGCCGGCACGCAGCCCGTCAAGGGTGGATGCGGCAAGGTCAAGCGCCTCGCCGGGCGCAAGTGTCAGGCGCGCGGTTGCCGATATTTCCGGATCATTGGCGCGCACCGGCAAGACCAGGGTTTTCAGCAATTGCCGCCCGTCCGGGTTGGTCAGGGCGATCCGCAGGCGGTGATCGCCCGGCACGTCGGCCCCGATCGGAATGGACAGGGTTTGTTTTTCACCCGCAGCCAGCGTCACGCCTGACGGAATGCTCGTGTTGTCCAGAAGGACGCCATCGGCGGTGATGTCCAGACCCATGCGGCCGGCAGGCCCGTCGGCATGCGTGATCTCCAGCAGCAGGCGGCTGTCATCGCCTGGGGCCAGAAAGCGCGGCAGGCTGGCCGTCACGACCACGGGATCGCGCACCAGAACATCCGCTTCGGCCTGTCCCACGCCGCTTGGTGACCAGGCCACCGCCATCAACCGCACCGTGCCGTTGAAGGCGGGCAGATCGAAGCCGACCACCGCGCGCCCATCAGGCCCAATGGTCACGGGGCCGCTGAAGAAAGCCAGAAGGTCCTCGGTAGGCGGCGGCGATTGCAGGCGTATCTGCGCGCCCGCATCCCCGCCCGATCGCACCTGTCCCATCGCGCCGTTCATGCCGTCGATCAATCGGCCGTAAAGATCGCGCAACTCCATCCCCAGGCGACGCTGCCCGAAGTAATGCGCCGAGGGGTCAGGACTTTGAAAACCTGTCAGGTTGAGGATACCCAGATCGACAGCCGCCAGCGTGACATGGGTGGTTTCACCGGGCATGACCCCTTCGACCTTGATCACGGTATCCAGCCGCGCGCGCGGGTCGGCGGCCGCGGGGGCGTCGATGCTGACTTTCAGGTGCCGCGCGCCGGGATCGACCCCGGCATGGGCCAGCCCCAGGGCGCGGGCCGGCATCTGCCCTGCTGCCACATCCATCGGGCGGATGACCGTCGCGCTGACATAGGCGCCTGCGCCCCAGTCGTCGGTCACGGCAAGCGGGATCAGGTTTTCACCCTCATCCACCGCGATTGTCTGCATCTGGATCAGGCGGTTCGACATGACCGCGATGCTGGCGATACCTGCATGGCGCGGCACGATCCGCAGGATGGCCGTATCGCCGCTGCGATAGCTGGGCCGGTCAAGCGTCAGGTCCAACAGATCGGGCGTTGTCGCCGTGTCGGCCGGTGCATACCATCCGGCGTCGAAACCGATGGACGAGGCGGCATAGGCGCCTTGCCGCGTCTCCACGACCAGTTCGTAGCGACCCCAGTCCACCGGGGTTGAAACCTCCAGCGGGTCATCGCCCAGAACCGCCTCGCCGCTGGCGACGCGGGTGCGGGTGGTGATCGGCTCCCATTGCCAGTCACCGAACTGCTGATACCACTGATACCGGGTCTCGACCCGGTTCACGGTCCAGCGCAGGGACAGCGGCGCGGGCGCAAGATCGGGTGTCAGGCCGATCAGGCGAAAGGCTGCCTCTGTTCCTTCGGCCAGGGTGCCGTCGAACATCGGGCGGATGCCGATCATCGGACCGTCGGGTGCAAGGGCGCGGCGCAGCTGCCGCTCTACGGGGCGGTTCGCGTCCTCGCTGATCCGCAGCGTGATTTGCGCCTCAAGCGGGCTGCCGGCCGCCTGTATCTCCGGCAGGGTGAGGGGCAGGGATGTCCGCCCGGCAGCATCGGTGCGCGCAGGCTCAAGCGACCGGATGCGGGGGCTGACAGGATCGTCATGTCGCCCGAAACGGTAGAGCGGGACGCCCTCAAGACGGTCCGTTCCGCGTAACAGAACTTCGCCCTCTACCGCCAGATCGGCGCCAGGAGCGCCGAACAGGTAGCGCGCCTGCACCGTCAGGGGCGGCGTGTCGCCGCTACGGATCGGCCCATCGGGCAGGGACAGCTCGAAATCGATGCGCTCGGGCAGGAAATCCTCGACCAGCAGGTTGCGGCTTGCCAGGGGGGCTGCCTCTGTATCGGCCTTGATATCCAGACGCCATGTGCCGCGCGGCACGGCATCGCCCAGGGGCAGCGCAAAGACATGCCCGCCCGCTGCATCGTTGCTGGACAGGAGCCTTGCATATTCGACGCCATCAGGCCGTATCAGTATGGCGGTGATGGGCAGGCCGGGGATGGCAGCAGCGGTGTCGTCGCGTGCCAGGACCGTGGCATGGATCACCTCGCCCACGCGGTAGGCGCCACGGTCGGTGGCCAGAAACACATCGATCGGCGGGCTTGGCGGGCGGCCCTGCACGCCGCGATCCGACAGATCGAAGGCGGGGTCGGTCAGCGACAGGAAGGTCATATCCTCGGGGATATCCGTCTCTGACGCCTGCTCGCTGCCTGCACCTGTGCGCGCGCCGTGGCGCACCACGACCAGCGCGGGTGCCGCCGATCCGGTGCCTCGCGTCAGGCCGGGGGCAAAGCGCAGATAGCCTTGGGCGTCGGTCTGCCCTTCCGCGATCACGGCATTGGCCCGGCTCAGCAGGCTGACCGCGGCCCCTTCCAGCGCGCCCGCATCGGACAGGCGGCGCACGACCACATGCAGGCCATCGTTGCCCAGCATGGTCGAGACACCCAGATCCGACAGCACG
Source organism: Seohaeicola saemankumensis (assembly GCF_042678485.1). NCBI lineage: Bacteria > Pseudomonadati > Pseudomonadota > Alphaproteobacteria > Rhodobacterales > Roseobacteraceae > Seohaeicola > Seohaeicola saemankumensis. The sequence continues at coordinate 437,346 of NZ_JBHTKR010000005.1, read as the reverse complement.
AACCATTGGGTGGCGCCGGGATCCTCGTAGGGATCGGCGCCGGGGATATGCGCGGTCAGCGCATAGATCCCCGCAGGCATTCCGGCCAGCACATCGCCCAGCGGCAGGCGCGTCGTCATGTCCTGGTTCAGGCTGTTCCGGGTGCTGCCGCTTCCGGTCCAGACATTTTCGGCGATGTCTGTGGCAAAGCCACGCGCCTGCCATTCGGGCAGGGTCGCGCCGAAATAGTTGTCCTGCATGGCGCGCAGCAGGTTGCGGTCGCTGACGCGCCGCAATGTCAGGTCGATCCGGTCCAGATTGACCGTCTGCACCGGCAGCGCCGCATCCGCGCTGCGCGCCAGCACATAGGCACGTCCGGGAAAGACGATGCCGGGGCTGCGGTCGCGCACGTAAAGCGTCTGTTCGACATCGCGCATCAGGGTCTCGCCGCTGGCTGCGGGCAGGCCCGACCGCAACACGATCCGGTAGCGCGCGCCATGACGCAGGCCATCGACGCAAAGCTGCCTGTCCTCGGCGACGACCGAAAGGGTGGCGTATGGAAGACCAAGGAAAGGGGTATAATCCTGCCCGGCCTTGATCAGCGGCTCCGAGAATTCCACGCAAATACGCGGTGCCGCCGTATCGCTTTGCACGCTGTTGCCGGTCACGCGGAACCCGTATTTGCCAACTGCCTCTTCCAGTGCCGCCGCCATGTCGGCACGTGGTGCGATCGCCTGTGCCAGCCGCAGGGCGGGGATCATGTCGTGACCGCGCCCGGCATCCTCAAGGCGTTGGGCGAGCACCTCAAGCGCGCTGGCCTGCGATCCGGCCTCCTGCGCCCGCAGATAGCCATTGATCGCGGCGCCTATGGCGCGCGCCTTCAGACGCTGCTGCTGGTCATAGGGCTGCGGGTTGATCCGCGCCAGAAGGCGGGCATATTCCACCCACAGATCTGATCGGTCGCTCAGGCTGATGGCTGCACCGATCCAATGCGCGGCATTGGCGTGATCGCCGGCATTCGCGCGCTCAAGCGCGGCTTGCAGCACCTGGTCCAGATCGAGATCCCCGGCGGGATGCAGAAAGCCGATTTCCATCGCAAGGTCGCGCGCGCTTTCCAGCGTTGTGCGATCCAGAAAGGTCAGATCAGCCCCACGCGCGACCGAGGTTTCCAGCAGCTGCGGATCGGTGCGGCGCAATTCGGCCGATATGGCCCCGGCGAAGGGGCTGCGCGCGGCAATCACCGATTTCGGAAAACAGGCCCTGGACCGGCTGTTGAAGGTGAAGGCCCGACAGGCGGGATCTGCCAGGCAAATGGTGCGGCAGGCGCTGATGGTGGTGTCAAACAGCGGTTGCAGATCGCCGCCGGGAAAATCCATGTCCTGCGTGACGACAAATCCTGCGTCCGGCAACAGGTCCTGAGTGTGAGCCTGAGCCTGGGCCTGCCCCGGCAGGTTGCCGGCCAGGACGGACAGCCCCAACCCAAGACAAAACCCAAGGAAACGGCCAAGGCCAGGACCACGAGACAGGGCTGTCAGGCGTTGCATGGGCGATCCTCCTCTTTGGTGGCATGGTGCATGGCACTGTTGCATGGCGCAAGGATTCCTGCGCCGCATCAGGTCTGTGTTTACCGGGAATTCACCTTGCTCTCCGATAGTGCCGGACGAACCGGAAACGCTGCCCCTGCATTCGGAAAGGTCAGGAATGAGCCTTGCCAACAAACTGGCTGAAGAACGGCGTGCGCGGCTTGCCGCGGAGCGTATGCTTGAGCTGAAGCAGGCCGAACTCTTTGCCGCCAATCGCAAGCTGGGTCGCCACGCGCAGGCGCTGTCCGAGGAAATCCACGAAACCCGTGCGCGTGTTCAGACCGTGCAGGATGAAAACCGGCGCGTGAAGTCGGATCTGTCGGCCGCGCACCAGAAGGTCGAGATTGCGGAACGCCGCCTGTGGCATTCGATCGAAACGATTCAGGACGGTTTTGCCTTCTTTGACCTCGACAACCGGATGATCGCCGCTAATCGCGCCTATCTGTCGGTGTTCGAAGACCTGGAGGAGGTGGGCCCCGGCATTACCTATCCGCGCATCCTGCAATTGCTGACCGAAGAGGGGATCGTCAACATCGGCACGCATGCCCCTGCCGAATGGCGCGCCATGATGCAGGCGCGATGGGACATGCCCGCGCCAGAGCCCACCGTGATCCGTTTGTGGAACAATGAATACATCAAGCTGATCGACCAGCGCGGCAAGGGTGGCGACGTGGTCAGCCTGGCGCTGAACATCACCGAAACGGTGCGCTACCAGAAGAAGTTGCGCCGTGCCCGCGAAAAGGCGGAAGCGGCCAACCGTGCGAAATCCGCGTTCCTCGCGAATATGAGCCATGAAATCCGCACGCCCATGAATGGTGTCGTCGGCATGGCGGACCTGCTGGGCGAGACCGCGCTGACCGAAGAGCAGCGTCTTTACGCCAACACAATCAAGACCTCGGGCGAGGCGCTTCTGGTCATCATCAACGATGTTCTGGATTACTCCAAGATCGAGGCGGAGCGGCTGACCTTGCATCCCGAACCATTCGATCTGGAACGCGCCATTCACGAGGTGATCCTGCTGCTTCAGCCCGCGGCGCGCCAGAAGGGTCTGGAACTGCTGGTCGATTATGATCTGTTCCTGCCGACCATGTTCACGGGCGATCCGGGGCGTATCCGCCAGGTTCTGACCAACCTGATCGGCAATGCGGTGAAATTCACCCTGTCAGGTCATGTGCTGATACGCGTCGTGGGGGTGCATGCCGAAGGCAGCGACCTGGGGCAGGTGCATGTGCTGATCGAAGACACCGGGATCGGCATATCAGCCGACAAGATCGAGCATGTCTTCGGCGAGTTCAACCAGGTCGAGGATGAGCGAAACCGCAGGTTCGAAGGGACCGGGCTGGGTCTGGCGATCTCGAAGCGGCTGATCGGCCTGATGGGCGGCAAGATCTGGGTGGATTCGGAAGAAGGGCGCGGCAGCGTTTTCGGTTTCCGTCTGGATCTGCCCGTTGTCGACAGCGCGCATGGCGATCCCGCGGCGGGTTCGGTGGCGCCGGGACACGGGGTGGCGCGCGCACTTGTCGTTGATCCGCTTGAGGTGAACCGCACCGTCCTGATGCGCCAGATGCAAGCCCTGGGCATCGAGGTTGTCGCCTGTGCCAGTGGTCAGGATGCGCTTGCCCTGCTGGCCGATGGGTTTGATCTGGTCCTGACAGAGCACAGCATGCCCGACATGGACGGGCTGGAACTGGCCGACGCCATGCGCGCGGCGGGATATGCCGCCCCGATCCTGCTGTTCACCTCCAACGCGGGCTTTGCGGAACAGGATCCCGCGCATGTCCTGTTGCATGCCATCCTGCAAAAACCTGTCCCGCGCCGTCACCTTTTCGCGGCGCTGGGCGGGTTGTACCCGCTGCCCGCCGAGACGGATCAGAAGCCTGCGGAAATGCCGGTGCCATCCGTGCCGAAGGCGGCCCCAACCGAACCTGATACAGACCCAAAGGCGCGGCTGATGCGGGTTCTGGCGGCGGAAGACAACCGGACGAACCAGTTGGTCCTGTCCAGAATGCTGCAGCACCTGCAGATCGATCTGCGCTTTGCCGCGAATGGCAAGGAGGCGGTCGAACTTCATCGCAGCTTCAAGCCCGACCTGATCTTCATGGATATCTCCATGCCCGAAATGGACGGAAAGGAAGCCACCGCGCAGCTGCGGGCCGAAGAAAAGGCCACGGGGACGGCACGGGTGCCTGTCATCGCGATGACGGCGCACGCGATGGAGGGTGACCGCGACATGATCCTTGCCGCCGGTCTGGACGACTACATGCCAAAACCGATGCGCAAGGCCGATCTGTTGGCGCGGATCGTGGCGCATTGCCCGCCAGGCGCCATCCCGCCGGAAGACATGCCGGAGCGGGTTCAGGATCTTTCCGCGTGATCCTGATCCTCAGGCGGCCTTTTCCGCCGCCACCGCGTCGCGCAGGAAAACCCAGCGATCCCCGTCGCTCAGGTCAGGGCGGAAGCCATAGCCGCCGGTGTCGAAATCCCGCAGCCCTTCGGCGCTTGTCAGGCGCCGCTGAATGATGAAGCGCGCCATCGCGCCGCGTGCCTTCTTGGCGTAGAAGCTGACGATCTTGGCCTCACCATTCTTTTCTTCAAGGAAAACGGGGGTGATGACCCGCAGCTTCAGCGCCGACAGGTCCACCGCGCCGAAATATTCCTGGCTGGCGCAATTCACCAGCGTGTCGGTGCCCAGAACCTCGGCCTGTGCATTCAACGCCTGCGCGATCCGGTCGCCCCAATAATCGTAAAGCGAGGCACCGCGCGGCGTCTTCAGCCGGCTGCCCATTTCCAGCCGGTAAGGCTGGATCGCGTCCAGCGGGCGCAGCACGCCGTAAAGGCCGGACAGGATACGCAGATGATCCTGGGCAAAGGCCATTTCATCGGCGTCCAGCGATCCGGCTTCAAGCCCCTGATAGGTGTCCCCGGCAAAGGCAAGGGCGGCAGGCTTTTCCTCCATCGTGCCGAAGTCGCGGAAGCGTTCGGCGTTGAGCTTGGCTAGGCTTTCGCTGATCCCCATCAGCTTTTGCAGATCCTTCACCGTCAGGTCGCGCGCAACCTTGGCCAGCGTGTCCGCATCGGCCGCAAAATCGGGCCGGCTCGGGGTCAGGTCCGCAACTGCGGTCATGTCCAGCTTCTTGGCGGGCGAGACGGTGATCAGCATTGTTTTCCCCTTTTCAGCAGTCTTGCGGGTGATCTAGCCCGCATCGCGCAGCACGTCCAGAAAAGCGGGGCCAAAACGTTCCGCGCGCTTGTCGCCCAGCAGGCGCTCCATCTCGCGGGCATCGCGCGGGCGCAGCTGCGCCACCTTGGCCAGCAGGGCGGCGGAACAGCTCAGCGGTTTGTCCACCCCGTCAGATCCCCGCGCCAGATCGGCTTGCGCGGCCAGCAAGCGGTCGTAAAGCGTGGCCTCTGACCGGCCCGCGATCTTGCGACGGGCCGGGTGCATCTGCTCTACCGATCCGGTGATCACCTCAAGGAAGGTGGCGCCATAGCTTTCCAGCTTTTTTGCACCCACCCCGCCGATCCGCGCCATCGCGTCCATCGTGGCGGGCCTGGTTTCGGCCATCTCGATCAGGGTCTTGTCGGTAAAGATCACATAGGCTGGCACGCGGGCGGTCTCGGCCAGGGCGCGCCGTTTGGCTTTCAGGGCAGACAGCAGCGGCGCATCCTCGTCCGACACAAGCGTTTTCACCGCCGGACGGCGGTCAGGCTTGGCCACTGAATCGCTGCGCAGGATGATCGACGCCTCATCGCGCAGGATGGGGCGGGCCACATCCGTCATCCGCAATGCACCATGGCGTTCGGGGTCGGGGCGGATCAGGTCATGCCCCATCATCTGCCGAAAGATCGCCTGCCATTGCGGTTTGGAGTAATCCTTGCCCACCCCGAAGGTCGGCAAGCCGTCATGGCCGCGTTCGCGCACCTTGTCGGTGGCGGTGCCGGTCAGGATGTCGATCAGATGTCCCGCGCCGAACCATTCGTCGGTACGCAGGATCGCCGAAAGGGCCTTGCGTACCGCCAGCGTACCGTCAAAGACGGCCGCCGGGGTGTCGCAGAGGTCACAATTACCGCAGGGGTCAGGCGTCTCGCCGAAATAGCGCAGCAAGGTCTGGCGGCGACATTCCAGTGCTTCGGCCAGCCCCAGCAAAGCGTTCAGCCGCGCATGATCGGCCATCCGCCGATCGGCTGGGGCCAGCCCCTCGTCGATCTGGCTGCGGCGCAGGCGGATGTCGTCAGGCCCATAGAGGGTCAGCGTTTCGGCGGGGGCGCCATCCCGCCCGGCGCGGCCGATTTCCTGGTAATAGGCCTCGATCGACTTGGGCAGGTCGGCATGGGCCACCCAGCGGATATCGGGCTTGTCGATCCCCATGCCGAAGGCGACTGTGGCCACGACGATCAGCCCGTCCTCCTGCTGGAAACGGGTTTCGGTCTGGCGCCGATCCTCGGCCTCCATTCCGCCGTGGTAATGGCAGGCGGCATGCCCCGCCTCGCGCAGGGCCTGGGCCAGTGTTTCGGTCTTGGCGCGGGTGCCGCAATAGACGATGCCTGATTGGCCCTTGCGCGCGGCGGCGAAGCTCAGGATCTGGCGGCGCGGGTTGTCCTTGGCGGCAAAGGCCAGGTGGATATTGGGCCGGTCGAACCCGCGCAGGAACTTTTGCGGCGCCTGCCCGTCGAACAGGCGCGCGATGATCTCGTCCTGGGTTTCGGCATCGGCCGTGGCGGTGAAGGCGGCCAGCGGCACGTCCAGGGCGCGGCGCAATTCACCGATGCGCAGGTAATCGGGGCGGAAGTCATGGCCCCACTGGCTGACGCAATGCGCCTCATCCACCGCGATCAGGCTGACACCGGCGCGTTTGAGCATCCCGAAAGACGAATGTGCCGCCAGCCGTTCCGGCGCGATATAAAGCAGCTTGAGGCGCTTTTCCTCCAGCGCCAGCCAGACGGCATCGGTTTCCTCGGGCGTATTGCCGGAAGTCAGCGCGCCCGCCTCGACCCCGGCCTCGCGCAGGGCGCGGACCTGATCCCGCATCAGGGCGATCAAGGGCGAGATCACGACCGTGACGCCTTCGCGCATCAGGGCGGGCAGTTGGAAGCACAGGGACTTGCCGCCGCCCGTGGGCATGATGGCCAGCACGTTGCGCCCCTGGGCCACGGCCTCCACGATCTCGGCCTGTCCCGGGCGGAAGGCGTCGAATCCGAAGATATCGCGCAGCAGCGGGACGGCGCTTTGCATGGGACCCCCTGTCGGTCTGTCTATATCTGCTCTTTTCCGACTAATCCCACACCATGGGTTGTTGGGCAAGAGGGCAGTAGACGCCAAAGACGCCGACAAGGCGGAAAGCGGGGATTATCCCAGAAGGATGGCGGGCAGGATGAAATCGCGCAGTGAAATGACCGCGATAAAGGCCACCAGCGGGGCCAGGTCCAGCGGTCTGGTATCGGGCAGCACACGCCGGATCGGGGTATAGATCGGTTCCAGCACGCGGTTCAGCCCGGTCCAGATCTGGCCGACAAGCTGCTGATGCAGGTTCAACACCTGAAAACTGATCAGCCAGCTCATGATGATATGGGCCAGCATGATGAAGAAGACCACATCCAGTATCAGGGCAAGGGTCTGGTAAATCGCAATCATTCGATCGGGTCCTTGGATTTGATTGCCCCACAGGTAAGCGCGGCGCGCCCCGGTGGCAAGGCCTGCCGCCATCCTGCCCCCACGTTCGCCTTGACGCAGGCGGCTGGCCCGCCAAGAAAAGCGGGCACATACAGGAGCATCCGATGTATCCCGTCTTTCGCCTTGCCGCCCAGTTCATCCGCTTTCGCAGCGCGCCCGCGCTGCCGCTGACCGGAACGCATGTTTCGCGTCACATGTGCCTGCCCTGGGACATCGACCCCTGGATGGAGCTGAACAACGGCCGCACCCTGACCCTCTATGATCTGGGGCGGCTGCCGCTGGTTCGGCGCGTCGGGCTGATCGGCGTGATGCGGCGCAATGGCTGGGGCCTGACCATGGCCGGGGCCATCGTGCGCTATCGTCGCCGCATCCGCCTGTTCGAGGTGGTCGAGATGCGCTCGCGCGCGCTATGCTGGGATGCGCGTTTCATCTATCTGGAACAGTCCATGTGGAAGGCGAATGGCGACTGCGCCAATCACATCGTCTATCGCGCGGCCCTGACCGATCGCAACGGGATCGTCGCGCCGGAAAAGATGGCGCGCGTCATCGCGGGGGACATCACGTCGCCGCCGATGCCCGGCTGGATCGCGGCCTGGGTCGCCGCCGAGGACCTGCGCCCCTGGCCACCCATGCAGGACAGTGCCCCCCTGGCATGAGCCCCTGACGAGGATTGACTTGCCACTGTCATGAATTGCTTGTCTTATCCGGCGCAATAGCCCGTCTGAGGGCGGACCCGGGGGGACGGCATGACAGCGATTTCCATGCGGCGACGCATCTGGGGCTGGTTCTTTTTCGACTGGGCCAGCCAACCCTACAACACGCTACTGATCACCTTCATCTTCGCGCCTTACGTCAAGGAACTGATGGGTGACGGCACTGCCGCGCAATCGGCATGGGGGTTCGGGATCGGGGCTGCGGGTTTCGTGATCGCGGTCCTGGCGCCTTTCCTGGGCGCCCTGGCCGACACATCGGGTAACCGGATGCGCTATATCTGGCTGTTTTCGGTCATGTATGTCATCGGCGCCTTCGGGCTGTGGTGGGCCGCACCGGATGATTTCAACCTGGTGCTGACGCTTGTGTTCTTCGCCATCGGCATGATCGGGATGGAGTTCGCGACCATCTTCACCAATTCCATGCTGCCGGATCTGGGCCCGCGCGACCAGATCGGCCGCATTTCCGGGAATGGCTGGGCCTTCGGCTATCTTGGCGGCATGGTCACGCTGATCATCATGCTGGCGCTCTTGGCCGAAAGCGCCACGACCGGCAAGACCTTCATCGGCATCGACCCGATCCTGGGGCTTGACGCCAGCCAGCGCGAGGGTACGCGCGCCGTCGGTCCCCTGACCGCGATCTGGTATATTGTCTTCATGATCCCGTTTTTCCTGTGGGTGCGCGATCCCAAACCCGTGCGCGCGGCGCCCGGCGCCGTGGCCCGCGCCCTGCGCGAGGTGGTGAGCACGGTGCGCGCCCTGCCGCAGACCCCCTCGCTTTTCGCCTATCTTGCCTCGTCCATGTTCTACCGTGACGCGCTGAACGGGATGTATGTCTTCGGTGGCATCTATGCGGCGGGCGTTCTGGAATGGTCCGTGGTGGATACGGGCGTCTTCGGGATCGTCGCCATCATTTCGGGCACGATCTTTGCCTGGATCGGGGGCAAGGCGGATGACCGGTTTGGCCCCATGCGGGTGATCCGCACCTGCATTCTTGTGCTGACCTTCGTGGCGATCTCGATCGTGTTCGTGTCGCGCGACAGCGTTTACGGCATCCCGGTCGAGGCCACGTCGAACCTGCCCGACATCACCTTCTACATCCTCGGCGCGCTGATCGGTGCGGCGGGGGGGGTCATCCAGGCGGCCAGCCGCACGATGATGGTGCGCCAGGCCAACCCCGCGCGCATGACCGAAGCCTTCGGGCTTTATGCGCTGGCGGGAAAGGCCACGTCCTTCATCGCGCCGCTGTCCATCGGCATCATGACGGCGGTGACGCAAAGCCAGCAGTTGGGCGTGACCCCGCTGATCGTGCTTTTCCTTCTGGGCCTTTTCTTGCTAGGTTGGGTGAAACCCGAAGGAGATGCAAAAGCATGGGCCGCTCGCGCCACCTGATCCTGACGATTGCCCTGTTTCTGAGTGTGGCGCTGGCAGACACGGCCGACGCGCAGGCCGCCAAGCAGCTGTTCGGCGCCCAAAGGACGCCGGCCGCAGCACAGCCCGCGCCCTTCGGTGGCTATGCGAAGGGCTGCATCGCCGGGGCGGTCGAATTGCCTGAAACCGGGCCGACTTGGCAGGCCATGCGCCTGTCGCGCAATCGCAACTGGGGCCATCCGGAAACGGTTGCCTTTCTCAAGGATCTGTCCGGCTTTGCCGCCCGACAGCCCGGCTGGAGCGGGCTTTACATCGGCGACATCAGCCAGCCGCGTGGCGGGCCGATGCTGACCGGGCACGCCAGCCATCAGATCGGACTGGACGCCGATATCTGGATGCTGCCGCCCCAGCGGCTGAACCTCAGCCGAAACGAGCGTGAGAACATCTCCTCGATCTCGCTGCGCCGCGCCGAAGGCGCCTATGTCAACGCCAGCTGGACACGCCAGCATCACGAGGTGATCAAGGCAGCCGCGTCTGATCCGCGCGTGGCACGGATCTTCGTCTTTCCCGGCGCCAAGGTGCAGATGTGCAAGGATGAGCGCGGCAACCGCGCCTATCTTCGCAAGATCCGGCCCTGGTATGGGCATCACTATCATTTCCATGTGCGTCTGAATTGTCCGCCCGGCGCGCGCGGCTGTCTGGACCAAGGCGCGCCACCGCCCGGTGATGGCTGCGACGAGGCGCAGGGCTGGGTGAACAACATCCTGAATCCACCCCCGGCCAAGCCACGTGATCCCAATGCGCCCAAGCCCAAGCCGCGCCGCGATCTGACCCTTGCCGATCTGCCCGATCAATGCGCCGCCGTCTTGCGCTTGCGCTAGGGGCGGTCGCGGGGCTCTGCATCGCGCTTGTTCTGACAACCGATGCCGGGCAGCCGGGGGCCGCGACCTATCTTGGCAGCACCCGCTGGACGATGGACGACCCGGCATTCGGCGGGTTTTCCGCGCTGGCGTTTGTCGATGACGGGCAGCGGTTCATCGCCTTGACCGACAAGGGGTACAGCGTCGCGGGCCGGATGACGCGGGATGCGACGGGCCGCATCACGGCCATCACGGCAGACCCACCCAGACCCTTGCGTGACGGCAGGGGCAATCCGCTGCGCCGTCTTGCTTCGGATTCCGAAGGTCTGGCCCTGGGTCCGCAAGGTGGGTTCCATGTCTCTTTCGAGGGTGAGCACCGGATCGTGCGCTATGCCGACAGGGATGCGGCGGCGATCCCTGTGCCCGGCCATGCAGATTTTTCGGGCATGCAGCTCAATTCCTCGCTCGAGGGGTTGGCCATGGATGCGCGCGGTCATCTGTTCACGCTGCCCGAAAGATCTGGCGCGCTGGATCGGCCCTTTCCGGTCTATCGCTACGACGGTCAAGGTTGGGACATTCCCTTCAGCCTGTCACGCAGCGATGGTTTCTTGCCGGTTGGCCTTGATTTCGGCCCTGATGGCTGGCTCTACGTGCTGGAACGCGCGCTGACCGGGCCGGGGTTCCGCAGCAGGGTGCGGCGGTTTGATGTGACGGGTGACCGGATCCAGGCCGAGGAGCTGCTTTTGCAGACCGGCACGGCGACGCATGACAATCTGGAAGGCATTGCCGTCTGGCAGGATGCGGCCGGGCGGATACGCCTCACGATGATCGCGGATGACAACTTCCGCTTCTTTCAGCGCACCGAGATCGTGGAATATGCCGTCGCCCCGCGCCTTGCCGACCTGCCCCGTCTCAGCCCGGCCCTTGCCAGCCCGGCCCACAGGCAGTAAACGGCGGCCTTCGATCCGTATCGCCCCCAACCGGGGCCAAGTCGCCGCAACCTTGTCAAAACGGGCACTGATATGAACCGCACCCATCTTCCCGGCATTCTTGCCATGGCCGCGATCGTCGTGGCCTCCAACATCCTTGTCCAGTTCCTGTTCGGCCAATGGCTGACCTGGGGGGCATTCACCTATCCGCTGGCCTTTCTTGTCACTGACGTGATGAACCGCGTCTATGGTCCGGGGCCTGCGCGTCGCGTGGTCTTTGCCGGGTTTGTGGTGGGGGTGATCTGCTCGCTTATCGGTACGCAGATCATGGGCGAATTCGGCCCGCTGGTCACCTTGCGTATCGCCATCGGCTCGGGTCTGGCCTTCCTGACGGCGCAGCTTCTGGATGTTGCGATCTTCGACCGCCTGCGCGAGGGCCGCTGGTGGCGCGCGCCGCTGGCTTCGACGCTGATCGGCTCGTCGGTCGATACCGCGCTGTTCTTCACCATCGCCTTTTCCGCCAGCCTGTCCTTCATCGAGCCGGCGAATGACGTGTCCTGGGCGGCTGAGGTTCTGCCGCTTCTGGGTGTGGGGCCGATGGTTCCGCTATGGGTATCCCTTGCCTTGGCCGACTGGCTGGTGAAGCTTTTGCTCGCTTTGGTGGCACTTGTGCCGTTCCGCATCATCGTGGGTGCACTTACAGGGCGCACCACATGATTTTGTTTTGACATCCTCCGAATCTGTGGCAACCTGAGGTCAGGCGAAACAATTGAAAGGAGGTGCTCTAGTGTCTAACGGGATATTGGAGAGAGGTGTCGGAACAGTTCGGGGGGCGCAGTCCTGAGGCAGCCCTCGGGGGATGCAGCATCCGAATTGGTGAGAGCCTAACCGGCCCCACCTCCGTGAATCTCAGAGGGCCATCCGCAAGGGTGGCCCTTTCTGTTTGCCGCTGCCATGGGCTATGGTCGGGCGGATCATCATTCTGGTCATCACTCTGGACGGGCAAGCCTGCATGCTGCGGATCAACGACGACATCGCGATCGAGGATTGGGAACTGACCGAACAGTTCATCCGCGCCAGCGGGCCGGGCGGGCAGAACGTCAACAAGGTGTCCTCGGCGGTCGAGCTGCGCTTCGAGGCCGAACGCTCGCCCAATTTGCCCCTGCCCGTGAAAAACCGCCTGCGGCGTCTGGCCGGGCGGCGCTGGACCAAGGATGGCGCCATCGTCTTGCAGGTGGATGAGACGCGCAGCCAGGTCCGCAATCGCGAGATCGCGCGCGACCGTCTGGCAGACCTGATCCGCGCCGCACTTGTCGCGCCCAAGCGGCGGGTTGCGACAAAGCCCACCTTCGGGTCGGTCAAGCGGCGCATCAAGGCCAAGAAGGTGCGCGGCGAGGTCAAGGCGATGCGCGGCAAGGTCGATGGCGAGGAGTGAACCGGGCATCACGGTCTTGCCGCTCGATATCGGTTTTTGCTTGATGCGGCGGACGATTGGCCCTATCCACCCGCTTCCTGTTTCGATACCCGCCCATCCTGTGTTGGGCCGCTATACTTGGGGGAAGGCACGATGCTGAACACGCCTTACTACCTGATCGACAAGGCACATCTGCTGCCCAACATGGAAAAGATCGCGCATCTGCGCGAGGTGTCCGGTGCGAAGGCGCTGCTGGCGCTCAAGTGCTTTGCCACCTGGTCGGTCTTCGACATGATGTCCGAATATATGGACGGCACCACGTCTTCCTCGCTGTTCGAGCTGAAGCTGGGGCGCGACAAGTTTCCCGGTGAAACGCATGCCTATTCCGTTGCCTGGGCCGATCATGAGATCGACGAGGTGCTGGCCAATTCGGACAAGGTGATCTTCAACACCGCAGGCCAGCTTGGCCGGTTCGAAGCGGTCAGCCGGGGGCACACGCGCGGTCTGCGGGTCAACCCCGGTGTATCCACCTCCAGCTTCGATCTGGCCGATCCCGCGCGCCCCTTCAGCCGGCTGGGTGAACATGACCCGGCGGTGATCGAACCCGTGCTGGACCAGATCAGCGGCTTCATGTTTCACAACAACTGCGAGAATGCGGATTTCGACCGTTTCGATGCGATGCTGGGCAGCATCGAGCAGCGCTTCGGTCATCTGATCCGCAAGATGGACTGGATTTCGCTTGGCGGCGGCATCCATTTCACCGGCGAGGGCTATCCGCTGGACCGTCTGGCGGAACGGCTGAAACGCTTTGCCGGTCAGAACGAGGTGCAGGTGTATCTGGAGCCTGGCGAGGCCGCGATCACCAAGTCGACAACGCTGGAATTGACGGTTCTCGACACGCTTTACAACGGCAAGAACCTTGCCATCGTCGACAGCTCGATCGAGGCGCATATGCTGGACCTGCTGATCTACCGCGAAAGCGCCAAGGTGGCCCCGAATGAGGGCCCCGAGGAATGGATGATCTGCGGCAAGTCCTGCCTGGCCGGTGACATCTTTGGCGAGTTCCGCTTTCCCAAGGCCCTCAAGGCCGGGGACCGGATCAGCGTCCAGGACGCGGCGGGTTACACGATGGTCAAGAAGAACTGGTTCAACGGCGTCAAGATGCCCGCCATCGCGATCCGCGAACTGGACGGCACCGAACGTCTGGTGCGCGACTTCGGCTATGACGAGTTCGTGTCTGCCCTGTCCTGATCACCGTGCCCTTGCGGGCGCATCCTTGCATTCAAACCAAGCGGAGGTCTGCTGATCCCATGAAACGCAACGTGCTTATCATCGGCGCCGGTGGCGTGGCCCAGGTCGTGGCGCATAAATGCGCGCAGAACAATGACGTGCTGGGGGATCTGCATATCGCCAGCCGCACTGTCGCGAAATGTCAGGCGATCCTGGATTCCGTGCATGAAAAAGGCGCGATGAAACAGCCGGGCGTCTTCAAGGCCCATGCGCTGGATGCGATGGACAGCGCCGCCGTGGCGCAGCTGATCCGCGACACAGGCGCCCGGATCGTGATCAATGTCGGCTCTCCCTTCGTGAACATGACCGTGCTGCAAGCCTGCATCGACACGGGTGCTGCCTATATGGACACCGCGATCCATGAAGATCCCGCCAAGATCTGCGAAACGCCGCCCTGGTATGGCAATTACGAATGGAAGCGGCGCGAAGCCTGCGAAAAGGCGGGGGTGACCGCCATCCTGGGGATCGGGTTCGATCCCGGTGTGGTCAACGCCTATGCGCGGCTGGCGGCGGATGACTACATGGATACCGTGACCTCGATCGACATCGTGGATATCAACGCAGGCTCGCACGGGCGCTGGTTCTCGACCAATTTCGACCCGGAGATCAACTTTCGCGAATTCACCGGAACGGTCTACAGCTGGCAGAATGGCGCATGGCAGACCAACACCATGTTCGAAGTGGGCCGCGAATGGGATCTGCCCGTCGTGGGCAAACAGAAAGCCTACATGACCGGCCATGACGAGGTGCATTCACTGGCGGCAAACTACCCCGACGCCGATGTGCGCTTCTGGATGGGTTTTGGCGACCATTACATCAACGTCTTCACCGTGCTGAAGAACCTTGGCCTGCTGTCCGAACAGCCCGTGAAAACCGCCGAAGGGCTTGAGGTGATCCCCCTCAAGGTCGTCAAGGCCGTACTGCCTGACCCGTCCAGCCTTGCGCCCGATTACGTGGGCAAGACCTGCATCGGTGATCTGGTGAAGGGCATCAAGGACGGCAAGGAAGTCGAAGTGTTCATCTACAACGTCGCCGACCACAAGGATGCCTATAACGAGGTGGGCAGTCAGGGCATTTCCTATACCGCGGGTGTGCCCCCGGTTGCCGCCGCGATGCTGATTGCGAATGGCACATGGGACATCGGCACGATGGTCAATGTCGAGGAACTGGATCCCAAACCCTTCCTGACCCTGCTGGATCAGATCGGCCTGCCCACCCGCGTCAAGGATGCGGCGGGCGACCGGCCGTGGAACGCCTGAAAATGATCATCAGGCAGGCTTCGCGGTCTGCCTGACCTCACCCAGGGGCGTGATCACCTTGCCTCCGGCAGCCAGCGCATCCTCCAGATCATGGGTCACAAGGATCGCGGGGATGGCTTCGGCGCGTATGCGGCCAAAGACAAAATCCCGCATCTGGCGGCGCAGGTCCGCATCCAGCCGTGAAAACGGTTCGTCCAGCAACAGCGCGCGCGGCGCGCTCAGCAGGCAGCGCATCAGGGCCACGCGGGCGCGTTGACCGCCCGATAACGTGGCCGGATCGCGGTTCGCGAAGCCGTCCAGCTCCGCCGCCTCCAGCGCCGCCGCGATACGCGCCTCGCGCGTGGCACGACCCTTGACCCAAGCGGGCAGGGCAAAGGCCAGGTTCTGGCCCACTGACAGATGTGGAAACAGCAGGTCATCCTGAAACAGCAGCCCGATCCGGCGTGCTTGCGGCCCCAGCCCGTTTAGGTCTTGCCCGTCCAGCGCCACCCGGCCCGTCACCGTGAACCCCGGATCGGGCTGTCCGATCAGTACCGACAGCAGCGTGGATTTGCCCGACCCGGATGGTCCCATCACGGTCAGGATCTCGCCGGGTGCGACATGCTCGTTCAGATCGACAAGCCGCCGGTCGTCCAGCGTGATCCTCAGGTGATCCAGATGCAGCCCCGTTGTCATACCTGTCTACACCCTTTCCAGAACACCGCGCCGGTTGCGCCAGATCAGTGCCGGCAGCAGAATGGCGATCATGAACCCCAGCAGCGGCAATAGTGTCTGCGACAGGGCATAGACACCGATCAGCCTGCGGTCACCCCCTGATGACAGGGCCACCGCCTCGGTCGTGAGGGTGCTGACCCGCCCCATCCCGATCAGCAGCGTCGGCAGATACTGCCCGACCGACACGGCAAATCCCACCGCCGCCGCCGTCAGAACGGGCCGCATCAGCATGGGCAGGCGTACACGCCACAGGATGCGGTTTGCATCTGCCCCCAGGCTTGCCGCCACCAGACCCTGCCGCACATCCCAGGCGCGCCAGGGATCGGACAGCGACAGAAACACATAAGGCAGCACGAACACCACATGCGCCGCAATCACGGCTGCCCGCGCACCGCCGATCCCGGTGCCTATGGCAAGCGTCTGAAGCCCGATCAGAAAGGTCGCTTGCGGCACCAGCAATGGCAGGTAGAGCAGCCAGAGCGCGCGGCGCGTCTGGCGCAGGCCAAAGCGATACTCGGCCTCCAGGCAGGCGAGGGTCAACGCCATGCTGATGGCCGTGGCCGAGACGCCGATCATGACGGTTTCCAGCGCGGTGCCCGTCACCGTCGCGGATTGGCGTGTCCAGTTGCGCAGGGTGAACTGATCCGGCAGCAGATCCGGAAAGGTCCAGAACCCAGCGACGGACCAGACCGCCAGGCCCAGGATCCCCAGCCCGACGGCCAGGGTCATGGTCAGCGCCAGCCCCATCGACGCGGCGCGCACCGCCCTTTCGGCGGCCAGCCGATGACCGCCGCGCACCCAGGCGGTGCCCAGCCGCGCGGCCAGATGCTCGCCTGTCCGCCACAGCAGCAGGACGCCGAGCACCAGCGCCAGTTGCAGCATTGCCCCGGCAGCGGCCTGAAACCGCAGGCTCAGGTCAGGATCGGAAAGCCAGTCAAGCACCTGCACCGAAAGGGTCGAAGGCCGTGTGGGGCCCAGGATCAGCGCCACGTCGATCACCGAACAGGAATAGGCCAGCACCGCGTAGACCGGCAGGCGGATCTGCGGGTAAAGCCGCGGAAAGACCGTCAGGATCCATCCCGCCATCCGCCCGTACCCCATGGTCTGCGCCACAAGAACCGAGCGGCGCGCAGGCACCTGACCCAAAGCCGCCAGGGTCATGAGCAGCAGAAACGGCACCTCCTTGATCACCAGCCCGGCCATCAGCGACAGGCCCCAGGCGTCTTGCGTGATCAGGATATCGGGCGGCTGGTTCCAGCCCGTCGCCCAGGGCGACAGCGCCCGTGCGATCCACCCGGACGGCGCGATCAGGAACGCCAGGCCAAATGCCGCCGCCGCATGGGGCACCGACAAAAGCGGCGAAAGCGCGCGTTCGATCAGCAAGAAGGCGCGGCTGCCCTGCCAGGCGGCGCAGATCAGCACCGTGATGACAAGCGAGATCACCGTGGCGCCCAGACCGGTGAAAAGGCTCAGCCAGATCGCGTCCGGCAATCCCGGCCAG
Source organism: Seohaeicola saemankumensis (assembly GCF_042678485.1). NCBI lineage: Bacteria > Pseudomonadati > Pseudomonadota > Alphaproteobacteria > Rhodobacterales > Roseobacteraceae > Seohaeicola > Seohaeicola saemankumensis. Next base: position 420,065 of record NZ_JBHTKR010000005.1, on the reverse strand, counting down.
GCCAGAAGCGCCCGCCAGGGATCCAGTGACACCGCCGTACCCCCAAGGGCCGGAAACCAGCCAAAGCCGGGCGCCATGACGCCCAGCATGCCCGCTGCCACCGGCACAAGCAGGATTGCGATCGTCAGCCGTGGGGCCTGTCGCAGCCAATCGCGCTGGATGGTTTCCGGTTTCATCGTCTGATCCCGCACCGGATCGGGAGCACCTCAGCGGGCAACGCCGAAGCGCGCGTCCCAATCCGCCGCGATGCGCTGCATCCAGCTGGGATGCGGCTCGGGCAGGGCAGGGCCAAGGTCTGCGGGCGACAGGGTGGCGATCCCCAGATCAAGGGCTGCAAACCGGGCTGCATCTTCCGCCGGCAGCTTGTGCATCGCCAGCACGGTGGGCGTGCCCATCACGGCCGCATCCTGCTTGTGCAGCTGCGCCTCGACCGACATCAGGTAGTTGGCCACCACCATCGCGCCCGCCTTGGCATTGGCGTTGACCGGGATCGCCAGGAAACTGGCATTTCCGATGGTGCCGCCGTCAAGTACCAGGCTTCGTACCGTGTCGGGCAGTTCGAAATTCGCGATCGCGGCCGATGCCTCGCCAGGGCTGAAGGAGATGGCGATGTCGATTTCATTGTCGGCCATCAGCTGGCGCTGGGCGGGGCCATTCTGCGGATAGGCTTGCCCCTGTCGCCACAGATGCGGCGCAAGCGCCTCGATGTAGGCCCAAAGCGGTGCCGTGACCGCATCGTAATCCGCCTGATCGACCGGCGCATAAAGCGGGGCGGTATCGGTGACCAATCCCAGAAGCGCCTGTTTCAGGAAGGTCGTGCCCAGGAAATCGGGCGGTTGCGGATAGGTGAAGCGACCGGGGTTCGCGCGCGCCCAGTCCAGAATTGCCGGGATCGTGCGCGGCGGTTCCGTGACCCTTGCGCTGTCATAGTAGAAGACCACGCGCGCCATGCTCCACGGTGCTTCCAGCCCTTCGACCGGCACGGTGAAATCCTCGACCAGCGCCGGGTTCGCGACCGGATCGACCAAGGTCCAGTTCGGCAGGTCCTCGGCCCATGGGCCGAACAGCAGGCCGTTTTCCTTCATCGCGGCAAAGTTGGCGCCGTTGATCCAGATCAGGTCGATCGACCCGCCTTCGGTGCGCCCAGCCGCCTTTTCGTTCAGCACCGTCGATACGGCGGTTGCGGTATCCGACAGCTTCACATGTTCCAGCGTGACGCCGAATTGTGGCTGCACCTGCTGGCCGGCCCAGGCGATATAATCGTTGGTGCGCGGATCGCCGCCCCAGGCGTTCCAATAGACGGTCTGCCCGCGCGCCTCCTCCAGGACCGCGTCCCATGTCTTGGGATCGGGATCGGCGGATACGGGCAGGGCAAGGCCCGTGACAAGTGCGGCGGCTGTGGCAACGGCTGTTGCGGCGACGGTCAGTCTGGCGATCATTACGGGTCTTTCTGGTTCAGGGCGCTGGTGGTGTTACGGTTCGACAAACACCGCTGTGCGGCTTTTCGTCAACCTCGGGCATTACACATTTTCGTAGAGTGTCGCGCCCCTGGCCCTTTACAGCCGCCTGCCATTCGCCTTGACTGACCGCAGGACAAGGCCGGGGGAGGGGCTGATGGGATTGCGCTTTTTCTCGGACCGGAACAGGCCGGTGCACCTTGGCCCCTATCCGCTGGAACGGTTGGCGCGGCAGGACACACCGTCCGATCCGGCAACCGTGCCGCCGATGCCAGCGCTGGACTTCCGCCGCCCTGACGCGCCCCGGAGCATCGTCAACGCCATGGGCGAATACCAGGCGATGCTGGATGCGATCCGCGACGGGTTGGTGAACCGGGCGCAGGCGGCTATTCCGCCCGATCCGCGCGAGCGGGCCAACCACCTGAAGGCTTTCGGCTATTTTTCCGATGCGTCGATGGTGGGTATCGGTCCGGTCCCGGTCGGGGGGCTGCTGGATCAGCCCCGGCGCAACCCCGATATCGACCGTCTGGCCCATGATCTGAAAACGCGCCAGACCAAGACGCTGGCCTCGGGGATCGACATGATCATGGCCGATCTCAAGGAATCCATGGAGGCCCCGCCGCGCGGCATCGCGGGGCACCACACCGCGCTGGTATTTATATACGAGCATCACCGCGACCCCCGCCCGGATGAGGCGGGCGCGGATTGGATCACGGATGCACAGGCGCATCGCGCCTGTCTGCGCGGGGCCGAAACGGCCGTGGTGCTGGCCAATTACATCCGCCTTCTGGGTTTCGACGCCTGCGCGCACAGCTACACCACTTCGGATGTGGATCTGCACCGGCTGGCCGTCGCCGCTGGCCTTGCCACGGTCGAGGGTGGCGATCTGGTGGCCCCTTGGCTGGGCACGGGTTTCGGGCTGGCGGCAGTCACCACGGATATGGACCTGACCCATGATCGCCCGCTTGCCCCGATGGCGCAGCAGCCATGGTTTCGCACGCAGGGCCCCGCATGGTGGCTGGGCAAGGGCACGGCCAAATCGGCGCTGAACCGCGATCCCTTCCGTCGACGTGATTACGCGATGGGCGCGCATCCGTTCGAAGACCTGAAACGCGTGGACACCCCCACGACCTATATCGACGAGGCGCGCGTGGCCCGCGTACCCAAGCGCGCCGATCTGTTCGCCCGCGCGCAGTTCGGCGACATGGGCAAAGCGGTGCAGAAAGGGGCGACCGGCGGGCATTACGTGCGCAAATCCGCGCCCAGTTCCGCGCAACGCCGCGTGTTGGGGGCTTTCGTGCTGTTGCAGGATGGCGCGCCCGCAGCGGAAAAGACCCGCCTTGATCCGCAAGACGCCGCCGATCTGGTCAAGGCCGCCTCCTATTTCCTTGGTGTCGATGCGGTGGGTATCTCGCGCTGCCCGGATTGGGCCTGGTATTCCCATGACGCGACCGGCACGCCGATTGATCCGCCGCATGATCAGGCGATCAGCATGATCATCGACCAGGGCCATGAGACGATGGAGGGCGCATCGGGCGATGATTGGATCAGCGTTGCCCAATCCATGCGCGCCTATCTGCGGTTCTCGCTGCTGGGCGGCGTCATCGCGCAACAGATCCGCAACCTGGGTTACAAAGCCAAGGCCCATAGCGTCATGGATGGCGAGGTGTTGCAGCCGCCCTTGCTGCTATTGTCCGGTCTGGGCGAGGTCAGCCGCATCGGCGAGGTGATCCTGAACCCATTCCTTGGCCCGCGCCTGAAATCGGGCGTCGTGACGACCGATCTGCCCATGGCGCATGATCGTCCGATCGACTTCGGATTGCAGCGTTTTTGTGAATCCTGCAACAAATGTGCGCGTGAATGCCCTTCAGGCGCAATCACCGCTGGCCCCAAGCTGATGTTCAACGGCTATGAGATCTGGAAATCCGACAGCCAGAAATGCGCGACCTACCGGATCACCACGCCCGGCGGTGCGATGTGCGGGCGCTGCATGAAGACGTGCCCCTGGAACCTTGAGGGGCTGTTTGCCGAGGCGCCCTTCCGCTGGGCTGCGATGAACCTGCCCGCCGCCGCGCCTGCGCTGGCGCGGCTGGATGACGCGCTGGGCCGGGGCGGTCTGAACCCGGTCAAGACATGGTGGTGGGATCTGGAGATCGAGGAGGATGGCGGCTATCGCCCCACCCGCCACCCGGTGAACCGGCGCGATCTGCAAAAGGATCTGAAACTGCGTTATGCGGATCAGACATTGGCCGTCTATCCCGCGCCACTGGCCCCGCACCCCTGGCCCTATCCCGCACCGATGGACCGCGAGGCGGGCATTGCCGCCTACAAGGCGATGATCCCGGCGCAGGACTACCGCGCGCGGCTGGCGCAGGGCGACGACAGCCATGTGCATCGCTATGTCGTGCCGCAGGATGCCCCGGTGATCGAGGTGCGCGTGTCGCGGGTCGAACGCATGACGCCGGATGTGACGAAATTCGAATTCATGGCGCCCGATGGCAGCGATCTGCCGGAATGGACGGCAGGCGCGCATCTGGATATCGTCGTCGCCCCCGAATTCCTGCGGCAATATTCGATGTCGGGCGATCCGGCGGACCGGTCGACATACCAGATCGGGGTGCTGCGCGAGGATGGCGGGCGCGGCGGCTCGAAGCTGATGCACCGCATCTTCACGCCGGGGCGGCGGGTCTTCATCTCGAAACCGATCAACCATTTCGAACTGGTCGAAGATGCGGAAAAGACCTTTTTGATGGGGGGCGGCATCGGGATCACGCCGATGATCGCCTTTGCCCACCGGCTGCACGCGCTGGGGCGCGATTTCAGCTTGCACTATTCCTGTGCCAGCCGCGCGGCGGCCGGGTATCTTGACGATCTGGCCGCCGCACCCTGGGCGGAACGGGTGCATCTGCATGTCTCGGATGAAGGCACGCGCGCCGATCTGGATGCGGTGCTGGCCGGTTACAGGCCGGGCTGGCATGTCTATACCTGCGGGCCGGTCCGCTACATGGATGCGGTGATCGACGCCGCCACCCGGAAGGGCTACCCCGACCCGGCGCGGCATCTGGAATATTTCACCCTGCCCGAGGTGCCGGACTACGTGAACCATCCCTTCACCCTGCGGCTGGTCCGGTCCGGGCGCGACCTGACGGTTCCGGCAGATCGCAGCGCCACGGATGTTCTGGCTGCGGCAGGTGTGCATGTGGATGTGAAATGCGACGACGGGCTATGCGGCGTCTGCCGCTGCCGCCTGATCGCGGGCGAGGTGGAGCATCGCGATTTCGTACTGTCCAAGGCGCAGCGTCAGGATACGATCATCCTGTGCCAAAGCCGTGCCGCCGACCCCGACGGCGTGATCGAGATCGACCTGTGATCGCGCCCTTTCAGACCACGACATCCATCGCCTGCTGTTCACCCACGCCGAAGATGCGCTTGTAGCGCTCGATCTCATCCTTCGGCCCCATCGCCTTGTTGGGGTTGTCCGACAGCTTGACGGTCGGGTGGCCATTGGCCGACACGGCTTTGCAGACCAGGCTGAAGGGCGCCAGCGCATCATCCTTGACCAGTCCGCGAAAATCATTGGTGAGCAGCGTGCCCCACCCGAAAGAGGGGCGCACGCGACCGGCGAACTGGTTCTGCAATTCGGCGATCTTCTGCACGTCCAGCCCGTCCGAGAAGATGACCAGCTTCTTGCGCGGATCCTCGCCCCGGCTTTTCCACCAGGCGATGGCGGTTTCAGCCCCGGCCGCAGGATCGCCGCTGTCGATGCGGATACCGGTCCAGCCGGCCAGCCAATCGGGGGCGTTCTGAAGAAACCCGCGTGTGCCATAGGTATCGGGCAGGATGATCCGCAGGTTGCCGTCATGTTCCTCGTGCCAGTCGGCCAGCACGCGGTAGGGGGCCTCGCGCAGGGCCGCGTCATCTTCGGCCAGGGCGGCATAGACCATCGGCAGCTCATGGGCATTGGTGCCGATCGCCTCGATATCGCGCTTCATCGCGATCAGGCAGTTCGAGGTGCCGACGAACTTGTCGCCCAACCCTTCGATCAGCGCCTGAACGCAACGATCCTGCCAGAGATATGAATGCCGCCGCCGCGTGCCGAAATCGGCCAGGCGCAGCCCATCCACCTCGCGCAGCGCCTCGACCTTTTCCCAAAGCTTCGTCATGGCGCGGGCATAAAGCACCTGCAATTCGAACCGGCCCATGGTGTTCAGAACGGCGCGGCCGCGCAGTTCCATCAGCACGGCGAGGGCGGGGATCTCCCACATCATCACCTCGGGCCATTTGCCTTCGAATGTCAGCTCGTACTGGTCGCCCTTGCGCTCCAGATGGTAGGGCGGCAGGCGCAGCGCTTCGAACCATTCCATGAAATCGGGGCGGAACATCTGCCGCTTTCCGTAAAAGGTATTGCCGCGCAGCCAGGTGCTTTCGCCGCGTGTCAGCGACAGCGACCGGATGTGATCCAGCTGCTCGCGCAATTCACCCTCGTCGATCAGTTTGGCCAGCGGCACATGCGAGGACCGGTTGATCAGGCTGAAGGTCACCTGCGTGTCGGGCTTGTTGCGAAACACCGACTGGCACATCAGCAGCTTGTAGAAATCCGTGTCGATCAACGACCGCACGATGGGGTCGATCTTCCAGCGGTGGTTCCAGACGCGGGTGGCGATATCGACCATGAGATGGCTCCATCAATGTGCATGGCCGTTAAAGCAAAGGCAGGGGCAGGTGGCAAGCGGCGTCACGCCAGCCTGACACCCGCCGCGCGCATGGCGTCAAGGGCCGCGTCCATGGATCCGTTCAGGTCGATGGCGCGGCACAGATCCAGCCGCACGGTCACGTCAAAGCCCAGGCGCGCCGCATCCTGCGCCGAATAGGCGACGCAGAAATCGGTGGCCAGACCCACGAGCGTTAGATGGGTGATGCCGCGTGTCTTCAGATAGCCCTCCAGCCCGGTGGGGGTGCTGCGGTCATTCTCGAAGAACGCGGAATAGCTGTCGATCTCGCGGCGGAACCCCTTGCGGATGATCAGATCGGCGGGATCGGTGTGCAGCCCGGGATGAAAGGCGGCACCCCTGCTGCCCCAGACGCAATGGTCAGGCCACAGGACCTGCGGGCCGTAAGGCATCTCGGTCAGGTCATAGGCGGCCGCGCCGGGATGTTCGGACGCAAAGGACATGTGATCCGCCGGGTGCCAGTCCTGTGTCAGGACCACGCAAGGGATCTGCTGCATCAGTGCGTTGATGCCCGGCACGATCACATCGCCCTCGGGCACGGCCAGCGCGCCGCCGGGGCAGAAGTCGTTCTGCACGTCGATCACGATCAGGGCATGGGTCATGGGCGGGCCTCCTCTTGCAGGTTCAGGGGTAGGGCGCGATGCGCCGCGCGTCAATGTCGCGCGGCACCAAGTCTTGCACGACGCGGGCGTCAGGCGTAAATCGCCCGGCATGTATACCGTTGCCGCCCTCTATCACTTCACCCGGTTCGACGATCCCGCCGCGATCAAACCCGCGCTGGCGCAGCTGTGCTGCGCGCAGGGCGTGACGGGCACGTTGCTTCTGGCGCGTGAGGGGATCAATGGCACCATCGCGGGCAGCCGCGATGCGATAGATGCGGTGCTGGCCCATATCCGCGCCCTGCCGGGCTGTGCCGATCTGGAATGGAAGGAAAGCAGCGCAAGCCAGCCCCCCTTCGCCCGGATGAAAGTACGCCTGAAGCGCGAGATCGTGACGATGGGCCAGCCCGATGTCGATCCGCGCGCCCGCGTCGGCCATTACGTCGAACCCGCCGAATGGAACGCACTGATCACCGCGCCCGATGTGGCCGTGATCGACACGCGCAATGATTACGAGGTTGCCATCGGCACCTTTCAGGGCGCGGTTGATCCCGAAACCGCCAGCTTCCGTGATTTCCCCGCATGGTGGGAGGCAAACAAGCACCGCTTTCACAACAAGCGCATCGCGATGTTCTGCACCGGCGGCATCCGCTGCGAGAAAAGCACGAACTACCTGCTGGGTCAGGGGGTCGAGGATGTCTATCACCTCAAGGGCGGCATCCTGAAATACCTTGAGGAGGTGCCGCAGGACCAAAGCATATGGCAGGGCGAATGCTTTGTCTTCGACCGGCGTGTTTCGGTCGGCCATGGCCTGAAGGAAGGGCCGCATCTGTTGTGTCACGCCTGCCGCCGCCCGATCCTGCCCGAGGATCGCGCGCATCCCGCTTTCGAGGAAGGCGTCGCCTGCCATCACTGCGTGGACGAGACGACGGATGAGGACAAGGCGCGCTTCCGCGAGCGTCAGAAACAGATCGCACTTGCCCGCGAAAGGGGCGAGGCGCATCTGGGCGGCGTCACCGGGCTTTGATCCCTTGGAATCTTGAGTATTTGAAGAACGATGAAGGGGCAGTTCGCCCGCAGCTTCGTCCGCAGCTTCGTCTTCAGGCAGGCGCCATCCGCATGGCGCGGCGTGACCGGGTCAGGATCAGCAGGATGATCCCGATATTCAGGACATTCCAGGCGATCCCGTTGATGAAGGCCATGTGATAGCTGCCGGTCAGGTCATAGATCCAGCCGGACATCCAGCCGCCGATCGCCATCCCGATGATCGTCGCCATGATCACGAAACCCACCCGCGCCCCGGCCTCGCGCGCGGGCATGTATTCGCGCACGATCACCGCATAGCTGGGCACGATCCCGCCCTGGCTGAGGCCGAAGACAAGGCTGACCATATAGAGCGATACCAGCCCCCCGGCGGGCAGATACAGAAACAGCGCCAGACATTGCAGGCTTGATCCGATCAACAGTGTCATGACCCCGCCCAGCCGGTCGGCCAGCAGACCGGAGATCAGGCGCGACACCACGCCCCCCATCAGCATCAGCGACAGCATCTCGGCCCCCACGGCGGGGCCGTAGCCCAGATCGACGCAATAGGCCACGATATGCACCTGCGGCATCGACATGGCGACGCAGCAACCGATGCCGGCCAGACCCAGCAGCCACATCAGCGTCCGGGGCGAAAAGCCTGCCGACCGGGCGCGCGCCGCGGTAATGCTGTCCGAATGCGCGCTCGCCTCGAGCGGCACACGCGCGCGCAGGAACATCGACAGCGGAATGACTCCCGCCACGGTCACGACAGCCAGCACCACATAGACCGCACGCCAGCCATGATCGGCCAGAACGCCTGACAGCAGCAGCGGCCAGATCGCGCCGGACAGGTAATTGCCGCTGGCGGCAATCGCCACGGCAATGCCGCGCCGCTTCAGGAACCACAGCGAGACATCGGCGATCAGCGGCCCGAAACTGGCGGCCGTGCCGAAGCCGATCACCAGTTGCAGGAATGACAGCGTCCAGACCGATCCCGCCACGCTCGCCAGGGCAAAGCCGCCGCCGATGGTCAGCGCCGATACGGACAGCGCAACGGTGATCCCGAAGCGGTCCACCGCACGCCCGATCACCAGGTTGCCAAGGGCAAAGCCGATCATTGTCAGCGTATAGGGCAGTGATGCATCGGCGCGGGCGGTCTGAAACTCGGCCTGCATGGCAGGCATGATCACTATGATCGCCCACATGCCCACATTGCCGATCATCGCGATCAGAAGGGACACGCCAAGGCGGATCCAGGAATAGCGACTGTCGAGTGCGTCAATGCCCATGGCGCGACGCTAGCCCCGGTTTTCAGGCTTGTATAGGGTGCATACGACCTATCGGTGACGCAAATGTGTGGCGCAGGGCAAGACAGGGGCATGGGCTGCGGTGTAGGAAACAGGATCAGCCACAAGGGACCCGCCGCCATGATCGACGCCTTTATCCTGCCCGCGCAACGCCGCCTGTTGCAGCCGCTGGCCCAGGCGCTGCATCGCCGCCGCGTGACGGCTGACAGGATCACGCTGGCGGGTTTCGGCATCGGCCTTCTTGCTGTGCCCGCGCTGGCGCTGGGATGGTTCGGGCTGGCGCTGGCGCTGATCCTGCTGAACCGTCTTGCGGATGGGCTTGACGGGGCGGTGGCCCGGATGGGTGCGCCCACGGATCGCGGCGCTTTTCTGGATATCGCGCTGGATTTCGTTTTCTACGCCGTGGTGCCGCTTGGCTTTGCGCTGGCCGATCCTGCGGCCAATGCCTTGGCTGCCGCCGTGCTGATCGCGGCCTTCGTGGGCACCGGGTCCAGCTTTCTGGCCTTTGCGGTGATCGCCGCCAAACGCGGCATGCGGGCCGAGGATTATCCCACCAAGGGCATCTTCTACCTTGGCGGCCTGACCGAAGGGTTCGAAACCATCGCCCTTTTCGTCGCCATGTGCCTGTGGCCCATGCTTTTCGGGCCGCTTGCCTATGTCTTTGCGGCCGCCTGCGCCTTGACTACGCTGACGCGCTGGTGGCAGGGCTGGCGCGCCTTCGGCTAAGCGATCAGATCCGCTTGCCGTCCTCGCCGAAGACCATCATCGCGGCATCATGCCAGCCCAGCCACAGATCGGTGCCTTCCGACGGCAGGGGCAGGTGGCCGCCCTGGCGCACTGTGATCAGCTGACCGTTGGGCAGCCGCAGATGCACCAGCGTTTCCGCGCCCAGCGCCTCGCAATAGGCAACGCGGGCCTGCAGGCGCGTGGGGCTGTCGGTCAGCTGGATATGCTCGGGCCGGATGCCCACGGTCTTGCCCAAGGATACACCTACGCTGCCCGCCGGCATGAAATTCGTGGCAGGCGAGCCGATGAACCCTGCGACAAATTCGGTCTGCGGGTTCTCGTAGACCTCCAGCGGCGCGCCGATCTGGTCGGCCACGCCTGCGTTCATCACGATCATCCGATCGGCCAGGGTCATCGCCTCGACCTGGTCATGGGTGACGTAAAGCGATGTCACGCCCAGTTCGCGCTGCAACTGCTTGATCTCGAGCCGCATCTGCACGCGCAGCTTGGCGTCAAGGTTCGACAGCGGCTCGTCGAACAGGAACACGGCGGGCTTGCGTACGATGGCGCGGCCCATGGCCACGCGCTGACGCTGCCCGCCCGACAATTCGCGCGGCTTGCGCTGCAGATAGGGCTCCAGCTGCAACAGCTTGGCGGCGGATGCCACACGCGCCGCGATCTCGTCCTTGGGCGTCTTCGCGATCTTCAGCCCGTAGGCCATGTTGTCGAAGACCGACATATGCGGGTAAAGCGCGTAGTTCTGGAACACCATGGCGATGTTGCGTTCCATCGGCTCGGCCTCGTTGACGCGCTTTTCGTCGATGCGGATCTCGCCGCTGGTGATGCCTTCCAGCCCGGCCACCATCCGCAGCAGCGTGGACTTGCCGCAGCCCGACGGCCCGACGATCACGATGAATTCGCCATCCTTCACGTCGATGTCGACGCCGTGGATCACATCGGTCGCGCCAAAGGATTTGCGCACGTTATCAAGGGTCAGGGTCGCCATTTATTTCTCGCTATCAACAAGGCCGCGGATGAAGAGTTTCTGCATCGAGATCACCACGATCACCGGCGGCACCATCGCCAGGATGGAGGTCGCCATGATCACTGGCCAGTCGGCCAGATCGTCGCCCGAGGGGAACATCTGCCGGATCCCCATGACGATGGTGTTCATCGACGGATCCGTGGTGATCAGCAGCGGCCAGAGGTACTGGTTCCAGCCATAGATGAACAGGATCACGAACAGCGCCGCGATGTTGGTGCGGCTCATCGGCAGAAGGATATGCCAGAAGAACTGCATCGGGCTTGCGCCATCCACGCGCGCGGCCTCTGTCAGCTCATCCGGTACGGTCAGGAAGAACTGCCGGAACAGGAAGGTCGCCGTGGCGGATGCGATCAGCGGAAAGATCAGCCCGGAATAGCTGTTCAGCATCCCGAAACTCGCGATGACCTCGTAGGTGGGCACGATCCGCACCTCGACCGGCAGCATCAGGGTCAGGAAGATCAGCCAGAAAAACACCGTCCGCCCCGGAAAGCGGAAATAGACGATGGCAAAGGCCGATGTCAGCGAGATCACGATCTTCCCGATCGTGATCCCCAGCGCCATGATCAGCGAATTCAGCATCATCATCGCCACGGGCGCGTTCACGCCGGACAGCAGCGCCTTGCTGTAATTCTCGAAGAACTGGTCGCCCGGCAACAGGGGCATCGGGGGGCGCACGATTTCGGGTTGGGTCACGGTCGAGGCGACAAAGGCCAGCCAGATCGGGAAGAAGATGAACAGGACACCAATGATCAGACCCAGATGGGTCAGCCAGTGGCCAAGGCCGCGTTTCTCCACCATGCCGCGTTGTTCGGACATCAGTAATGCACCCTGCGTTCGATGAATTTGAACTGGATCACGGTCAGCAGGCCCACAAGCACCAGCAGGATCACCGACTGCGCTGCACTTGATCCCAGGTCCTGGCCGACGAAACCGTCGGAATAGACCTTGTAGACCAGGATCGTGGTGGCCTGTTGCGGCCCGCCCGCCGTGATCGTGTGGATCACGCCGAAGGTCTCGAAGAAGGCATAGACCACGTTGACGACCAGCAGAAAGAAGGTGGTGGGCGACAGCAGCGGCCAGACGATGGTGCGGAACCGCGTCCAGAACTTCGCGCCGTCGATGGCGGCCGCCTCGATCACCGAGCGCGGGATTGCTTGCAGCCCGGCCAGGAAGAACAGGAAGTTGTAGCTGATCCGCCCCCAGCTTGAGGCGACAACGACAAGGCCCATCGCCTCGGCCTCGTTCAGCACATGGTTCCAGTCATAGCCCAGAAGGCCAAGATACCAGGCCACCACGCCCACGCGCGTGTTGAACATGAACATCCACAGCACGCCTGCCACGGCCGGGGCCACGGCATAGGGCCAGATCAGAAGCGTGCGATAGGTGCCCGAGCCCTTGATCAGCCTGTCGGCCAGGATTGCCAGGTACAGCGCCACGCCCATCGACACCACGGTCACAAGGCCCGAGAAGATGGCCGTCGTGACAAATGAGGCCCGGTAATAGGGATCACCCAGCAGGTATTCGAAATTGCCCAGACCCACGAATTGCGTCTTCAGCCCGAAGGGATCGGGCACGAACATCGACTGCCAGATCGCCTGACCCGCCGGATAGAAGAAGAAGATCGCGGTGATCACGATCTGCGGCAGAAGCAGCAGGGCGGGCAGCATCCAGCCCTTGAAGATGACGCGTTTTTCCATGCGGGGGTATCCGGTTCAGATCAACGGGGACGATACCATGGGACGGGCCGTGGTGAAAGAAAACGGCCCCCGATCTTGCCGGGGGCCGTTTACATGGCTTGCGCCTCAGCGGTTGGCCTGCTCGAAGCGGCGCAGCAGCTGGTTGCCACGCTCGACGGCGCTGTCCAGTGCGGCCTGTGCGGTCTTCTGACCGGACCAGACGCCTTCCAGCTCTTCGTCGATGATCGTGCGGACTTGGTCGAAGCCGCCCAGGCGCAGACCCTTGGAGTTTTCGGTCGGCGTGTTGCGGGTCATCTGGATGCCCGCGATTTCCGTGCCGGGGTTGGCGTCATAGAAGCCCTGCGATTTGGTCAGCTCGCCCGCAGCGGTCGTGATCGGCAGATAGCCGGTATCCTGGTGCCACTTGGCCTGCACCTCGGGCGAGGACAGGAAGTTCAGGAAGGCGGCAACGCCGTTGTATTCCGCTTCCGGCTTGCCTTCCATGATCCAGACCGATGCGCCACCGATGATTGTGTTCTGCGGCGCGGCCTCGGCTGCTGTCCAATAGGGCAGGTGGCGGATGTCGAAGGCGAACTGCGCCTCGGCCTTCACGCCGGCATAGCCTGCGGAGCTTTCGGTAAAGAGCGCGCATTCCCCGCCGCGGAAATTCGCCCCGGCTTCGTTGCGACGGCCGGCGTAGATGAATTTGCCCTCCTGCGCCCATTTACCCAGTTGGTCGATATGCGCGACCTGCAGCGGGCCGTTGAAAACCAGCTCTGTGTCCAGACCGCCAAAACCGTTTTCCTTGGTGGCAAAAGGCACGTCATGATAGGCCGAGAAGCTTTCCAGATGCACCCAGCTTTGCCAGGACGTCGTGTAGGGGCAGGTGACGCCCGCATCCTTGAGTTGGGTCAGAACCGCGTCCCATGCGTCCCATGTCGACAGGTCGACATCGGGGTCGATGCCGGCTTCGGCCAGCTTGTCGCGGTTCACATAGAGAACCTGGGTCGAGGAGTTGTAGGGAAAGGACAGCATCTGGCCATCGGAATTGGTGTAATATCCGGTGACAGCAGGGATATAGGCATTGGGGTCGAAGGTCAGGCCAGAGGCTTCCATCACTTCGTAGACCGGCTTGATCGCGCCGGATGCGGCCATCATCGTGGCGGTGCCGACCTCGAAGACCTGCAACAGATGGGGCTGTTCACCGGCACGGAAGGCGGCGATCCCTGCGTTCAGGGTTTCGGAATAGTTGCCCTTGTGGGTTGCCACGACCTTGTAGTCGGACTGGCTGGAATTGAAGAGCGCGACCTGCGCGTCCAGCAACTCTCCCAGGCGGCCGGTGAAAGCGTGCCACCACTGGATTTCGGTTTGCGCCGATGCGGCGGTTCCCCAAGCCATGGATGCAACCAGGGCCAGGTTCAATGTCTTGATTTTCATGTCGTCCTCCCAGACGTTTCATGGTTCTGATTGTGCCGCCTGCGGTATGGACCCGAAAACAAGCCCGCGCCGAAGCGAACATTACTGAAACGATACGAAAGGATTGGGCCGAAGCGCCCAAGCAAGTCAAGCGCTTTTGGATCGCGCGATCTGCGCGTGTACAAGGTTCTACCGTCATCCTGTATCATGATGCGCTGGCTAAAGGCGCATTGTAACGGTCAGGTGAAGCCTTCGTGCAAATGTTCGATATTTTTCGCCTTCGTGCGAAATTCTTTACCGATCAGCCGTCAAGACAGGTCACGAAGGATGCCGCCATGGCGCGCATCATCTGCGGATAGAGGTCCGGCCCCGGTGCAAGATCCTGCCCCAGCGGATCCAGCAATCCGACCTGTGCCGTACCGTCAAAGACCGTATCGATCAGGCGCTTGTCGAATTGCGGTTCGGCAAAAACACACCCCGCGCCCATGGTGGCGACGGCCTCGCGCAGTTCGGCGATTCGACCCGCGCTGGGGGCGCTGGCATCGCTGAAGGTGATGGATCCCGCCGCGCCCAGATCAAAGCGGCGCTCGAAATATTGGTAGGCATCGTGGAAGACCACGAAGCCCTTGTCTGACAGCGGCGCGAGGCTGGCTGCGATATCGGCCTGAAGCGCATCGATATCTGCCTGACCCTCGGTGGCATTGGCGGCATATGTCGCCGCATTTTCGGGATCGAGACGCGACAGTTCCGCCGCGATGACGGAAAGCCAGAGGCGGGCGTTCACCGGATCCAGCCAGACATGGGAATCAGCGCCCGCATGGTCATGCCCCTCATGGTCATGCGCCGCCTCATCGGCTTTCCCGGCGTGGTCGTGATCGTGGTCCCCATCCTTCGCATGATCATGGCCGTGGTCGTGGTCATGATCGTCCTCGGCATGGTCATGATCGCCAAAGGTCGCGCCTTCGCGGTAGTCGTGCAGGATCGTTCCCTCGACCGCCATCAGTTCGATCTGGTTCGCATCTTCGGCCAGCGACGCGATCGGCCCTTCCAGCCAGGGGGTCAGCGCCTCGCCGACCCAGACGACAAGATCGGCCTCGTTCAACGCCCGCGCCTCGGAGGGGCGCATCGCATAACCATGCGGCGAGGCGCCGGGCTGCACGATCAGTGCAGGTTCTCCCAGATCACCCATCACCTGTGCCACCAGCGAATGGATCGGCGCGATATCGGTCGCGACCCGCGGCACCTCGGCCAGGGCGGCAGAGGACAGCAGCGTGGCCATCAGGCCGATCGAAAAGGGGGCAGGGCGAAACGCGGGGCGCATGGGCGATTCCTCGGTTGGAGACAGAACGCCATCTGCTCTAGTCGATATGTTATAACATTGCAAATCGAATGTTATAACATTGCATCACATGGCGCGATGCCTTACCTGTGGCGCATGATGACTGCCCATGGATTCGACCCGCACGATCACGATCACTGCATCGCGGATGCCATGTCCGCGGCTGAAGACGCCTGCGCCGCGCGCAAGTTGAACCTGACGCCGGTGCGCCGCCGCGTGCTTGAGATCCTGCTTCAGCAGCACAAGGCCATGGGCGCCTACGAGATCCTTGCAAAGCTCGAAGCCGAGGGGATGGGCTCGCAACCTCCCGTGGCCTACCGGGCGCTGGATTTCCTGGTCAGCAACGGATTTGCCCACAAGATCGAAGGGCTGAATGCCTATATTGCCTGCTCGCATCCCAATGCCACCCATGCGCCCGCCTTCCTGATCTGCCGCAAATGCGGCGCGGTGCAGGAAACGCAATCAGAACCGGCGCGCGGCACCTTGGGCTCGGTCGCGAAGGCCGCAGGTTTCGTGATCGAAAGCACCGTGGTCGAGGCGCAGGGCCTGTGCCCCGCCTGTCAGGTCGAGGATGCGGCATGAGCCTGATCGAAGCCCGTGATCTGAGTGTGCGCTACGGGCGGCAGACCGTGCTGAGCCATGTGGACATGGCCATCGAGCGGGGCGAAATCGTCACCATCGTCGGCCCCAACGGGTCCGGGAAATCCACGCTTCTGCGCGCTTTGATCGGCGCTGTGCCCGTTGCCGGGGGGCAACTGACCCGCGCGCCCGGCCTGACAATCGGTTACGTGCCGCAAAAGCTGTCGATCGACCCGACCCTGCCGATGACCGTGGCGCGGTTCATGTCCTTGCCGCATCGCCAATCCCCCGCCGATGTGGCCAGGGCCCTTGACCAGGCCGGCGTGCCCGACCTGAGCGCCCGCCAGATGACGGATCTGTCAGGCGGGCAGTTTCAGCGCGTGCTTCTGGCGCGCGCGCTGCTGTCCAGACCCGATCTGCTGCTGCTGGACGAGGCGACGCAGGGTCTTGATCAACCTGGATCGGCGGCCTTCTACCGCCAGATCGAGGATGTGCGTGCCCGTCTTGGCTGCGCGGTACTGATGGTCAGCCATGAATTGCACGTTGTCATGAGCGCCTCGGACAGGGTGATTTGCCTCAATGGCCATGTCTGCTGCCAGGGCACCCCCGAGATCGTGGCCTCGGCCCCCGAGTATCGCGCCTTGTTCGGCTCCGGTACCCAGGGGGCACTGGCGCTTTACCGGCATGATCACAACCACAGCCATGATGACGGCTGCGACCACGACCACGACCACGGGCAGGACCATGACCACGGACATGACCACGATCATGGTCACGGTCATGGTCACGCGTCCGACACGCGGGTGATGCCCCTGCACCAGGCTACGCGGGACAAGGTGCACTGATGATGGATGATTTCATGATCCGCGCCGCGCTGGCAGGTCTGGGTGTGGCGCTTGCGGCTGCACCGATGGGCTGTTTCGTGGTCTGGCGGCGCATGGCCTATTTCGGCGATGCCACGGCCCATGCCTCGATCCTCGGCGTGGCGATTGCGCTGGCGCTGTCGCTCTCTGTCTTCCTGGGGGCGATGGTCATGGCGCTTCTGATGGCGCTGGCGGTGACCGCGCTGTCCGGGCGCGGCTATGCGGTGGATACGCTTCTGGGGGTCCTGGCCCATTCGGCGCTGGCTTTCGGGCTGGTGGCCGTCTCTTTTCTGTCCGGCGTGCGGATCGACCTGATGGCCTATCTCTTCGGGGATATCCTGGCGGTCGGGAAAACCGATCTGGCCGTGATCTGGGGGGGCGCCGCCCTGGTTCTGGCATTGCTTGCCTGGCGCTGGTCGGCGCTGCTGACCGCGACGCTCAACCCGGATCTGGCCCATGCTTCGGGGATCGATCCGCGGCGCGAACAGCTGGTCCTGACGCTGGCCCTGGCGCTGGTCGTGGCCGTGGCGATCAAGGTCGTCGGCGTGTTGCTGATCGCGGCGCTGCTGATCATTCCCGCCGCCGCCGCGCGCCCCTTCGCGCGGACGCCCGAAGGCATGGCGCTGATTGCGGTCATCGTCGCGGGCCTTTCGGTGCTGGGCGGGTTGCAGGCTTCGCTTGTGTTCGACACGCCCACGGGGCCCAGCATCGTCTGCATTGCGGCACTGGTTTTCGCCGGCAGCGCGCTGGGCTCGTCCCTGTCCCGCCGCCGCGCCTGAGCATTTCTTCTTGCCAAAAATATCCAGACCGGCCGCGGCAACGGGTGCGGCGCTCGCGCTTGGCGCGGGCCTGTGGCACTCTGGATCCTGACCACATCCGAAGGGACCGCTTATGACGCCACTTTCCGATCTGATAACACAGGGCCGGGGCGCGACCCCCGCCGATCTGGTCCTGCGCGGTGGCCGCATCCTCGACCTGGTCACAGGCGCCCTGCTGGAGGGGGATGTCGCCATCTGCGGCGATACCATCGTGGGCACCTGCGCCACCTATGCGGCACGCAAGGTCATCGACGTGACCGGCCTGATCCTTGTGCCCGGTTTCATCGACACGCATCTGCATATCGAAAGCTCCCTTGTCACGCCCTTTGAATTCGACCGCTGCGTTGCCCCGCGCGGGGTGACGACCGCGATCTGTGATCCGCACGAGATCGCCAATGTCATCGGCACCGACGGTATCCGCTATTTCCAGCAGGCGGCGGACTGCACCCTCATGGATATTCGCGTGCAGCTTTCATCCTGCGTGCCCTCGACCCAGATGGAAACCGCAGGCGCGCGGATCGAAGCGGCCGATCTTGCCCCTCTCAAGGGCCATCCCAAGGGAATAGGTCTGGCCGAGATGATGAACTACCCCGGCGTGCTGGCCGCCGATCCGGGCCTGATGGCCAAGCTCGATCTGTTTCGCGGCGGTCATATCGACGGGCATGCCCCGCAACTGACAGGCCGCGACCTCAATGGCTATATCGCCGCCGGCATCCGCACCGAACATGAGGCGACCACCGCCGCAGAGGCGCGCGAGAAACTGCAAAAGGGGATGCGGGTGCTGATCCGCGAAGGGTCGGTCAGCAAGGACATGGCCGCGCTTGCCCCGCTGCTGACTGACATCACGGCCCCCTACATGTGCCTTTGCACCGATGATCGCAATCCGCTGGATATCGCGGAACACGGCCATCTTGATTACATGATCCGCAGCCTGATCGCCTCTGGCGTCACGCCGCTGGCCGCGTATCGCGCCGCCAGCCTGTCCGCGGCCGAGGCCTTCGGGTTGAAGGATCGTGGCCTGATCGCGCCGGGCAAGCGCGCGGATATCGTGGTGATCGACTCACTGGAAGGTTGCAACGCCCAGATGGTCTTTTGCGGCGGTGTCCAGGTCACCGATGCCGCCTTTGCGACAAGGCCCGGTATCCCGCCTGTCGGGCGATCCTCGGTCAAGGCCCCCACCGTCACCGCGCGGGATTTCCGCACCAGCGGCAATCGCGAGGCAACGGATGTCATCGGCATCATTCCGGGCAAGATCATCACCGACCACCTGCACGAGGTCATCCCGATCAGCGATGGCGACAAACGCCCGGACCCCGCCCGCGACCTGATCAAGATCGCGGTGATCGAACGGCATGGGCGCAACGGCAATATCGCCACGGGTTTCGTGCGCGGCTTCGGGCTACAGGCCGGGGCCATTGCCTCGACCGTGTGCCACGATCACCACAACATCGCCGTGGTTGGCGCGGATTACGCCGACATGGCCCTGGCCGCGAACCGGCTGGGCCAGATCGAGGGCGGATTTGTCGTGGTGCGCGACGGGCAGGTTCTGGCCGAACTGGCGTTGCCTGTGGCGGGCCTCATGAGCCTTGAGCCGTTCGAGGAGGTGCGCGACCGCCTCATCGCCCTGCGCGCCGCGGCCCGCACCCTTGGTGTGACCCTGGAAGAGCCGTTCCTGCAACTGGCCTTCCTTGCACTGCCCGTGATTCCCGCCCTCAAGATCACTGACCGGGGCCTTGTCGATGTCATACGGTTCGAGATCATCGGCTGAGGGCCTGCCCAATCACCTTGATCGCGCTGAAAAGGCATCTCTCTTGCCGCGCGATCATGCGAAAAACCGTTGCGTCACATCGCTTATTCCGACAGGCAAAACAGTTTTCCACTGATTGACGGGTCAGACCCAAGGCACTACCGTCCTGCCCAATTCGGGAGGATGAAATGTCTGACACTATCGCTATCAATGACAAGATCTCGATCGAGCGGGTCGGCGATGTCGCCTTGATCCGCATCGACAATCCGCCGGTCAATGCGACCGGGCAGGCCGTGCGCCAGGGGTTGCAGGATGCGATCACGCAGATCAATGCCGAAGGCACGGCCAAGGCCGTCGCGATCTATGCCGCCGGGCGCACTTTCGTGGCTGGGGCCGATATCCGTGAATTCGGCAAGCCTTTCGTGCCGCCCGCGCTGCCGGATGTGTTCAACATCATCGAGGCGTCAGCGATCCCCGTGATCAGCGTGCTGCACGGCACAGCACTGGGCGGCGGGCTGGAACTGGGCCTGTCCACCCATGCCCGCATCGGGATCGAAGGGCTGCGCGTCGGCCTGCCCGAGATCCTGCTGGGCCTTCTGCCCGGTGCCGGTGGCACGCAGCGCATGCCGCGCCTGACAGGTGTGCCCTTCGCGCTTGAGATGATCCTGTCGGGCCGTCAGGTTCCCGCCAAGGAAGCACTCGAGGCCGGCATCATCGACCGGCTGGAATCGGGCGACCCGCGAGAGGTGGCGCTGAAAGCCGCGCAGGACGTGATCGCGGGCACGCTGAAAACCCGCCGCACCGACCAGATCGCGGTCGTGCCGGATCAGGCAGCCCTGGATCAGACCGCAGCACATCTGAAAAAGACGCAAAGCCACCTCTACTCGCCGCACAAATGCGTCGAGGCGGTCGCCGCCGCGGTCCTGCCGATGGCCGAGGGCCTCAAGATCGAACGCGCCGCCTTCATGGACTGCATGAACACGCCGCAGCGCGCGGGCCTGATCCACGCCTTCTTCGGCGAACGCGCCGTCAGCAACATCCCCGAGGCGAAAGGCCCCGCGCGCGACATCACCCATGTGGGCGTGATCGGCGGCGGCACCATGGGATCCGGGATCGCAACCGCCTGCCTTCTGGCGGGCCTCAGGGTCACGCTGGTCGAAGTGGCGCAAGACGGGCTGGATCGTGGTATCGCCACCATCACCGGCAATCTGGATGGCGCGGTCAAGCGCGGCAAGCTGAAGGCCGACAAGCGCGATTCGACCCTTGCGATGCTGACGACATCGCTGGATATGGGGGCGCTGGCGGATGTCGATCTGGTAATCGAGGCCGTATTCGAGGATATGGGCGTCAAAAAGGACATTTTCGGCAAGCTGGATGCGATCTGCAAACCCGGCGCGATCCTTGCTTCCAACACCTCCTATCTCGACATCAACGAAATCGCCGCTGTCACGTCGCGCCCGCAGGATGTGATCGGCCTGCATTTCTTCAGCCCGGCCCATGTGATGCGCCTGCTGGAGATCGTGGTGGCGGACAAGACCGCGCCTGATGTCGTCGCCAGCGGCTTTGCGCTGGCCAAGAAACTGGGCAAGGTCGGCGTGCGCGCCGGTGTCTGCGACGGCTTCATCGGCAACCGCATCCTGGCGCATTACAGCAAGACGGCGTCCTATCTGGTGCTGGACGGCGCCACGCCGCAGCAGGTGGATTCCGCGCTGGAAGGGTTCGGATTTGCCATGGGGCCGCACAAGGTGGGCGATCTGGCGGGCCTCGATATCGGCTGGATGACCCGCAAGCGCAAGGCCGCCACCCGCGACCCGAAAGAACGCTATGCCGGTGCCGTCGCCGACCGCATCTGCGAGGAAGGCTGGTTCGGGCGCAAGACCGGCAAGGGCTATTATGTCTACGAGGGGAAAGACATCACCCCCAACCTCGCCGTGGACAGGTTCATCGCTGAAGAACGCGAAAAGGCCGGCATCACCCCGCGCCCCTTCACCGATCAGGAGATCGTGGACCGCTACATGACCGCCATGATCAGCGAGGCCGCCCGCGTGGTCGAGGATGGCACCGCCCGCCGCCCGCTGGACGTGGATATGGTGTTCCTGTTCGGCTATGGCTTCCCCCGCCACCGCGGCGGGCCGCTGCATTACGCCGACACCATCGGCGCTGCTGCCCTGGTGGCCAGGATCAAGGACTATGCCAAGGAGGATGCGACCTATTGGCAGGTCCCCGCATTGCTTGAAAAGATGGCCGCGAACGGCACATCCTTTGCTGACATGAACAAGGAGGCCTGAGATGGACCTGAGTTTTTCCCCCGTGGAAATCGTATTTCGTGACGAGGTGCGCGCCTATCTGGCCGAGAACCTGCCCAAGCGGATCTCTGAGGCGGTACGCACTGGCGGCGAACTGACCAAGGCGATGATGGAAGAATGGCATGCCATCCTGAACGCCAAGGGCTGGCTGGCCACCACATGGGACGTCGAATTCGGCGGACCGGGCTGGACCCCGGTGCAAAAGCACATCTTCGAGGAAGAATGCTGCCGCGCCTACGCCCCCCGTATCGTACCCTTCGGTCTGAACATGCTGGGGCCGGTGCTGCAGAAATTCGGCACCAAGGAACAGCAGGACACGATCCTGCCGCGCATCCTGGACGGAACCGACTGGTGGTGTCAGGGCTATTCCGAACCAGGCGCCGGATCGGACCTTGCCAGCCTCAAGACCCGCGCGGTGCGTGACGGCGATCACTACGTGATCAACGGCCAGAAAACCTGGACCACGCTGGGTCAGCATGCTAACAAGATCTTCTGCCTCTGCCGGACCGACCCTGATGCCAAGCAGCAGGAAGGTATCAGCTTCATCCTGGTCGATCTGGACACGCCCGGCATCGAAATGCGCCCCATCCGCCTGATCGAGGGCGGCCACGAGGTGAACGAGGTGTTCTTTACCGATGTCCGCGTCCCCGTCTCGAACCTTGTGGGCGAGGAGAACAAGGGCTGGACCATCGCCAAGTTCCTGCTGACCCATGAACGCACCGGCATCGCGGGCGTCGGCTTTTCCATGCAGTCGCTGGAAGAGGTCAAGGCACTGGCCCGCAAGATCCGCCGTGGCGGTCGCCCGCTGATCGAGGATCCGCTTTTCGCCGCGCGCATCGCACAGGCGGAAATCGACCTTGAAGCCATGAAGATCACCAACCTGCGGATGCTTTTCAAGGCACAGCAACAGGGCGCGCCCGGCCCCGAAACCTCGATCCTCAAGATCAAGGGCACGGTGATCCATCAGGAACTCAAGGATCTGGCGCGCCGCGCGCTGGGCCCTGTGGCCGCACCCTTCCCCGGCTCGATGACCGATGGCAACATCATGTTCGGCCCCGAGGGCACGTCGAACAACGCCGCGCGCTATTTCAACAACCGCAAGACCTCGATCTTCGGCGGCTCGAACGAGATTCAGCGCAACATCCTGACCAAAACCATGCTGGAGCTGTGACCGATGGACTTTAACCTGACCGAAGACCGCCGGATGCTGCAGGACAGCCTGACACGCTATCTGGGCGACAAATACCCTGTCGATCACCGCAACAAGGTGGCCTATGCACTGCCCTGCCACGATCCCGCGAAATGGGAAGAACTGGCCGAACTGGGGACGCTGTTTGCGCTGGCTCCGGAAGATGCGGGTGGCTTTGGCGGCACCGGCTTCGACATCATGGTGGTGTTCGAGGCGCTGGGCCGCGCCTTGACACCCGAACCGATGCTGGGGGCCGCCATGGCAAGCCGTCTTATGACCAAGGTCGGCGCCGATCAGGAGGCGCTGTTGTCCGGCGCCACCAAATACGCCGTGGCCATCGGCGAGGTTGAGGCGCCTTATGAGCTGGACCAGATCGCCTGCACCGCGACGGCCAAGGGTGACGGCCATGTGCTGTCGGGCCGCAAATCCGCGGTCTATGGCGGGCAGGCGGCAGATGTGATCCTTGTGGCCGCGATGCTGGATGGCAAACCCGCCCTGTTCGAGGTGCAGGCGTCAGATGCCCAGATCGCCGGTTACCCGATGATGGACGGCGGCGGCGCGGCCGAGGTGCTGCTGGACGATACGCCCGCCAAGCTGCTGCTGGCCGATGCGTCGGATGCGCTGACCGATGCGCTGAATGCGGGCGCGCTTGCGCTCTGCGCCGAGGCCGTGGGCGCGATGGAAGTGACCCATGCCACCACGCTCGACTACCTGCGTACCCGCAAGCAGTTCGGTGTGCCCATCGGCAAGTTCCAGGTGCTGCAACACCGCGCCGTCGACATGCTGACCGAGATCGAGCAGTCCCGCTCAATCACCATCAAGGCGGCGGCGGAACTTGACGGGCCGGATGCCGCGCGTTTCGTGTCCATGGCGAAAAACCTGATCGGCCGCGCCGCGCGCCTTGTGGCCGAGGAGTCGATCCAGATGCATGGCGGTATCGCGATGACATGGGAATACCCGATCTCGCATTACGCCAAGCGTCTGGTGATGCTGGACGCGCAGCTTGGCGATACCGACTATCACCTGTCGCGCGTGATGGCGGGGCTGAAGGCGGCGTAAGCACCGAACGACTGAAACAACGAAAGGGCACCCCTTCGGGTGCCCTTTTTGCTTTATGTGCCACCCCGCGCCCCTGTCGTGGCGCATTGACTGGCGGTCTTATGTGGCCTTAGACTCCAGCATGAAATTCTTTCCCGGTATCGTTCTGTTTTCATTCATTTTACTGGTTGTATCGGGTTTGTACTTCCGGGGGCGCACAGCTGAGATTCGGACCTATTCCGCCGATGAACTGATCAATTTGAATTGCGCTGAACTCGGTGAACGACACGAGGAGATCATCGCCTCGTTTCATGACGCAGCGATCGCCCGGTATCGCAAAACAGGCGTCTTTCCCGATGACCTTGGGCTTCCACGGACCGAAGACTTGCCCATCGTCGTTTTGATCCTTCGGTTCATTCAGGATAACGGGTTGAGCGGGTTCGATTTTTCCAGACCGCATTCTCTTTCGACATCAGGAGCGGAAGCTGACCTTTTTTCTGAACTCTCCAATTTGTGCGCGGCAAGCCCTTCGCTGGATGCCATGCAAGCGGTAGAGCAAGCAGCAAGACGCCTTGATCTTGTCGAATAGCGGGCGCAGGGGGGCTGTCCGATACCAAGCCTCCTGTGCATCGTAGTATCGCGCATGCAGGGGCGAAACACGGGTCAGCCATGGTTCCGGTTGACTTCGATGGCGCCCAAGTTGTTCATCGTCCCGTCAGTCGACACATGTGGGTAAAGGGGTTCGGCAATTGAAACGGTTCGTGGTGATCGGCAATCTGTGTTTCGGGATCATTCACGCCGCAGAAGCAGGTGCCGCCTGTTCGCAAGGGCAGGATGTTTTCACATCTTGCCGGATTGAGGGCCGAAATACCGAAGTCCTTGTTTGCCATGATGACCAGTTTGCAACCTACAGCTACGGCTCCATTGGCCAGGCTCCAGACCTGATCCTGTCGGAAACGATCGCCAATCTCGATTTCAGGCCCTGGTCGGGCCTGGGAAAGGCGATCGTGGAAAGCGTCATTTTCTACAACCAAGGTTATAGCTACGAAGTTGTCGGAGGCTTCGATCGACCGTTTTCCGATGAGGAGATGCAGCGTGAAGACTGGCATTTCGGATGGATCGATATTGCACAGAACGGCAACACGCTCGGCAGGCTAGATTGCGTGCCTGAAACAGTGAGCTATGCTTTTGGTGGCGGGCTTTATGACGCGAAGCTGGCTGCAAGGCAGGAATGGGACGAAGGGACACAGTCCTGGGTGCCGGTCCTTGATCAAACCACACCACCGCCGGTCCTGATGGAGCATGTGTATCAGGGGATCGTGCAGGATTGCCTGCCGGCGTCCGAGTTCCGGTTCGATGGCGTCCAGTTGGGTGATCCGCTAGAGAAACTTGGCAAGCTGGGCAGTCCGGAAGCGACGGACGAGATCGCTTTTTCCGGTCACCGGATGGATCGTATGACCGTTCCGGGCCTTCAAATCGACATTCTGCATGAACTTGTCGTCGGCATGGTCTCGACATCCCCAGACTGGGACACGCCGTCTGGCCTGAGGGTCGGTCTGTCGCGTGATGAGGTGATCGGGATACTGGGCCGCATGCCAAGCGGGCAGGCGGACAACGGGCACGAAATCTTGTCTCACGTTTGCCTGGATACGCAAAAGACGGCAATCACATGGTCTGCCGTGATCGGGTTTGGGCAGGCTGATCGCGTTCAGAGCATCCGTTTTGCAAGTCTTGCACCCTAGGGGCTGACAGAGTGCCGGGAGGTGGAGCCGACAGCCCCCAAAACCGCTAAAATATCCCTGATGCAATTTTCCAACCCTTGAAAACAAAGGGGTTGGAAAATTTCCCATCGTGGGGCGGGCCAGAATGTCGCTTACCGCTTGCGGTCGCGGCGCGAGGACATGGGCTGGAAGGCCACGCCCACATGGGCCTCGCAATAGGGTTTGCCTGGCTGGGTCGGCAGGCCGCAGAACCAGAAATTCTCGGTTGCGGGGTCGCCCACGGGCCATTTGCAGGTCCGCTCGGTCAGTTCCATCAGGGTCAGGCGGCGGGCCTTCTTCTCGATCTCGCTGACTTTGGCCAAAGCCTCGGGGCTGATCTCGTTGGCCGAGGGCTGCGGCGGCAATGGCTGGCCTGCGGGGATGATGGCCTTGCGGGTATGCGGCACGGTCACGGGACGGGTATCGGTGTCCTCGTCATCACCGGCCTCCTGCACGTCTTCTTCGACCGGGCGAGCTGCGGGTTTTGCGGCGGGCCTTGCCTTGACTTCGGCCGGTTTCGGCGCGGCCTTGGCCTTGGTCTCGGTCTTGGCGGCCGCACCTGCGGCCGTCGGTGTGGCCGGTGCCGGGGTCGGGCCTGCGCGGTTGGACAAGCCAAGGCGGTGAACCTTGCCGATCACGGCATTGCGCGTCACGCCGCCAAGTTCCTTGGCGATCTGGCTGGCCGACTGGCCTTCGCCCCACATTTTCTTCAAAAGCTCAACGCGCTCGTCGGTCCAGGACATGGTCTTTCCTTACCCAAAAGGCGGCCCGCATTGCCCGGGGCCGCCCTGTCATCTCAGAGCGTCCTATTCTAAACAACCCTTGCCGAGTTACAAGGTGCCGAATCACGCCCATGCTGCGTAAGGGTGCCCCCGGCGCCGCCAATGCCCTTCCGGGGGCGCAACCACGAGGGAACCCCGATGCCGCAGACACTGGACATGGGAAACCGCCGCTTTGGCCGCGTGAACTGGCTGGGTCTTTACACCCTTGCCCTGCGTGAGGTGATGCGCTTCGTCTCGGTCTGGACGCAGACACTTCTGGCGCCGCTTGTGACCGCGGCGCTTTTCCTGCTGATCTTCTCGATTGCCATCGGACCCAACCGGGGCGAGGTGCTGGGCGTATCCTTCACCGCCTTCATCGCGCCGGGGATCCTGATGATGACGGTGATCCAGAACGCTTTTGCCAATACGTCATCCTCTATCGTGATCTCGAAGGTGCAGGGCAATATCGTCGACACGCTGATGCCACCCCTGTCAGCGGGAGAGCTGGTGATCGGCTACCTGGCGGGCGGGCTTGCGCGGGGGCTGGCCGTGGCACTGGCCATCGGCCTCGGGATCCTGCTGGTGCTGGGCATTCCGATTGCCCATCCTCTCTGGGCGCTGGTCTTCGTGATCCTGGGGTCCACCCTGATGGGGGCGGTCGGTCTGGTCGCGGGCGTCTTTGCCAACAAATTCGACCAGATGGCCGCGATCACCAATTTCATCGTCACGCCGCTGGCTTTCCTGTCCGGCACCTTCTATTCCGTCGCGGCCCTGCCCCCCGTGATCTACGAGATCACCCATGTGAACCCGGTCTTCTACCTCATCGACGGGGTGCGCTTTGGCGTGCTGGGTGTGTCTGACAGCTCGCCCTGGCTGGGCTTGGCCGTCTGTTCCGTGACAACTGTCGCGGTCAGTCTTGTCGCATGGGCGATGTTCCGCAGCGGGTATCGGCTGAAGGCGTGACCCTTTTCGGGCTGTCTGCAAGATTCCATCTTGGCGTGTCGCCGGATTGAAGATATGCAAACAGGCATGAGCAAAAGCAACCGCCTTTCCGTGATCAGCCGACGTCGACGCACACGCGCCTGACGGCGGCACAGCTTTGCCCTATGCGCTGCGGCGCAACCCACCCCCGACCATCCCATCGAAGGCAGTGTTTGCCATTTATTGCGTCAGTAGGCGCATTTCCTTCGAGATTGTTGACTTGAGGCCCCTCCTGATGCACTCACAGGGCCTTGCCATGAAAGGAAGATCGCGATGATCCCGTCCGTTTTGCCAACCTATAACCGCGCCGCCCTGAAATTCGTGAAGGGCGAAGGAAGCTGGATGGTCGAGGCTGACGGGCGACGCTTCCTGGATATGGGGGCAGGGATCGCGGTGAACGTATTGGGACATGCCCATCCCGCGCTGGTGAGCGCGCTGACCGAACAGGCCGGCAAGCTGTGGCATGTGTCGAACCTCTACCAGATCCCGCAGCAGCAGGCGCTGGCCGACAAGCTGGTCGAGACGACCTTTGCCGATACGGTGTTCTTCACCAATTCGGGCACGGAAAGCTGCGAACTGGCCGTCAAGATGGCGCGCAAATACTGGTATGACAAAGGCCAGCCGGAGCGGACGGATATCGTCACCTTCAATGGCTCGTTCCATGGCCGGTCCTCGGCGGGGATTGCCGCCGCCGGGTCGGAAAAGATGGTCAAGGGATTCGCCCCGCTGCTGCCGGGGTTCGTGCATCTGGACTGGGGCGATCATGATGCGCTGCATGCGGCCATCACCGAGCGCACCGCCGCCATCCTGATCGAGCCGATCCAGGGCGAGGGCGGGATCCGCCCGTTGCCGGATCAATGCCTCAAGGGCCTGCGCGCGCTGTGCGACCAGACCGGAACGCTTCTGATCCTGGACGAGGTGCAGTGCGGCATGGGGCGCACGGGCCGTCTGTTCGCCCATGAATGGGCAGGGGTGACACCCGATATCATGATGGTTGCCAAGGGCATCGGCGGCGGTTTCCCCCTCGGGGCCGTTCTGGCGACCGAAGATGCGGCATCCGGCATGACCGCGGGCACCCATGGGTCGACCTATGGCGGCAACCCGCTGGCCTGTGCCGTGGGTATGGCCGTGATGGAGATCGTGGCCGATCCGGCCTTTCTGGAGGGGGTGCGCGCCCGCGCCGGCGCGCTTCGTCAGAAGCTCGAGGGGCTTGTTGCCGCGCATCCGGACGTTTTTGAATCCGTACGCGGCACCGGCCTGATGCTGGGCCTGAAATGCAAGCCCTCAAACCTCGATGTCGTGGCCGCGGGCTATGCCCAGCAATTGATCACTGTTCCCGCCGGTGACAATGTCATCCGCCTTCTACCCCCGCTCAACCTGTCGGAAGAGGAGATTGCCGAGGCGATCGACCGCCTTGACCGTGCTGCTACCGCGCTCGAGGTGAAAACCGCCTGAGCTTCTTCTTGCCATAAATATCCCGGGGGGACGTTCGACGACGTTGAACATCGTCGAACAGAGTTCGACGTTTGGGGGGTCGGCCCCCCTTCCTTCCGGGTTTCAGGAACCGATTGTCATGCCGCATTTTCTGGATATCAACAAAACCTCCTCTGCTGATCTGCGCCACATGATCGACGATGCGCGCGCGATCAAGGATGCCCGGGCCGGTCGGCCAAAGGGCATGCCGGATGACGATCAGTCGCTGGCGGGTCGTGTGGTCGCGCTGATCTTCGAGAAACCCTCGACCCGTACGCGCGTGTCCTTTGATGTGGGCGTGCGCCAGATGGGCGGGCAGACCATGGTATTGTCCGGCGCGGACATGCAACTGGGGCATGGCGAAACCATCGCTGATACGGCCCGCGTGCTGTCGCGCTATGTGGACATGATCATGATCCGCACCTTCGAGGAGGCGACGCTGCTGGAAATGGCAGAATATGCGACGGTTCCAGTGATCAACGGGCTGACAAACCGCACCCATCCCTGCCAGATCATGGCGGATATCATGACCTTCGAGGAGCATCGCGGCCCGATCCGCGGGCGCAAGGTGGTCTGGTCGGGGGATGGCAACAATGTCTTTGCCAGTTTCGCTCAGGCGGCAGGGCAGTTCGGTTTCGATCTGGTCTTCACCGGACCGCCGCCGCTGGACCCCGAACATGTCTTCATCGAGGAAGCGCGCGCCAAAGGCGTCAGCGTCACCATCGAGCGCGACCCGTTCAAGGCTGTCGAAGGGGCCGATCTGGTGGTGACCGACACCTGGGTCAGCATGCACGATCCCCAGTCCGCGCGTGAGCGGCGGCACAACCAGCTGCGCGCCTATCAGGTGAACGAAGCGCTGATGGCGCGTGCCAAACCTGACGCGCTCTTCATGCATTGCCTGCCCGCGCATCGCGATGACGAGGCGACAAGCGCCGTGATGGACGGGCCACATTCCGTGATCTTCGACGAGGCCGAGAACCGCCTGCATGCGCAAAAGGCGATCATGCGCTGGTGCCTGCGGCTGTGATCACCGGTGGGGGGCGCTGCCCCCGTCCTGCTGACTCCCCCCGGGATATTTCGGGCAAGAAGAAACTGCCGGGCGGGATCAGCCCGGCAGCCTGGACAGGCCAAGGAAGATGACACCGGACAACAGGGCGGCGGCCGGAACGGTGATCACCCAGGCCGCGATGATTGTCAGGAAATGCGAGCGGCGCACCAGCTTGCGGCGGCGGCGTTCTTCGGGGGCGATGCGCTTGGCCTCTGCCGGGATGTGGCTGCCGTTGCGGGCGCGTCTGTCGTGATCCCATTCGCGGAAGAAGCCCACACCGAAGACCGCGCCCACCGCAATATGGGTGGAACTGACAGGCAGGCCCAGCCAGCTGGCCACGATCACGGTAATGGCCGCAGAAAGTGACACGCAATAGGCGCGCATCGGGTTGAGTTTGGTGATCTGGCTGCCCACCATGCGGATCAGCTTGGGGCCGAACAGGAACAGCCCGAAGGAGATGCCGAACGCCCCGATCACCATGACCCAGGTCGGGATAGAGACCTTGGCCGCGGTGCCGCCATCTTCGATCGCATGAACAATGGCAGCCAGCGGCCCGACCGCATTGGCCACGTCATTGGCGCCATGGGCGAAGGACAGAAGCGCGGCCGAGAAGACAAGCGGCAGGCCGAACAGCAGCTTGAGCGACTTGTTCCGGTTCTCCATGCCCTCTGACTGGCGACGGATCAGGGGCACGCAGGCCGCGTAGCAAATGATCCCTGCGGCAAGTCCGATCAGAAGCGCCGTGCCGATGTCGATCTTGACGACCTTGCTCAGCCCCTTGAGCGAGAGGTAGGTGCCGAAGGCCCCGGCCATGATGCCCAAGAGGATCGGCACCCAGACACGTGCCGCCGCGATCTTGTCCTGGCGGTAGATGATCCGGCTTTTGATCAGGGCCAGGAAGGCCGCGGCGATCAGGCCACCCAGCAGGGGCGAAATTACCCAGCTGGCGGCAATCGCGCTCATGCTGGACCAGTTGACCGCGCCAAGACCGGCCGCGACGATACCGGCCCCCATCACACCGCCAACCACGGAATGTGTCGTCGAGACCGGCGCGCCGATCCATGTGGCCAGATTGACCCATAGCGCCGACGAGATCAGCGCCGCCATCATCGCCCAGACGAAGGTCCGCGGATCGGCGATACCGGCCGGATCGATAATCCCGCGCGAGATTGTCGATACCACGTCGCCCCCCGCCAGAAGGGCGCCGGCGCTTTCGAAGATCGCGGCGATCACGATCGCGCCACCCATGGTCAGGGCATTGGCGCCCACGGCCGGGCCCATGTTGTTGGCCACGTCGTTGGCACCGATGTTCAGCGCCATATAGGCCCCGAAAACGGCCGCCGCGACGACCACGATGTTAAGGTCCTCGGTGCCCATCAGCATGGCGGCCATCAGCCCAGCCAGAACGATGAAGGCCAGGGCGATCCCCATGCCCACCAGCGGGCGCGAGACATAGGCCGTCGCGGATTCCACCCTGGAGATGCGGTTGAGGTCCTTGTCCAGCGTGGCCCAGCTGTTGCCATGCTCTGACATCGTCATGCGCCCTTGTTCCGTTAACAATCAGTCACGGCCCTAGAGGGGTTTGCCCTTCAATTCAAGCAATGCGTCATGAAATTGTAACAAAACCGTTACAATGCCCGCAGGATTTCCTGCAAGCCGGGCTCGTCCACAAGGGTGGCGGCCTTGAGCGGGGTGAACCAGCGGCGATTGCGTTCGTCGGCTTCGGGGTAGTCTTCGGACATCTGCACGTCCGTGACGACAAAGACCTTCACCTCGACCGGGACGGGTACGCCGCCTTCCATCCGCTTTGCATAGTCATAGCTGCCGATCGGTTCTTCGGCGATGCGGCCGGTCTTGACCCCGGCCTCTTCCCAGGCTTCCTGGAGGGCGGCGCCGGGGGCGGACAGCCCGTCGATGGGCCATCCCTTGGGAAGGATCCAGCGGCCAGTGTCGCGCGAGGTGATCAGCAGAACCTCGCGGTCCGCGCCGTCGCCGCGCAAGCAAAGGGCCGCGACCTGCAATCGCTTCGGCCGTGCCATAAGGGGTTGGACCATACCGGTCCAAGCTGCTTTCAATGGATTAAACATACGATATCGTCCGCGCCTGCCTGGCAGTTTCTGCCCGTTTCTTTTTGTCGTTATTCTCTGATCTTACCGTGTGCGGGGCGAAAACGCAAAGTAATGCGCATTTGCTGGGCAGTGCACTGGTCCGGATGGCGCAAAAAAGCGGCAGATATCATGTGCCGCGCGGTTTGGCGCGCAGGGTGGGATCGGCTTCGCGCGGGTTGTCGGGCCAGGGATGGCGGGGGTAGCGTCCGCGCATGTCGCGGCGGACATCGGCGTAAGAGCTGTCCCAGAACCCTGGAATGTCCATGGTGGTCTGCACCGGCCGGCCCGCGGGGGACAACAACGTGACGCGCAGCGGTTGCCCTGCCACGGTGGGGTGGGTTGTCTGGCCGAACATCTCTTGCAGGCGCAGTTCGATGGCGGGTGTCTCACCGTCATAGTCGATCGGGATATTGCGCCCCAGTGGCGTGGTGAAATGCGACGGCGCCGCGCGGTCAAGGGCCTGTTGCCTGTCCCAGTCCAGCATTGCGCGCAGCGGGGGCAGAAGGTCGAAGGTTTTCCAATCCGCGGCGCTTCGGACCCCGGTCAGATGAGGCAGCAGCCAGTCGCCAAGACCGTCCATCAACGCGGCATCGGACATGTCGGGCAGGTCCAGGCCACCCTTGCGCCCAAGCGCCACACGTGCGCGAAAGCGTTGTGCTGCGGGCGAGGGTGACAGGCCCAGATCCTGCACACCGTCGAGCATGGCGCGGGCGACCATATCGGCGGGCGCATCGGACCAGGTGCGATCATCAAGGACCAGGGCGCCGAAACGCTCCTGCCGCCGCGCGATGACGCGACGTTCGCGACGGGACCATTCGCACAGTTCAATCCAGCCGATCTGATCTGCAAAGAGGCCGCGCAGGGCGCCTTCTGATATCGCCGTCGCCTGCCTGATCCGGGCCTCGCGCGGGTTGCCGTCAAGGTCGGTGGCGACGATCAGGCGCGTGCCTGCCAGCGGGTCGTGATCGTCCAGAACAGCGCCTTTCCCGCCCGAAAGGATGAAGCGCGCCGCATCGCCCTTGCGCCGCTGTCCGATCCTGTCGGGATAGGCCAGTGCCGCCATTTCAGCCAGACCGATCTTGCCGGTGCTGCCGTCCCCGGCGCCGGCGGCCAGGCGCTTTGCCTCGGCCTTGATCCGTTCGACAGCGGCGCGATTGGCGGGATGGGGGCGCGTGTCATTGTAGCGCCGCAGGTCGGTGATCGCCTCGATCCGCAGGGTCAGATCGACCGGGGCGCCGCGTGGCAGCGGGTCGCGGTCCGCCAGCAGCGCCGCCAGCGGCTCGGCCTGGCGTCCGGCGAGGGCCAGCATATGCGCCAGACGCGGATGCAAGGGCAGGGCTGCCAGCGTGCGGCCGTGGGCTGTGATCCGGTTCGTGCTGTCCAATGCGCCCAGCATCTGCAAAAGCGCTTGCGCTTCGGCATATACGCCCGCGTTGGGCGGTGTGAGAAAGGCCAGCTGATCCGGTGTTGCCCCCCAGAGGGCCAGTTCCAGTGCCAGAGCTGACAGATCGGCCGCCTCGATCTCGGCGGGGGGATAGGCGGCCAGCGCGCCTTCCTCGCCCCGCGTCCAGAGGCGATAGCAGACCCCCGGCGCGACACGGCCGGCGCGGCCGGCGCGCTGCGTGGCTTCGGCCCGCGTCACGCGTTCGGTGACCAGTCGCGACATCCCTGCGCCGGGATCGAAACGGGCGCGGCGGGACCGGCCTGCATCGACGACAACGCGGATGTCTTCGATGGTCAGTGAGGTTTCCGCGATGGAGGTGGCGAGCACGATCTTGCGCCCCTGGCCTGGTGCGACTGGCGCGATAGCCGCACGCTGGGCGGCGAAATCCATCGCGCCGAACAGCGGGCGGATGGCGCAGCCTGCGGGCAGGCGTTTGGACAAAAGCGCTTCAACCCGCCGGATCTCGCCCTCGCCGGGCAGGAAGACCAGCACGCCGCCTTGGGTTTCGCCCAGGGCTTGCACGACCAGATCGGCGCAGGCCTCTTCCATCCGGGCGGTTTTGGGCAGGGGTGCGTCCAGCCAGCGCAGATCCACCGGATAGCTGCGCCCTTCCGAGGTGATGACCGGGATGCCATCGCCCATCAGCGCGGCAACGGGCTCTGCGTCCAGCGTGGCGGACATGGCCAGCAGGATCAGATCGTCGCGCAGCGCGCCCGCGATTTCAAGGCAGAGCGCCAGCCCCAGGTCAGCATTCAGCGAACGTTCATGAAATTCGTCGAAGATCACCGCACCGACGCCCGCCAGACCAGGATCGGACTGGATCATCCGGGTCAGGATCCCTTCGGTTACCACCTCGATCCGGGTCTTCGCGCTCACCTTGCTGTCGCCCCGGATGCGGTAGCCGACAGTCTGGCCCATGGGTTCACCCATGGTGTCGGCCATGCGTTCGGCTGCCGCGCGGGCGGCAAGGCGGCGGGGTTCCAGCATCAGGATGCGGCCCGTGGTCAAGCCTGCCTCCAGCATCGCCAGCGGCACGACCGTGGTTTTCCCTGCACCGGGGGGCGCCTGCAGCACGGCGCGGCCATGGGTGTGCAGGGCCGCGATCAGCGGGGCCAGGGCATCATGGATCGGAAGGGCGGTGTGCATGCCCGCCTTATCAGCGATTTCACACGCCCC
Organism: Seohaeicola saemankumensis; assembly: GCF_042678485.1. Classification (NCBI taxonomy): domain Bacteria; kingdom Pseudomonadati; phylum Pseudomonadota; class Alphaproteobacteria; order Rhodobacterales; family Roseobacteraceae; genus Seohaeicola; species Seohaeicola saemankumensis. Next base: position 385,453 of record NZ_JBHTKR010000005.1, on the reverse strand, counting down.
GTCCATCGCCTGACTGGACAGGCCAAGCCTGCCAAGGCATGAAGACCGGACAGAACGAAGGATCGACCCGATGGACATGACCGAGCTTGCCCGGCGCATCATGGCGCAGGACCGCCGCGCGCTGGCCCGTGCGATCACGCTGGTCGAAAGCAGTCGCGCCGACCACCGCGCCCAGACAACAGCGTTGATCGAGATCCTGCGCGAGACTTCTGACAGCCAGGCATTGCGCGTCGGGCTGTCGGGGACGCCGGGCGTGGGCAAATCCACCTTCATCGAAAGTTTCGGCCTGATGCTGCTGCGCGAGGGGCTGCGCGTCGCGGTTCTTGCGGTCGACCCAAGCTCGGCCCGGTCGGGCGGCTCGATCCTGGGAGACAAGACGCGGATGGAACATCTGAGCCGCGAGCCGAACGCCTTTATCCGCCCTTCGCCCGCGCAATCGCATCTGGGCGGGGTGGCGCGGCGCACGCGTGAGGCGGTGGCGCTGTGCGAGGCGGCCGGGTTCGACGTGGTGCTGATCGAAACCGTGGGTGTGGGGCAGTCCGAAACCGTGGTGGCAGAGATGTCGGACCTGTTCGTGCTGCTGTTGGCCCCTGCCGGCGGCGACGAGTTGCAAGGCGTCAAGCGTGGCATCATGGAGATGGCCGACCTGATCCTGGTCAACAAGGCCGATGGCGATCTGAAAGCGGCGGCGCAACGGACCTGCGCGGATTATGCGGGTGCATTGCGGTTGCTGCGCAAACGGCCGCAGGACCCCGAGGGGTTTCCCAAGGCCATGACCGTATCGGCCCTACAGGTCGAAGGGCTGGAAACGGCCTGGTCCGAGATGCGGGCGCTGACCCGATGGCGGCGCGAGACCGGGCATTTCGCGTCGCGCCGTGCCGCGCAGGCGGAATACTGGTTCGGGCAGGAGGTGCGGCAAGGCTTGCTGGCCCAGTTGGACCAGCCCGAGGTCAGGGCGCTGATGCAGGACATGGGGCGCGAAGTGGCGCAAGGGCGCGTCACACCTACCGCTGCCGCACTGGAAATTCTGGAAAAATTGCGCGCAAACCGCTGATGCGCGCAATCGTGTTGCGTCAAACGCGCTGTGTCATGCCGGGCGCAGACCCAGTATCTGACGCGCCTGCGCCGGGGTTGCCACGGGGCGTTCGTATGTCTCGCACAGGTCGGTGATACGCCGGATCAGAGCCGCGTTGGAGGGCGCCAAGGTGTCACGATCCAGCCTGATGTTATCCTCGAGCCCGGCGCGGGTATGGCCACCGGCGGCGACGGACCATTCATTCAGGACGATCTGTCCCGGTCCGATCCCGGCCGCGCACCATTCAGCGCCCGGCATCAGCCGTTCGACGGTCTTGATGTAGAAATCAAAGGTCTCGCGGTCCACGGGCATGGCGTTTTTCACGCCCATCACGAACTGCACGTAAAGCGATCCCGGAATGCGCCCGTCGCGGTTCATCCTGGCGGCCTGGTGAATATGGCTGAGGTCGAAGCACTCGATCTCGGGTTTCACATCGTATTTGACCATTTCCGCGGCCAGCCAATCGACCAGATCCGGCGGGTTCTCGTAGACGCGGGTGGGGAAGTTGTTGGACCCGACCGACAACGAGGCCATATCGGGCCTGAGGCTGAGCATCCCGCCGCGCGTCTTGCCCGCGCCGGAGCGTCCACCGGTCGAGAACTGGATGATCATGCCGGGGCAGTGCTTTTCCAGACCTTCCTTGAGACGGGCAAATTTTTCCGGGTCCGATGAGGGCGTGCCATCATCGTTGCGTACATGGGCGTGACAGATGGTGGCGCCGGCCTCGAATGCCTCCTGCGTGCTTTCGACTTGCTCGGCGACGGTGATCGGCACGGCGGGGTTGTCAGCCTTTGTCGGGACGGACCCGGTGATGGCGACACAGATGATGCAGGGTTTGGTCATGGCACGGGGCTTTCTGCTGCGCGAGTTGATTGACACTGCCACATAGATGCCGCGCCCTGCAAGAGCGGGCCGGATTTGAGTATTTGCGGAACGATGAAAGGGATGGGTCAGCCCCGCCGGCGGCGCAGCAGCACCCAGGCGCGCAGGTCGGACAAGGCCTTGAGGGTTGCGGCCATAACAAGGATGGCAAGGATGATTTTGGAGACCTGGCCCATCGTGCCCTCGATCAGAAGCGCGTGCAAAACCGTGCCTGCTGCAATGACGAAGGCCAGCGCCGAATGGCCGAGGCGCCAAGCGCGCGGGCCAAGGGCGCGGCGGGCGCGTAGCAGGGCGAGCATGGCTGTGGCGAAGATCGCCCACATCGCGATCACACCCCAGACCGAGAAGGGTGTGGGTGAGGCGAGCAGCAAGGCGTCGATCACATCGGGGGGGCTGGTGATCCAGAGACCCAAGACATGGACCAAGACCGCCACGACCAGCGCCGCGCCGGTCCACCGATGAACCGCACGGCCGCGTCGTGCGGGCAGGCCGGGAAGGTAGCCCCCTGCCAGCAGGGGTTGCAGCAGGATCAGTGCCATGCCGACCACGCCGGCAAAACCCGCGACGATATACACAGGCTGCCGCCAAGTCAGGAGTGGGCTGGTTGCGGCGATGGCAATTGGCACGGTTATGGCCAGGCCCAATGCCGCCCAGATCAGAAGAGAACGCGTTTCGGACACAGGGTCAGACCGGTTCCAGCACGAAATCGGCGTGCAGCGTCCTGTCGTCGGGACTGCGCATGACGGGGCGGAGGAACACGGTCCTGAAGGGGGTGTTGTCGATGTCGCGATCATAGGCCAGATGCCCGTGCGGCTGGCCGAAAGCAGGCACGATCTGCGGCATCTCAAGGCGGAAGGTGCCGTCGGCGGCGGTCAAGGTGGCGCCATGGCTATGGGCATCACGTTCGTGACCTTCGGTCGTATGAGCCCAGATCTGGATGCGGATGCCTTCCAGAGGCAGGCCGTCTCCAGCGCGGCGGACGGTGCCTGTCATCCAGAATCCGCCGCCGCCGATCCGTTCCACGATCGGCGCGCCGGGGCGATAGTTGTTGGCGCCGCCGCGCATCGTGGGGGTCGGGGCAAGGGATTGCGCGCGGGCCGGACCCAGCAGCCCGGTGGTTCCGGTCGTCAGTATGGCGCCTGCTGTGGCGCTGCCGGCCAGAAGAAAGCGGCGGCGGGTTGGCGGTGTCTGGGTCATCGCAATCTGTCTCCTGCTTTGGTCTGACAAGAACGGGGCCGCTGCGAATGCGGAGGCCTTCAAGATAATTATGGCGCGAAAGAGCGGTCTTTGAACCGGGTCTACGGATTTGTGATCGGGCCTGATGTGGGCAGAACGAAAAAGCCCCACAGCTTGGCGCTGCGGGGCTTTGGTCAAGAAATCTGGAGGCGATCAGTCGAACAGACGCCGCGCGATCACCTGCGCCTGGATTTCGGCGGCACCTTCGAAGATGTTCAGGATACGCGCATCACAGAGGATGCGGCTGATCTTGTATTCCAGCGCGAAACCGTTGCCGCCATGGATCTGCAGGCCGTTGTCCGCCGCAGCCCAGGCCACGCGCGCGCCCAGCAGCTTGGCCATGCCAGCCTCAAGGTCGCAGCGGCGGTCATTGTCTTTCTCGAAGGCCGAGAAATAGGTCAGCTGCCGCGCCACCATGATTTCCACCGCCATCATCGCCAGCTTGCCGGACACGCGGGGGAAGTTGATCAGCGACTTGCCGAACTGCTTGCGGTCGATCGCGTATTGCATCGACACGTCAAGTGCAGCCTGCGCCACGCCGACGGCGCGCGCCGCCGTCTGGATGCGGGCGGATTCAAAGGTCTGCATCAGCTGCTTGAAGCCTTTGCCTTCTTCGCCGCCCAGCAGGTTCTCGCCCTTGACGTGGAAGTTGTCGAAGCCAAGCTCGTATTCCTTCATGCCGCGATAGCCCAGAACCTCGATCTCGCCGCCGGTCATGCCGGGGGTCGGGAAGGGGGCGTCATCGGTGCCGGGGGTCTTTTCGGCCAGGAACATCGACAGGCCGCGATGGTCGGTGCTGGCGGGATCGGTGCGGGCCAGCAGGGTCATCACATGGGTGCGCGCCGCATGGGTGATCCAGGTCTTGTTGCCGGTGATGCTGTAGTCGCCCGCATCGGTCTTGACGGCGCGGGTGCGCAGGCTGCCAAGGTCCGATCCCGTGTTGGGTTCGGTGAACACGGCTGTCGGCAGGATTTCGGCGCTGGCAAGACCGGGCAGCCATTTCTGCTTTTGCTCTTCGGTGCCGCCGCACAGGATCAGTTCGGCCGCGATCTCGGACCGGGTGCCAAGGCTGCCCACGCCGATATAGCCGCGCGAGAGTTCTTCGGACACGACGGCCATCGAGGCCTTGGACAGGCCGAAGCCGCCGTATTCTTCCGGGATGGTCAGACCGAACACGCCCATTTCGGCCAGTTCGGTGATGATCTCCATCGGGATCAGCTCATCCTTGAGGTGCCATTCATGGGCGAAGGGTTCGACCTTTTCGATGGCGAAGCGGCGGAACTGCTCGCGGATCATCTCAAGCTCGTCTTCAAGGCCAGAGGCGCCGACGGTGATATTGGCCGCCTGTTCCTGCATCAGTTCGACAAGGCGGGTCCGGGCCGCCTGGGTATTGCCGCCCTGGGTCAGGGCCGTCACGGCCGGATCGGCCAGGCCGCGCGCGTCATCCGCCGACAGGCCCAGATCCTGCAGGCGGACAACTTCGCCCTGGTTCATCTGGATGCCGCCGGCGATCTGGGACAGATATTCCCCGAAGGCGATCTGCTGGATCAACTGCTCGACTTCGCCGAACTTGCCCTGCGCTGTCAGCCCTTCGGCCCATTTCTGCATCTGGCGCAGGGATTCGACATAGGTCGCCAGCCAGGCCAGGCCGTGTGCGGCGGTCTGCTCGGCTTCGATCAATGCGCCCGACACCTTGCCACCTTCGCTGACGCGGGCGCGCACGCGATCCTTTGCCTTGTCGAACAGCTTTTCGACAGGGATCAATGCCGCGCCGGTGCGCGACAGCAGGTCTGGCAGAATCACCGCATCGGTCATTGCAATATCTTGTCCGTCATGGGCCATGAATCACATCCTTTTTTCGCTCGGACCCGTCCTAGCCATTTCGCAGTTGCAGCGCAACAAAAATACCCAGTAATGCCATTTGGATAACTGAAAGTTGCGCATTGAATTATTGCACCGCGGCACTAGAAGCTGCCGCACTGCATGGTATGAGTGGCGGATGAGCAGCATCCTGTCCCTCATGACGCCTGAAATACTTGGCTTTGCCGTGCTGGTCGCGCTGCTGGCGGGCATCGTCAAGGGCATGGTGGGCTTTGCCATGCCGATGATCATGATCTCTCTGCTTGGGTCATTTGTCGCACCGGATGTTGCCCTTGCCGGGCTGATCCTGCCGACGCTGGTCACGAACGGGATGCAGGCGCTACGCCAGGGCTGGGGGCAGGCCTGGTCCTCGATCAAGCGGTTCCGGTTGTTCATGCTGATCGGGCTGGTGGCCATGCTGGTCAGTGCGCAGCTGGTACGCATCCTGCCGCAAGAGACGCTTCTGCTGATGATCGGGCTGCCTGTCGTGCTGTTCTGCGCGCTGCAACTTATAGGGGTGCAGCTGCGCCTGCCCGCGCGCGGACGCAACTGGATCGAGGGTGCGATTGGCGGTTTTGCCGGGTTCATCGGCGGGTTCTCGGGGGTCTGGGGGCCGCCCACGGTCATGTATCTTACGGCGCTCGAGACACCGAAGGCCGAACAGATGCGCGTTCAGGGGGTGATCTATGGCCTGGGGGCCGTGGCGCTGTTCGGGGCGCATGTCGGATCGGGCGTGATGCGGGCCGAAACGCTACCATTCTCGGTGGCGATGGTTGTGCCAGCCGTGCTTGGCACCTGGATCGGGTTCCAGATTCAGGACAGGATTGATCAGCGTGCCTTTCGCAAGGCAACGCTGGCTATTCTGCTGATCGCTGGCCTGAATTTGGTGCGGCGCGGATTGATGGGGTGATCCCACGGCGCCGCGCCCCTGGTTCCGCAAGAAAAGATTGTTCAGCGTGCAGCGCTGCTGCGCGGCTCTGACGACTGGCTGTTGGCGATCTCTGTGATGAAGCTGCGGATCTGGCCCCGCAGACGATCGTCCTTGATCCGGGTCAGCATCGAGGCGATCTTGGTTGCTTCCTCATCCAGCACCTGCGGCGAGGTCGCACCGCTTTCCAGCCCGTCGAAGAAATAGGACGGCGGTACCTTCAGGATATGCGACAGTTCGAACAGTTTGCTGGCAGAGATGCGGTTGCGGCCAAGTTCGTATTTCTGGACTTGCTGAAACGAAATGTTCAGGCCGTCGGCAACGTCGGTCTGGGTCATCCCGCGCAGGATGCGCAGCTGTTTCAATTTCTGTCCAACATGGACGTCTACCGGATGTGACATGGTATACTCTCATATATTTCTACTATTGAGAGAATGGCGCAACCTGCGAATCAATCAACTTGTTAGTTTTTTACGCTTTCCAATAATCAATGATGAAAAAATTGACATAAATATACCCCGAACGTATGATATATTTTGTGTTAATGGGTTATAAATTTACAGTCTGTCGTCAATGCTCCAGCCTGCCAATGATGCCTGCATCAAAGTGTTGTGTGGTCAAGTGACGAGCCTGTTCAGGGGCAAACAAGGTGAAACAGCAGAGCAACCAATCCTTACTCTTCGAGATGCTGCGATCCTTCGTGACCCTCGCGGATACCTTGAACGTGTCGCGTGCCGTGAACGAGTTGGGCGTCACCCGCCAGACCCTGCGCCGTCACATTGAGCTGCTGGAAGATGCGCGGGGCAAACCGCTGTTCCACCTTGAGGACCGGCAATATCACCTGACCGAGGATGGCCAGGACGCGTTGCATGAGGCGCGCAGCCTTCTGGCCCGCGGGCGGGCCTGGCTGGATGGACAGGCCGCGCACCGAGATGGCCTGTTCAATTTCACGCTCAAGCGTGACGACGGTTATTTCTATCATCTTCAACAACACCCGATATCGCGGATCTGGACGCATGAGGGGCCGATCCTGCGGGAAACCATCAAATCATGGGCGCTGTCCGAGGGGCAGATCGAACATCCCGCGTTCCAGTCGGTGCGCCCGCATGCGCTTGTGTTCAGGTATATCGACAATTACTGGCTCTGCGCCGAGGTCGGCGAGCGATCTGATTTTGCCCATTGGTACGGGTGGAGCTGGGCGCGCAGCAGTGTCGGCCTGAAGGTTGACGGCTTGCCCGGTGCAGGCAGGTTCAACTTTTCCGCAGCACAATCCTACGATGAATTGCGCGCGGCGCAGGGTTTGCGCCTGGATCATGTGGCAACGCAGATGCCGCATGGCCCCGATGACGAAATGCGCCCGATCTGTTTTGCACGCCTTTTGCTTGGAAGCAGATTTCCCGATGGCAGCTTTGCGATGATCTCGATGGTGGATCGATCCAGCCAGATCGACATCCCCGGACTGGACCCCGGAATCATCGAAGCCGCGAGCGGGATTGAAACAGTGAAACATGAAATTGTAAGCCGCCGCGCATAACACCTGCGCGAAACTAACCTTTAGTTTACAATTCCTGGTGGGCCTTTAACCTCCAGGGAGATCCTTTTCATGTCGATACATGATGTTTTTTTGCGTTGGCCGCTCCTTTCAGAAGCGGCAACAATCCTGCTTGAGCAGAAAATGATCGTGACGATCGGTCACGACTTTAACGAGTATAACAGGATCGTCACGGCGGGGCGACCTCATCAACAGGTCAGCCTTCCTTTCAGGGCGGAATTGCATAACCTTTCGAAATCAAATGCTTTTTGGGTATGTGGTCACACCGCTGAGGGACAGCTTGCCCATACGCAGGCCGTGCGTTTGGTGGACGTGGGAGACCAGTCCCTGGGCGGTTATCTCAGGCGGTCGTTCCGTGATTTCCCGCCTGCCGGTGTGCCTTTGGACATGGCGGCCTCGCGGTATCGCGCGGGGCCCGGTGCGCGGCGAATCAAGGGAAGGCTTTGCTACCATGGCGAGATGTGGATTGATGAGGAAGCAGGCAATTACCGCGGCCGCGGGATGTCTTCCGTGCTGTCGCGATTGGGTTTTGCCATCGCCCTGCGCGATCTGAACCCGGATTTCATCTTTGCCTTCATGGTCCGGTCGGTCGCCTTCAAGGGGCTGGCGGAAAGGGCCGGGTTCATGCACACCGAACCCGCCTCGCTGTCATGGAAACTGCGCGACAAGGATCGCGCGATCGAGGCGTTTACGGCCTATCTGTCGCGTGAAGACCTGCGGTATCTTCTGCGACTGCCGCTGGAAGATCTGGTCTGCTGACAACCGGGTGCATCAGGGGGTCAGATATCTTCCTGGCATTGGTCGATGAGTTGATGAACCCGCGCAGAGTCATTCAGCGCATGTGACAGCGCCAGGACCAGCTTGGCGAGATAAACCGGGGTGGCGGATTGGCCCGCTGCCGCTTCGGTCTTGTCTATCGCCGTGGCAAGCGCCTCATAGATGGCTTCGATCTGGGAATGCGTGGTCATGTCCGGATATCCTGTCTTGCTGTCACATGGTCCATGGCGGCCTGTACCGAAGCGGCTGACGGCATTTCATGCCAGCGGGCTGCAATGTGCAGATCGGGCCGGATCAGCCAGGCGCTGCCCGCTGTCGCGCCAAGCACCGTGGCGGCATGATCCGCCGGGTCAAGCGCAAGGGTTGCAAGGTCCGGGGTGTCGGTCAGACCGGGGGCTTGCCCAAAGCAGAGCAGCGTAAAGCCGCGACCCAGCCGGTCGGTCAGGAAACCGCCGCCGGTCAGGGCGGCAGAGGGTAGCACGGTGCCCGGCACAGGACCGCTGACGCCGCCGTGAACATCCGTCAGCGTCGCGGGGCTGTCCGCATAGGAATAGGGCTGCATCTGGCGCGGATTGGCCAGTTGGCCGGCCCATTCCCGTTGCAGGGCCAGCGACAGAGCCGCGTCACGCAGGATTTGCCAGCCGCGTGTCGGCGGTGTCATGAAGCGGGTGCTTTTGGTGGCATTGGCAAAGACATCCAGCGTGGCGCCGCGCCGCTCTGGCGTATAGCTGTCCAGCAAAGCCTGGCCCGCGCGCCCTGTCAGGACCCAGCCCAGTTTCCAGCCGATGTTCTGTGCGTCGGCCAGCCCGTTGTTCAGCCCGCGCACCCCGAAGATCGGCACGATATGGGCGCTGTCACCGACAAAGAAGACAGGCCCGTCGCGGTAATCGTCCAGGGCCAGGGTATTGGCGGAATAGACGCTCCACCATTCCAGGTCCCAGGGGCCTTTGTGGCCGATCTCGTCCAGCACCGCCGCGACGCTGGCGCGCACAGTGGCCTCTTGGGTGGCCGCCTCGGCGGTTTCGCCCTCTTGGAGCTGGTAGTCGATGCGCCAGATGTTGTCGGGCTGACGATGGATCAAGACCGTGCCGCCCGGACGGCAAGCCGGATCGAACAGGGCGCGGCGGATGGTGGGATAATCGTGATCCATCTGCACATCCGCGATCACATAGCGGCCTTCGTAATTCTCGCCCGCCAGACGCAGGCCGCGCATGGCCCGGATGGGCGACCTTGCGCCATCGGCGGCAAGCAACCAATCGGCGGTCAACGTGTAATCGCCGCCGGGGTCGCGCAGGCCGAGTGCGACGCCGTGTGACAGGTCACTGACGCCGATCACTTCGGTCTGCCAGCGCGTTTCGATCAGGGGATGGGCGGCAACCGCCTGCCACAGATAATCCTCTATATATTGCTGTTGCAGGTTGTACATGGGCCGGAACTTTTCGTCCGGGCTGTCGGGCATGTGGAATTCAAGGATCTGGCGGCCGCGAAAAAAGCTGCGGCCCGTGGTCCAGCCAAGCGCCTTGTCAAGAAACGGAGACAGCGCACCGATCCGTTCAAGGATGTGAAAGCTGGACCTTGCGATGCAGATGGCGCGGCTGCCGTCGTTGAACGTGTCCTTGCGATCCAGCAACAAGACCGGGACGCCTTCGCCCGCAAGCGTCAGGGCGGTGGTCATTCCGATCGGGCCGGCCCCCGCCACGATAACCTGGTGGTGGCCTTGCCGCGCGGCATCAGGGGGCGGTGCGGCAAATCGCGGGTAAGTGAAGTAAAGCGAGTCGGTATCGTCGCGTCCTGCGGGTCTCATGCGGGATGTGATCCTTCTGCCGGTCTGTGGGCCGTCGCGGCGCGCATTCCTGCGCGCTGCCGAGCCGTCACGCGACTCTTACGAGGCTGCGGGTGTACGGCCAAGAAAAAACCCCGGCCAGTCATGGCCGGGGTCTGTCGTGTCAGGCTTGTGCGCCTGTCAGAACATCAGCACGTGCAGTCGGATCAGCCGATTGCAGCGGCTTTGACGTCATCGTCGATGAAGGGCACGTATTGGGCGAAGTTGTTTGCGAACATCTGGACCAGCTTGGCGGCCTGACGATCGTATGACTCCGGGTCGTGCCAGGTCCGGCGCGGGTCCAGCAGGACTTCGGCCACGCCATCGACGGACACGGGCACGTCGAAGCCGAAATTCTCGTCCTTGCGGAACTCGACGTCGTTCAGGCTTCCGTCCAGTGCTGCGGTCAGAAGTGCGCGGGTCGCGCGGATGGGCATGCGGCTGCCGGTGCCATAGGCGCCGCCGGTCCAGCCGGTGTTGACCAGCCAGCAGGTCGCGCCATGCTTGGCGATCTTGGCTTGCAGCAGCTTGCCATATGTCTCGGGGCGGCGCGGCATGAAGGGGGCGCCGAAGCAGGTCGAGAAGGTGGGCTCGGGCTCGGTCACGCCACGCTCGGTTCCAGCGACCTTCGAGGTGAAGCCCGACAGGAAATGATACATCGCCTGCGCCGGTGTCAGCCGCGCGATCGGCGGCAGAACACCGAAGGCATCGCATGTCAGCATGATGACGTTCTTCGGATGTCCGCCAAGCGCTGTCTCGGACGCGTTCGAGATATAGCCCAGCGGATAGGCGCAACGCATGTTCGCGGTCAGGCTGTCATCGTCGAAATCCAGCTCGAATGTTTCGGGATCGAAGATCATGTTTTCGATCACGGTGCCGAATTTGGTGGTGGTGGCATAGATCTCGGGTTCAGCCTCGGGGCTGAGGTTGATGGTCTTGGCGTAGCAGCCGCCTTCGAAGTTGAAGGTGCCACGATCGGACCAGCCATGTTCGTCATCCCCGATCAGCGTGCGCGCGGGATCGGCCGACAGCGTCGTCTTGCCAGTGCCCGAAAGGCCGAAGAACACGGCCGTGTCGACCGGATTGCCGGTGGCATGGTTGGCCGAGCAATGCATCGGCATCACGCCTTTTTCCGGCAGAAGATAGTTCAGCAGGGTGAAGACGGATTTCTTGTTCTCACCTGCATATTCGGTGCCGCCGATCAGGATCATCCTGGCGTCGAAGTTCATCGCGATGACGGTTTCGGAGCGGCAGTTGTGCCGCGCGGGATCGGCCTTGAAGCTGGGGCAGTTGATCACGGTGAAATCGGCCGTGAACCGGTCCAGCGCTTCGCGCTCGGGGCGGCGCAGCAGATGCCGGATGAACAGGCCGTGCCAGGCAAGCTCTGTCACCATACGCACGTTGATCGCCAGCTCCGGGTCGGCGCCGGCAACAAGATCCTGCACGTAATAGGTGCCGCCCTTCATGTGCTCAAGCATGTCGGCATGGAGCGCGTCAAAGCCTTCGGGCGACATGGCGGCGTTGTTTTCCCACCAGATGCTGTCTTCGACCGATGCGGTGCGAACCACGTGCTTGTCCTTGGGCGAGCGGCCCGTGAACTTGCCGGTGGTCACAAGGAAAGCGCCGCCGTTGCCCAGCGTGCCCTCGCCATTTTTAAGCGCCGATTCGATCAGCGCAGGCTCCATAAGGTTGTAAAAGACATTGCCCAGCCCGCTGATCCCTTGATCTTCAAGCCGGAATTGCGGGTTTACCCGTCCAAATGCCATATTGCCAAACTCCTGTAGCCGCGCTTGGGGCGGCGGTCCCGTGTTCACGTCTTGCGGGCAAATGCCCGTCATTCCGGCCTCTACCGGGGCCGATGCCACGCCTCTTAACATGATGGTCCGATAGAGTAACAGAAGGGTTTTTCGCAGTTAGCGCAACCAATCGCAGGTTAGCGCAACCATGGCGGAAATCCCCGTTTGACTGTCGCTGCAGCCGAAACTGTAACTGATGCAATTTAGCCATTGCTTTGTTATTTTGTGATCAAATGAGACACAGCTTGGACCCGATTCGCAGTTAGGGATTGATTGCAAAGACCAAAAGGGCGATGAATTAAGGAAAAAATCAGGCGTAACGAGCAGTACAAGGAAATCCGCCATGTCAAAAATCGCCCTTGTGGACGATGACAGGAATATTCTGACATCGGTTGCCATGACCCTCGAGGCCGAGGGATTTGAAGTCGAAACCTATAACGATGGGCAATCCGCCCTCGATGCATTCAACAAGCAATTGCCCGATATGGCCGTGCTGGACATCAAGATGCCACGCATGGACGGGATGGATCTTCTGCAGCGGTTGCGCCAGAAGACCTCGATGCCGGTCATTTTCCTGACCTCCAAGGATGATGAGATCGACGAAGTGCTGGGCCTTCGGATGGGGGCCGATGACTACGTCAAGAAACCCTTTTCGCAACGCCTTCTGGTAGAGCGTATCCGCGCCCTTCTGCGCCGGCAGGATGCCGTCGCCGGTGACATTGTCGGGGATACCGAGGAAACCAAGGTGATGGAGCGGGGCGAATTGCGGATGGATCCGCTGCGCCATTCCGTGACCTGGAAAGGCCGTGACGTTTCGCTGACGGTCACCGAATTCCTGTTGCTTCAGGCCCTGGCCCAGCGTCCCGGTTTCGTGAAAAGCCGTGACCAGCTGATGGACGTGGCCTATGATGATCAGGTGTATGTGGATGACCGCACGATCGACAGCCATATCAAGCGGCTGCGCAAGAAGATGCGGACGGCAGATCCTGAATTTTCGGCGATCGAGACCCTGTATGGTATCGGCTACAGATACAACGAAGAGTAATGGCACTCGCAGAAAGGATCAGCTTGCGCGACGCGACGCCCCGTCGGGACGGTGATGTCATTCTGGGTGACGATTTCGTCGCCCCGGATGCCATTGGCCAGGGGGAGTTGCGTCACCGGCGCGAGCGGCGGGGTTTGTTCTCACTCAAGGACTCTCCGCTGACCCGCAAGATCATTACGTTCAATCTTGTGGCCCTGAACATCCTGGTGGCGGGTATCCTGCTGATGAACTCCTCTCGGGAGCCGTTGGCGGTGCAGCGCATCAACAGCCTTCTGGGCGAGGCAGAGCTGATCGCAAGCGTCTTCGAAGTGCAGGCCGCAACCGGCCTGGCAGGGGATGTGGGCGCGAATGCGGCCTCTACGATCAACGCGCTGGACCTGCGTAGCGGTCTTGAAGTCTTCGTCTTCGATCCGGCGGGCACCCTTTTGAGCCAGGGAACCGGTGCAGGTATCCTGCAATCGGGCGGCAAGGTGCGCGAAGAGCCGACCATCATCGTCGATTTCCTGTCCTGGCTGTGGTCTGGCGTGGCCGGATTGACGCCTTTCGGTGAGGACAAGCCCGGGCTGACCCATGAGCAGCTGGCGCGCGCCCAGGTTGAACTGGCGCTGGCCAACGGCACAACCTTCAGCACGGCGCAAGACGTCAGCGGGACGACGACGTTTACCGTGGCAAGCCCGGTCATCAAGGATGGAAAACCCTTCGGGGCCGTCGCCCTGGTCAACGCGGGTGGCGAGATCGACACACTGGTGCGTGTCGAGCGGGAACGCGTGTTGCAGATGTTCCTGATCGCGACGCTGGTATCGATCGGGCTGAGCATCGTTCTTGCCTCGACCATCGCCAATCCGATTTCCGATCTGGCGGCCGCAGCCGAGATTGGGCGCGACCGCGACCGTCGCAAGGCCGCCAACGGACGCATCCGGATCCCGGACATGACCGCACGCCCCGACGAGATCGGGCGCCTGTCGGGCGCGCTGCGCGGGATGGTCTCGGCGCTTTATGACCGTATCGACGGGAACGAGCAGTTTGCCGCGGATGTGGCCCATGAGATCAAGAACCCGCTGGCATCGCTGCGGTCGGCGGTGGGGACATTGCGTGTCGCCAAGCGCGACGATCAGCGGGAAAAGCTGCTGGACGTGATCGAACATGACGTGCGCCGGCTGGATCGCCTTGTCTCGGATATTTCGAACGCATCCCGTCTGGACAGTGAACTGGTCAAGGAAGAACAGGAGCCCTTCGATCTTCTCAAGATGCTGGGCAATCTGGGGGATTACCTGGGTCAGGAAGCCCGCTCGCAGGGGATCGACTTCATCACCGATCTTCCCGACGAGCCGATTGTCGTGCATGGGCTTGAAGCGCGGCTGGCACAGGTTTTCGTCAATCTGATCACCAACGCGATCAGCTTTTGTGAAGACGGCGACGCGATCCGTGTCTGGGCCCGGCAACGCGAGAACCGTGTTCTTGTCGTGGTCGAGGATACCGGCCCCGGCATCCCCGAAGAGGCGCTGACGAAAGTCTTCAAGCGTTTCTATTCGGAACGGCCCGCAGGCCAGTTCGGCAACAATTCGGGTCTTGGGTTGGCCATTTCCAAGCAGATCGTCGAAGCGCATGACGGCGTGATCTGGGCAGAGAACATCCGCCCCACAGATGCGGATCCGACATCCGAACCGCTAGGCGCGCGTTTTGTCGTGGGCCTGCCAGTCTGAGATGCAGGAGCATCGGCAGGATGCCGGACCAGCCGGTAGCGATACACGGCTCGTCCTGCATGCCACCACGGTTGCCCTGCATGGTGCCGGTGTTCTGATCAAAGGTGCGTCCGGGCAGGGCAAGTCATCGCTGGCGCTGCACCTGATGGCGCTTGGCGCCGGGCTTGTCGCGGATGATCGCACCTGCATCTGGCGGGAGGATCACGGCGCCGAAGGAGGCCAGATCGTTGCGGATGCGCCCGACGTGCTGCGCGGCCGGATCGAGGCGCGCGGGATCGGTATCCTGGGCGCTGCGGCGGTCGGACCCTGTCGAATCGGCCTGATCGTGGATCTCGACCGGACCGAGGAGGCGCGCCTGCCGCCCTTTCGGACAGCCGAGATTCTGGGTATAGCCCTGCCGCTTCTTCACAGGGTCGAGACACCCGCTTTTCCTGCCGGAATTCTGCAATATCTTGTTGCAGGGCGTGTGGCCTAGGCGAAAGGCGAACCAACATGACCGTCAAGACGGCACAGACGACGCAAAAAGACCCGCAACCGGCCAATCCGGGGCAGCGCGTGGTTCTGGTGACCGGTCCTTCCGGTGCCGGACGATCAACCGCGATCAACGCGCTGGAGGATTCGGGCTTCGAGGCGATCGACAACCTGCCCTTGTCGATGCTGCCGCGCCTGCTGGACGGCCCGCCGATCAGCCGCCCCCTGGCCCTGGGTATCGATGTGCGCAACCGAGACTTTTCCACCAATGCCCTGATCGAAACGATCGACAGGCTTGGCCTGACCCCCGGTTTCGTGCCTGCGCTGCTTTACCTTGATAGCCGGGCAGAGGTTCTGGAACGGCGTTATTCCGAAACGCGGCGCCGTCACCCGATGGCGCCCGCGGAAAGCCCCGAGATCGGCATCGCGCGCGAGCTTGACCTCTTGGGGCCGATCCGCGCACGGGCCGATATCCTGATCGACACGTCGGATCTGACCCCGCATGAATTGCGCGCCGAGATCGAGCGCATGTTCACCGGGGGCGGCGGGCCGCATCTTGCGGTCACGATCAATTCCTTTTCCTACAAGCGGGGCATGCCGCGCGGTATGGATATGGTCATCGATTGCCGCTTCCTGCGGAACCCCTATTGGGAAGAAAGCCTGCGCGCCCTGGACGGGCGCGATCCCCAAGTGGCGGCCCATATTGCCGGCGATCCGCGCGAAGAGGCATTTTTTGCCAAGGTGCTTGACCTGATGCTTTTGCTGCTTCCAGCCTACAAGGACGAAGGAAAATCCCATTTCGCAATCGGTTTCGGCTGCACCGGGGGCCAGCACAGGTCCGTGGCCATGACCGAAAAGCTGGCCTTGGCCCTTGCTAAGGAAGGCTGGCAAGTGTCAATAAGGCATCGCGAACTGGAGCGACGCAATGCCTCGTTGCCAGCAAACCGGCCCGTGGCCGGCGCAACATCGGTGTGAGGGAAAACATCAGTGATCGGTATCGTGATCGTCGCCCATGGTGGTCTGGCCAAGGAATATCTTGCCGCAGTCGAGCATGTCGTCGGCAAGCAAAAGGGTATTCTTGCCATCTCGATCGAGGCTGATCACGACCGCGCCCAGAAACAGCAGGAAATCATGGAAGCCGCCGATGCGGTGGACACCGGCAGCGGTGTCGTGGTTGTGACGGACATGTTTGGCGGCTCGCCCAGCAATCTGTCCTTGCGCGCCTGCGCCCCGGATGACCGGCGCATTCTATACGGCGCCAATCTTCCCATGCTGATCAAGCTGGCGAAAAGCCGCCATCTGCCGATAGCTGATGCCGTGCGCCATGCGCTGGAAGCGGGGCGCAAGTACATTGACACGCAAAACATAACGTCGGACCTGGAACAACCATGACGGAAACAGTGCATCGCCGCCTGAAGATCATAAATGAAAAGGGTCTTCACGCACGCGCGTCGGCCAAACTGGTCGAAGTCGTGGAAGGCTTCGACGCCACGGCCGAGGTCAGCCGCGAGGGGCTCAGCGCCTCGGGTGACAGCATCATGGGGCTTTTGATGTTGGCAGCATCGAAAGGAACCACTATTGAGGTTCAGACCAGCGGCCCGGATGCCGGGGCCCTTGCCGACGCCCTTGAGGCCCTTGTGGCCGACAGGTTCGGCGAAGGCATGTAGGCCGGCCCTGGCAACGTAAGACGGCACGACAGCGAGATCGAGGTGGTCGATATTCAAGAACATAGCCCAGCAACGGAGCATGACGGCACTGCTGCGCCCCATCAGCCTGTCTATGACCGTGGCAGCCTGACCTATTCGAATACGTTCGACAGCCCGATGCACGGGACCATCATCCGCATGATGGAATGGATGACCGGCAAGATCAGCATCATCCGGCGTGTCAAGGAATTCGAACGTCGCGGCGCGCCAAGCGGTCAAGCCTTCTGGCCGGCAACGATGGACGTCATGGGTATCGACCTGCTGACCCCTGCCGAACAGCTGGCGCGCATTCCGGCTGAAGGGCCGGTCGTGTTCGTGGCCAATCATCCGCATGGTCTGGTGGATGGCATGATCCTGGCCGATCTGATCGGCCGGGTCCGCAACGACTACAGAATCCTGACGCGGTCCTTGCTGACGGGAATCGACGAAAGTGCCGCAAGCTACATGATCCCGGTTCCGTTCCCGCATGAACCCGATGCCCAGCGCAAGATGATCGAGATGCGAAATGCCGCGATGGATCACCTGGGGCAGGGCGGATTGATCGCGCTATTCCCCTCGGGCGTGGTGGCGACGTCTAAAACGATGTTCGGCCCCGCGATAGAAGCGGAATGGAATGTCTTCACGGCAAAGATGATCCGGCGCTCCGGGGCGACTGTGGTGCCCTGCTATTTCCCGGGGTCGAATTCGCGCTGGTACCAGATTGCCAACCGCATTTCGCCGGTCTTGCGCCAGGGTCTTTTGCTGCATGAAGTCGTGCATGCCTTCGACAAGCCGCAGGCACCCGTCATCGGTCATCCCATATCGCCCGAAGAAGCCGATCACCGTGGCCGCGACCCGCGCGCGTTCATGGCCTGGCTACGAGAGCACACGCTGGCCCTGCGGGATTGACCTGGAGACGCGCGCAGGGGGCTGTCTGCCCCCAGTCCCTTCGGGACTTCCCCCGAGGATATTTCGGGCAAGAAGAAGCCTAGCGCGTGGGAACCGGAACCTCGCCCCGGTAGTCGTAGAATCCGCGCTGCGTCTTGCGACCCAGCCAGCCCGCTTCGACATATTTTGTCAGCAAGGGGCAGGGGCGGTATTTCGTATCCGCCAGCCCGTCATGCAGCACGTTCATGATGGCAAGACAGGTGTCCAGCCCGATGAAATCCGCCAGCTCCAGCGGGCCCATCGGGTGATTTGCCCCCAGTTTCATGGATTCGTCGATGGATTTCACCGATCCGACGCCTTCGTAAAGCGTGTAGACCGCTTCGTTGATCATCGGCATCAGGATCCTGTTGACGATGAAAGCCGGAAAATCTTCGGCCGACGCGGCCGTCTTGCCCAGCTTCTCGACCACCTTGAGGCAGGCGGCATAGGTCGGTTCATCCGTGGCGATACCGCGGATCAACTCGACCAGCTGCATCAACGGCACCGGGTTCATGAAGTGGAAGCCCATGAATCGTTCGGGCCGATCTGTACGGCTGGCCAGCCTGGTGATCGAGATCGACGAGGTGTTTGACGTCAGGATCGTGTGGGGGGCCAGGTGTGGCAGCAGGTCGTCGAAGATCTTCTGCTTGACGGTTTCGCGTTCCGTTGCCGCCTCGATGATCAGGTCGCAGGGGCCCAGATCCGTCAGCGTGAGTGTCGTCTGGATGCGCGCCATGGCGGCATCCTTGTCGGTCTGGCTGATCTTGCCGCGGCCGACCTGACGGTCAAGATTGCGCGAGATCAGCGCCACGGCGGCATCAAGCGCGTCCTGGCTGATATCGGTCATCAGCACGTCATAACCGGCCAGGGCCATGACATGTGCGATGCCATTGCCCATCTGGCCTGCGCCAACGATGCCGATGCTTTGAATATCCATGCGCGTTCTGCTCCCTCATGCCTGCTGGCGGTGACAATAGGCCGGGGCGGCGGGGCCGTGCAAGAGCACAGGCGCCGGGAGGGATCGTTAATAATTTCGATCAATTGTGCGTTTAGGGAAATCGCAAGCTGTTTGCGTGATTCTGTCCCTGGGTGAGTTTGAACAATCGGGTGGGATGGATGACTTATGATGCAACTGGCCAGGGTGGCCTGGACTATTTTCCGTGCCGTTACGGGCGGTCGCGGCTGCTGTTTCGCGGACCAAGGCGGCGGCTTGCCGGGGATTATGCCCTGTTTCTCGGGGGAACCGAAACATATGGCCGGTTCATAGCGAAACCTTTTCCCGCGCTGATCGAAGACGCGACCGGCCTGAAATGCGTCAATTTCGGCTGGCAGAATGCCGGGGTGGATGCCTTTCTGAACGATGCCACGGTCATGGAGGTTGCAAGCCAGGCGCGGGTTACGGTCGTGCAGATCATGGGCGCGCAGAACATGTCCAACCGGTTCTATGCGGTGCATCCCCGGCGCAATGACCGGTTTCTGAACGCGTCCGGCTTGATGAAGCAGATGTTCCGCGATGTGGATTTCACCGATTTCACCTTTAACCGGCACATGCTATCGGCGTTGCGGCAGTTGTCACCTGATCGCTACCTCATGATCCGGGAAGAATTGAAGGAAGCCTGGGTCGCGCGCATGCGCCACTTGTTGCAGGGCATAGGCGGGCGGACGGTATTGCTTTGGTTCGCCGATCATCCCGCACGGCAGGCCGATACTTGCGATGACGTCCTGAAATTCGCGCCGGGGGATGATCTTGGGCGCGATCCATTGTTTGTCGATGGACAGATGATTGATGTGTTGCGCCCCTTGGTCACCGAGGTGGTCGAGGTTTCGGCCAGCCCGCAGGCGCTTGCCCGCGGAACCGAAGGCATGATCTTTTCGCCGCTGGAAGCCCCGGCTGCGGCGGGCCTGATGGGTCCTTTGGCGCATCAGGAGGTGGCTGATGTTCTTGGTCCCTGCTTGCAGCGGATGATGGGGGGGCGGTCCCTGGCGCGATAGGTCCTGCCCCGCAAGAACAAAGGCCCGCCAGTGATGGCGGGCCTTATGGTGATCGCTTGCGCGCGGTATCAGATCTCAGATCTTTTCGATCAGTTCCGGCACTGCGGTGAAGAGGTCTGCGACCAGGCCGTAATCGGCGACCTGGAAGATCGGGGCCTCTTCATCCTTGTTGATGGCGACGATGATCTTGCTGTCCTTCATGCCGGCCAGGTGCTGGATCGCACCCGAAATGCCGACCGCGACATAAAGATCCGGCGCCACGACCTTGCCGGTCTGTCCGACCTGCCAGTCGTTCGGCGCATAGCCCGAGTCAACAGCCGCGCGGGAAGCGCCAACGGCGGCCCCCAGCTTGTCGGCCAGTTTCTCGATCAGGGCGAAGTCCGCCTCGGATCCCACCCCGCGCCCGCCGGACACGACCACGCCCGCACTGGTCAGTTCGGGACGGTCGGAGGCTGCAACCTTGTCTTCAACCCATTCGGACAGGCCGGGGTTGTCGCCCGTTGCGATCGCCTCGACCGGGGCGGAGCCGCCCATCGGGGCCAGATCGAAGGTCGAGGTGCGGATCGTCATCACCTTGACGCCATCGGTGGATTTCACCGTCTGGATCGCGTTGCCGGCATAGATCGGACGCTGAAACGTGTCCGCATCGACCACGCCGACCACGTCGGACAGGATCATCACGTCCAGCAGGGCCGCCACGCGCGGCATGATGTTCTTCGCATCCGTCGTGGAAGGGGCCACGATATGCGAATAATTGCCTGCCAGGCTGACGATCAGGGCGGCCACGGGTTCGGCCAGGCGGTGACCGTAAAGTGCATCCTCGGCGACCAGCACCTTGGACACGCCTTCGATCTTGGCGGCCTCATCGGCTGCTGCCTTGGCCGAAGCGCCGGTGCAAAGCACGGTCACATCGCCCAGTTGCTTGGCCGCGGTCACGGCTTTCGCGGTGGCGTCCACCGCCAGCGTGCCGTCAGTTACTTCACCAATCAGAAGAACAGCCATTACACAGCCCCCGCTTCCTTGAGTTTCGCCACAAGCTCGTCGACCGAGCCCACCTTGATACCTGCCGCGCGCGCCGCCGGTTCCGAGGTCTTGACCACGGTCAGGCGCGGGGTGACATCGACGCCGTAATCGGCGGCTGTCTTTTCATCCAGCTGCTTTTTCTTCGCCTTCATGATGTTGGGCAGGCTGGCATAGCGCGGCTCGTTCAGGCGCAGGTCGGCCGTCACGATCGTGGGCATCTTCACCTTGATGGTCTGCAGGCCGCCGTCCACTTCGCGGGTGACCAGCGCATGACCGTCCTGCACATCCAGGTCCGAGGCGAAGGCCGCCTGGGACCAGCCCAGCAGCGCCGACAGCATCTGGCCGGTCGCGTTCATGTCATTGTCGATGGCCTGCTTGCCCGCGATCACCAGACCGGGGGCTTCCTCGGCGATGACGGCCTTGAGGATCTTGGCCACGGCCAGCGGTTCGATGTCATTGTGCACATCATCCGAGGCCACGACCAGGATCGCGCGATCCGCACCCATCGCCAGCGCGGTCCGCAGGGTTTCCTGCGCCTGCTTCACGCCGATGGAGACAACCACGACCTCGTCGGCCTTGCCCGCTTCCTTCAGGCGGATCGCCTCTTCGACAGCGATTTCGTCGAACGGGTTCATCGACATCTTTACATTGGCGAGATCGACACCGCTTCCGTCCGCCTTGACGCGAACCTTCACGTTATAGTCGATCACACGTTTGACAGGCACGAGTACCTTCATTGGCGTGGTCTCCCTCAGATTGCGGGAAGACGGTTTGCGACTCCCCAGATAACACTCTGCGCGTTGATATAATCTTGCGCGCCGGCGAAACAGGGCAAAATCGTCACGTCATGTCCATAAGACGCCGCGTTTTCTTTTCGCGACGTCCCTGGGGGCGGTATTTCAGCGATTTGCGCCCGGAACCCAAAGTACATCGGCGCGTCCGTCATCATTGGCGACGCGGGCCGCGACGAAGAACCAGTCTGACAGCCGGTTGAGGTATTTGACCGCATCCGGGTTCACGGTTTCCATCGTCGCCAGTTCCACGGTTTCACGTTCCGCGCGACGGCTGACCGTGCGGCACAGGTGCAGATGGGCCGCCAGCGCGGACCCGCCGGGCAGGATGAAGCTGCGCAGGGGTTCAAGACGGCTGTTCATCGCGTCGATTTCGGATTCCAGCCGGTCCACCTGCGCCTTGACCATCCGCAGCGGCGGGTATTCGGCATCCGCGTCACGTTCCATATCGGGGCGGCACAGATCCGCGCCAAGGTCGAACAGGTCGTTCTGGATGCGGGCCAGCGCCGCGTCCAGGTCAGGGTCGGCATGCAGACGCGCCATGCCGACCGTGGCATTCGCCTCGTCCACGGTGCCGTAAGCGGTCACGCGCATCGAATGTTTCGCAACGCGCGCGCCATTGCCCAGCGCGGTTTCGCCATCATCGCCGGTCTTGGTGTAAATCTTGTTCAGAACAATCATGTCTTATCCCTGTCTGCGGATCCAAACGAACAGAAGTATGAGCACGACGGCAACCAGCTGTGCACCGATGCGCCAGCGCATGATCCTGTTGGCATATTTGCGGTTGAACTCGCCACCCTTGGCAAAGCCGCCGATACCCAGCAGCAGGATACCCAGCACGGCAAGGCAGGCCGCGACCACGACATAAAACAGGGGATCGTCCCTCATCTCTTCAGTCCTTCTTTCCTTGTCACGCCCCATGTAGAGGGCGCGCGGCAAAAAGCGAACCTGATTTTACGTGACGGCTTTGTTCCGTCAGACTTTGGCCAGCAGCCAGTCCAGGGCCCATGTGGGCAGGATGCGGCGCAGGATGCCCATCGTATAGGTCGGGATGGTCACGTAATACCGGGCCTTCGGGCGTGGCGCTTCGAGGGCGCGGATCAGTTTGGCCGTCACGGCAGATGGCGGCAATTCGAACAGGTCCTTTCGGACCTTGGGTTCATAAAGCCGCTTGAGAAGTATCGCGCGGTACTGGTCAGCCCGCGGGCTGTTCTCCCAGTCGATCCAGCGTTCGAAATGCGGGATGGAATTGGCGTCGATGCGGCTGGCGATGGGGCCCGGTTCGATCAGGATCACGTGGATCCCGGTGCCGCGCATCTCGATCCTCAGCGTATCGCTGAGCGCTTCCACGGCGTATTTCGTCGCATTGTAGGCCGATCGCCACGGGACCACGATAAATCCCAGTATTGATGAGCAGTTGATGATGCGACCATGCCCCTGTGCCCGCATCACGGGGATCACCAGTCGGATCAGATCATGCCATCCGAAGACATTGACCTCGAATATCTCGGCCAATGCCTCGCGCGGCAGGTCTTCGGCCGCACCGTGGCTGATAAAGGCGCCGTTGTTGTAAAGCGCGTCAAGCGTGCCACCCGTCTGCGCCAGCACATGGGCAAGGGCCGCGCGGATGGACGCGGGATCGGCGTAATCCAGCTGAACTGCCTCCAGCCCTTCGGCGATTAGGCGGTCAACGTCCGTTTGCTTGCGGCAGGTGGCAAAGACACGCCAGCCACGAGCCTTGAGCCTGTGCGCCGCGTCATAGCCGATCCCGGAAGAGCAGCCAGTGATAAGGATAGTTTTCTGGTTCATGGCGCTTCAATGATACATGGCGCGCCCCGCTGCAAGGGCAGGTTTGCGGGGGTCAGCCATCACCGCCGGACACCAGCGATCCGGCGACCCACCCGATGCGGTTGCTGTCCGGTATGCGAAGCCTGACCCAGCCATTTTCGAAAACTTCCAGCACTTCGACCTCATCGCCGCGCGACAGCTTGCCCAGCACGCCATATCTGGTGCCCGGTCCGTTGCGGTAATTGACGCGTCCTGCGGTGATCTTGCGGATATCGCGCGAGATCTCTCGTTCTTGGGATGCGGCTGTCTGGATGATCTGGTCAACATCCGTGGGGGTCGCAGGCTGCGCCAGGTTCAGTGTCGCGGTCCAGCGATCGGGGTCCTGTGGCGGCGCAGTTGCGGCGCTTGCCCGTACCGTCTTGTCCAGGGGTTGGTTTCCAAAAGCGCCTATCGTCGCGCCCGCATTGACCATGCTTGCCATCTGGAGGGTTTCGGGCGGGGTTTCAGGCCCTGACGCCGGGTCTGGCAGGGGCGCCAATTTCGGCGCTGCCGCAGGCATCGCGTGGGCGATTGCAGCTGGTCCAGCGGATTCGGCGGGCTGCTTCCGGGCTTCGGCTTGACGCGATCCTTCTTTCGGCTGGTAGTCGGCACCGCCGCTCAAGCTGTAGAAAGACCATCCCAAAAAAGCAAAAGTCGCAATGATAAAGCGCCACATGCCGCATACCCCCAAACATACAAAACACAACGAAACAGCCGAAAACGGACTGGGCAGGGTCTCGCCTATACCCGATTCGCGCTTTTCCTCCGTGCATTTTTTCCGAAATCGCGCCGTCTCGGTGCGCTGGTTGCTTTACCCCGTCGCGGCGGGCGTCTATCACCTGTCGCATGAGCGATCTGATCGACGACAATGTACCGAACCCTTCCGAGGTGTCCGAACCGCTGCGCCGCGCCATTGGCGAGCGCTACCTGACCTATGCCTTGTCGACGATCATGCACCGGGCGCTGCCCGATGCGCGGGATGGCCTGAAGCCGGTTCACCGCCGCATTCTCTATGCGATGCGCGAATTGCGCCTGAGCAGCAGCGGCGGATTCCGCAAGTCGGCCAAGATTTCGGGCGATGTGATGGGGAACTATCACCCGCATGGCGATGCGGCGATCTATGACGCGATGGCCCGCCTGGCGCAGGATTTCAACGTCCGCTATCCGCTGGTGGACGGGCAGGGGAACTTCGGCAATATCGACGGCGACAACCCCGCCGCCGCGCGTTACACCGAAGCGCGCATGACCGCCGCCGCCGAGGCGCTGATGGAAGGGCTGGCGGAAAACGCCGTCGATTTCAGGCCCAACTATGACGGCACGCTGGAAGAACCTGTCGTGTTTCCGGCGGCTTTTCCGAACCTTCTGGCGAACGGGTCATCCGGTATCGCCGTAGGGATGGCGACAAATATTCCCCCGCATAACATCGAAGAACTGGTTGGCGCCTGCCTGCATCTGATCAAGTCACCCGATGCGCGCGACGAGACACTGCTGCAATATGTGCCGGGTCCCGATTTCCCGACCGGCGGCGTGATCGTCGAGCCGCGCGAGAGCATCGCCGAGGCTTACCGCACCGGGCGCGGGGCGTTCCGTCTGCGCTGCAAGTGGGAGGTCGAGGATCTGGGCCGCGGCCAGTGGCAGATCGTGGTCACGGAAATCCCCTATCAGGTGCAGAAATCCAAGCTGATCGAAAAGATCGCGGAACTGATCCAGACCAAGAAGATCCCGATTCTGGCCGATGTACGCGACGAATCCGCCGATGATGTGCGCCTTGTTCTGGAACCGCGCGCGCGCACGGTCGATCCAAACGTGCTGATGGGGATGATGTTCCGCAACTCCGACCTCGAGCTGCGGTTCAGCCTGAACATGAACGTGCTGATCGACGGGCTGACGCCCAAGGTCTGTTCGCTGAAAGAGGTGCTGCGCGCCTTCCTGGATCACCGGCGCGAGGTGTTGCAGCGTCGGTCGCGGCACCGGCTGGAAAAGATCGACCACCGGCTTGAGGTGCTGGAAGGGTTCATCATTGCCTTCCTGAACCTGGACCGCGTCATCGACATCATCCGCTATGACGACGATCCCAAGCGGGCGCTGATGTTCGAAGACTGGGGCAAGCCCCATGCGCGGGCGACATCCGAAAAGGATTATGTCTCGCCCTTGACGGCGCGGACCATCCCCGAGGCTGAAGAGCCGTCGCTGTCCGAAGTGCAGGCCGAGGCGATCCTGAACATGCGCCTGCGGTCGTTGCGGCGGCTGGAGGAGATCGAGCTGATCCGCGAGCGCGATGCGCTGATGGAAGAGCGGGCCGCGCTTGAGGATCTGCTGGACAGTGAAAAGCTGCAATGGGCCGCGATTGCCGATCAATTGCGCGACGTGCGTAAACAGTTCGGCGCGTCCAGCCCCGGTGGCGCGCGCCGCACCCAGTTCGCCGAGGCGGGCGAGGTCGAGGATGTGCCGCTGGAGGCGATGATCGAACGTGAGCCGCTGACCGTGATCTGTTCGCAGATGGGCTGGATCCGGGCGATGTCGGGCCATATCGACCTGACCCGCGAGATCAAGTTCAAGGATGGTGACGGGCCGCGTTTCGCCTTCCATGCGGAAACCACCGACAAGTTGCTGGTCTTCGCATCGAACGGACGTTTCTACACGGTGGGCGCGATGAACCTGCCGGGCGGGCGCGGCATGGGGGAACCCCTGCGCCTGATGGTGGATCTGCCGAACGAGGCGCAGATCGTGGATATCCTGATCCACAAGCCGGGACGCAAACTGCTGGTCGCGTCCTCTGCAGGTGATGGTTTCGTCGTGTCCGAGGATGAGGTTGTCGCCCAGACCCGCGCCGGCAAGCAGGTGCTGAACCTGTCGGGCGATGCGCGCGCGCTGGTGTGCCGTCCGGTGTCGGGCGATCACGTGGCCTGCGTGGGCGAGAACCGCAAGGTCCTGGTCTTTCCGCTGGACGAGTTGCCGGAAATGGCGCGGGGCAAGGGCGTGCGGCTGCAGAAGTTCAAGGATGGCGGGCTGTCCGACGCCATCACCTTCGCGCTTGCCGATGGGCTAAGCTGGCACGATCCGGCCGGGCGCACCCGCACCGAAGGCGACCTGTCCGAATGGCTGGCCAAGCGCGCCAGCGCGGGCCGCATGGCGCCACGCGGCTTCCCCCGCGACAACAAGTTCACCTGACGCCGCCGCAGCCGTGCCGGTCTAGGCTGGGTCGGCTTGCAGCCATACGCCGCCTTCGGGCCGCAGGGTCAGGATCATCACGGGTTTCGGATCCCGCCCCGGCACCGGGCGAAAGCGGAAGCGCGCCAGCAATGTGGCCAGGATGATGACAGCCTCCTGCAAGGCAAAGCTGGCGCCGATGCAGATGCGTGGCCCGTCCCCGAACGGAAGATAGGCATAGCGCGGAACGGCCTTGCGATCCGCAAACCGTTCTGGCCGAAACGCGTCGGGATCGTCCCACAGCAGATGATTGCGGTGCAGGGCATAGATCGGGATCATCACGGTATCGCCGGGCCTGATCTCGCGCCCGCCCAGGGTGTCGGCGGCCTGTGCCGTGCGCGACACGATGCCTGCAGGGGGGTAGAGGCGCAACGCCTCGTCCACGATCTGGCGGATGAAGGGAAGCGCCTCGACATCGGCGCCGGTCGCGGCGCGCTGGCCCAGAACCGATTGCGCCTCGGCGCGGGCACGGTCCTGCACCTGCGGATCGAAGGCGCATAGATAGAGCGCCCAGCCCAGGGTGAGGGCGGTGGTTTCATGCCCCGCGACGATGAAGGTCAGCAGGTTGTCGCGCAGCTCTCCGGTATCCATCTGCCGCATGGTTTCGGGGTCTTGCCCGGCCATCAGCAGGTCCAGCAGATCGGGCACCGCCTTGGCGCGCCCGCCATGCCGCCGCTGTTCGATGGATTGATCGGCCACGCCCTTCATCTGCTTCAGAGCCGCCCCGGACATCATGCGCCCGGGACGCGGCACCCAGTCGGGAAAGCCCAGGATGTCGAACAGGCTGATCTTGCCGGCCTCGCTGATGTAGGCGTCGATCGCCTTGTGCACCGCGTCGCGGTCAAAGCCGCCGCCGCCCGAAAACGTCACGTCGCTGATCACGTCGAATGTGGCGCGCACCATCTCGTCGAACATGTCCACGGCGCGCGGGCCTGCCGCCGCGACCCGTTCCGCGGATCGTTCCGCCGCCGCCGTCATGATCGGCGCCAGGTTCATCACGTTGCGATGCGAAAAGACCGGTGCCGCCGCACGGCGCTGCCAGCGCCAATGCGCGCCTTCCGCGACAAACAGCGATTCGCCGATGGCCGGACGCAAAAGGTTCTTGGTGACATCGGATTTCGGATATTCCTCCAGCCGTTCCAGCAGCATGTGGCGGATAGCGTCCGGATCCATCACCATGTGCCAGCGCTTGCCGGTCTTGCCGCTGACCATGGGCTGGCGGGTTGCGATCTGCGGGATGATCGACAGCACGTTCTGGCGCGCGGCATTCAGGCTTTTCAGCAATCCCCAGGGTTCCGTGACAAGGGGAACACGCACGGGCAGGCGTGTCGGTGCGGCATCGTTCGGCACGAGGGTTTCAACATGCGACATGGGCAAATGCCTCCTTGGTGCAGGATATAGCGCGCGGTGGCGTTCGGCAAACTGGCCACGGCGCGCGCCAAGCTGCCGCAGGCGCGTTGCGCCGGTCTGTTCGCTGCGGTATGCCCGACGCATCGCTTCGAAGGACACTGTCATGCTCCGCCTGCTTGCCCTGCTTTCCTCGGTCCTGTTTATGGCCGCATGCACCAATCCGAACGATCTGGATGAGGCGCCGGCCGATCTGGGTGATTTCCGTCTTGGCCATAACGTGGTTGTCGCCTCGAAGATGACGCGCGGGCCGGTATCGCGCGAGGCGACGCCCGAGGAATGGCAGGAATCGCTGAAAGGCGCGATCGACGAACGTTTCGGTCGTTACGAGGGTGACCGCCTTTATCACCTTGGGGTCAGCGTCGAAGGTTACGTGCTGGCGCAACCCGGCATTCCGATCGTGGCATCGCCGAATTCGGTCCTGATCCTGCTGCTGACGGTCTGGGATGACGCGGCCAGCCAGAAGATGAACACCCCCCCCGAACAGATCACCGTGATCGAGACGATTTCAGGCAATACGATCCTTGGTTCGGGTCTGACCCAATCCAAGGAAGTGCAGATGCGCAATCTCAGCCGCAATGCGGCCAAGCAGATCCAGAACTTTCTGGTGCGTCGGCGCGCGTCGGAAGGCTGGTTCGGTCCTGCGGATGACGCGGCCGGGGATGCGGATGCCGCGCCGGTCGGCGACGACGCGCCCGCAGTTGCGGTGGCCGCATCCGCGTCCGCGACCAAACCGCCGTTGCGCCCCGTGCCGCAGCCGCCGCGCATCGCGCCTCCTGCCGGTGCGATCCTGGATGAACCGGAAGTTGCCCCGCTGCCTGCCGAGTAATCTGCCTTTGCCAAGAGACGCTTGATTTTCCCCGCCCAAGTCAATAAACGGCGCGCGGAGATAGAAAACGGGTTTGTCCGACGACCGGGCGGCCCCCGAACAGAAGGCGCTGCGCAGGATGGGCAAGGCAAAGTTTGAACGTAACAAACCGCACGTTAACATCGGCACGATCGGTCACGTTGACCACGGCAAGACGACGCTGACGGCTGCGATCACGAAGTATTTCGGCGAGTTCCGGGCCTACGACCAGATCGACGGCGCACCGGAAGAGAAGGCGCGCGGGATCACGATCTCGACGGCGCATGTGGAATACGAGACCGAGACGCGCCACTACGCGCATGTCGATTGCCCCGGCCACGCTGACTATGTGAAGAACATGATCACGGGTGCGGCGCAGATGGACGGCGCGATCCTGGTTGTGAACGCCGCTGACGGCCCGATGCCGCAGACGCGCGAGCACATCCTGCTGGGCCGCCAGGTGGGCATCCCCTACATGGTCGTGTACATGAACAAGGTTGACCAGGTTGACGACGAGGAGCTGCTGGAGCTGGTGGAGATGGAGATCCGCGAGCTGCTGACCTCCTACGAGTATCCGGGCGACGATATTCCGATCATCAAGGGTTCGGCTCTTGCGGCGATGGAAGGCCGTGATCCGGAGATCGGCGAGAACTCGATCCGCGCTCTGATGGAAGCGGTCGACACCTACATCCCGACGCCCGAACGCGCCGTGGACAAGCCGTTCCTGATGCCGATCGAAGACGTGTTCTCGATCTCGGGTCGTGGCACCGTTGTGACCGGCCGTATCGAGCGTGGCGTGATCAACGTCGGTGACAGCATCGAGATCGTGGGGATCAAGGACACCAAGACGACGACCTGCACGGGCGTGGAAATGTTCCGCAAGCTGCTGGATCGTGGTGAGGCCGGCGACAACGTGGGCGTTCTGCTGCGCGGTATCGACCGTGAAGGCGTTGAGCGTGGTCAGGTTCTTTGCAAGCCGAAGTCCGTGAACCCGCACACCCAGTTCGAGGCAGAAGCCTACATCCTGACGAAGGAAGAAGGCGGCCGTCACACGCCGTTCTTCGCGAACTACCGTCCGCAGTTCTACTTCCGCACGACCGACGTGACCGGCACCGTGACGCTGCCCGAGGGCACCGAGATGGTGATGCCGGGCGACAACCTGAAGTTCACCGTCGAACTGATCGCACCGATCGCGATGGAAGACGGCCTGCGCTTCGCCATCCGTGAAGGCGGCCGTACCGTCGGCGCGGGTGTCGTGTCGAAAATTCTGAAGTAAAGACCACTTCGGGTGCTGAGCCTGCAGGAAAGGGCCCCCTTCGCGGGGGCCCTTTTTTGTCATCCCGCGCCCTGTTGAAGGCTTGATGCTTCGCTGCTAGCCTCTCTCACATTGACCAGTATTGCTTCGCTCTTATGAGTTCCCTCATGTCCGATGATCTGAAGAACCCCTATCTGGGTCTTGAAGACCGCGCCTATTGGCGCCCGGCTGTCGCCGATGTCGGGGCCTTTGGGCTGACCGGTCTGTGGACGCCCAAGTTCCGCATTTTGCCGAAGGATCGCATCGTCACGGCGGGTAGCTGTTTCGCGCAGCATATCGGGCGGGCGCTGGTTGGCCGCGGCTATGACTGGGTCGATGCCGAGCCTGCGCCGCCTTTCCTGGCCGCGCATGATGCGCGTCGTTTCAACTATGGCGTCTTCAGTTTTCGCACGGGCAACATCTATACGCCCAGGATGCTGCGGCAATGGCTTGAACTGGCATTTGAACAGAGCGACCTGCCGGACGAGATATGGCAGCAGGACGGGCGTTTCTTCGATCCGCTGCGTCCTGTGATCGAACCTGATGGCTTTGCCTCCGAGGCTGAATTGCGCGCGGCCCGCGCCACCACGCTGGCGGCCCTGCGGGACGCCGTCACCGGCGCGGACATTTTCGTGTTCACGCTTGGATTGACGGAATCCTGGGCAAATGCTGAAACCGGCCTGGAATATGCGCTATGCCCCGGCACCGTCAAAGGCTGTGCCTTCGATCCCGAAAAGCATGTGTTCCGCAACAGCGGCTTTCGGCCCCTGCTGCGCGACATGCAGGCCGCGATCAAGCTGATGCGGGCCAAGAACCCCAGACTCAGGATTTTGCTGACTGTCTCGCCCGTTCCGCTGACGGCCACGGCCTCGGGGCAGCATGTGCTGACGGCCACCTCCTATTCGAAATCCGTGCTGCGTGCGCTGGCCGGCCAGCTTGAGGCGGAAACGAAGGCGGTCGATTATTTCCCATCTTATGAAATCATCACACATCCCGTGTTTCGGGGCATGTTCTATGCCCCCAACATGCGCAGTGTCGCGCCGCAGGGTGTCGAAACCGTGATGCAACATTTCTTCGCCGATCAGGCCCGTGTCTTTGGACCTGTCAAGGCAAGGCACCGGCGCAAGGCGGCAGCAATTGCCGTGGATCATGATGACGTGACCTGTGAAGAGGAGTTGCTGGGTGCCTTCGCCACCTGAAACCCTGTGCATTTTCGGTGACAGCCATATCGGCAGCGTCCGCAGGGCCCTGGATGCGGGGCTTGTGCGGCTGGACGGCTACGAGGTCGAATTCTGGGGCGCAGCCGGTCCGTTGTTCCGGCAGATCGACATCAAGAACGGTGTCGTGCGCCCGATCGGCCAAGAGGCGGCCGAAGCCGTTGCCATGGTCAACGCCAAGGGCCGCACAAGCCTGGCACCATCGGATTTCGACTGTTTCGTCTTCTACGGCGCGCGCCTGCGGAGCGCGGAATTCATGCTGCCTTACCTGCACTACATGCGCGATCCGCACCGCGCGGTCAGCCGTGACGTGATGCAGGCCGCGGCCGCGCAATTTCTGGTGTCATGCCGCGCGGTCAGAATTGCCCGCAGTTTCGCGGCAAGTGGCAAGGCAAGGGTATATTTTGCACCCGCCCCGCTGATGACGGACGGGGTGCTGGATCAAACCGCGCCAGGCATGCCACTGGCGCTTTATCCCTGCGCTGCCGCGGCAACAGCCGAGGATCGGGCACAGATCTGGGGGATGTTCACCCGGATCCTTGCGTCGGACGGTATCACGCTGATCGCGCAACCGGATGAAACGGTGGTGAACGGTGCCTTCACGGATGCCCGCTTTGCGATCGACGGGGCGCAGGCCAGCGGTGATGCCGGGCACAAATCGCCCGAATTCGCGGCCCTGATGCTGCGGAGCTTTCTTGCGACAGCAAGTCAGGGTGGATGCGAGAAAACCAACGATTAGCCCTTGATATTGATGGCGGCGCGTCGTATCGGATGCTCCGGCCTTAGGGGTATAGCTCAGCTGGTAGAGCGACGGTCTCCAAAACCGTAGGTCGCGGGTTCGAGCCCTGCTGCCCCTGCCACCTTCACGTCAGTGCAACAAGACCATGGGTCAGGCTTATCCAGGCCCAGCACCCGTGCAACCCGTGGTACACCCCCGTGCTACACCCCAGTGCAGCGGGCCTTGAAATCCGCATCCCACCCGCGTATGTGCTGCCCTGACCCAGATAGAAAAGACGTATCCATGGCACGTACCAACCCTATTCAGTATATCCAGCAGGTCCGCGCGGAAGTTTCCAAGGTGGTCTGGCCGACCCGTCGCGAAGTTCTGCTGACGACCGTGATGGTTTTCATTCTGGCCGCGCTCACGGCGCTGTTCTTTTCTTTGGTCGATCTGTCGATCCAGTTTGGTCTGCGGACTGTTCTTGGCATGTTTGGCTAAGCGCCGATCGGATCAAAAAGCACCGCTTGCCCTTGAATCCGGAGCGTTTCCTTTGTAGGGGACACACCTGATCCGGAAATGGCGTGCGGCGATTCGTGTTGCACGCCGATTTTTGTTTTCGGGAGAGCTTTGACAAGCTCTTGGAAATTAAAGGAAATACCGACCGAGGTCGGAAGTTGAGGACTGGAACAGCGATGGCTAAGCGGTGGTATTCGGTGAGCGTTCTCTCGAACTTCGAGAAGAAGATCGCCGAACAGATCAGGCAAGCCGTCATCGAAAACGGTCTGGAAGATCAGATCGAAGAAGTTCTTGTGCCGACTGAAGAGGTGATCGAAGTGCGCCGCGGCAAGAAGGTGACGACCGAGCGTCGCTTCATGCCGGGGTACGTTCTGGTGCGGATGGAGATGTCCGACAAGGGTTATCACCTGATCAACTCGATCAACCGCGTCACCGGCTTCCTGGGCCCGCAAGGTCGCCCGATGCCGATGCGCGATGCCGAGGTTCAGTCGATTCTGGGCCGGGTTCAGGAGGGCGAGGAAAGCCCGCGCACCCTGATCCATTTCGAGATCGGCGAGAAGGTGAAGGTCAACGACGGCCCGTTCGAAGATTTCGACGGCATGATCGAAGAAATCGACGAGGCCAACCAGCGTCTGAAGGTTGCTGTCTCGATCTTTGGCCGGGAAACCCCGGTCGAACTGGAATTCACCCAGGTCTCCAAGCAGATCTGAGTGTGTAGATCGTGGGAGGCGAGGCGGTCGCGACCGCCGGACCGGACCACGCCACGAAGTGCCGGCTGACGCGTCAGCCTGGCGTTGGAAAAAAGGAGAGGCCATATGGCCAAGAAACTGATCGGCAAGCTCAAGCTTCAGGTGAAAGCCGGGCAAGCCAACCCCTCCCCGCCTGTCGGCCCGGCCCTGGGTCAGCGCGGCATCAACATCATGGAATTCTGCAAGGCGTTCAACGCCAAGACCGCAGACATCGAGCCTGGTGCCCCGACCCCGGTCGTGATTTCCTATTATCAGGACAAATCCTTCACGATGGACATCAAGACGCCGCCCGCGTCTTACTATCTGAAGAAGGCCGCAAAGCTGCAGTCCGGGTCCAAGACCCCCGGTCGCGCCACCGCCGGCACCGTGACCGTCGCCCAGGTGAAGGAAATCGCCGAAGCGAAGATGGTCGATCTGAACGCCACCGACATCGAAGGCGCAATGCAGATCATCCTGGGCTCTGCCCGCTCCATGGGCATCGAGGTGAAGTAATGGCGAAGTTTGGAAAACGTACCCGCGCCGCTCGCGAAGCCATGGCCGGCAAGGAAGACCTGAGCGTTGAAGAAGCCGTCAAGCTGATCAAGGCGAATGCAACGGCGAAGTTCGACGAAACCGTCGAGATCGCGATGAACCTGGGCGTTGACCCCCGTCATGCCGATCAGATGGTTCGCGGTGTTGTCGGTCTGCCGAACGGCACCGGCAAGGACGTCCGCGTCGCCGTGTTCGCACGTGGCGCCAAGGCTGACGAAGCCACCGCCGCAGGTGCCGACATCGTCGGTGCCGAGGACCTGATGGAAACAATCCTGTCCGGCAAGATCGACTTTGATCGCTGCATCGCCACCCCTGACATGATGCCGGTCGTCGGTCGTCTGGGCAAGGTGCTTGGTCCGCGCAACCTGATGCCGAACCCCAAGGTCGGCACGGTGACGATGGATGTCGCAACCGCTGTGCAGGCTGCCAAGGGCGGTGAAGTGCAGTTCAAGGTCGAAAAGGCCGGTGTCGTGCACGCAGGTGTCGGCAAGGTGTCCTTCGACGAGGCGAAACTGGTCGAAAACATTCGCGCCTTCGTGGGCGCCGTGTCGCGCGCCAAACCGGCAGGTGCCAAGGGCGCCTATCTGCGCAAGGTGTCGGTGTCCTCGACGATGGGCCCGGGCGTGTCGATCGACCTGGCCTCGGCCAGCGCTGAATAAGAATTCCGCCCCGGGCCTGTCCCGGGGTCGAATGACGGGGCCTTTACCGGCCCTGTCCTGTCCGAGACGGAGGGTTCAGGCAATCGCCTGAATAAATCCTTCCTGAGATGGGGAACGAGACAACCTGACCGTTGGGTGTGATCCCTCGGGTAGATCTGGCCTCGGGACCCTGAAATTGGACCCGAACGCCCCTTGTTCGCAGGGGGCAAAACTGAGCCGGGGGGAGACCCCCAAATTTGGAGTGAAACTGTGGATAGAGCACAAAAAGAGAAAGTGGTCGAGGAACTCGGCCAGATCTTTGAAAGCTCTGGCGTTGTGGTCGTAGCCCATTACGCAGGTCTCACGGTTGCCGAGATGCAGGACCTGCGCGCGCGTATGCGTAAAGTGGGTGGGTCCGTCCGCGTCGCCAAGAACAAGCTCGCCAAGATCGCCCTTGAAGGGAAGCCTTGCGAAAGCATCGCCAATCTTCTGACGGGCATGACCGTACTGACCTATTCCGAGGATCCCGTGGCAGCAGCCAAGGTGACCGAGGACTTCGCCAAGGACAACAAGAAGTTTGAAATCCTTGGCGGGGCTATGGGCAGCACGGCTCTGGACCGGGCCGGTGTCGAAGCCGTGTCGAAAATGCCGTCGCGCGAGGAGCTTATCGCTTCCATCGTGGGCTGCATTGGGGCACCCGCTGCGAACATCGCCGGTGCGATTGGTGCGCCTGCTTCGAATATCGCGTCCATCCTGTCCACGATCGAGGACAAGGCGGCTGCGTGAGCAACCTTTGATCTGCGTGTGGAAAACCCCGCACGTTGGAACACATCTTAAACGAACGGAAACAGTAAAATGGCTGATCTGAAGAAACTGGCAGAAGAGATCGTTGGTCTGACGCTTCTCGAAGCACAAGAACTGAAAACCATCCTGAAGGATGAGTACGGCATCGAGCCCGCAGCTGGCGGCGCAGTGATGATGGCTGGCCCCGCCGCTGGTGGCGCTGCCGATTCTGCTGAAGAGCAGACCGAATTCGACGTCATCCTGAAGGATGCCGGCGCTTCCAAGATCAACGTGATCAAGGAAGTCCGCGCCATCACCGGTCTGGGCCTGAAAGAAGCCAAGGACCTGGTCGATGCAGGCGGCAAGGCTGTCAAAGAGCAGGTTTCGAAAGCCGAAGCCGACGACATCAAGGCAAAGCTGGAAGCAGCTGGCGCCACCGTCGAGCTGAAGTAATCGGTTCCGGGGAAACCCGGAAATCTGATTTGGCTGGGTCCGGTTTTTCCGGGCCCAGCCTAACCCGTCTCGGCAAGGGCTTTATCGAAAGCCCTTTCCAAGGTGCGGTTCAAGGATCGGGAGGCCTCTGGTGGGACAGGGGCCGCGAATGGATCAGAACAGTCCTGTTTCAAAGAGGTGCGCTGTCGTGGCCCGACGACCTGCGTGACCGGAGAGAAACGAAAGGTGACATCGACCATGGCTCAGACCTTCCTCGGCCAGAAACGTTTGCGCAGATATTACGGCAAGATCCGCGAAGTGCTGGAAATGCCGAACCTGATCGAGGTGCAGAAATCCTCGTATGACCTGTTCCTGAACTCTGGCAGCGGCTTGCAGCCTGCTGACGGCGAAGGGATCATGGGCGTGTTCCAGTCCGTCTTCCCGATCAAGGATTTCAACGAATCCAGCGTTCTGGAATTCGTGAAATACGAGCTGGAAAAGCCGAAATACGATGTTGATGAATGCATGCAGCGCGACATGACCTATGCCGCGCCGCTCAAGGTCACGCTGCGTCTGATCGTGTTCGATGTCGACGAGGATACTGGCGCGAAGTCGGTCAAGGACATCAAGGAACAAGACGTGTTCATGGGCGACATGCCCCTGATGACGCCCAATGGCACCTTCGTGGTGAACGGGACCGAGCGGGTCATCGTGTCCCAGATGCACCGGTCGCCGGGCGTGTTCTTCGACCACGACAAGGGCAAGACGCACAGCTCGGGCAAGCTGCTGTTCGCCTGCCGGATCATTCCTTATCGCGGCTCCTGGCTGGATTTCGAATTCGACGCCAAGGACATCGTGTTCGCGCGGATCGACCGTCGCCGCAAACTGCCGGTGACGACGCTGCTCTATGCCCTCGGCATGGACCAGGAAACGATCATGGACGCGTATTACGATACGGTTCAGTACAAGCTGTCGAAGACCAAGGGCGCCGGCCAGGGCTGGGTGACCAAGTTCTTCCCGGATCGTGTGCGTGGCACCCGTCCGACCTTTGACCTGGTCGATGCCGCCACTGGCGAGGTGATTGCCGAGGCTGGCAAGAAGATCACCCCCCGCGCGGTCAAGCAGCTGAAGGATGAGGGCAAGGTTACCCAACTGCTGGTGCCCTTCGAGAACATCCTGGGCAAGTTCGTCGCCAAGGACATCATCAACGAGGAAACCGGCGCGATCTATGTCGAAGCCGGCGACGAGCTGACGCTGACCCGCGACAAGGACGGTGCGATCACCGGTGGGTCGCTGAAGGAGCTGATGGATGCGGGTATCACCGACATCCCGGTTCTGGACATCGACAACATCAATGTGGGTCCCTACATCCGCAACACCATGGTGGCTGACAAGAACATCGGCCGCGAAGGCGCGCTGATGGACATCTACCGCGTGATGCGTCCCGGCGAGCCGCCCACGGTCGAGGCCGCAAGCGCGCTGTTCGACACGCTGTTTTTCGATGCGGATCGCTATGACCTGTCCGCCGTGGGCCGCGTCAAGATGAACATGCGTCTGGACCTGGATGCCGCGGATACGATGCGTACCCTGCGCCGCGAAGATATCGTGGCCTGCATCAAGGCGCTGTGCGAACTGCGCGATGGCAAGGGCGATATCGACGACATCGACCACCTTGGCAACCGTCGTGTCCGTTCTGTCGGTGAGCTGATGGAGAACCAGTACCGCGTCGGTCTGCTGCGGATGGAGCGCGCCATCAAGGAGCGCATGTCCTCGGTCGAGATCGACACGGTGATGCCGCAAGACCTGATCAATGCCAAGCCGGCGGCTGCGGCGGTGCGTGAATTCTTCGGCTCTTCGCAGCTGTCGCAGTTCATGGACCAGACCAACCCGCTGTCCGAAGTGACGCACAAGCGCCGCCTGTCGGCGCTGGGGCCGGGCGGTCTGACCCGCGAGCGTGCGGGCTTTGAGGTGCGCGACGTTCACCCGACCCACTATGGCCGGATGTGTCCGATTGAAACGCCCGAAGGTCAGAACATCGGTCTGATCAACAGCCTCGCGACCTATGCGCGCGTGAACAAGTACGGCTTCATCGAAACACCCTACCGTCTTGTGAAAGAGGGTAAGGTGACGGATGAGGTTGTGTATCTGTCCGCGACGGAAGAAATGCGTCACACCGTGGCGCAGGCCAACGCGACGCTGGATGCAGATGGCAACCTGGTCAACGAACTGGTCACCACGCGCCAGTCGGGCGACTATACGCTGGCCCCGCGCGAGCAGGTCGATCTGATCGACGTCAGCCCCAAGCAGCTGGTGTCGGTTGCGGCATCGCTGATCCCCTTCCTTGAAAACGACGACGCGAACCGCGCCCTGATGGGGTCGAACATGATGCGTCAGGCGCTGCCCCTGGTGCAGACCGAGGCGCCGCTGGTCGGGACCGGGATCGAAGGTATCGTGGCACGGGATTCCGGTGCTGCGATCATGGCGCGCCGCGCCGGTGTGATCGACCAGGTCGACGCGATGCGTATCGTTGTGCGCGCCACGGAAGATCTGGAACTGGGCGATGCGGGTGTGGACATCTATCGCATGCGCAAGTTCCAGCGGTCCAACCAGAACTCCTGCATCAACCAGCGTCCGCTGGTGAAGGTGGGCGATGTGGTTGCCAAGGGCGAAGTGATTGCCGATGGCCCCTGCACCGACATGGGCGAACTGGCCGTCGGCCGGAACGTCATCGTCGCGTTCATGCCGTGGAATGGCTACAACTACGAAGACTCGATCCTGATTTCCGAGCGTATCGCGCGCGATGACGTCTTTACCTCGATCCATATCGAGGAATTCGAAGTCGCCGCCCGTGACACCAAGCTTGGGCCGGAAGAGATCACGCGCGACATCCCCAACGTCGGCGAGGAAGCCCTTCGCAACCTTGACGAGGCGGGGATCGTCTATATCGGTGCCGACGTCGAACCGGGCGACATCCTTGTGGGCAAGATCACGCCCAAAGGCGAAAGCCCGATGACGCCGGAAGAAAAGCTGCTGCGCGCCATCTTTGGTGAAAAGGCATCTGACGTGCGCGATACATCGCTGCGCGTGAAGCCCGGCGATTTCGGCACGGTCGTGGAAGTCCGCGTGTTCAACCGCCATGGTGTGGAAAAAGACGAACGCGCGCTGCAGATCGAGCGTGAAGAAGTCGAGCGTCTGGCGCGTGACCGCGACGACGAGCTGGCGATCCTGGACCGCAACATCTATGCCCGTCTGAAGGACATGATCCTGGGCAAGGTGGCCGTGAAAGGCCCGAAAGGCGTCAAGCCGAACTCGGTCATCGACGAAGATATGCTGTCGATGCTCAGCCGTGGCCAGTGGTGGCAGCTGGCGCTTGAGAACGAGGCCGACGCGCAGATCATGGAAGCGCTGAACGCACAGTACGAAGTGCAGAAGCGGACCCTTGATGCACGGTTCGAGGACAAGGTCGAAAAAGTCCGCCGTGGCGACGATCTGCCGCCGGGCGTGATGAAGATGGTCAAGGTCTTCATCGCGGTGAAGCGCAAGCTGCAGCCGGGCGACAAGATGGCCGGCCGTCACGGCAACAAGGGTGTTGTGTCCAAGGTCATCCCGATGGAGGACATGCCCTTCCTTGCCGACGGTACGCCGGTCGATATCTGTCTGAACCCGCTGGGCGTGCCGTCGCGCATGAACGTCGGTCAGATCCTTGAAACCCACATGGGCTGGGCGTCGCGTACGCTGGGTCTGCGGGTGGACGAGGCGTTGCAGGAATACCGCCGGTCGGGTGATCTGACCCCGGTGCGCGATGCGATGCGCCAGGCTTACGGCGACGATGTCTATGACGAAGGCATCGAAGGCATGGACGAGGTCCAGCTGGTCGAGGCGGCCAGCACGATCACCAAGGGTGTGCCGATCGCGACGCCGGTCTTCGACGGTGCGAAGGAAGCGGATGTGAACGATGCGCTCAAGCGCGCAGGGTTCGATACATCCGGTCAGTCGATCCTGTTCGACGGGCGCACGGGCGAGCAGTTCATCCGCCCCGTGACCGTGGGCATCAAGTACCTGCTGAAGCTGCATCACCTGGTGGACGAAAAGATCCACGCACGTTCGACCGGGCCCTACAGCCTTGTCACGCAGCAGCCGCTGGGTGGTAAGGCCCAGTTCGGTGGCCAGCGTCTGGGCGAGATGGAGGTCTGGGCACTGGAAGCTTACGGTGCCGCCTACACGCTTCAGGAAATGCTGACCGTCAAGTCGGATGACGTGGCAGGCCGGACCAAGGTGTACGAGTCGATCGTCAAGGGCGAAGACAACTTCGAGGCCGGTGTGCCCGAGTCGTTCAACGTTCTGGTGAAAGAAGTGCGCGGCCTTGGCCTGAACATGGAACTCCTGGACGCCGAGGACGAGTGATCAGGGCGGCGCGCGGCCCAATCCGCGCGCCCCTTCGACCGCTCTGCCTTTGCCCCAAATCAAGGATTTGAAAATGAACCAGGAACTCACGAACAACCCGTTCAACCCGGTTGCCCCCGTCAAGACATTTGACGAGATCAAGGTATCTCTGGCATCGCCAGAACGTATCCTGTCTTGGTCCTATGGCGAGATCAAGAAGCCCGAAACCATCAACTACCGCACGTTCAAGCCCGAGCGTGACGGTCTGTTCTGCGCGCGTATCTTCGGCCCGATCAAGGATTACGAATGCCTGTGCGGCAAGTACAAGCGCATGAAATATCGCGGTGTCGTCTGCGAAAAATGCGGCGTTGAAGTCACGCTGCAAAAGGTCCGCCGCGAGCGGATGGGCCATATCGAACTGGCCTCGCCGGTGGCGCATATCTGGTTCCTCAAGTCGCTGCCCAGCCGCATCGGCCTGATGCTGGACATGACCCTGCGCGATCTGGAGCGGGTTCTCTATTTCGAGAATTACGTTGTGATCGAGCCCGGTCTGACCGATCTGACCTATGGCCAGATGCTGACCGAAGAAGAATTCATGGACGCCCAGGATGCCTATGGCGCGGATGCTTTCACCGCCAATATCGGCGCCGAGGCGATCCGCGAAATGCTGGCCGCCATCGACCTTGAGCAGGAAGCAGAGACCCTGCGCGCCGAGCTGAAGGAAGCCACTGGCGAGCTGAAGCCCAAGAAGATCATCAAGCGTCTGAAGGTCGTGGAATCCTTCCTGGAATCCGGCAACCGTCCGGAATGGATGGTTCTGACCGTGATCCCGGTCATTCCGCCGGAACTGCGCCCGCTGGTGCCGCTGGATGGTGGCCGTTTCGCGACCTCCGACCTGAACGACCTTTACCGTCGTGTGATCAACCGCAACAACCGTCTGAAGCGCCTGATCGAACTGCGCGCGCCCGATATCATCGTGCGTAACGAAAAGCGGATGCTGCAGGAATCGGTTGATGCGCTGTTCGATAACGGCCGTCGTGGCCGCGTGATCACCGGTGCCAACAAGCGCCCGCTGAAATCGCTGTCGGACATGCTGAAAGGCAAGCAGGGTCGCTTCCGCCAGAACCTTCTGGGCAAGCGCGTCGACTTCTCGGGTCGTTCGGTCATCGTGACCGGCCCGGAATTGAAACTGCATCAGTGCGGTCTGCCCAAGAAGATGGCGCTGGAGCTGTTCAAGCCGTTCATCTATTCGCGCCTTGAAGCCAAGGGTCTGTCCTCGACCGTCAAGCAGGCCAAGAAGCTGGTGGAAAAGGAACGCCCCGAAGTCTGGGATATCCTGGACGAGGTGATCCGCGAACATCCCGTGATGCTGAACCGTGCGCCCACCCTGCACCGTCTTGGTTTCCAGGCCTTCGAGCCGATCCTGATCGAAGGCAAGGCGATCCAGCTGCATCCGCTGGTCTGTTCGGCATTCAACGCCGACTTCGACGGTGACCAGATGGCCGTGCACGTCCCGCTGAGCCTTGAGGCCCAGCTGGAAGCGCGCGTTCTGATGATGTCCACGAACAACGTGCTGTCGCCCGCAAACGGCGCGCCGATCATCGTGCCCTCGCAGGACATGATCCTTGGTCTCTACTACACCTCGATCATGCGCGAAGGCATGAAGGGCGAGGGCATGTCCTTTGCCTCGATCGACGAAGTCCAGCACGCGCTGGATGCCGGTGTCGTGCACCTGCACGCCAAGATCACCGCGCGCGTCACCCAGATCGACGAAGAAGGCAACGAAGTCGTCA
The DNA here is from genome assembly GCF_042678485.1 of Seohaeicola saemankumensis. Classification (NCBI taxonomy): domain Bacteria; kingdom Pseudomonadati; phylum Pseudomonadota; class Alphaproteobacteria; order Rhodobacterales; family Roseobacteraceae; genus Seohaeicola; species Seohaeicola saemankumensis. Next base: position 343,540 of record NZ_JBHTKR010000005.1, on the reverse strand, counting down.
AGCGGTTCGAAACCACCCCGGGCCGTGTCCGGCTGGGTGCGCTTCTGCCGATGAACGCCAAGGCGCCGTTCGAACTGGTCAACCGGCTTCTGCGCAAGAAAGAGGTGCAGCAGGTCATCGACACCGTCTACCGCTACTGCGGTCAGAAAGAGTCGGTCATCTTCTGTGACCAGATCATGACCATGGGTTTCCGCGAAGCGTTCAAGGCCGGGATTTCCTTCGGCAAGGACGACATGGTGGTGCCCGACAACAAGTGGACGATCGTTGATCAGACACGTGATCAGGTCAAGGATTTCGAACAGCAGTACATGGACGGTCTGATCACCCAGGGTGAGAAGTACAACAAGGTCGTGGATGCCTGGTCGAAGTGTAACGACAAGGTCACCGAAGCCATGATGAGCACGATCTCGGCCAGCAAGCACGATGAGAATGGTGCCGAACTGGAGCCGAACTCGGTCTACATGATGGCCCACTCCGGCGCCCGTGGTTCGGTCACGCAGATGAAGCAGCTGGGCGGGATGCGCGGCCTGATGGCCAAGCCCAACGGCGACATCATCGAAACGCCGATCATCTCGAACTTCAAGGAAGGTCTGACCGTTCTTGAATACTTCAACTCGACCCACGGCGCGCGGAAAGGTCTGTCGGACACCGCTCTGAAGACTGCGAACTCGGGTTACCTGACACGCCGTCTGGTGGACGTGGCGCAGGATTGCATCGTGCGTCAGAAGGATTGCGGCACTGAACGTGCGATCACGGCCGAAGCGGCGGTGAACGACGGTGAGGTCGTGTCTTCGCTGGCTGAGCGTGTTCTGGGCCGTGTCGCGGCCGAGGACCTGGTCAACCCCGCCACTGGCGAGGTGATGGTGGCCCGTGGCGTTCTGATTGACGAGCGCATGGCCGACATGATCGAAGTGTCCAGCCTGCAGACGGCCCGCATCCGCAGCCCGCTGACCTGTGAAGCCGAGGATGGCGTCTGCGCCACCTGCTATGGTCGTGACCTGGCGCGCGGTACGATGGTGAACGTCGGCGAAGCCGTGGGCATCATCGCGGCGCAGTCGATCGGTGAACCCGGTACCCAGCTGACGATGCGGACCTTCCACATCGGCGGCGTTGCCCAGGGTGGTCAGCAGTCCTTCCTGGAAGCAAGCCAGGCCGGGACCGTGACCTATGAAAACGCCTCGACCATCGAGAACTCGAATGGCGAGACGCTGGTCATGGGCCGGAACATGAAGCTGATCATCCGTGACGATAGCGGTGAAGAGCGTGCCAGCCACAAGCTGGGCTACGGCTCGAAGCTGTTCGTCAAGGAAGGCGCCAAGGTTGCCCGCGGCGACAAGCTGTTCGAGTGGGACCCCTACACCCTGCCGATCATCGCCGAGAAGACAGGTCAGGTGAAATATGTCGACCTGGTGTCCGGTATCGCCGTGCGCGACGAAACCGACGATGCCACTGGCATGACCCAGAAGATCGTGATGGACTGGCGCGCGGCCCCCAAGGGCAACGAGCTGAAGCCCGAGATCATCCTGGTCGACACCGATGGCGAGCCTGTCCGCAACGAGGCCGGAAACCCGGTGACCTATCCGATGTCGGTGGACGCGATCCTGTCCGTCGAAGAAGGGCAGGACATCAAGGCCGGTGACGTGGTTGCGCGTATTCCGCGCGAGGGTGCCAAGACCAAGGACATCACCGGGGGTCTTCCCCGCGTGGCGGAACTGTTCGAAGCCCGTCGCCCCAAGGATCACGCGATCATCGCGGAAATCGACGGTTATGTGCGCTTTGGCAAGGACTACAAGAACAAGCGCCGCATCACGATCGAACCCTCGGTCGAGGGGATGGAGCCGGTCGAATACATGGTGCCGAAAGGCAAGCACATCCCGGTGCAGGAAGGCGACTTCGTGCAGAAGGGCGACTACATCATGGACGGCAACCCCGCGCCGCATGACATCCTGGCCATCATGGGTGTCGAGGCGCTGGCCGATTACATGATCGACGAGGTGCAGGACGTCTACCGTCTTCAGGGCGTGAAGATCAACGACAAGCACATCGAAGTCATCGTGCGCCAGATGCTCCAGAAGTGGGAGATCGACGAAAGCGGCGATACCACGCTGCTGAAGGGCGAGCATCTGGACAAGGCCGAGTTCGACGCCGTGAACGACAAGATCATGGCCAAGGGCGGTCGTCCGGCAACGGGCGCGCCGATCCTTCTGGGGATCACCAAGGCGTCGCTGCAGACCCGCAGCTTCATCTCGGCGGCCTCGTTCCAGGAAACCACGCGCGTGCTGACCGAAGCCTCGGTTCAGGGCAAGCGTGACAAGCTGGTCGGCCTGAAAGAGAACGTGATCGTTGGCCGTCTGATCCCGGCCGGGACAGGTGGCGCCACGGCCCGCGTGCGTCGCATCGCGGCCGAGCGTGACAACGTCGTGATCGAAGCCCGCCGCGAGGAGGCCGAAGCCGCCGCCGCGCTGGCCGCACCGGTTGACGATGTCGTCGGTGGCGACGCGTTCGACACGCTGGTCGATACGCCGGAAAGCCGGGAAGAATAAGATCTTCCTGGTCACGTAAAATGAAGACCCCCGCCAGTGGCGGGGGTTTTTTCATGTCAGCCCCTTGCGGCGGCCGCAGGCAAGGATAACGTCGGCAAGCCACGATCCGGAGCAGAGCGATGCTGACAGACAACACGCGCGGCGCGCTTCTGATGATGGCCAGCATGGCCGCCTTCACCCTGAACGACACATTCATGAAGACGCTGGCAGGCGACATGCCGCTGTTCCAGCTGATCTTCATGCGCAGCATTTTCACGACCGTCGCCATCGGCGGGATGGCGCTTTATCTGGGTGCGCTGCATCTGCGTATTCCGCGGCGGGACCGGTGGCTGATCGTGATCCGGGCGCTGTCCGAAGTTGGCTCGGCCTATTTCTTCCTGACGGCGCTTTACAACATGCCACTGGCCAATGTGAGTGCGATCATGCAGTCGCTGCCGCTGGTGGTGACACTGGCCGCAGCCTTGTTCTTCAGCGAACAGTTGGGTTGGCGACGCCTGACGGCGATCATGGTTGGCCTTTGCGGGGTTCTGCTGATCGTGCGGCCGGGCACCGAAGGCTTCAATATCTTTTCGGTCTATGCCCTGATCGCTGTGGCCTTCGTCACGGTGCGCGACCTGGTCACGCGGCGCGTGTCGGGGGCGACCCATTCGATGATGGTGACCTTCATCACCTCGCTGGCGCTTCTGATTGCCTTTGGCCTCGCCAGCATGACGGTGGAGTGGGTGCCGCTGACACTGCATCGCAGCGCCATGACACTGGGGGCTGCGGTCATGGTTGTCTTCGGCTATGTGTTTTCGGTCATGGTGATGCGCGTGGGCGAGATCAGCTTCGTGGCGCCGTTCCGCTATACGGGGTTGATCTGGGCGCTTGTCCTGGGGTGGCTGGTCTTCGGTGACTGGCCCGCGCCCCTGACCCTGCTGGGAGCCGTGATCGTCGTGGGCAGCGGGGTTTTCATGCTCTATCGCGAAGCCCAGTTGAAGCGCCGCATCGCGACCGAGACACGTCTGCGGACGGGCATCGGACACTGACCCGGACGTTGCAAGAACCGGTTCTTGCGCGATGTTGGGCAGGTGGGGGGCGGTGTGTTGACAACCCCTGCGACTCCCCCTATACGCGCCCCATCCGGCCGGGCGTGTGCCCTTTGCCGAATTCAGAACTGTAGTGGACAAGATCCGGGCTAATGCTGCCTCGATCCTCTGGAAACTCACCGCGTCGTTCACCTCGGAATGGGAACGATGGCGGTGATTGTGCTTTGTGGACGCGCAAAGTGCTCAAGATTAACCCGCGGGGATGCCCGCGCAGACACATGTGTTGATAGACGGGGAAAGAAGCCCAATGCCAACGATCCAGCAGCTGATCCGCAAACCGCGGCAGCCCAAAGTCAAACGGTCCAAGTCGATGCACCTGGAGCAGTGCCCGCAAAAGCGTGGCGTCTGCACTCGCGTTTATACGACGACGCCGAAAAAACCGAACTCGGCCATGCGGAAGGTTGCGAAGGTGCGCCTGACCAACGGCTTTGAGGTCATCAGCTACATTCCCGGTGAAAGCCACAACCTTCAGGAGCACTCTGTGGTTCTGATCCGTGGCGGCCGCGTGAAAGACCTTCCCGGTGTCCGCTATCACATCCTGCGCGGTGTTCTGGATACCCAGGGCGTCAAGAACCGTAAGCAGCGTCGTTCGAAGTACGGCGCGAAGCGTCCGAAGTAAGAGGATCTAAACAGATGTCCCGCCGTCACGCCGCTGAAAAACGCGAAATCCTGCCCGATGCCAAGTATGGTGATCGGGTTCTGACGAAGTTCATGAACAACCTGATGATCGACGGCAAGAAGTCCGCCGCCGAGCGTATCGTCTACAACGCGCTGAGCCGCGTCGAGGACAAGATCAAGCGCGCGCCCGTGGAAGTGTTCCACGAAGCGCTCGACAACATCAAGCCCTCGGTCGAAGTCCGGTCGCGCCGTGTTGGTGGTGCCACCTACCAGGTTCCCGTCGAAGTGCGCCCCGAGCGTCGTGAAGCCCTGGCGATTCGCTGGCTGATCAACGCCTCGCGTGCCCGCAACGAGAACACGATGGAAGAACGCCTGGCTGGCGAGCTGCTTGATGCAGTCAACAGCCGCGGTTCCGCCGTGAAGAAGCGGGAAGACACCCACAAGATGGCCGACGCGAACAAAGCGTTCAGCCATTATCGCTGGTAAGAGGAGCACCCCAGATGGCACGCGAATATCCGCTGCAGCGTTATCGCAACTTCGGGATCATGGCCCATATCGACGCGGGCAAGACCACGACGACCGAGCGCATCCTCTACTACACCGGCAAGTCCCACAAGATCGGCGAAGTCCATGACGGCGCCGCCACGATGGACTGGATGGAGCAGGAGCAGGAACGCGGCATCACGATCACTTCGGCCGCGACCACGACTTTCTGGCAGCGCCAGGAAGATCCCAGCGTCGAAGGCACGTCGGATACCAAGTATCGCTTCAACATCATCGACACCCCCGGCCACGTGGACTTCACCATCGAAGTCGAGCGTTCGCTGGCCGTTCTGGACGGCGCCGTTTGCCTTCTGGACGCCAACGCCGGTGTCGAGCCGCAGACCGAAACCGTGTGGCGTCAGGCTGACCGCTACAAGGTGCCGCGCATCGTGTTCGTCAACAAGATGGACAAGATCGGCGCCGACTTCTTCAACTGCGTCAAGATGATCAAGGACCGCACCGGCGCGATCCCTGCACCGATCGCCCTGCCGATCGGCGCCGAGGACAAGCTGGAAGGCATCATCGACCTGCTGAAGATGGAAGAGTGGGTCTGGAAAGGCGAAGACCTGGGCGCGTCCTGGGTGCGTCAGCCGATCCGTGACGAGCTCAAGGATCTGGCCGACGAATGGCGCGCCAACCTGATCGAGATCGCAGTCGAAATGGACGATGCGGCGATGGAAGCCTACCTTGAGGGCAACGAGCCCGACGAGGACACGCTGCGCAAGCTGATCCGCAAGGGTTGCCTGTCGCTGAGCTTCGTTCCCGTGATGGCCGGTTCCGCGTTCAAGAACAAAGGTGTCCAGCCGCTGCTGAACGCCGTGATCGACTTCCTGCCCAGCCCGCTGGACGTGGTCGATTACATGGGCTTCAAGCCGGGCGACGAGACTGAAACCCGCAACATCCCGCGCCGCGCGGACGACAACATGGCCTTCTCGGGCCTGGCGTTCAAAATCATGAACGACCCCTTCGTCGGTTCGCTGACCTTCACGCGTCTCTACTCGGGCGTTCTGCGGAAGGGTGATGCGATGCTGAACTCGACCAAGGGCAAGAAAGAGCGCGTTGGCCGGATGATGATGATGCACGCCATCAACCGCGAAGAGATCGATGAAGCCTATGCAGGTGACATCATTGCGCTTGCGGGTCTGAAGGACACCACGACCGGTGACACGCTGTGTTCGGAGAAGGATCCGGTGGTTCTGGAAACCATGACCTTCCCCGAGCCGGTGATTGAGATCGCTGTCGAGCCCAAGACCAAAGCAGACCAGGAAAAGATGGGCATCGCCCTGGCACGCCTGGCCGCCGAGGATCCGTCATTCCGCGTCGAGACCGATTTCGAATCCGGTCAGACGATCATGAAGGGCATGGGCGAACTTCATCTCGACATCCTCGTCGACCGCATGAAGCGCGAGTTCAAGGTCGAGGCGAACATCGGTGCACCGCAGGTGGCGTATCGTGAAACCGTCAGCCGTGAAGCCGAGATCGACTACACCCACAAGAAACAGTCGGGTGGTTCGGGTCAGTTCGCGCGCGTCAAGATGGTCATCATGCCGACCGAGCCGGGCGAAGGCTATTCGTTCGAAAGCAAGATCGTTGGTGGTTCGGTGCCGAAGGAATACATCCCCGGTGTCGAAAAAGGCATCAAGTCGGTCATGGACTCCGGTCCGCTGGCAGGCTTCCCGGTGATCGACTTCAAGGTGGCCCTGATCGACGGTGCCTACCATGACGTCGACTCTTCGGTTCTGGCGTTCGAAATCGCGGCACGTGCCGGGATGCGCGAAGGCCTGAAGAAAGCCGGCGCGAAGCTGCTGGAACCGATCATGCGCGTGGAAGTCGTGACCCCGGAAGAATATACCGGCGGCATCATCGGCGACCTGACCAGCCGTCGTGGCATGGTCAACGGGCAGGACAGCCGCGGCAACGCGAACGTCATCGACGCCTTCGTGCCGCTGGCCAACATGTTCGGCTACATCAACACGCTGCGTTCGATGTCCTCGGGCCGGGCGAACTTCACCATGCAGTTCGACCATTACGAGGCTGTGCCGCAGAACATCTCGGACGAGATCCAGAAGAAATACGCATAACGGTTGGTGGGGGTCACCCCCACCCTACCACAACCCCGTAGGGTGGGCCGATGCCCACCACCGACGACAAAACAAGGAGTTCCCTGATGGGCAAGGCAAAGTTTGAACGTAACAAACCGCACGTTAACATCGGCACGATCGGTCACGTTGACCACGGCAAGACGACGCTGACGGCTGCGATCACGAAGTATTTCGGCGAGTTCCGGGCCTACGACCAGATCGACGGCGCACCGGAAGAGAAGGCGCGCGGGATCACGATCTCGACGGCGCATGTGGAATACGAGACCGAGACGCGCCACTACGCGCATGTCGATTGCCCCGGCCACGCTGACTATGTGAAGAACATGATCACGGGTGCGGCGCAGATGGACGGCGCGATCCTGGTTGTGAACGCCGCTGACGGCCCGATGCCGCAGACGCGCGAGCACATCCTGCTGGGCCGCCAGGTGGGCATCCCCTACATGGTCGTGTACATGAACAAGGTTGACCAGGTTGACGACGAGGAGCTGCTGGAGCTGGTGGAGATGGAGATCCGCGAGCTGCTGACCTCCTACGAGTATCCGGGCGACGATATTCCGATCATCAAGGGTTCGGCTCTTGCGGCGATGGAAGGCCGTGATCCGGAGATCGGCGAGAACTCGATCCGCGCTCTGATGGAAGCGGTCGACACCTACATCCCGACGCCCGAACGCGCCGTGGACAAGCCGTTCCTGATGCCGATCGAAGACGTGTTCTCGATCTCGGGTCGTGGCACCGTTGTGACCGGCCGTATCGAGCGTGGCGTGATCAACGTCGGTGACAGCATCGAGATCGTGGGGATCAAGGACACCAAGACGACGACCTGCACGGGCGTGGAAATGTTCCGCAAGCTGCTGGATCGTGGTGAGGCCGGCGACAACGTGGGCGTTCTGCTGCGCGGTATCGACCGTGAAGGCGTTGAGCGTGGTCAGGTTCTTTGCAAGCCGAAGTCCGTGAACCCGCACACCCAGTTCGAGGCAGAAGCCTACATCCTGACGAAGGAAGAAGGCGGCCGTCACACGCCGTTCTTCGCGAACTACCGTCCGCAGTTCTACTTCCGCACGACCGACGTGACCGGCACCGTGACGCTGCCCGAGGGCACCGAGATGGTGATGCCGGGCGACAACCTGAAGTTCACCGTCGAACTGATCGCACCGATCGCGATGGAAGACGGCCTGCGCTTCGCCATCCGTGAAGGCGGCCGTACCGTCGGCGCGGGTGTCGTGTCGAAAATTCTGAAGTAAAGACCACTTCGGGTTCGAAGAGGGCCACCGGATGAGCCGGTGGTCCTCCTATCAACTCCAACGCCGCGAAAGGCTAGACTATGCAAAGCCAAAACATTCGCATCCGGCTGAAGGCATTCGATTACCGCGTACTGGACGCCAGCACGCAGGAAATCGTCAACACCGCAAAGCGCACTGGCGCAACGGTGCGTGGCCCGATTCCGCTGCCGAACAAGATCGAAAAGTTCACGGTTCTCCGTGGGCCGCACATCGACAAGAAATCCCGCGATCAGTTCGAGATCCGCACGCACAAGCGTCTGCTCGACATCGTTGATCCGACCCCCCAGACCGTGGACGCGCTGATGAAGCTCGACCTGGCCGCTGGTGTGGACGTCGAGATCAAGCTGCAGTCGTAAGAAGGAGGGTATCCAGGATGCGCTCTGGTGTAATCGCAAAGAAAGTCGGCATGACCCGGCTTTTCATGGAAGACGGAAAGCAGATCCCTGTGACCGTTCTCCAGCTTGAGAACCTGCAGGTCGTGGCACAGCGCACGCCCGAGCGGGACGGCTATACCGCCGTTCAGCTGGGCGCTGGCAATGCCAAGGCCAAGCGGACCTCGAAGGCCATGCGTGGTCATTTCGCGGTGGCCAACGTGGCCCCCAAGCGGAAGATCGCGGAATTCCGCGTCAGCCCCGACAACATGATCGGTGTGGGCGAGGAAATCTCGGCCGAACATTATGTTGCAGGTCAGAAGGTCGACGTTGCAGGCACATCCATCGGTAAAGGTTTTGCCGGTGCGATGAAGCGCCACAACTTTGGCGGTCTGCGGGCCTCGCACGGTGTGTCCATCAGCCACCGTTCGCATGGTTCGACCGGTCAGTGCCAGGACCCCGGCAAGGTGTTCAAGGGCAAGAAGATGGCCGGCCACATGGGTGCCGTGCGTGTGACCACGCAGAACCTTGAAGTCGTGAAAACCGATGCTGAACGTGGCCTGATCATGGTCAAGGGCGCGGTTCCCGGCTCCAAGGGTGGCTGGGTCACGATCAAGGACGCCGTCAAGAAGAAGCTGCCCGAGAACGTTCCGTTCCCGGCGGCCCTGAAATCGGCCATGGCCGCGGCTGCCGCCGAGGCACCGGCCGCAGAAGCGCCCGCCGAAGGGGGTGAAGCATGAAACTTGATGTGATCAATCTGGACGGCAGCAAAGCCGGTTCCGTGGATCTGGACGAGGCGCTGTTCGGTCTTGAGCCGCGCGCCGACATCCTGCACCGCGTGGTCCGTTGGCAGCGCAACAATGCGCAGGCCGGCACCCACAAGGTGAAGACCCGTTCGGAGACCTCCTATTCGACCAAGAAGATCTATCGCCAGAAGGGCACCGGCGGCGCACGTCACGGTGACAAGAACGCGCCGATCTTCCGTCACGGTGGTGTCTACAAGGGTCCGACCCCGCGCAGCCATGGCCATGAGCTGACCAAGAAGTTCCGCAAGCTGGGCCTCAAGCATGCCCTGTCCGCGAAGCTGAAGGCCGGCGAACTGGTCGTCATTTCTGCCGCCGAAGCCGAAGGCAAGACCTCGACCCTGGCCAAGCAGGTGGCAAAGCTGGGTTGGAAGCGCGCGCTGATCATTGATGGTGCAACCGTCAACGACATGTTCGCAAAGGCCGCCCGCAACATCGAAGGTCTGGATATCCTGCCGTCGATGGGCGCAAACGTCTATGACATCCTCAAGCGTGACACCCTGGTGATCACGAAGGCGGGTGTCGAAGCACTGGAGGCTCGTCTGAAATGAGCGCGAAGGCTGAACATTACGACGTGATCCGCAAGCCGATCATCACCGAAAAGGCCACAATGGTGTCCGAAAACGGTGCGGTCGTCTTCGAGGTGGCGATGGATTCCAACAAGCCCGAGATCAAGCAGGCCGTCGAGGCGCTGTTTGGTGTGAAGGTCAAGGCCGTCAACACCACGATCACCAAAGGCAAGACCAAGCGCTTCCGCGGCCAGCCGGGCAAGCGTCGGGACGTCAAGAAAGCCTATGTGACCCTGGAAGAGGGAAACACTATCGACGTGACCACGGGTCTCTGATAGTAGGGCGCGAATCTTCCATGGCCCCGGAATTGCCGGGGCCATGGACTTTTGAGACGGGGACCTTCGGGGCCCTATACCTTGGGCACCTTCGGGGGCCTTCAACATCGCGGGGCCTTGCCCCGCTACGCACAACGGAAGACAGAAAGCATGGCACTCAAGTCGTATAAGCCGACGACGCCGGGCCAGCGTGGGCTGGTTCTGATCGACCGTTCGGAGCTGTGGAAAGGACGTCCGGTCAAGGCCCTCACCGAGGGTTTGACCAAGAATGGCGGCCGGAACAACACCGGACGGATCACGATGCGCCGCAAGGGCGGCGGGGCGAAACGCCTCTATCGGATCGTCGATTTCAAACGTAACAAATTCGACGTGGCGGCCACCGTCGAGCGGATCGAATATGACCCGAACCGGACCGCCTTCATCGCGCTGGTGAAGTACGAGGATGGCGAACAGGCCTATATCCTGGCACCCCAGCGTCTGGCCGTCGGCGACGCTGTCGTCGCGGGCTCCAAGGTCGACATCAAGCCGGGCAACGCGATGCCGTTTTCCGGCATGCCGATCGGTACGATCGTCCACAACATCGAGATGAAGCCCGGCAAGGGTGGTCAGATTGCGCGCGCGGCGGGCACCTATGCCCAGTTCGTGGGTCGCGATGGCGGTTACGCCCAGATCCGCCTGTCCTCGGGTGAACTGCGTCTCGTGCGTCAGGAATGCATGGCCACCGTAGGTGCCGTGTCGAACCCCGACAACAGCAACCAGAACTACGGCAAGGCAGGCCGCATGCGTCACAAGGGCATCCGCCCGAGCGTTCGCGGCGTGGTCATGAACCCGATCGATCACCCGCATGGTGGTGGTGAAGGCCGGACTTCGGGTGGTCGTCATCCGGTGACCCCGTGGGGCAAGCCGACAAAGGGTGCACGCACCCGGAACAAGAACAAAGCGTCCAGCAAGCTCATCCTGCGCTCGCGTCACGCCAAGAAGAAGGGGCGTTAACAGATGTCTCGCTCTGTATGGAAAGGTCCGTTCGTCGACGCTTACGTGCTGAAGAAAGCCGAAGCTGCTCGCGATTCCGGACGTAGTGAAGTTATCAAGATCTGGTCGCGCCGCTCGACGATCCTGCCCCAGTTCGTGGGCCTGACGTTTGGCGTCTACAACGGCAAGAAGCATATCCCGGTGAACGTTTCCGAGGACATGATCGGCCAGAAATTCGGCGAATACTCCCCGACCCGGACCTATTACGGTCACGCGGCCGACAAAAAAGCGAAGCGGAAGTAAGTCATGGGCAAGGAAAAAAACCCCCGCCGCGTGGCAGATAACGAAGCAATGGCAAAACTGCGCATGCTTCGTACCAGCCCGCAGAAGCTGAACCTGGTGGCCGCGATGATCCGTGGCAAGAAAGTGGACAAGGCCCTGACGGACCTGACCTTTTCGAAAAAGCGGATCGCTGTGGACGTGAAGAAATGCCTTCAGTCCGCAATCGCCAACGCCGAGAACAACCATAACCTGGACGTCGATGAACTTGTCGTCGCCGAGGCCTATGTCGGCAAGAACCTGACGCTGAAGCGCGGTCGTCCGCGTGCACGTGGCCGTTTCGGCCGTATCGTCAAGCCGTTCTCGGAACTCACCATCAAGGTGCGTCAAGTTGAGGAGCAAGCCTAATGGGTCAGAAAGTCAATCCGATCGGCATGCGCCTTCAGGTCAACCGCACCTGGGACAGCCGCTGGTATGCCGATACCAAGGACTACGGTAATCTTCTTCTGGAAGATCTGAAGATCCGCAAGTTCATCAAGGAAGAAGCAAAGCAGGCCGGTATCGCCCGCGTGATCATCGAGCGTCCGCACAAGAAGTGCCGCGTCACGATCCATGCGGCCCGTCCGGGTGTGATCATCGGCAAAAAGGGCGCCGATATCGAAACCCTGCGCAAGAAGCTGGCCAAGCTGACGGCAAGCGAACTGCACCTGAACATCGTCGAAGTCCGCAAGCCGGAACTGGACGCGGCTCTGGTCGGTGAAAGCATCGCGCAGCAGCTCGAGCGTCGTGTGTCCTTCCGTCGCGCGATGAAGCGTGCCGTGCAGAACGCCATGCGTATGGGCGCCCTGGGTATCCGGGTGAACGTCGCCGGACGTCTGGGTGGTGCCGAGATCGCGCGGACCGAATGGTACCGTGAAGGTCGCGTGCCGCTGCACACGCTGCGTGCCGATATCGATTACGCCCATGTCGAGGCCACCACGGCTTACGGCATCATCGGTATCAAGGTCTGGATTTTCAAAGGCGAAATCATGGAGCACGATCCGTCTGCCCATGACCGTCGTCTGCAGGAACTCCAGGATGGTCCCGCGCCCCGTGGCGCCGGCGGCCGCCGTTAAGGAGGAATGACAGATGCTTCAACCTAAGCGCACAAAATTCCGCAAGCAGCACAAAGGCCGTATCCACGGCCTGGCCAAGGGCGGTAGCGACCTGAACTTTGGTTCGTTCGGCCTCAAGGCGACCGAGCCGGAGCGTGTCACGGCGCGTCAGATCGAGGCGGCTCGCCGCGCTCTGACCCGTCACATGAAACGTCAGGGCCGCGTCTGGATCCGGATTTTCCCGGACGTTCCGGTGACCTCGAAGCCGACCGAAGTCCGTATGGGTAAAGGTAAGGGTTCTGTGGATTACTGGGCAGCCCGCATCAAGCCGGGTCGTGTGATGTTCGAGATCGACGGCGTCGACGAGACCATCGCGCGCGAGGCCCTGCGCCTGGCCGCCATGAAACTGCCGATCAAGACCCGTGTGGTTGCGCGCGAAGACTGGTAAGGTTTTCGCCAACACAAGACAGGGCAGGGCGGGGGCGACCCCGCCTTGTCTTTTTCGAAACCGGGTCTGTTGCAAACAGGCCTTGTCAATGCAAGGGAACCGGCCTATACGGCCCCTTCATCCATCTCCACCGGGAATCAGGGTGACCCTGTCACAAGGGGCTCTCCGGTGACGTTGTTAAAAAGGACCGGCGACATGAACGCCCAGGAACTACGCAATAAATCCCTCGATCAGCTCCGCGAGGACCTGGTTGCCCTGAAGAAAGAAGCATTCAACCTGCGCTTTCAACAGGCGACTGGCCAGCTGGAATCCACCGCCCGCATCAAGACGGTTCGCCGTGACGTGGCGCGCGTGAAGACCGTGCTGAACGAAAAAGCCGCAGCCGCGGCCGCAGAATAAGGAGCCTGACAGATGCCCAAACGTATTCTTCAAGGCACCGTGACAAGCACGGCAAATGCCCAGACCGTGACCGTTCAGGTGGAACGCCGCTTCACGCATCCTGTTCTGAAAAAGACCATCCGTAAGTCCAAGAAATATCGGGCTCACGATGAGACGAACGCTTTCAGCGTCGGTGACACCGTCCGTATCCAGGAATGTGCACCCAAGTCGAAAACGAAACGCTGGGAGGTTATCGCAAGCTAAGCGATAGCCTTTCGGTTCATCGAAACCCTGGGGAAATGCCGATAGCGGCCCCCAAAGGTCGGGAGAAACCAAATGATCCAGATGCAGACCAATCTGGATGTTGCTGACAACTCCGGCGCACGCCGGGTGCAGTGCATCAAGGTTCTCGGCGGTTCGCACCGCCGGTATGCGTCCGTTGGCGACATCATCGTGGTGTCCGTCAAGGAAGCCATTCCGCGCGGTCGCGTGAAGAAGGGTGATGTCCGCAAGGCCGTCGTCGTTCGCACCGCCAAGGAAGTTCGCCGTGAAGACGGCACAGCGATCCGTTTCGATCGCAACGCAGCAGTCATCCTGAACAACAACAACGAGCCCGTCGGCACCCGTATCTTCGGGCCGGTGGTTCGTGAGCTGCGCGCCAAGAACTTCATGAAAATCATCTCGCTCGCGCCGGAGGTGCTGTAAGATGGCTGCCAAGCTGAAAACCGGCGACAAGGTCGTCGTCCTGGCCGGCAAGGACAAGGGCAAGCAGGGGACGATCGCGTCCGTTGACCCCAAGGCCGGCAAAGCCGTGGTGGAAGGCCTGAACATGGCCATCCGTCACACCCGTCAGAGCCAGACCAGCCAGGGCGGCCGCATCCCCAAGGCGATGCCGATTGCCCTGTCGAACCTGGCTTTCCTTGACAAGAACGGCAAGGCAACGCGCGTCGGCTTCAAGATTGAAGGCGACAAGAAGGTGCGTATCGCCAAGACCACGGGGGACGTGATCGATGCTTGATACTGCAACCTATACCCCGCGCCTCAAGGCTCTTTACAAGGATGCGATCCGCGCCGCTCTGAAGGAGGAATTCTCCTACAAGAACGACATGCAGATCCCGCGTCTGGACAAGATCGTCCTGAACATCGGCTGCGGTGCAGAAGCCGTGCGCGACAGCAAGAAGGCGAAATCGGCACAGGAAGACCTGTCCACGATCGCTGGCCAGAAAGCTGTCACCACCATCGCCAAGAACTCGATCGCGGGCTTCCGCGTCCGCGAGGGCATGCCGATGGGTGCAAAGGTCACGCTGCGCGGCGACCGCATGTACGAATTCCTGGATCGTCTGATCACGATTGCAATGCCCCGTATCCGCGACTTCCGCGGCGTGCCCGGCAAATCCTTCGACGGTCGTGGCAACTACGCCATGGGCCTGAAAGAGCATATCGTGTTCCCCGAGATCAACTTCGACAAGGTCGATGAGGTCTGGGGTATGGACATCGTGATCGCCACCACCGCGAAAACCGACGCGGAAGCTAAGGCGCTGTTGAAGCAATTCAACATGCCCTTCAACAGCTAAGCGCGGGAGAGAGAGTTATGGCTAAGAAATCTATGATCGAACGCGAAAAGAAGCGTCAGGAGCTGGTGGACAAGTTCGCTGCCAAGCGCGCTGCGCTGAAGGCGATCGTCAACGACCAGTCCAAGCCGATGGAAGAGCGTTTCCGCGCCTCCCTGAAGCTGGCGAAACTGCCGCGCAACAGCTCTGCTGTGCGTCTGCACAACCGCTGCCAGCTGACCGGTCGTCCGCATGCGTATTACCGCAAGCTGAAACTGTCGCGTATCGCGCTGCGGGATCTGGGCTCCATGGGCCAGATTCCCGGCCTGGTGAAATCCAGCTGGTAAGGGAGAGACTGATATGAACGATCCTATCGGCGATATGCTCACCCGTATTCGCAACAGCCAGTCGCGTGGCAAGTCCACCGTCATGACCCCTGCTTCCAAGCTGCGGGCATGGGTTCTGGATGTGCTTGCGGATGAAGGTTACATCCGCGGTTACGAAAAGGGCACCGATGAGAATGGTCACCCGACCCTGATCATCAGCCTGAAATATTTCGATGGCACCCCTGTCATTCGCGAAATCAAGCGGGTCTCCAAGCCCGGGCGTCGCGTTTACATGGGCGTCAAGGACATCCCGTCGGTCCGTCAGGGCCTGGGTGTGTCGATTGTCAGCACGCCCAAGGGTGTGATGTCGGATGCAGCAGCACGCAGCGCCAATGTTGGCGGTGAAGTGCTCTGCACGGTCTTCTAAGGAGGAAGGCAATGTCTCGCATTGGTAAGAAACCGGTCGAGCTGCCCGCAGGCGTTTCGGCGTCCGTGTCCGGCCAGACCGTCGAAGTGAAGGGCCCCAAGGGGACCAAGCATTTCAACGCAACCGACGATGTCACCATTGCCGTTGATGGCAATCTGGTGTCGATCACCCCGCGTGGTACGTCCAAGCGCGCCCGCCAGCAGTGGGGCATGTCCCGCTCGATGGTGGCGAACCTTGTGACCGGTGTGACCACCGGGTTCAAGAAAGAGCTTGAGATCACGGGTGTGGGTTACCGCGCCGCGATCCAGGGCAACACGCTGAAACTGTCGCTGGGCTACAGCCACGAAGTCAACTTCGAGGTGCCCAATGGCGTGACGGTGACCTGCCCCAAGCAGACCGAAATCGTTGTGGAAGGTGATGACGCCCAGCTTGTGGGCCAGGTCGCGGCGAATATCCGCGAATGGCGCAAGCCCGAGCCCTACAAGGGCAAAGGCATCAAGTACAAGGGTGAGTACATCTTCCGCAAGGAAGGCAAGAAGAAGTAAGGACGCGAAAGATGGCAAACAGCAAAAGAACCCTGTTTCTGAAGCGCCGCCTGCGCGTTCGGAACAAACTTCGGAAGGTGAACGCGGGTCGCGTGCGCCTCTCCGTTCACCGCAGCAACAAGAACATCAGCGTGCAGCTGATCGACGATGTGCGTGGCGTAACCCTGGCCGCTGCCTCCACCCTGGAGAAGGCGCTTGGTGTCGTTGGCAAGAACAACGTCGAAGCGGCTGCCAAGGTGGGCGCGGCGATCGCCGAGCGTGCCAAGAAGGCCGGTGTCGAAGACTGCTACTTCGATCGTGGTGGTTTCCTCTTTCACGGGAAGGTGAAGGCTCTGGCCGACGCTGCCCGTGAAGGTGGCCTCAAGTTCTAAGGAGACGAGAGAATGGCAAGAGAAGACAACCGCCGCGACCGTCGCGACCGCGAAGAGGCCGCCCCGGAGTTCGCCGATCGTCTCGTGGCGATCAACCGTGTGTCCAAGACCGTGAAGGGCGGCAAGCGTTTCGGCTTTGCAGCACTCGTGGTAGTGGGTGACCAGAAGGGCCGTGTCGGCTTTGGCAAGGGCAAGGCGAAAGAAGTGCCCGAAGCCATCCGCAAGGCAACGGAACAGGCCAAGCGCCAGATGATCCGTGTGCCCCTGCGCGAAGGCCGCACGCTGCACCACGACATGGAAGGGCGCCATGGCGCCGGCAAGGTCGTGATGCGCGCCGCACCGGAAGGTACCGGAATCATCGCCGGTGGTCCGATGCGCGCCGTGTTCGAGATGCTGGGCCTCAAGGACGTCGTGTCCAAGTCGCTTGGTTCGCAGAACCCCTACAACATGATCCGTGCCACCATCGACGGGCTGAAGAAAGAATCCAGCCCCCGTTCCGTGGCCCAGCGTCGTGGCAAGAAGGTCGCCGACATCCTGCGCAAGGACGATGCGCCGGCTGCCGAAGCGGCTGAAGCGTAAGGAAACGGTACCATGGCTAAAACCATCGTTGTCAAGCAGATCGGCTCGCCGATCCGCCGCCCCGAGAAGCAGCGCCAGACCCTGATCGGTCTGGGTCTGAACAAGATGCACAAGACCCGCGAGTTGGAGGATACACCTTCGATCCGTGGCATGGTCGCCAAGATCCCGCATCTGGTCCAGATCATCGAAGAGCGCGAATAACCATTCGGGGCGGGTTCAGGCCCGCCCTGTATTCACAATCAAAGCCGTGTTCGGCCGCTCCCGTCGCTGGGGGTCGCATCCGGCACAAGGAGAAGCGACATGAAACTGCATGAACTGAGTGATAACGACGGCGCAACCAAGAAGCGCAAGCGCGTGGGCCGTGGCCCCGGCTCTGGTACCGGCAAGACCGGTGGACGGGGTATCAAGGGTCAGAAGTCCCGTTCGGGTGTCTCGATCGGTGGCTACGAGGGTGGCCAGATGCCGCTCTATCAGCGTCTGCCGAAACGCGGCTTCACCAAGCCCAACCGCAAGTCCTATGCTGTTGTGAACCTGGGCATCATCCAGAAGTTCATCGAGGCCGGCAAGATCGACGCGAAGGCACCGATCACCGAAGACGTGATGGTGGCTTCCGGGCTGGTCCGTCGCAAGCTGGACGGTGTGCGCGTTCTGGCCAAGGGCGATTTCTCGTCCAAGGTGACGCTGAACGTGACCGGTGCTTCGGCCCAGGCCGTTGAAGCGGTTGCGAAACTGGGTGGCGCGCTGAACGTGGCAGCACCTGCTGCGGCCCCTGCGGCTGAATAACGGGTTGTGAGCGGCGCGCGCGCCGCTTACATAGGCCCTAGTTTTCCTGAACGCCGCCTGAGCCGGAAAACCGCTCTGGCGGCGTTGTCACATGAGAGAGACCGCGAATGGTATCTGCAGCAGAACAAATGGCGGCGAACACCAGCTGGGCCGCCCTTGGCAAGGCAACCGATCTTCGCAATCGCATCTTCTTCACGCTTGGCCTTCTGATCGTCTATCGCCTTGGCACCTTCATTCCGGTGCCGGGTATCGATGGCGCGTCGCTGCGCGAGTTCATGGAAGGTGCCGCGACAGGAATCGGCGGCATCCTGTCGATGTTCACAGGTGGTGCGCTTGGCCGGATGGGGATCTTTGCCCTTGGCATCATGCCCTATATTTCGGCATCGATCATCGTGCAGCTTCTCACCTCGATGGTGCCCAAGCTGGAGCAGCTGAAGAAAGAGGGCGAGCAGGGCCGCAAGAAGATCAACCAGTACACCCGCTATGGCACTGTGTTCCTGGCGACCTTGCAGGCCTATGGCCTGGCCGCCAGCCTTGAAGCTGGCGATCTGGTCACCGACCCCGGCCTGTTCTTCCGCGCCTCTTGCGTGATCACCCTTGTGGGCGGCACCATGTTCCTGATGTGGCTGGGCGAGCAGATCACCGCGCGCGGCATCGGCAACGGTATCTCCCTGATCATCTTCGTCGGCATCGTGGCTGAGATCCCTGCCGCCATGGCGCAGTTCTTCAGCCAGGGCCGTTCGGGCGCCATCAGCCCCGCCGTGATCATCGGCGTGATCGTGATGGTGATCGTGACGATCGCCTTCGTGGTGTTCATGGAACGCGCCTTGCGCAAGATCCACATCCAGTACCCCCGCCGTCAGGCCGGGATGAAGGTCTATGAGGGCGGTTCGTCCAGCCTGCCGGTCAAGGTCAACCCCGCGGGCGTGATCCCCGCGATCTTCGCCAGCTCGCTGCTGCTGCTGCCCGCGACCATCAGCACCTTTTCAGGCGCCGATACCGGGCCGGTGATGTCGACGATCATGGCCTATTTCGGACCGGGACAGCCGCTGTATCTGCTGTTCTTCGTGGTGATGATCGTGTTCTTCTCGTATTTCTACACGTTCAACGTCTCGTTCAAGCCGGACGAGGTGGCCGAAAACCTCAAGAACCAGAACGGCTTTGTTCCCGGCATTCGCCCCGGCAAGAAAACCGCCGAATATCTGGAATATGTGGTCAGCCGTGTTCTGGCGCTTGGGTCGGCCTATCTGGCCGCCGTCTGCCTGCTGCCCGAGATCCTGCGGGCCGAACTGGCCGTGCCCTTCTACTTTGGCGGTACATCGGTGCTGATCGTCGTGTCGGTGACGATGGATACGATCCAGCAGGTTCAAAGCCATCTTCTGGCGCATCAGTATGAAGGTCTGATCGAAAAGTCGCAGCTTCGCGGCAAGGGCAAGAAACGCACGACCAGAAAGGCTCCGGCGCGCAGATGAACATCATTCTTCTTGGGCCCCCGGGGGCCGGAAAAGGCACGCAGGCCCGTCACCTGGTCGAGACGCGCAACATGATCCAGCTGAGCACCGGGGACATGCTGCGCGAGGCCCGCACAAGTGGTACCGATATGGGCCGCATCGTGGCCGACGTGATGGACCGTGGCGAGCTTGTGACCGACGAGATCGTGATCGGCCTGATCCGTGAAAGGCTGGAAGGCGACAAGGCCGGCGGTTTCATCTTCGACGGGTTCCCCCGGACGCTGCCGCAGGCCGATGCATTGGCGGATCTTCTGTCCAGCATGGGCGAGGCGCTGGATGCGGTGATCGAGATGCAGGTGGACGACGCTGCACTGGTGGCGCGTATCACCGGCCGCTTTACCTGTGGCGATTGCGGCGAGGTCTATCATGACGTCACCCATCGTCCGGCGGTGGATGGTGTCTGCGACAAATGCGGCGGCACAAACATGAAGCGCCGCGCCGATGATAACGAAGACAGTCTGCGCCAGCGTCTGATGGAATATTACAAGAAGACCTCGCCGCTGATCGGCTATTACTATGCCAAGGGTCAGTTGCGCACGGTCGATGGGCTGGCCGAAATCGGTGATGTTCAGAAGGCGATTGCCGCCGTTCTGGATTGATCACAGCAGAAAATCGCAAACCGGGGGCGGGGGGCTTGACGGCCCCCGCTTTTCTACATAACCAGCCCTATCTCGGACACGAGATTTGATTCTGCGCGGGTTCTGCCCGTTTCCGAATCGACATCTGAATTCAGCTGCGGCCCGATGGCACGATGCCTCTGGCCTACGTTGTGAAAAAAGGTTCTGGCACGACGGAACCGCAACGAAAAGGAAAGTGACACGTGGCACGTATCGCCGGCGTAAACATCCCGACCCAAAAACGGGTCCCGATCGCCCTGACTTACATCACCGGAATTGGCCATACTTCGGCCAAAGCCATCTGCGAAGCCGTGAACATCGACGCAACCCGTCGCGTGAACGAGCTGTCGGACGCCGAAGTTCTCGCCATCCGCGAGCATATCGACGCCAACTACACCGTGGAAGGCGACCTGCGCCGTGAGACGCAGATGAACATCAAGCGCCTGATGGACCTTGGCTGCTACCGTGGCCTGCGCCACCGTCGCAACCTGCCGGTTCGCGGCCAGCGCACCCATACCAACGCTCGTACCCGCAAAGGCCCCGCAAAGGCCATTGCCGGCAAGAAGAAATAAGGGAGGGCTGCATCAATGGCACGTGATACCCGTCGCGGAGGCAAGAAGAAGGTCTCCAAGAACATCGCTGCAGGCGTGGCGCATGTGAACTCTTCGTTCAACAACACCAAGATCCTGATTTCGGACGTGCAGGGCAATGCGATTGCCTGGTCTTCGGCTGGCACCATGGGCTTCAAGGGTTCGCGTAAATCGACCCCTTATGCCGCCCAGATGGCCGCAGAAGATGCCGGAAAGAAAGCCCAGGAACACGGCGTGAAGACGCTGGAAGTCGAAGTGCAGGGTCCCGGTTCGGGCCGTGAAAGCGCATTGCGCGCCCTGGCGGCTGTCGGTTTCAACATCACCTCGATCCGTGATGTGACCCCGATCGCGCACAACGGCTGCCGCCCTCCCAAGCGTCGCCGGGTCTGATCCCGCTTATTTTTCAGGGGGCCGCGCCTTGTGCTCGGCCCCTCGACGTCATTTAGAAACCTCGGGCGTCTTGGCCTTTTGGACATGAGGACAAGACAAGAATGGAGGGACGTATGATCCACAAGAACTGGGCCGAACTGATCAAGCCGACACAGCTTGACGTCAAGCCGGGCAACGATCCGGCCCGTCAGGCCACCGTGATCGCCGAACCGCTGGAGCGGGGCTTCGGCCTGACGCTGGGCAACGCGCTGCGCCGCATCCTGATGTCGTCGCTGCAAGGTGCCGCCATCACATCCGTGCAGATCGACAACGTGCTGCACGAATTTTCGTCCGTCGCCGGCGTGCGCGAGGACGTGACCGACATCATCCTGAACCTCAAGGGTGTCTCGATCCGCATGGAAGTGGAAGGGCCCAAGCGCCTGACCGTGAATGCAAAGGGTCCCGGCGTTGTCACGGCCGGTGACATCTCGGACAGCGCGGGCATCGAGATCCTGAACAAGGATCACGTGATCTGCCACCTGGACGATGGTGCGGACCTCTACATGGAACTGACGGTCAATACCGGCAAGGGCTATGTCTCGGCTGACAAGAACAAGCCGGAAGATGCGCCCATCGGTCTGATTCCGATCGACGCGATCTATTCGCCGATCAAGCGCGTGTCCTACGAAGTGACCCCGACCCGCGAAGGTCAGGTTCTGGACTATGACAAGCTGACCATGAAGATCGAAACCGATGGATCCCTGACACCGGATGATGCCGTTGCCTATGCCGCGCGCATCCTGCAGGATCAGCTGTCGATCTTCGTCAACTTTGACGAGCCCGAAAGCGCCACCCGTTCGGATGATGATGACGGGCTGGAGTTCAATCCGCTTCTGCTGAAGAAGGTGGACGAGCTGGAGCTGTCGGTGCGTTCGGCAAACTGCCTGAAGAACGACAACATCGTCTATATCGGCGACCTGATCCAGAAAACCGAAGCCGAGATGCTGCGCACCCCGAACTTCGGCCGCAAGTCGCTGAACGAGATCAAGGAAGTGCTGTCCGGCATGGGCCTGCACCTTGGCATGGATGTCGAGGATTGGCCGCCAGACAATATCGAAGATCTGGCCAAGAAATTCGAAGACGCGTTCTGAGAATAGGGGGCAGGCCAAAAGCCTGCCCCTTGAATGCCCGCGCTGGCGGGGAACACAAGGGCATGGTGCCCCAAGGAGAGTGGCTGACACGCATCGGCCACCGGACAAAGCAAAAAGCTTCGTAAAGCTTGAAGGAGAACGACAATGCGTCACGCAAGAGGCTACCGCCGCCTGAACCGTACCCATGAGCACCGCAAGGCGCTGTGGGCGAACATGGCCGGCTCGCTCATCGAACATGAGCAGATCAAGACAACCCTGCCCAAGGCAAAAGAACTGCGCCCGATCGTTGAAAAACTGATCACGCTGGGCAAGCGCGGCGATCTGCATGCCCGCCGTCAGGCCGCATCCCAGCTGAAGCAGGATGCCTATGTTGCAAAGCTGTTCGACATCCTGGGCCCGCGCTACAAGGATCGTCAGGGCGGCTACGTCCGCATCCTCAAGGCCGGTTTCCGTTATGGTGACATGGCACCGATGGCGATCATCGAATTCGTGGACCGCGACACCGCTGCCAAAGGCGCGGCCGACAAGGCCCGCGTTGCTGCCGAAGAGGTTGCCGAGGATTGATCCTCGCGCCCGCGGGCAATCGTTTCAGACCCCCGTCCCACAAGGGCGGGGGTTTTTCGTTTACCCTCTCTGACATCGCGGAACTTGCATCTCGGGGCGGCGGGGATCATATGACGCCAAAGGACAAGGGAGGTTCCAATGCTGCGTTCCGGTCTTGCAATCCTGTCAGTCATGGCCCTGGGGCTTACGCCACTGGCGCTCTCTGCTGAAACCCGCGTGCCTGGCAGCCTGGCCGAGATCCAGTTGGGTTTTGCGCCGCTGGTGAAACAGGCCACGCCCGCGGTGGTCAATATCTACGCCAAGCGGGTGGTCGCGGTGCGCTCCAGCCCCTTTGCTGGCGATCCGTTCTTCCAGGATCTTTTCCGCGATTTCGGCACGGTGCGCCCTGAGGTTCAGAACAGCCTTGGGTCTGGCGTCATCCTGTCGTCCGACGGGATCGTCGTGTCGAATTATCATGTCGTGGGCGAAGCGACGGATATTCGCGTCGTTCTGGCCGATCGGCGCGAATATGCGGCCACGGTCATCCTGGGCGACGAGGAAAGCGACCTTGCGGTTCTGCGGCTTGACGGGGCGACCGATCTGCCCGCGCTGAGCCTGCGCGACAGCGACAGTGTCGAGGTGGGCGAACTGGTGCTGGCGATCGGCAACCCTTTCGGCGTGGGCCAGACCGTCAGCAGCGGGATCGTGTCGGGGCTGGCGCGGTCGGGCACGGCATCCGGTACGGGGCGGGGCTATTTCATCCAGACCGATGCCGCGATCAATCCCGGTAATTCCGGCGGCGCGCTGATCGACGTGAACGGCGCATTGATCGGGGTGAACACGTCGATCCTGACGCGGTCAGGCGGATCGAACGGGATCGGTTTCGCGATCCCCGCCAATCTTGTGGCCCGTTTCGTCGAACAGGCCCGCGAAGGGCGCATACGGTTCGAACGGCCCTGGGCGGGCATGTCCGGTCAATCCGTCGATGCGGATATCGCGGCCTCGCTTGGGCTGGATCGTCCCGGCGGGATTCTGGTGTCGGCCTTGCACCCGTCCAGCCCCTTTGCCGAAGCGGGTTTGCGCCCCGGCGACGTGATCCTGACAGTGGACGGCCAGCCCGTGAACACACCCGCCGAGATGGTTTTCCGGATGAGCGTGGCGGGCCTGGGCAAGGTGGCGCAGGTCACAGCGCTGCGCGATGGGGTGAGAGACACCGTGGCGGTTGAGCTGCGACCTGCGCCCGATACACCGCCACGCGCGATGCTCCGGCTTGACGAGGGTTCGCCCTTGCCGGGATTGACGGTGCTGAACGTCAATCCCGCCGTGCTGGCGGAATTCAACCTGCCGCTGGGCAGCGCTGGGGTGGTTGTGGCAAACCCAGGCCCCTACGGCGCAAGGCTGGGCATCCGCCCTGGAGACGTGATCCTGGCCATCAACGGCAATGCGATCACGCAGACAGCGCAGGTGCAGGATGCCTTGCGTGACGCTGCTGCGGCGCGCGCGCTGCGGCTTGATCTGCAACGCGGCTTGCAGCGGCTGTCGTTGCGCAGCAGGCTGTAAGGCATGGCTGATCTGTTCGACTCCGGCGGCAAGGACGAGGCCAAGGGCGCACCCCGTCCCTTGGCGGATCGCTTGCGCCCACAGCGTCTGGATCAGGTGATCGGGCAGGAACAGGTGCTTGGCCCCGACGCGCCGCTGGGCATCATGTTGTCTTCGGGATCGCTGTCATCGCTGATCCTGTGGGGGCCGCCCGGTGTGGGAAAGACCACCATCGCCCGGCTGCTGGCGGATGAGACGGATCTGCATTTCGTCCAGATCAGCGCGATCTTCACCGGCATGCCGGAACTGAGAAAGGTATTCGAGACAGCCAGGATGCGCCGCGCCAACGGGCAGGGGACCTTGCTGTTCGTGGATGAAATCCACCGTTTCAACAAGGCCCAGCAGGACGGTTTCCTGCCGCATATGGAGGATGGGACGATCCTTCTGGTGGGGGCCACCACCGAAAACCCCAGTTTCGAGTTGAACGCAGCCGTTCTGAGCCGTGCACAGGTGCTTGTGCTCAAGCGGCTGGATCTGTCGGATCTGGAACGCCTGGCGCAGCGGGCCGAAAAGGAACTGGACCGCGCCTTGCCGCTGACAGGCCCCGCGCGTGAGGCCCTGCTCGAGATGGCGGATGGCGACGGGCGCGCCTTGCTGAACCTGATCGAACAGGTGGCCGCATGGCGGGTCGAGGGCAAGCTGGATACCGATGCTCTGGCCACACGGCTGATGAAGCGCGCGGCCAAATATGACAAATCCGGGGATGAGCATTACAACCTGATCTCGGCGCTGCACAAATCCGTGCGCGGCTCTGATCCCGATGCCGCACTCTACTGGTTCGCACGCATGCTGACCGGGGGCGAGGATCCGCGCTATCTGGCGCGGCGGCTGACGCGCATGGCGGTCGAGGATATCGGACTTGCCGATCCGCAAGCGCAGGCCGTCTGCCTGCAAGCCTGGGAAACATACGAGCGGCTGGGCAGCCCCGAGGGCGAGTTGGCGCTGGGGCAGGCGGTCACCTACCTGGCGCTGGCGCCCAAGTCGAACGCTGGTTACACGGGTTTCAAGGCGGCCATGGCACTGGCGCAAAAGACGGGATCGGAACCGCCGCCCAAACATATCCTGAACGCACCGACCAAGTTGATGAAGGATCAGGGCTACGGTGCCGACTATGCCTATGACCATGATGCCGAGGATGGATTTTCGGGGCAGAACTATTTCCCGGACGGGGTCAGGCGCCCGGTTCTCTATCAACCGGTAGAGCGTGGTTTTGAGCGGGAGTTGAAGCGCCGGCTGGAGTATTTCAGCAAGTTGCGTGCGCGGCGCGAAAAGGGCTAGCGCGGCGGTTTTCTGCGAAAACTTGACATTCCCCGCCCCCCTCTTCACAGGTGCGGGCATGTTGACCACTTTGCTACAGGTCGCCCTTGGCGGCGCAATCGGGGCCACGGCCCGTTATCTGACTTCCATGGGGGCGCTGCGTCTGTTGGGGGCCGGTTTTCCATGGGGCACGCTGGCCGTCAACGTGATCGGGTCCTTCCTGATGGGTTTGCTGGTCGTCGTACTGGCGCAGCGGGATGCCACGCGGCTGGCGCCTTTTCTGCTGACGGGCATCCTTGGTGGGTTCACGACGTTTTCGGCGTTTTCGCTGGATGCCATGGCGCTTTATGAGCGCGGTGAAACCATGCTGGCGGCTTTCTATGTGGGTGCGTCGGTGATCCTGTCGCTGAGTGCGCTGGCCCTGGCCATGGTGGTCGCAAGAGAGGTGCTCCAATGAGCCGTGTCCAAAACATTCCCGTGTCCGAGGCCGATAGCGACCAGCGCCTTGATCGCTGGCTGCGCCGGATCTTCCCGCATCTGACCCAAGGCATGGTCGAGAAGATGTGCCGCAAGGGCGAACTGCGTGTCGATGGCGGCCGCGTGAAGGCGGCAACCCGGCTTGCAGCCGGGCAGCAGGTACGCATTCCGCCGCTGCCTGATGCCGAGCAGATGACCCTGGTGACGGAAACGCGACTGAACCCGGCAGACATCAAGATGATGCAGGACGCGGTGATCTATCGCGACGACCACATCATCGCGATCAACAAGCCGGCCGGCTTGCCGACACAGGGCGGCAGCAAGACGGTCAAGCATGTGGATGGCCTGGCCGAGGCGCTGCGCTTTGGCTACGAGGAAAAGCCGCGTCTGGTGCACCGGCTGGACAAGGATACGACTGGTGTCCTGGTCCTGGCGCGCGACCGCAAGACCGCATCTGCCCTGACCGAGGCGTTCCGTCACCGCGAGACGCGCAAGATCTACTGGGCCCTCGTGGCCGGTGTGCCCACGCCTTACCTGGGCGAGATCAAGTTCGGCCTGGTCAAGGCCCCCGGCCACGGCGCCAAGGGCGAGGGCGAAAAGATGCATTGCGTCCACCCGCGGGACATCGACAGGACCCCGGGCGCGAAACGGGCGCATACGCTTTATGCCACGCTCTACCGTGTTGGCGGGCGGGCGTCCTGGGTGGCGATGGAACCCCTGACAGGGCGTACCCATCAGCTGCGTGCCCATATGGCCGAGATCGGGCATCCGATCATCGGGGATGGCAAATATGGCGGCTCGGGTCAGGAAAACCTTGGCGATGGCTGGGGCGCGCAACTGGGCGGCATCATCTCGAAGAAGCTGCACCTGCATGCGCGGATGCTGCGGTTCGAGCATCCTCATACCCGCAAGGTGATCACCATCACCGCGCCGCTGCCCGATCACATGGCCCATAGCTGGGACACTTTCGGCTGGACCGAGGATCTGGCCGCAGAGGACCCGTTCGAGGCGCTGCGGTGACGGATCGGTTGCGATTGGTGATCTTCGATGTCGATGGCACGCTTGTCGACAGCCAGGCGGATATTCTGGGCGCCATGGCGGCTGCCTTTGCCCTGTATGGCCTGGATGTGCCGCCGCGCGAAGCTGTCTTGTCCATCGTGGGGCTGTCGTTGAACGAGGCGATGGCCCGTCTGGTGCCCCATCTGCCCGAAACGCTGCGCGCCGCATTGGTCGCGGGCTACAAGAACGCCTACATGACTGCCCGTGTCGCCAGTGACACGCGTCAGACCTCGCCGCTTTATCCGGGCGCCCGCGCGGTGCTGGACCTGCTGTCGCGTCAGTCTCATACCTTGTTGGGGGTGGCCACAGGCAAATCGCAGCGCGGTCTGGATGCGCTGATCGCCAGTCACGGGCTTGAAGGGCTGTTCCAGACAAGACAGGTGGCCGATCATCATCCGTCAAAGCCGCATCCGTCGATGCTGCTTGCGGCCTTGCGCGAAACCGGTGTGGATGCGCGCGATGCGGTCATGGTGGGCGATACCAGTTATGACATGGACATGGCCCGTGCCGCCGGGATCAGGGCGATCGGTGTCAGCTGGGGCTACCATGCGCCGGCCGCGCTGCATGGGGCGCATCATGTGATCGACAGGTTCGAGGATCTGCCATCCCGGCTTGAAGATATCTGGAGGGTTGCAGCATGAGCGAGTGGAAAGCCAAACGATTCTGGAAAGCGGCCAGTGTGGTCGAGGCATCGGGTGGGTTTACCGTTCATCTGGACGGTCGCGCGGTGAAGACCCCGGCGAAGACGCCCCTGATCGTGCCGACCCGCGCCATGGCGGCGGCAATCGCGGCTGAATGGGATGCACAGGATGGCGCGATCGACCCGCGTACGATGCCCGTCACACGTTCTGCCAATGCGGCCATCGACAAGGTTGCCATCCAGCATGCCGAAGTCGCGCAGATGATCGCGGATTACGGCGACAGCGACCTGCTGTGCTACCGTGCACCCGGTCCCGCCGAGCTGATCGAACGGCAGGCGCGGATGTGGGACCCGGTGCTTGACTGGGCCGCCGAGGCGCTTGAGGCCCGTCTGGAAACCGCCTCTGGCGTGATGCATGTGCCGCAGGACGCTGCCACGCTGCAGCGGTTGGCGGACCGCGTTCACGCGATGGACAACTTTGCCCTGGCGGCGTTTCATGACCTGGTCAGCCTGTCCGGCTCGTTGGTTCTGGGCTTCGCAGCCGTGATGAATCACCTGCCGATCGAGGACGTCTGGCGGCTGTCGCGAGTCGACGAAGACTGGCAGATCGAGCAATGGGGCGTCGATGACGAAGCGGCGGCCATGGCCGAGACGAAACGATCCGCATTCCGACATGCGAAATTCTTCCATGATCTTTCGCGACCGCCCGAATAGCTGCCGAATCCTCAGGCTTCCGTAACGGAATGACCCTCACAGCCTTTCCGTTTGGTGATGATTGACTTGACGGAATGCGATGAATCCGACCAAAGTTGCGAACACTGGGGATCACTCTCCTCAGAATATGCCAACCGTCCGCTGGGCCGGTAAAAGCGCTCTGCGTAAAGAGCGGTAAATCAGGAAGAGGTAAAAATGAACAAAAAAGTTTTCTTGGGTGCGCTCACTGTTGCTGGGCTTGCCGCCGGTGCTGCCGCGGCAGCCACCATTGACGACGTCAAGGCACGCGGCACCCTCAAGTGTGGTTCCAACGAAGGCCTGGCTGGTTTCGCGGCTCCGGATGCCAATGGCGTCTGGCAAGGTTTCGACGTGTCGCTGTGCCGTGCAATCGCGGCAGCAGTTCTGGGTGATGCGCAGGCTGTGGAATTCGTTCCGCTGACCAGCCAGACCCGCTTCACCGCGCTTGCCGCAGGCGAAGTCGATGTGCTGGTGCGGAACTCCACCTGGACGTTCTCGCGCGATACGGACCTGAAACTGGATTTCGTCGGCGCGAACTACTACGACGGTCAGGGCTTCATGGTCCGCACTGATATCGGCGTGTCTTCGGCCAAGGAACTGGACGGCACCACCGTCTGCATCCAGACCGGCACGACCACCGAACTGAACCTTGCGGATTTCTTCCGTACCAACAACATCAGCTATGAGCCGGTGCCGGTTGCGACCAACGCCGAAGGCCAGCAGCAGTACCTTGCCGGTGCTTGCGACGTCTACACGACGGACGTGTCCGGCCTGGCCGCGACCCGCGCAACCTTCGAGAACGCAAGCGAGCATGTGATCCTGCCGGAAATCGTTTCCAAAGAGCCGCTGGGACCCGCCGTGCGCCATGGCGACAACGATTGGGGCGATATCGTTCGCTGGACGCTGAACGCGCTGATCGCTGCTGAAGAGTACGGCGTGACCTCGGCAAACGTGATGGAACTGGCCGCTGGCCCGACCGCCAACCCCGAAATCAACCGTCTGCTGGGCACCGAAGGTGAACTGGGCGCGATGATTGGTCTGGACAAGGATTGGGCTGTTCGCGCGATCGCAGCCGTGGGCAACTACGGTGAAGTGTTCGAGCGCAACATTGGCGAAGCGACGCCTGTCGGCCTTGCACGCGGTCTGAACGCACAGTGGACCGAAGGTGGTCTGCTCTACGCTCCGCCGTTCCGCTGATCCATGATTTTCAGGGGGCCGGTGCGTACCGGCCCCTGAATTCAATCGTCTGATCGACTGATACCCCTTCGCGGGCCATGCGCTGCACGGCCTTCCATCTCTCTTTTTCCGTTGAGGAGTGCGTATGGCCGAAGCGACCGACCCCCCGCGCGAGACTTTCAGGCTTAGCCAGCTGCTCTACGATGCGCGCTATCGCTCGATGACCATCCAGGTTGTCGCCGCGATCCTCATCATGTTGCTGCTTGTGGAACTGGTCGACAACACCGTGACCAACCTGGCCGCACTCGGCAAGGACATCCGCTTTGGTTTCCTCTGGAGTACTGCTGGCTACGACATCAACCAGCAGCTGATCCCCTTCACCTCGCAGGATACGCATGCGCGCGCCGCCGTGGTCGGGATCCTCAACACGCTTCTTGTCGCCTTTCTGGGGTGTCTTCTTGCCACGCTGATCGGGGTTCTGGCCGGCGTTCTGCGCCTGTCCAAGAACTGGATCGTGGCGCGGATCATGACATTCTACGTCGAAGCGATGCGCAATACGCCGCTTCTGATCTGGATCCTGATCGTCTTTGCCGTGATGACCGAAGCCACACCGCAGCCCCGCGAATTCCGCGAGGGGGGTGGCGCGTCGATGATCCTGTGGGACAGCGTCGCGATCTCCAACCGGGGCGTATACATACCGCGACCGATCTGGGAGGCCGGGTCCGGCGTTGTCGTGGCCGTGTTCGTGTTGTCCATCATCGGGATTTTCGTGCTGCGTAACATCGCGCGCAAACGGCAGCAGGCCACGGGCCAGCAGCTTCCGGTGCTACGCATATCGCTGCTGCTTTTCTTCGTGCCGACCCTGCTGGCCTATTTCCTGTTGGGGCGTCCCGTCACGCTGGAAATGCCTGAACTGGGCGGGTTTAACTTTTCGGGCGGCATCCAGATCCGCAACTCGTTCATCGCGCTCTGGCTGGCCCTGTCGCTGTACACATCTGCGTTCATCGCGGAAATCGTGCGTTCGGGGATTTTGGCCATCTCGAAGGGCCAGACCGAGGCGGCATTCGCCCTGGGGATCCAGCCCAACCGCACAATGCAGCTGATCATCCTGCCGCAGGCGCTGCGGGTGATCATTCCTCCGCTGATTTCGCAGTATCTGAACCTGACAAAGAACTCATCGCTGGCCATCGCCGTGGGGTATATGGACGTGCGTTCCACCCTGGGGGGGATCACCATCAACCAGACCGGGCGCGAGCTTGAGGGGATGCTGCTTCTGGGCATCTTCTACCTGATCACCAGCCTGATCATCTCGGCCCTGATGAACCTTTATAACTCCAGCGTGAAACTGAAGGAGCGGTGAGATGAGTTCGGACAGATCCCAATCCGTCGCTTTCGTACGCCGCGACATGATCGAAGCCTCGGCACCCCCATTGGGGCAGACCGGTGCGCTGAAATGGGCCCGTGAAAACCTGTTCTCGGGCTGGTTCAACACGATCCTGACGCTGATGTCGCTTTATGTGATCTGGTACGTCCTGTCGGGCGTTCTTCCCTGGACCCTGGGCGGTATCTGGGACGCCGGATCGCTTGGCGAATGCCGCGAGATCCGCGATGCGCGCGGCCTTGAAAGCGCTGCCTGCTGGGCCGTGATCAACGAACGCTGGCTGCAGATCCTGTTCGGCTTCTACCCGACCGACGATCTGCTTTTGGCGACGCTGTTCAATGGCGACGCGCTGGCGGCTGCCGGCGGCGCCGAGGAGGTCTTTGGGGGTGGGATGAATGCGACGCAGCGCATCGAATTCGTATCCGCCATGAAAAACGAACTGAGCAATGGCCTGATCTTCCTGTTCGGTTATTGGCGTCCCCTGCTGGCGCTGTTGCTGCTGGTGGTGGCCGTCGCGCCGATCCTGTATTCCAGCCTGCCGCGTCCCATGCTGATGTTTTCGCTGGCATATCCTTTCGTGGCGTTCTTCCTGCTGTGGGGTGGGTCGGTCTGGCTGCCGGCGCTGGTGGCCATCGGGCTTGTGGCCACGGTGATGATCGGGCGGGCCGTCTCTGCCCGGTTCGGAATGCTGGGCGGGTCTTTGGCGGGCATTCTTGCCTTCCTGATGATCTTCATGAATCCGCTGTCCTTCATCGGGGCCGCTGGTCTTTTCCCGCTTTTGCCGCATCTGCTTGGTGTGATGGACAGCATCCTGCCCTGGGGTCTGACGGCCGTATCCTCTGACCAGTTCGGCGGCTTCATGCTGGCGATCATCATCGGCACCTCGGGCATCGTGCTGTCCCTGCCGCTGGGGATCATGCTGGCGCTGGGGCGGCAATCGTCCATGCCGCTGATCAAATGGGTCTGCGTGTCCTTTATCGAAGTGATCCGTGGCGTGCCGCTGATCGTGTGGCTGTTCACCGCCTCGTTGCTGCTGAACTATTTCCTGCCGCCGGGCACCAGTTTCGATCTGCTACTGCGCGTGATCATCATGGTGACACTGTTCGCCTCGGCCTATATCGCGGAAGTGGTGCGGGGCGGTCTGGCTGCCTTGCCGACCGGCCAATATGAGGCGGCGGATTCGCTGGGTCTGGATTACTGGAAATCGATGCGGCTGATCGTGCTGCCGCAGGCGCTGAAAATCTCGATTCCCGGCATCGTGAACACCTTCATCGGACTGTTCAAGGACACGACGCTGGTGGTCTTCATCGGCCTGCGCGATCCGCTGGGTCTGACCAACGCGATCCGCGCTACCGCAGAATGGAACGGCATCTACTGGGAGCTTTACGTCTTCGTGGGCCTGCTGTTCTTCGTCTTCTGCTTCTTCATGTCACGTTATTCAATGTATCTGGAGCAGCGCCTCCGGACAGATCATCGCTGAGGAGACCAACATGGCCGAGATTGGACTGAACACTGAGCCGACCGGGCGCGTTGCAACCAACGTATCCGACGAGGTGGCTATCTCCATCGAGAACATGAACAAGTGGTATGGCAGCTTCCACGTGCTGCGCGACATTGATCTGACTGTCTATCGCGGCGAGCGGATCGTGATTGCCGGGCCGTCAGGGTCGGGAAAGTCGACCCTGATCCGCTGCATCAACGCTTTGGAAGAACATCAGAAAGGCAAGATCACCGTCGATGGCACGGTGCTGTCTTCGGACCTGAAGAACATCGACCGTATCCGGTCCGAGGTCGGGATGGTGTTCCAGCATTTCAACCTGTTCCCGCATCTGACGATCCTGGAGAACTGCACCCTCGCGCCGATCTGGGTCCGCAAGATCCCCAAGCGCGAGGCCGAGGAAATCGCGATGCATTTCCTGACCAAGGTGAAAATCCCCGAGCAGGCCGACAAGTATCCAGGCCAGTTGTCGGGTGGTCAGCAGCAGCGTGTGGCCATCGCACGGTCACTTTGCATGCGGCCCCGTATCATGCTGTTCGACGAGCCGACATCGGCACTGGACCCCGAAATGATCAAGGAAGTGTTGGACACGATGGTCAGCCTTGCCGAAGAAGGCATGACCATGCTTTGTGTGACCCACGAGATGGGCTTTGCCCGCCAGGTCGCAAACCGCGTGATCTTCATGGATCAGGGTCAGATCGTTGAGCAGAATGAACCGGAAGAGTTCTTCAACAACCCGCAGTCCGAGCGTACGAAACTGTTCCTGAGCCAGATCCTGGGCCACTAAGGCCGATCGGCACCGCAGACATGAAACGCCGCCTTCGGGCGGCGTTTTGCATGTATCTCATGCAAGGTCGGCGGGTATCACGAAGTCCAGGGCGCGGCCTGTGCCAAGGGAAAGATCTGCCCAGCTGTCGATCTCGAAATCTGCAACCAGGGTGGCGCAGGTCGGATAGTCGTCAAACCTTGGATGATCCGGTGCGTCATGCAGCAATTCCGCGGCGAAGGTGGCAATGCCTGGATTGTGGCCCAGCATCAGAACGGTGTGGCCCTGCGCCTGCTGTAATGCGTGCTGCAGGATGTCCGGATCGGCGTGATAGAGGGCCGGCAGGAAAACCGCGGGCGCACCAAGGCCCAGCCCGTCCAGCGTCTGACGGGTGCGACTGGCGGTCGAACACAGGACCTGATCAGGCAGATAGCCGTTCATGCGAAGCCATCCCCCCAAGGCGGGTGCATCCCGCATCCCGCGTTCATTCAACTGGCGATCATGATCGGCAAGGCCGAGACTACCCCAATCGGATTTCGCGTGGCGCATCAGGATCAGGGTCCGTGTCATTGAAAAGCTCTCATGTGAAATGCGGATTGTTCCGGCAATCTGCCATGGCGCGCGCTGATGGGACAGGCCCGTCGGGTCAGGCAGCCGCCCTGGATGCATTCACGGCCTGCATTGCCTGCTATGTGAGCACGGCATGACGGCACGTCATAGCCATCCGGTCCGAGCGCACCGATCGGGCAGGCCGTCAGACAGGGCTTTTGCACGCATGTCTTGCAGGGTGTGGTTGCCGTGGGCGTGGGAATCTTCAACCGCCCCGGCAAGGCCAGGGCCCCGCGATAGGATATGAACAAACCTGCAGTGTCATGCACAAGCAGCCTGACAGGTGACGCCCAGGCCCGCCCCGAGGCCAGCGCCCATGAATAGAACGGGTGAAATGGCGCGCCGCCAAAGGGAAACAGTGCCTTTGCACCAAGGTCATGGGCCAGTGCCCCGATAACCCTGGCCGACCACCTGTCCATCGGGTCAGGTGCGCCATCCCGATATTCCGGGCTTTCGGTGAAGGCCGGCCAGAACTGCGGCTCGCGCGGGGCCAGAAGAAGCAGCGTTCCGGTGCCGGCCGGGCAACCCTGATCCGGGGCAGGGTGAAAAGCACCGGCTATATCGAGATCAGCCGCGTTTGCCGACGTCAGGACCGCGTCGAAGCTGGGCGCCGGTGAACCGGCCCCGCTCAATCGAAACTGGCGCGGATCAGCGACCCGGCACCATGTTCCGTGAAGAGTTCTAGAAGCGTCGCGTTGGGGGCGCGCCCGTCCAGAATGACCACGGCACGCACCCCGCCTTCAATGGCATCCAGGGCGGTTTCGGTCTTGGGGATCATGCCGCCCGCGATGGTACCATCGGCTGTCATTTCGCGGATCTGTTCGGCGGTGATCGCGGTCAGAACCTCGCCTTCCTTGTTCTTCACCCCGGCAACATCCGTCAGCAGCAACAGACGGTCAGCCTTGAGAGCGGCGGCAATGGCGCCTGCGGCCGTGTCGCCATTGATGTTGTAGGTTTCACCATTATGACCCGCGCCCAGAGGGGCGATAACCGGAATGACGCCCGCATCAAACAGGGTCCGCAGGATCGAGGGGTCGATCTCGGAGGGGGTGCCCACCAGGCCCAGCTCGGGGTTGGTCTGTTTGCAGAAGATCAGGTTCGCATCCTTGCCCGAAAGACCGACGGCACGACCGCCCTGCGCGTTGATGGCCTGCACGATCCGCTTGTTGACCCGGCCTGACAGGACCATTTCCACGACTTCCATCGTGGCGGTATCCGTCACACGCTTGCCACGCACGAAGTCTGACTTGATCTCCAGCTTGTCCAGCATTTCGTTGATCATGGGGCCGCCGCCATGAACGATGACCGGGTTCACGCCAACCTGCCGCATCAGAACGATATCGCGGGCGAAGGTGTCCATCGCCTCGTCGTCGCCCATGGCATGGCCGCCGAATTTGATGACGACAATGGCCCCGGCGTAGCGTTGCAGGTAGGGCAGAGCCTCGGACAGGGTCCGGGCTGTGGCGATCCAGTCGCGGTTCATGTCTCTTTTTTTCATCCCAAAGTCCTTTTGTCCCCTGTCCTATCGGCTGGGGTCCGGCCTGCCAAGTGTCGCGTTGTAACGGCCCAGCGAAATGATAGGCTCGGCGCAGCAATGCAACAAGGGGTGCCATGCATGGGTGACAGACAGAAGACATTGCTGCTGACGGGGGCCAGCCGTGGAATCGGGCATGCGACGGTGCGACGGTTCAACGCCGAAGGCTGGCGCGTCATCACCTGCTCGCGGCATGCCTTTCCGGCCGAATGCCCCTGGGGGGGTGGTGCGGAAAACCATGTGCAGATCGACCTTGCCGATCCCAATGACACGATCGCCAAACTGGCCGATATCCGCGAGCGGCTGGACGGGCGCCTTGATGCGCTGGTCAACAATGCCGGCATTTCGCCCAAGGGAAACACGGGCGAGCGGTTGAACACCATCAGCACCGACCTGCGGACCTGGGGGCATGTGTTTCATGTGAATTTTTTCGCCTCGGTCGTGCTGGCGCGAGGGTTGAAAGAGGAACTGGCCGCGGCGCAAGGCTCGGTCGTCAACATCACGTCTATCGCGGGCGCGCGGGTGCATCCTTTCGCGGGGGCTGCATATTCCACGTCAAAGGCCGCACTGGCCGCGTTGACCCGCGAGATGGCGCATGATTTCGGCCCCTTCGGCGTGCGTGTGAATGCCGTGGCGCCGGGCGAGGTGGAAACATCCATCCTGTCGCCGGGCACGGACAAGATCGTCGAAAAGCTGCCGATGCGGCGCCTTGGCCAACCCGACGAGGTGGCGGCCACGATCTTTTTCCTGTGTTCTGACCAGTCGTCCTATATCACGGGTACCGAGATCGAGGTGAACGGCGGGCAGCACGTTTGATCGACGCCGGTTGAGGGGGCGCTGCCCCCCAAGTTCACCTGCGGTGAACTTTCCCCCCGGGATATTTCAGGCAAGAAGAAGAGTGTTCAGACCAGCGTTGCGATGATGGCGCGCAGCGTGGCGATGCCTTCACCCTTTTCCGAGGAGGTCAGAACGATCTCGGGGAAGGCGGCAGGGTGCTTGACCAGCGCGGCGCGCACCTGCGCCAGAACCGCCTCACGTTCCGATGTCTTGATCTTGTCGGTTTTGGTCAGAACCACCTGGAAGGTCAGGGCAGAGCTGTCCATCAGGGACAGGATCTCTTCGTCGACGGGTTTGATCCCGTGGCGCGCATCGATCAGCACGAAGGCGCGGCGCAGGGTCTGACGCCCCGACAGGTATTGCTTGAGCAGTTTTTGCCATTTGGCGACGATAGCCACTGGCGCGTTGGCATAGCCATATCCCGGAAGGTCGACCAGGTAGTGACTTGTTCCGACGGTGAAGAAGTTGATTTCCTGGGTCCGGCCAGGCGTGTTCGATGCGCGCGCCAGCCCCTTGCGCCCTGTCAGGGCATTGATCAGGCTGGATTTTCCGACATTTGATCGGCCTGCGAAACATACCTCGATCCGGTCTGCGGGCGGCAGGCCCGACATGGCCACAACGCCTTTGAGGAATTCGGTTTCGCCCGCGAACAGAAGGCGGCCGGTTTCGGCTGTCTGGGCGTCCGGCTCTTCTGCGAGGGGGAAGGGAAGTTGTTGCATCACACGACCTTTGCTGTGTCACCGATAGCGATGGTGCCAGAGGTGATCACCTCGGCATGGACGCAGAAATCCTGGTGGTTCCACTGTTCTTCCAGAAATCCCAAAAGATCGCTATCGCGTTTTCCGGTTTCGGGATTGGCCGAAGGGGCCGTGCAGCGCCCGGTGCGTTCCGTGACGCGCAGGGCGGCCCCCCCGATATGGATCGTGCGCCCGATCCAGTCGAATTCCTCCCATGGGGGCAGATCATCCAACCAGATATTCGCGCGCCAGCGCTCGACCTGGAGTGTCCGACCCATCCGGCCCTCGACCGCGCGGTGAGAGGCCAGATTGCCGATGGTCAAGGACGGATATTCGCTATCGGTCAGGCCGCGGCCAGGGACGCGCACGACCCGCGCGGGGGCTGCACGCCCTTCGGCCGTCAAGGGGCGCACCCAGTCCAGCAGCGTATCAGGCTGCAGATCGGGGGCCACGGTCAGATCCGGCTTGCCGGGATGGCTGAGGGTAACTGTCTGCCCATCCGCATGCAGTACGGCGCGGATCGCCCCAAGTGCTGGGGATGACGCGATGCGCGTAAAGCCCGTGCAGGGTGACCAGGCCGTGTTGTCGGCCCCCGACGTCTCATGGGCGATTGCCCATATCCGGTCGCCAGGCAGGCAATCCCCGGCCGTCAGCCGGGCCGAATCAATTGCCTCGCGCCCGTGCGACTTGACAGGGTAGCGCCAGATCTGCGCCAGGCGCGCCATCACTTTGCGCCGGTTTTCGGCTTGCGCTTGAAGCTGCCCTTGATGTTGCCAAAGACGTCTGGCTTGTAGCCCTGGCTGCGCATGATCAGGTACTGCTGCGTGAAGGTGATCGTGTTGTTGGCAATCCAGTAGACCACGAGCCCGCTGGCAAAACCGCCGAGCATGAACATGAAGACCCAAGGCATCCACGCGAAGATCATGGCCTGTGTCGGGTCCGTCGGCGCGGGGTTCAGCTTTTGCTGAAGCCACATCGAAATGCCCAGCAGGATCGGCAGGATGCCGATGAAGATCAGTGCCAGCAAGGAGTTGGGATCGGGCGCGTCCCAGGGCAGCAGGCCGAAAAGGTTGAACGTGGTGCTCGGATCAGGCGCGCTGAGGTCGGTAATCCAGCCAATCCACGGCGCGTGACGCAATTCAAGCGTGACGAAGATCACCTTGTAGAGTGAGAAGAAGATCGGGATTTGGAGCAAGATCGGAAGGCAGCCCGAAGCGGGGTTCACCTTTTCTTTCTTGTAAAGCTCCATCATGTCTTTCTGAAGCTTCTGACGATCGTCGCCGGCTGCTTTCTTGAGCTCCTCCATCTTGGGCTGGAGTTCCTTCATCTTCGCCATCGAGACATAGGATTTGTAAGCGAGCGGGAAAAGAAGCGCCTTGATCAGCAGCGTCAGCCCGATGATGGCCCAGCCCATCGATCCGGTCAGACCCATGCCCGCCAGTGTCACGTTCAGGTAGTGCAGCACGGCAAAAATGGGTTTCGTCAGAAAGAAGAACCAACCCCAGTCGATCGAATCCAGGAAGCGGTCAACACCACCGTCTTTTTCATAGGACCGGATGGTTGCCCATTCCTTCGGCCCCGCGAACAGTCGCGATTCCGCAGTGATGGTCTGACCAGGAGCAACGGTCTGGGTCTGCAAAACGGCTTCGGTCTGGTAGATGTCGCGCTGGTTGTCATATTTCGCGACGGATTTGAAAGGGCTGCCTGCGGCCGGGATCAGGGTGGACATCCAGTAGTGATCGGTAAAGCCGATCCAGCCATTTTCGGTCACTTGCGTGACTTCCGCGCGCGCGCCTTCGCGATCATTGAAGGCGAAGTCGGGCATGTCCTGGTAATCGGTCTCTGTGAGGGTGCCGTCGGACATCGCGATCAGGCCTTCGTGCAGGATGAAGAAATTCTTCAGACCCTGCGGTTCCCCGTGACGGGCGAGAATCCCGTAGGGCGCCATGCTGGCGCTGGCCGTGCCGGTATTCTGGACGCTTTGCGTGACAGTGAACATGAAATTCGCGTCAATCGCGATCTGACGCCGGAAGGTCAGGCCCTTGCCGTTTTCCCACACCAGCGTAACCGGGGTCTCGGGGCTGAGCGCGCCGCTCCCCTCCTGCTGCCACATCGTATTGGCGCCAGGAACATCTTCAGGCGCGATGCCTGCGCCGGGTGCCCAGCCATAAAGCGCGTAATAGGCGTTCGGCTTGCCGATTGGCGACAGCACGGTCACGATATCCGCGTCGGGTTCCTGGCTGACCCGATAATTCTTGAGCGACAGCTGGTCGATCCGCCCCCCCAGCAGCGAGATCGAGCCTACGACCCGCGGCGTTTCGATCTGGATCCGCGGCGTGTCTGCCGTCGGCTCGACGGCAGCCGCAGTTTCAGATGGCACATCGCCTGTTGTTGCCTGT
The DNA here is from genome assembly GCF_042678485.1 of Seohaeicola saemankumensis. NCBI lineage: Bacteria > Pseudomonadati > Pseudomonadota > Alphaproteobacteria > Rhodobacterales > Roseobacteraceae > Seohaeicola > Seohaeicola saemankumensis. Next base: position 304,114 of record NZ_JBHTKR010000005.1, on the reverse strand, counting down.
GGCGTCGTTGCCAGCGGCGCCGATGCCACGGCGGGGTCGTTCGGGTCGACAGCTGGCTGTTCCGGCGGCGGGAACAGCACGAACCATATCAGAATGACGGCAAAGCTGAGTGCTGTTGCCAGAAGAAGGTTCTTGTTCTGATCGTCCATCGGGGGCTCCCGCCAGTCCTGTCCAAGTGAGGCAGGTTCAACAGAGTGCGAGCCGAAAGGTCAAGCGGATTATGGGGAAAACCCGGTCATCTGCGGCCATTCGCCATGTCGTGCGGGCCTTCGTGGGGGCAAGCCATGCACCGTGTGCCCTGCGTCGCGTCACCCCGCCGAGCGGCCGATTGCCGGTGCCTGCTGCAGCTTGGCGTTGTAGTTTCGGATCCAGTCCGCTGTCTGATCGAAGGGCATCGGGCGCGCGATTCCGAATCCCTGCACATGCCCGCATCCCAGTTGGGCCAGCATGGCATGTTCGCCCAGTGTCTCGACCCCTTCGGCGAGGGTGTCCAGATCCAGGCGATCGGCCATGGTCAGGATCGCGTTGACTATTCTTTGCTGCTCCGGGTCGCGGTCGACCTTCATGACAAAGGAGCGATCAATCTTGATCCGCGCGACCGCAAAACGCCGGATCGACGAGATCGAGGCGTGGCCCGTGCCGAAATCATCCAGATCAATCACGCAGCCCAGTTTCGCAAGGCCGTTGATATTACGTGACACCGTGTCGTCAGGGGCTGCCGCCACGACTGTCTCCAGCACTTCGACCGCAAGGCGGGACGGGGGCAGATCGAAGCGATCAAGTTCCCACCTGATCTTGTCCAGCAGTTTCGGGTTGTGCAGTTCCTCGTTTGCGAAATTCACCCCGACGCGCGGGATGTTGAAGCCGGCCGCGTCCCATGAACGCAGTGCCGCAAGCGCGCGATAGAGCATGATCTCTCCCAGACGCTCAAGCTGACCGGACTGTTCGAGTACCGGCAGGAATTCGTTCGGTGAGATCAGACCGCGTTCGGGGTGTTGCCAGCGTGACAATGCCTCGAAGCCGGTGATCTGGCCTGTATCTGTGGAAATCTGCGGTTGGAACCAGGGTATGATCTGTCCGCTTTCAAGGGCTTTTGCCGCCTCGTCGGCAAGAAGGCCCTGAACATGACGCGCAGAGCGCATCCTGTCAGTGAAGGCGCGGATGGCTGAAGGACCGTTTCGCTGTGCATCCGTCAATGCCGCGCGGGCCGCATCCAGCAAATCGCTACTGCCGGTTCCCGGATTGCGTGAGGCCAGACAGAAACCGACCGAGCAGGACAGGTAGACCGTGGTCGCATCCAGCGACAGCGGTTCTTCGACCGACAACTGCAGCCGCCCGGCTATCTGGATCGCGCTTTCCAGATCAAGATGACGCATCGGGGCAATGGCTATTCCGAATTCCCCGCCGGGGAGGCGCACTACGCTGTCCCCTTCACGCAGGGACGAGGCCAGTCGTGCGGTCAGGCTCAGCATGATGGTTTCCGTCGCACCCTGCCCGTGACGGTCCAGAAGGTCCGGCAGATCGTCCACGGCCAGCATGATGCAGCCTGTCGATCGCCCGGTTCGTGCCGCGCCCGCCATGGCCGCTTCAAGTGCCCGGTTCAACGCGTGCATGGATTCTTCCGGCAGTGGCGCATCCGCCGGGGCCGGGGCGGGCGCATCTTCTGCGTCGTTTGCCGTGATGGCGTGGATCAGCGGCACCCCAAGCGCCACGATGAGCAACCATGCCTCACCCCCGATCCAGAAGGCAGCCAAGGCCATGGCCGGCATGAAAGCCAAAGCCTGCGGGCCGGACAGAAGGACGCGCCTTGCGCGGCGGAGCCATGCCAGCTGTTTCAAGGGGGATCGCGCCATGCCTTATGTTCCTGTCCTGTTCTCAAGGCAGGCTAGGCAATTTGTCTCAAGGCAAGTTTAACGCAGGCGCGGTGGGTCCGTCTCGACTTGATCGAATTTTACGGAATTGCGGGTTAACCCTGCAAAGTCGAAAAGTCCCGGATCCAGCAGATGCGAGGGGCGGGCGTTCATCAGGGCGCGGAACATCACCTGCCGGCGGCCGGGGCTGTTCTTTTCCCAGCCATCGAGGATCTGCTTGACCTGCTGGCGCTGCAACCCGTCCTGCGACCCGCAGAGGTCGCAAGGAATGATCGGGTAATTCATGGCGCGGGCGAAGCGCTCGCAATCCTCCTCGGCGACATGGGCGAGGGGGCGCAGCACGAAAAGGTCACCCTCTTCGTTTACCAGTTTTGGCGGCATGGTCGCCAGGCGCCCGCCGTGGAACAGGTTCATGAAGAAGGTTTCCAGAATGTCGTCGCGGTGATGGCCCAGCACCACGGCCGAGCATCCTTCCTCACGCGCGATACGATAGAGGTTCCCGCGGCGCAGGCGCGAGCACAGCGCGCAATAGGTGCGTCCGGCGGGCACCTTGTCCACCACGATGGAATAGGTGTCCTGGTATTCGATCCGGTGCGGCACGCCCATGCGTTCCAGAAACTCGGGAAGAACTGTTGCCGGAAATCCGGGCTGACCCTGATCCAGATTGCAGGCCAGCAGATCGACCGGCAGCAGGCCGCGCCATTGCAATTCATGCAGCACGGCCAGCAAGGTGTAGCTGTCCTTGCCGCCCGACAGGCAGATCAGCCAGCGCGGCCGCGCCTCGGGGTTGGCCGGATCGCGTTCGATCATGCCATATTGTTCGATCGCCTCGCGCGTGTATTGCACGATGCGCTTGCGCAGTTTCTTGAATTCGGTGCTCTTGGGGGCCCCGTGAAACAGCGGATGGATGTCGTCGGATTCGTCAAGCATATGCGCGCCCTGTCTTTGCGCCTCATGTAACGCGCAAGGGCATCGAATGCCAGTGTTCCGCGGTTTTGTCGATCCGTTCACGCCTTTGGCGCGTAACCATGTCAGGAAAACAGGAGAAGACGATGCGGTTCTTGGCGATTCTATTGGTGATGGGGCTTGCGGGATGCACCGGCAAACCTGCGCTGGAGGATGAAAAACTCAGCACGCGCAACCTGAACCTTGAGGCGTTCTTTGACGGCAGGACAGTTGCCCATGGTCAGTTTCAGGATATTTTCGGCACCGTGCGCCGCCGCTTCGAGGTCGAGATCAACGGAACATGGGATGGTCGGACCCTGCGCCTGGTCGAGGATTTCGTCTACGAGGACGGCAGCACCGAACAGCGCGTCTGGACGCTGGAGAAGACCGGCGATGACACCTGGAAAGGCACGGCGCCCGGCGTGATCGGCACGGCCTTCGGCGAGGAACGCGGCGATACCTTCAACTGGCGCTATACAATTGATCTGCCTGTACCGGATGGCACGCTGCGGGTGACATTCGACGACTGGATGTGGTTGCTGACAGAGGACCGGCTTCTGAACCGCGCCTATATGAAACGCTACGGCGTCGATATCGGAGAGGTGATCATCACCTTCGAAAAGCCGGACTGATCAATCACGGGCCTGGTCATGATCATGATTGCAATGCTTTGACGCAGGAACAGGGTCATAGCCCGAACTGCCCCAGGGATGGCAGCGCCCGATACGGCGTGCAGCGAACCAGCTGCCTTTTATGGCGCCATGCTTTTCCAGCGCCTCAAGCGCATAGGCCGAACATGTGGGCTGATAGCGGCAGCTGAATCCGACCCAGGGCGAGAACAGCAGCCGATAGGCGCGGACGGGCAGGGCAACGATGTGGGCAAGCGGTGTCATGGCCTGGTCTGATGCAGCTTCTTCAGGGCCGATATAAGATCGCGCTTGAGATCCTCAAAGGGGCGGGTGGCCGTCGCATCGGCCCGTCCGATCAGCACATAGTCCCAGCCGTCGCGGCCATGTTCCGGCAACACCATGCGCGCGACTTCGCGCAGGCGACGCTTTGCGCGGTTGCGTGCGACGGCATTGCCGACCTTCTTGGTGCAGGTGAACCCGACCCGTATGCCGGTGACCGCTTCGTCGGCACGGCGCTGGCGGGCCTGCACCATCATCCCTGACGCACCCTGCCTTCCGGCGCGGGCGCAGCGCAGGAAATCGGCGCGTTCCTTCATCACATGGATGTCCGGATGTGGCCCGGCTTGCGGCGGACAAACGGAAACCGCCGGTGGCGTCTCCCCGACGCTGGCGGTGGTGCCAGTCTCGGGGGCCTCCGGCGGTGTCATGCCTTCAACAACGTGCGGGCGCTTACGCGCTCAGCACCTTGCGGCCGCGCGCGCGACGGGCGTTCAGGATCTTGCGGCCGTTCTTGGTGGCCATGCGCGCACGAAAGCCGTGACGGTTCTTGCGCACGCGGTTCGAGGGTTGAAAGGTGCGTTTCATCGCTCCGTCTCCAAAACAAATGCCAGTATGCGCGAGATTCGCGCCGGCCCGTGATATCCGAAGCCCGTCCTATAGACAGGGGTTTTGCCCAAGTCAAACCGTGCCCGCCGGTTTTCGGGCGGTTTTTGCAACAAAAAACGCCATATGCCCCTTCGGATCGGGGGGCAGGGGGGCGAAATGTTTCAGTTCCTTGCCAAACACTGCTGATTTTCACGGGTTTCGTCACCCCGGATCAAGCGCGCGTGAGGCAGGCGCAAAACCCTGTCAAAGTCGGGGCCATATGCGCATCTTGGCCACCAGATTCAGAAAAGGACAAAGCGCATGCGCGACAAGGCAGATCATCATCCCCCATCCGAGGTCGCGCCAGGCGGCTGGATGCGCCGCCTGCCCCTGATCGTGATCCTGATCGTGGCGGGCGTGGGCGCCTTTACATTGCGCGATACGCTGACCTTCGACATGCTGCGCGACAACCGAGAGGCATTGCTGGCCTTTCGCGACGCGCATTACGCGGCCACCGTTGCCCTGTTCATGCTGGCCTATGTGGTGATCGTCGCCTTTTCGCTGCCGGGGGCCACTATCGCGACGCTGACAGGCGGGTTCCTTTTCGCGACCTTTCCGGGCGCGCTGATCAACATCACGGCCGCCACCATCGGGGCCACGCTGATCTTTCTGGCTGCACGCTGGGGCTTGGGCGAACGTCTGGCAGCGAAAATGGAAACCGGTCAAGGCACGGTCAAGCGCATCAAGGACGGCATCGACGAGAATCAGTGGTCGATGCTGTTCCTGATCCGGCTGGTGCCGGCGGTGCCCTTTTTCGTCGCCAACCTTGTGCCCGCGTTGGTGGGCGTGCCTCTCAACCGGTTCGTGATCTCGACCTTTCTGGGCATCATTCCGGGTGGGGTGGTCTATACATCGGTGGGGGCCGGTCTGGGTCAGGTTTTCGAACGCGGCGAGACGCCGAACCTTGGCATCATATTCGAGCCGCAGATCCTGCTGCCGCTTCTGGGGCTTTGCCTTCTGGCGCTGCTGCCCATCCTGATCAAGGCGCTGCGGCGCGGAAAGGCAGTCTGATGGCGCATCTCAAGACGGATATTCTGGTGATCGGCGCCGGTTCGGGCGGGCTGTCCGTCGCGGCGGGTGCCGTGCAGATGGGCGCGGATGTGATCCTGCTCGAGGGGCACAAGATGGGCGGGGATTGCCTCAATTACGGCTGTGTGCCGTCCAAGGCGCTGCTGGCGGCGGGACATGCCGCCCATGCGATGACGACCGGCGCCGCCATGGGGATCACGCCTGTCGCGCCGCAGATCGACTATGCCGCGGCCAAGGATCATGTGGCGCGCGTGATCGCGCAGATCGAACCCGTCGACAGCCAGGAGCGGTTCGAGGGGCTGGGCGTCAAGGTGATCCGCGCCTTCGGCCGCTTCACCGGGCCTGCGACCGTGCAGGCGGGTGACGACACCATCAGCGCGCGTCGGATCGTGGTCGCGACAGGATCCAGCCCCCTGGTGCCGCCGATCCCCGGCCTGTCCGACGTGCCCTACCTGACCAACGAGACCCTGTTCGATCTGCGGGAGAAACCCGATCACCTGCTGATCATCGGCGGCGGTCCCATCGGCATGGAAATGGCGCAGGCCCATCGCCGACTGGGCTGCGAGGTGACCGTGATCGAGGGCGCAACGGCGCTGGGCAAGGATGATCCCGAACTGGCCGCAGTGGTGCTGGATCACCTGCGCCAAGAAGGGATCACCATCGCCGAGGATGCGCTGGCCGCTGAAATCCGCGGACAGGCCGGGGCGATCGAGGTCGCGGTCAAGGACGGGCGCGTCTTCAGGGGTACGCATCTGTTGGTCGCGGTGGGGCGCAAGTCCAACACGGACACACTGAACCTTGAGGCTGCCGGGATCGAAACCACGCGCCAGGGCATCAAGGTCGATGACCGGATGCGCACCACAAACAAACGCGTCTTTGCCATCGGTGACGTGGCAGGCGGGCTGCAATTCACCCATGTTGCAGGCTATCATGCGGGGCTGATCATCCGGCAGGCGCTGTTCGGTCTGCCCGCCCGGCAGAAAACCGCGCATATCCCCTGGGCCACGTATACCGATCCGGAGCTGGCCCAGGTCGGCCTGACCGAGGCCACCGCCCGCAAGCAATATGGTGCGGCGCTGGAGGTGGCGCGCTTTGACTATCATCACAACGACCGGGCCATCGCCACCTTGCAAACCAAGGGTCTGATCAAGGTCATGGTGCACAAGGGCCGCCCCGTGGGCGTGTCCATCGTCGGCCATCAGGCCGGCGAATTGATCGCACTGTGGTCGATGGCCATTGCCAACAACCTCAAGATGTCGGCTATTGCAGGCATGGTCGCACCCTATCCAACGATTGCCGAAATCAACAAACGCGCGGCAGGGGCCTATTTCTCGCCCCGACTGTTTGATAACCCTATGGTGAAAAAGGTTGTGCGCCTGGTGCAGAGATGGCTGCCATGACCCAGTAAAGAGGCGTCGATGTTCCATTCGCTCTCAGGACGGTTCCTGATCCTCACCATCATCTTCGTGATGCTGGCCGAGGTTCTGATCTTCGTTCCGTCCGTAGCGCGCTTTCGCGAGGACTACTTGCTGCTGCGCCTTGAGCGGGCGCAGATCGCAAGCCTGGCGTTACTGGCCGACGAGATGATTTCGCCCGATCTGGAAGAAGAGCTGCTGCGAAATGCCGAGGTTTTCAACGTCGTGCTGCGCCGCGATGAGGTGCGGCAGCTGGTCCTCGCCTCCCCCATGCCGCAGGTCGTGGACCGCACTTACGATTTGCGCGACCCGCCAGCCCTGGAATTGATCGGTGACGCGCTGTCGCAGCTTCTTGATCAGGCTCCCCAGGTGATCCGTGTCATTGGCAACCCGACCCGTCAGGCGGGGTTGCTGATCGAAGTCACCATGGAAACAGGCCCGTTGCGGACGGCCATGCTGGAATATGGCGTGCGCATCCTGATCCTGTCGGCCGTCATCTCGATCTTCACGGCGACCCTGCTGTTCCTGGCTGTGCAGCGGCTTCTTGTGATGCCGATCGCAGGTGTGGCCCGCGCGATGAGCCATTACGCCGAGGCCCCCGAGGATGGGCGGCGGATCATCCAGCCGACATCCGGGATCACCGAACTCAGACAGGCCGAGGATGCGTTGCAAAGTCTTCAGACCCAGCTGACCGGCGCGCTCAAGCAAAAGGAACGGTTGGCGCAACTGGGCGGGGCCGTCGCCAAGATCAGCCATGACCTGCGCAACATGCTGACCTCGGCCCAGCTTTTCGTGGACCGGATCGAGATGTCCGAGGATCCGGCCGTCAAGCGGCTGGCGCCCAAGCTGGTGAACTCGATCACCCGTGCGGTACATCTGTGCGAAAGCACGCTGGCCTTCGGCAAGGCCGAGGAACCCGCGCCCCGGCTGCGGGACGTCCTGTTGCTGGATATCGTGTCGGATGTTCTGGACAGCGAACGCCTTGCGGTGGGCGATGCCGATGTCAGCCTGTCCGAGGATGTGCCGGGCACCCTGACCGTCAGGGCCGACCCCGAGCAGTTGTTCCGCGTCATCTTCAACCTGGTCCGCAACGCACGGCAGGCCATCGCGCAGACCGGCCAGCCCGGGGAAATCAGCGTGTCGGCGCGGGCCGAAGGCAGCGCATGGGTGATCCGTGTCAGCGATACGGGCCCCGGTCTGCCCGCCAAGGCACGCGAGCACCTGTTCCAGCCGTTCCAGGGCGGCGCGCGCAAGGGGGGATCGGGGCTTGGGCTGGTGATCGCCCAGGATCTGATCCGCAGCCATGGTGGCCGGCTGGAGCTTGAATCGACCGGGCCCGAGGGCACGACCTTTCTGATCACCCTGCCCCGGGAGGGCAATTGAGTCCGTGTTTTCGCGGCTCTGCGAAAAAACCATAATCGCCCCTTGCCAAGCCCGGACCTTGGGGCTAAACCCCGCCTCCACGGACTGGTAGCTCAGTTGGATAGAGTACTTGACTACGAATCAAGGGGTCGGGGGTTCGAATCCTCCCCAGTCCGCCACTTACCCTTGAAATTGTTGTATTATTTGCGCCTGATCGTACCTGTTACCATAAAGGCTCCCCGATAGTGCGCGCGCTAGCGCGCAGCACCCCCACCTCACCAAACAAAATTTGCCCCAGTGTGACCCCACCCTAGGGGTACCCCCCTATTGTGCCAAGACACCCCTTTCCACCTATACAAACGATTCCGCACGAACAGGTTGGCGTCATGCTGTGATTGGAACTGGTTAGGTATGGCTGAGCATTCCGAGGGCCAACATGGCCCCCTCAAGCGCACGGAGCTCTCTGAGCTTGTCGGCGCGTCTGCGCCTGATCTCGCGGGTCTCCCAGCCGTGTATCGTCTTGGCCTGCGCGCTACGCTCTCGGCCTTGCATGGTCTTAGCACCCGTAGAGGCGCCCCCATGCGTCCGGCATACGGCCTTACCGCGCATAGCAGGCTTGTGGCACTGAACGCCACTGCGCTTGCTCTTGGCCTGACAGCGCGCCACTCTGGTGCCGAAACTGGTGGTAAAGGGTTCGGTCAATGCTTTGGGTTCCATCCCGCCTTCTTTGACGCAAGATACCACAGCCAGAGATGCTTTGTCAGTTTGCGCAACGGGTTTATCTTGATGAAAAGAGCAATGAGGCAGACAGTTGAAGCCAGTCATCTCGGCAGCCGAGATTGCGGTCTTTGGTGTGCCTGCGGTCGCAGAGCTGTCGTATAATCCCAGTTGGTCTTGTCGGATTAAGCCGGCTTGAGAACGGCAGGGGGGCAGAGCCTCTCAACTCGAACGAATTTTAAACTCAACCGTGCCGCCGCTCTTGCTGAATGGAGTGGTCTTTGCGCGGCATAAGGTCAGTGTTACTTCCAAGCAGAGACTGGTTCGAATTAGTCTGGCAGCATCCATGGCAGAGATCTTCTCATACTGGAGAAAAGCTCAGTAGATCGGACTGAGTCTCGCGGTTCCGTTATGGTCGTTTGAGCGGCATCAAAAGGCCATCGAATGTTCGAATATGGAGCGCCCCCTTGTTGCCTTTCTGCTGGCGCCGCGGTCTGAAGATCAATGCCGCGGATCGTCGATCAATGGCGTGGGTTTGGCCAGTCGCAAAAGGTCCGTGGGATCCGCGATATGCACATTGGTCCCGTCTATGTTCACACCGTAATCCTGCAGCGACTTGATGGCCCGTGACAGGTTTTCCGGAGTCATGCCCAGAAATGACGCCAGCTTGCGCTTCTCGATGGGCAGGTCGAACCTGGCTTTTCCGGCCGCATAGGACTGCTGGCGCAAAAGGTAGTTCGCCAGACGCTCGAGCGAGGTGCGCAGCTTGATGTCCTTGGCCGATTTGACCACGGATCTGTAGCATTGCGCCAGTTCCGTCACTACGGCGCGGGCGAATTCATTGTCGAGATTGAACACCGTCCTGACATCCTCGGACGGGATCATCACGATTCGGGCCTTTTCGACCGTGCGTGCCGACATCAGGTAAGGCGCGTCGCGGATCGTTGCTGCTAGGATGAAGGTTGAAACCGGGCGTACCATGGCCATCGTAGTCTCGCGGCCGTTCCAACCAGCAAAAAGCTCGATGGTGCCATCAACCACGACATGCAGGAAATCGCTTGGATCACCCTCTGAGATCAATTCCACCTGTGGGGGGAAAGTCTGCACATATCCGGCGCGCATCAACGAATCGAAATTTTCGTCCGCCATGTTGTGAAACAACGGCAAGGCGCGAATCTCGGGGAAAGTCTTGATAGGCATGGTCGGCTTATCCCTTCTTGGCTTGATGTTGGTCAAGCAGACAGAGGCTATCAGTCAATCGAACATTTGAAAAATGTATTCCGGAGATTTGCAGTCTTCTGGTCGCCGCCTTGATGAATTTCACTAAATCATTTGTTTTCAAGGATTTGCGGAAATTATTGATTTGGATCAAGTCTTCTGCAGGGGAGGCGCGTCAGACCATTGGGCAAATCGCTCGCTTTTTTCGGCGGACGTGAATTCCGGAGGGCCATTCATGCAGACGACAGACACAATCCCGCGTTCGGATCAGAACCGGGCCCTTGCGTTGAGCACCATCGCCTTTACCGCCTGCTTCGCGGTGTGGACGATCTTTTCCATCATCGGTGTAGCCATCAAGGCCGAGTTGGGTCTGAACGACACCCAGTTCGGGCTTCTGGTGGCGACCCCAATCCTGACCGGATCGCTGACCCGGCTTTTCCTCGGTGTATGGGCCGAAAAATACGGTGGCCGCTTGGTGTTCACGGCACAGATGCTGCTGACGGCCGTGGCAACTTGGTCGCTGACCTGGGCCAGCACCTATCCGATGTATCTGCTGGCCGCGCTTGGCGTCGGCCTGGCGGGGGGATCCTTCATCATTGGGGTGGCCTATGTGTCGCGCTGGTATGATGCCGGCCATCAGGGCACGGCGCTGGGGATCTTCGGCGCGGGCAACGTCGGGGCGGCGGTGACCAAGTTCATCGCCCCCTTCGTCATGGTGGCTTATGGCTGGCAGGGCGTGGCCCATGTCTGGGCCATCGGGCTTGCGCTGATGGGGATTGGCTTTTTCATCTTCGCCAAGGACGATCCCGAACTGGTCGCGCGGCGCAAGTCCGGCGTCAAGGCACCCAGCTTGGCCCAACAGTTCGCGCCGCTGGCGAATCTTCAGGTCTGGCGCTTCTCGATGTATTATTTCTTCGTCTTCGGTGCCTTCGTGGCACTGGCGCTGTGGATGCCGCACTACTTGATCGACGTTTATGGCGTGGATGTGAAGACGGCGGGCATGGCGGCGGCGTCCTTCAGCCTTTCGGCCAGCCTGTTCCGAGCCTATGGCGGGCACCTTTCGGACAAGTTCGGTGCGCGCGCGGTGATGTACTGGACCTTCGGTTTCTCGATGCTGTTCCTGTTCATGCTGTCCTATCCGCCGACCGATTACATCATCGCCGGCAAGGAGGGGCCGATCGCCTTTTCGACCAGCATGGGGTTCTGGCCCTTCATCGCGGTTCTTTTCGCGCTCGGCTTCTTCATGAGTCTCGGAAAGGCGGCCGTGTTCAAGCATATACCGGTCTACTATCCGCATCATGTGGGTGCCGTCGGCGGGCTGGTCGGCATGATCGGCGGCCTGGGCGGCTTTATCCTTCCCATCGCCTTCGGTGCCCTGCTGGACCTGACGGGTATCTACACAAGCTGCTTTGCCCTGCTGTTCGGCCTGGTGGCAATTGCACTCGGCTGGATGCACCTGTCGATCCGCGCGATGGAGCGCAAGGCGCATGGCGAGGTCCTGGACAGCTTGCCGCAACTTCCCGAGATGCAGGAGGTCCATCATCCCGAGCGCACTGCGATGCCGCGCGTTCTTGACGACTGGCAGCCGGAAAACGCCCAGTTCTGGAATGACAAGGGAAGGGCCATTGCGCGGCGCAACCTCTGGATCTCGATCCCTGCGCTGTTGCTGGCCTTTTCTGTCTGGATGGTCTGGTCCGTCGTGGTGGCGCGCCTGCCCGCGATCGGCTTCGATTTCAAACCGGGTCAGTTGTTCTGGCTGGCCGCCTTGCCAGGCCTCTCGGGGGCGACGCTGCGGATCTTCTACAGCTTCATGGTGCCGATCTTCGGCGGGCGCCTGTGGACAACTCTGTCGACCGCTTCGCTGCTGCTGCCCGCGATGGGTATCGGATATGCGGTGCAAAACCCTGAGACGCCCTACCTCATCTTCTTGGTGCTTGCGCTTCTCTGCGGTTTCGGCGGCGGCAACTTCGCCTCTTCCATGGCCAACATCGGCTATTTCTTTCCCAAGGCCGAAAAGGGCAATGCGCTGGCACTGAACGCGGGTCTGGGCAATCTGGGCGTATCGGTCATGCAGTTCCTGGTGCCCATCGTCATCACGGCGGGGGTCTTTGGGGCGCTGGGCGGGCAGCCGCAGACCATGTCCGCCGGTGGCGAGCTCTGGATGCAGAACGCCGGCTTCGTATGGGTGCCCTTCATCCTTGCGGCCACTATCGCGGCCTGGTTGGGCATGAATGACATCGCGGACGCCCGCGCCAGCTTTGCCGATCAGTCGGTGATCTTCGGGCGCAGGCACAATTGGCTGATGTGCATCCTCTATACGGGTACCTTCGGCAGCTTCATCGGCTATTCGGCGGGCTTCCCGCTGCTGACGAAACTGGCCTTTCCCGAAATCAACGCGCTGAACTATGTCTTCCTCGGGCCGCTTGTCGGTGCGCTGAGCCGGGCCGCGACGGGCTGGATCAGCGACCGTTTCGGTGGCGGGCGGGTGACCTTCTGGACCTTCGCGGTGATGATCGTCGCCACCTTTGGCGTGATCTTTTTCCTGGGCGTCGGCAGCTTCATCGGCTTCTTCGCCTGCTTCATGGCACTGTTCTTCCTGACGGGCGTCGGCAATGCCTCGACCTTCCAGATGATCCCGGTGATCATGGGCCGCGAAGTGCCGCGCCTGATGCCGCATCTCGGCCTGGAAGAGCGCAAGCGGCAAATCGCCATGGAATCCGGCGCGATCACGGCCTTCACCTCGGCTATCGCGGCTTACGGCGCCTTCTTCATCCCCAAGGCCTACGGCACATCCATTGCAATGACCGGGTCTGCCGTTGGTGCGCTGTGGGGCTTCCTGATCTTCTATGCGATCTGCGTGGTGATCACTTGGGCCGTCTACACGCGCCCCGGTGGGCTGCTCCATGAAATCGAACATGGCCGGGTGCCGCAAGGTGCCGCCGCCCAAGCCGCACACTGACCCAACCGAATGCTCGGGCGGCGTAGGTCGCCGCCCGTAACCGGACACCCGAAAGGACAGCCAAATGAGCCATCTGCTCGATAAACTGAACTTCTTCCAGAGCAAGGAACTGGAGCAATTCTCAGACGGTTGGGGTCAGACCACCCGCGAGAACCGCGACTGGGAGGATACCTACAGAAACCGCTGGCGGCACGACAAGATCGTCCGCTCGACCCATGGGGTGAACTGCACCGGATCCTGTTCCTGGAAGATCTACGTCAAGTCCGGGATCGTAACCTGGGAAACGCAGCAGACGGATTATCCGCGCACCCGCGCCGGCCTGCCCAACCACGAGCCGCGCGGCTGTGCGCGGGGGGCGTCCTACAGCTGGTATCTCTATTCCGCGAACCGCGTGAAGAACCCGCTGATCCGGGGCAGCCTGATGCGCGCCTGGCGCAAGATGCGCGAGACGATGACCCCGGTTGCGGCCTGGGCCGCGATCCAGAACGATCCTGTCCTGCGCGCGTCCTATACCAAGACGCGTGGCAAGGGTGGCTTCGTACGGGCCACATGGGACGAGGCAACCGAGATAGTCGCGGCCGCCAACGCCTATACCGCGAAAACCTGGGGTCCCGACCGCGTGTTTGGCTTCTCGCCCATTCCTGCGATGTCGATGGTCAGCTATGCCGCCGGTTCGCGCTACCTGAGCCTTCTGGGCGGCACCTGCATGTCCTTCTATGACTGGTATTGCGATTTGCCGCCAGCCTCGCCGCAGACTTGGGGTGAACAGACCGACGTGCCTGAAAGCGCCGATTGGTACAACGCGGGCTTCCTGATGCTCTGGGGCTCGAATGTGCCGCAGACCCGCACGCCCGACGCGCATTTCTACACCGAGGTCCGGTATCGCGGCACCAAGTCGGCCGTGGTCAGCCCGGATTATTCCGAAGCTGCCAAGTTCGGCGATATATGGCTGAACCCGCAAGCGGGCACCGATGCGGCGCTTGCGATGGCCATGGGGCATGTGATCCTGCGCGAGTTCCACCTTGACCGACAGGCCGCCTATTTCGAGGACTATGCCCGCAAATACACCGACATGCCGATGCTGGTGCGCCTGGATGAAAAGGACGGCCATCTGGTGCCGGGCCGTATGCTGCGCGCGGACGATTTCGACGGCAAGCTGGGCGAGACCAACAACCCCGACTGGAAGACCGTCGCCCATGACGAGGCATCGGGCCAGGTCGTTGCCCCCAACGGCTCGATCGGGTTCCGCTGGGGCGAAGAGGGCAAGTGGAACCTTGAGCAGCGTGCCAAAGGTGCCGAGGCCCAACTGCGTCTGAGCCAGATCATGGAGGGCGATCACGATGAGATCGTTGGCGTCGATTTTCCCTATTTCGGCGGTTCCGCCACGGGCGATTTCGTCAAATGCGACCACCCCGAGATACTGACCCGCAACATTCCCGCGCGGCGCGTGACGCTGGCCAATGGCCGGCAAGTGCTTGTCGCCACCGTCTTCGACCTGTTCTGCGCCAATTACGGGCTTGACCGTGGGCTGGGCGGCGATTGGGTGTCGAAGGATTTCGACGACGACAGCCCCTATACCCCCGCCTGGGCCGAAAAGATTACCGGGGTTGCGCGCGAGAAGATCATCGCAGTCGCTCGTGAGTTCGCGGGCAACGCTGAAAAGACGCATGGTAAGTCTATGGTCATCCTGGGGGCCGGTCTGAACCACTGGTACCACATGGACATGAACTATCGCGGCATCATCAATATGCTGGTGATGTGCGGCTGCATCGGCCAAGAGGGCGGCGGCTGGTCGCACTATGTGGGGCAAGAAAAGCTGCGCCCGCAGACCGGCTGGCAGCCGCTAGCCTTCGCGCTCGACTGGAATCGTCCGCCGCGGCACATGAACTCGACCTCCTGCTGGTATGCCCACACCGATCAGTGGCGCTACGAGACGCTGCGCGCGGGCGAGATCCTGTCGCCCACGGCGCCCGAAGGTGACTGGGACATCAGCCTGATCGACTACAACATCCGGGCTGAGCGCATGGGCTGGCTGCCGTCTGCGCCGCAGCTGAAGACCAACCCGCTAGAGGTGTCAAGGGCGGCGAAGAAGGCCGGCAAAGAGATCAAGGACTATGTTGTCGAGCAGCTGAAATCCGGCGATTTGCAAATGTCCTGTGAGGACCCGGATGCGCCGGAAAACTGGCCACGCAACCTGTTCGTCTGGCGGTCCAACCTGTTGGGGTCCAGCGGCAAGGGCCACGAATACTTCCTCAAGCACCTTCTGGGCACTGATCACGGCGTGATGGGCAAGGATCTGGGCGAGGAAGGCGGTGTGATGCCCAAGGAGGCCGTATGGCATGATGAGGCTCCGAAGGGGAAACTCGACCTGCTGGTCACCATCGACTTCCGCATGTCCACCACCTGCGTCTATTCCGACATCGTGCTGCCCACGGCGTCTTGGTACGAAAAGGACGACTTGAACACCTCTGACATGCACCCGTTCATCCACCCGCTGCAGGCTGCGGTGGATCCTGCCTATGAGAGCAAGTCGGACTGGGAGATATTCAAGTCGATTGCCCGCAAGTTTTCGGAAGTCGCGCCCGAGGTGCTTGGGGTCGAGACAGACATCGTCCAGCTTCCGTTGCTGCACGATACCCCCGGCGAACTGGCGCAGGCTCATGTGAAGGACTGGAAAAAGGGCGAATGCGACCTGGTCCCTGGCAAGACCGCGCCGAACTACATCACGGTCGAGCGGGATTACCCCAATCTCTACAAGAAGTTCACCTCGGTTGGCCCGCTGCTGGAAAAGCTGGGCAATGGCGGCAAGGGCATCACTTGGGATACCAAGGTCGAGGTCAAGCATCTGCGCGACCTCAACGGTGTGGTGCAGGACGAGGGCGTGTCCAAAGGGCACGCGAAACTCGAAACCGCCATCGACGCGGCCGAGATGATCCTGATGCTGGCGCCCGAGACCAACGGCGAGGTGGCCGTAAAGGCCTGGGAGGAACTGGAGAAGCCCACCGGCCGCCACCATGCCCATCTGGCGGAAGGCGCGCATCACACCAAGATCCGCTTCCGCGATATCGCGGCGCAACCGCGCAAGATCATCTCCAGCCCCACATGGTCGGGGATCGAAAGTGAGGAGGTCTGCTACAACGCGGGCTATACCAACGTCCACGAACTGATCCCGTGGCGGACCCTCACCGGGCGGCAGCAGCTTTACCAGGATCACCTGTGGATGCGCGCGTTCGGCGAAGGCTTTGTCAGCTATCGCCCGCCGGTGGACCTCAAGACCATCACAGCAGCCGTCAACAACGACGCGGCCGAGGGCAGCCTGCATGTGGTGCTGAACTTCATCACGCCCCACCAAAAATGGGGCATCCATAGCACCTATACCGACAACCTGCTGATGCTCACGCTGAACAGGGGTGGGCCGGTGGTCTGGATGTCCGAGGTGGACGCTCAGAAGGCGGGGCTGGTCGATAACGACTGGGTCGAGGCCTACAACATCAACGGTGCGTTAACCGCGCGGGTGGTCGTGTCCCAGCGGATCAAGCAGGGCACGCTATTCATGTACCACGCGCAGGAAAAGATCGTGAACACCCCCGGGTCGGAAAAGACCGGCAACCGTGGCGGGATCCACAACTCGGTAACCCGCGCCACCCTGAAACCCACACACATGATCGGCGGCTACGCGCAGCTGTCCTACGGTTTCAACTACTACGGCACCGTGGGCAGTAACCGGGATGAATTCGTGATCGTGCGGAAGATGAAAAAGGTTGACTGGCTGGACGCGCCCGCAACCCGCAAAGTGGAGGCAGCGGAATGAGAGTTCGCGCACAAATCGGCAAGGTCCTGAACCTCGACAAATGCATCGGGTGTCACACCTGCTCAGTCACCTGCAAGAACGTGTGGACCACGCGGGAAGGAGTCGAATACGCGTGGTTCAACAACGTTGAGACCAAGCCCGGTACCGGCTATCCCACCGACTGGGAAAACCAGAAGCGCTGGAACGGTGGGTGGGCCCGCTCGGCGAGCGGCAAGCTGCACCCCAAGCAGGGGGCGAAATGGCGGATCTTGGCGAACATCTTCGCCAACCCATCGATGCCCGAGATCGACGACTATTACGAGCCGTTCGATTTCGACTACGACCACCTGAAGTCGGCGCCCGACATGAACGCTTTTCCCACCGCGCGGCCCCGGTCGAAGATTACCGGCGAGCGGATGGAGAAGATCGAGAAGGGGCCGAACTGGGAGGAAATCCTGGGTGGCGAATTCTCGAAGCGGTCGCAGGACTACAACTTCGAGGATGTGCAGAAGGAAATCTATGGAGAGTATGAGAATACCTTCATGATGTATCTGCCGCGCTTGTGCGAGCATTGCCTCAACCCTACCTGTTCCGCGTCCTGCCCATCGGGCGCGATCTACAAGCGCGAAGAAGACGGCATCGTCCTAATCGACCAGGAGAAATGCCGCGGCTGGCGGATGTGCATCTCGGGCTGTCCCTACAAGAAGGTCTACTACAACTGGGAATCGGGCAAATCCGAGAAATGCACCTTCTGCTATCCGCGCATCGAGAGCGGTCAGCCGACAGTATGTTCGGAAACCTGCGTCGGGCGAATACGCTATCTTGGCGTGATCCTTTACGATGCCGACAAGATCGAAGCGGCGGCAAGCAGCGAGCGCGAGACCGATCTCTACGGCGCGCAACTCGATGTGTTCCTTGATCCCAACGACCCCGAGGTAATCGCAGCCGCCCGTCGCGACGGTGTGCCAGAAGACTGGATCGAGGCCGCCAAGATCAGTCCGATCTGGAAAATGGCGATGGAGTGGAAGGTCGCCTTCCCGCTGCATCCGGAATACCGGACGCTGCCGATGGTCTGGTACATCCCGCCGCTTTCGCCGATCCAGAACGCCGCCCAGGCCGGCCAGATCGCGATGAGCGACCAGATGCCCGATGTGCGCTCCTTGCGCATCCCGGTGAAGTACCTGGCCAATATGCTGACGGCGGGCGACGAGGACCCCATCGTTCACGCGCTGGAACGCATGTCCGCAATGCGGCTCTACATGCGGGCGCTGACCGTGGATGGCGTGCGCGACGAAGGCATCGCCGCCCGCGTCGGCATGTCGGGCCGGATGATCGAGGACATGTACAAGATCATGGCGATTGCCGATTACGAGGATCGTTTCGCGATCCCCACCGCGCATCGCGAACAGAACGAAGCAGGCGCCGACATCCGCGGCGGCTGCGGGTTCACCGACGGCAATGGCTGTTCCACCGGCGAGACGGGCAAGACGACCCTGTTCGGCGGTAAGAAGAAGTCCTTTGCCCTTCCGCTGGAGTCATTCTGATGATGGACCGCACACTCAAGGCCCTGTCACTGACGCTGAGCTACCCCTCGCAGGAGCTTCAGGCCGCCATGCCCGATATCGGGGCCATTCTGGGCGCCGATCCCCGTATCGCGGAAGAGACGCGGGCCGCGTTGCACGGGCTTGCCGAAAGCGTGGGGCAGGGGGATCTGTTCGACGTGCAGGAAAGCTATGTCATGCTTTTCGACCGGTCGCGCACCTTGTCATTGAATCTGTTCGAACATGTCCATGGCGAAAGCCGGGACAGGGGCGGGGCGATGGTCAGCCTGATCGAGACCTACCGGGAGGGCGGGTTCGAACCCGCCACCTCGGAATTGCCGGACCACCTGCCGGTGCTGCTGGAATTCCTGTCGACGCGTCCCTTCGCAGAAGTGCAGGACACTTTGGCGGACGCGGCCCATATCTTCGACGCGCTTGCCACCCGTCTGGTGCGGCGCGAGAGCGGATATGCCGCCGCGTTCGCCGCTCTTTCCCAGCTTGCCGGGGCACAAGCCGATGCTGGTACGGTGGCCGAGATGCTGGCCCAACCTGACGACGACCCAACCGACCTGGATGCGCTGGACGCGGTCTGGGAGGAAACCGAGGTCACTTTCGGCCCCGACCCGAATGCGGGCTGTCCACAGGTCCGCGACATGCTGGCCCTGATGGACAAGCCGACCCTCAAGGCGGCCCCCCCCGCCACCAATTTGAACAGGAGCGCATGACATGTTCGACAATTTCGATATCAACTTCATGCTGTTCGGGGTGATGCCCTACGTGGCCCTTACGGTTTTCCTGGTGGGCTCGATCGCCCGCTATGAACGTGATCCCTTTACCTGGAAAAGCTCATCCAGTCAGCTTTTGCGCCGTAAGCAGTTAATCTGGGGCTCGATCCTGTTCCATGTCGGTATTCTCACGGTGTTCTTCGGCCACCTTGTCGGGCTGTTCACCCCGATCTGGGTACTGGATGCGATCGGCATTCCCTATGGTCTCAAGCAGTGGATGGCGGTCCTGATCGGCGGGCCGGCGGGTATCGCCGCGCTCATCGGTTCGACGATGCTGATCCATCGCCGACTGGTTGATCCACGTATCCGCGTGACATCGACCTTTCCCGACATCCTGATCATGGTCCTGATCTGGCTGCAGTTGGCCATCGGCCTACTGACGATCACCCAGACGCTGCAGCACATGGACGGGTCGGAAATGGTCCGGTTCATGACCTGGTCGCAAAGCGTCGTGACGTGGAACATCAATGCCTGGGTGACCGTGGTGGACGTGCATTGGCTTTACAAGTTGCATATCTTCCTTGGGCTGATCATCACCATCCTGTTCCCCTTTACCCGGCTCGTGCACATCTGGTCCGGTTTCGCAGCACCCTTCCGCTACCTGCTGACGCGGCCGGGCTACCAGATCGTCCGTTCGCGCCGCCGCCGCCCGCTTGAAGAACGCCGCCGTGCGCATGATGCGCGGCAGGGTAAATCCGGCCCGATGGCCGACACACCGGCGGAGTGAGTGCGATGAACATGGCCCTGTTTCCCGATGTTGTTGTGAACAATGAGACCATCCCCTTAGCGGCAATCGCCGCCGAGGCCCAGAACCACGCTGCACCCAAGGACAAACCCGGCATCGCCTGGCGCAAGGCGGCGCAGGCGCTGACGATCCGCGCCCTGTTGTTGCAAGAGGCGAGGCGCCGCAAGTTGGTGCCCGACCCGCTCGAAATGGCGCCGAACCGCTTCGAGACCGAAGACGAATCCCTGATCCGCGTGCTTCTGGACGAGGCGCTGGAAATCGCGCCTGTCGCGGAGGGCGCGGTGCGTACGGAATGGAAAAAGGACCCCGACCGCTACCGCTCTGCGCCGCTATGGGACGTCTCGCACATCCTGTGTGCCTGCGACCCTCGCGACGATGCCGAGCGTGGGCTGGCCGAAGCGCGGGCCGTTGCCTTGCTGGCGCGGCTTGATGGTGAGGCAAAGGGGTTCGCCGCTGCCGCCCGCGACAGCGATTGTGGCTCCAAGGCATCTGGTGGTCATCTGGGTCAGCTTGGACCCGGCGACACCGTGCCCGAGTTCGAGGCGGCGCTGCTCACCCTGACTGAGGGCGGCATCAGCCCCGCGCCCGTTCTTTCGCGTCACGGCTGGCACATCATTCGTCTGAACGCAACCGCGCCGGGTCAGGTTCTGCCCTATGAGACTGTGCGCCCCAGGATCGCGCAAGCGCTGGAAAAGGCGGCTTGGGCACGGGCATCGCGGGAATTCGTTGAAACTCTGGCCCAAGGCGCACAGATCACCGGCGCCAGCCTTGCGCCGATCTGAGCCACGCGAAAGGACGTGTGATGAAACCGTCAGAGCCAACGCTGCGTGGGAGCGGTGATAAACCGACGAACCCGAGCCTGCTTGCAAATCCTCTGGTCTTCATCAGCGAAGACCACCTGCGTGAACGTCAGATTTGCGCAGTGATCGACGGGCTGGCAACGGCGGACTCCCTCAATCGCCAGGCAACAATGAGTGTGCTGCGCTTTCTGAACGAAGAAATGAATGTCCACCTGCGCGACGAAGAGGAGGACCTTTTCCCGCTTCTTGCCAAGCGCTGCACGCAAGAGGATGCGATTGAGGGCGTGATCGACCGGATCAAAGCCGATCAGGATGAGGCGATGCGTTTGCTGCCTCAAGTGCGTGAGATGCTGGCTGGTTGCCTGGATAGCGGTGCCGATCTGACCCCCGAGGATCGCACGGTATTGTCCAGGTTTGCGGCGCGCGTGCGCAGGCACCTCGTTGCCGAGAACGCGATTCTTTTGCCTATTGCTAGGGCCAGACTGACTCGGGTCGATCTGCGAACCTTATCCAAACACATGCTTTCACGGCGCGGACTGAGCGATTTTGAGGAGGCCACCGATGTTGATTGATCTTTTGGAGCGTAACCTGGAATGGTCGCAACGACGTCATGCCGAAGAACCGGATTATTTCACCCGCCTTGCCGCCCTTCAGGCCCCTGAGTTCTTTTGGATCGGCTGTTCGGACAGTCGGGTTCCGGCCAACGTGGTTGCGGGGCTCGATCCGGGCGAAGTCTTCGTCCATCGCAACGTCGCCAATATCGTCCATTCCTCGGATATGAACCTACTGTCTGCACTGGAATTCGCGGTCGAGGCCCTGAACGTGCGTGAGATTGTCGTCTGTGGCCACTACGGCTGCGGCGGCGTCAAGGCTGCGACCGAGGACTTGCCGCATGGACTGGCCGATCACTGGCTGGAGCCGATCCGGCGCCTCGGCCGAAACTACGCGGTCGATCTGGGACGCGAGCCCAACCTCGAGGCGCAGCGCGATCGATTGGCGGAATGGAATGTCGTCGAGGGCGTGCGGCGGGTCTGCGAGACACCGATCCTGCAGCGGGCATGGCGCCAAGGGGCTGATATCCGCGTGCATGGTTTGATCTACGGACTAAAGGACGGGCGCTTGCGCGACCTCGATTGCAGTATCGGACCTGGACATTTCCAGGTGGACCATTTCGGGCAGGAGGCGGCGCAATGACCATTCATTTGTCGATAGCATCACAAGGTTGCGGCTGTGACCGTCAGGACATGATTCATTCCCTTATCACTATGGACGAGGCAATTGCCCGGATTGCGGCGCATGCCGCACCGGTCGGCAGAACAGAGGCTGTGGCGTTGGACAGCGCCGTCGGCCGCATTCTCGCCCAATCGGTCCGGTCCCGTTCGATGGTACCAGCCTTCGATAATGCTGCCATGGATGGCTATGCGATCGCAACGTCGGCCCTCACGGGGCCCGGCCCCTGGGTGCTCCAGGTGGTGGCGCGCGTTCCTGCCGGGCAGGAGGCCAAGACATCGGTCGCTGGGGCTGTGGCGGCGCGTATCTTCACAGGCGCACCGATTCCGGATGGCGCGGACGCTGTCGTGATGCAGGAAGACGTCCTGCGCGACGGTGACGTAATTCACCTGACCCGCCGTCCTGCACCAGGGCTGAACATCCGCCTTGCAGGCAGCGACATGGCCAAGGGCGCGACCATCTTGGACAAGGGCAAAAGGCTGGGACCGAGGGACATCGCCGCCTGCGCCGCAGCAGGCGCAGGGGTCGTCAGGGTCCGGCGAAAGCTGCGCGTGGCTCTTCTGGTCACCGGCGACGAGGTGCGTCGTGCCGGAGGTGTGCGAGAGGCCGCACAGATCTGGGACGTGAACAGGCCGATGCTTTCAGCAAGCTTTGCCGAATTAGGCCTTGATATAGTAGTCTCTGCTCATGCTGCCGACAGTCTTCCGGGCCTAGTCCGTCAATTGGGCAACATGGCGGCACAAGCCGATCTAGTCATAACCACCGGCGGCATCTCGGTCGGGGAAGAAGACCATGTGAAGCCTGCCTTCCTGAAACTCGGTGGCGAAACCCTGTTCAGTGGCGTGGCGATCAAGCCAGGTAAACCGGTGTCTGTTGGGCGTATCGGGAAGGCGTATTGGCTTGGCTTGCCCGGCAATCCGGTTGCGGCCTTCGTCACTTGGCAGGTGTTCGGAATGGCGTTGGTCCGTGGTCTGACCGGCGAGGTGGCCGGTGCTCCGACCCGTCGGCACGTCGTTACCGAAGCTGCGATCTACCGCAAACCAGGGCGCTGTGAACTCAGGCCTGTATCGCTTGCAGGATTCGACGCCCAAGGGCGCGAGATCATCAGTTTTGAGGATGCCACTCATTCAGCGCGTGTCGGATGCCTTCCATTGGCGGATGGGCTGATGTTTCTACCCGCCGATACGGACAGCCTGCCGGCTGGTGCGCTGGTCGAATTCCATCCCTTCAGCCAATCTTGAGGAGAGCTGACATGAAACTTGCCTACACGATGGCGTCGGAACGCGGCGATACTGATCTGTTGCTTCAACGGCTGGCAAACGATCTCGCCGGCCGCGGCATCAAATGTTGCGGGACCGTCCAGATCAATAGTGAGCGCGCCGATGCAGGCCCATGCGACATGGATGTGCGGGTGTTGCCCCATGGTGCGGTTCTGCGCATCAGCCAAGATCTCGGCGCGCTTGCACGGGGGTGTCGCCTTGATCCGGCCGCGCTGGAAACGGCGGTAGGGCTTGTCGCGACCGGGCTGTCATCCGGTGCGGACCTGTTGATCATTAACAAATTCGGCAAACATGAAGCCGAAGGGCGGGGGTTTCGTGACATTATCGCCAAGGCAGTTGAAATGGATATCCCAGTACTTGTCGGCCTCAATATTCTAAACCAACCGGCCTTCGAGACTTTCGCTGAAGGCCTGGCAATCCCGCTGCCACCAGAACCCGCTGCGCTGATGGCTTGGGTGGAAGAAGTGACAGCACCGACCGTCCTAATGGTCTGAACAGAAAAGAATTGCCTTGCCACTACCCAGTGGCCCGGCTTCACGCGTGAGTGCATGGCCGGGCACTGTAAGAACAATTCGGCTTGAGACGGGCATGGCGGTTTCATAGCCTCGCCAGATGACAAAACGCAGCCCATTTCGGTATTTCAAAACCAGCCCTGAGATCATCCGCCTGGCGGTCATGCTGTACGTGTGGTTCTCGCTTTCGCTTCGGAACGTCGAAGACTTGCTCCATGAGCGGGGCATCGAGATCAGCCATGAAACGGTTCGGTTTTGGTGGAATAGATTTGGCCCGATGTTTGCCGCGGCGGTCCGCAGAAAGCGGGTTAGCTGAATGCGCGCATTCTCCAACTAGCAATGGCACTGTCGGGGACGAGAAGGGTTCGAATATGTCTGGCAGCACCGTCAGAAGTATTCGCACGAACGCGGCAAGAATAGCGTTAGCTACTTTCAACGTTGCGAGGATGCGGGTCGGTGATGGCCGCATCGCCGCCACCACCGACCTGGTCAACTATCGACCGGACATAGCGCGAGCGCCGTCTGTACGAGGTCTTCGGCGCTGTCGACCAACTGACGGAGATGAGAGCCACCGGCCCGCATAGCGTCGTATTCGGTCTTAATGCCCGCCTTCAGCAGGCGGTGAACGTGATCGGCATTGTCTATTATATCGTCAGCCCGTTGCTTGGCGTCTTGCAGGAGTGTTCTTGCTTGCTGCCGCGATACGCCATCGGCTTCAAGTTTGGCAATTGCGGGTAGGATCAAGCGACCGAGGATGTTGGCGATGTGCCGCGGTATACGTTTGAGGAATACTGCGCGCTCTGCGGGCGCGCAGCACACCAGCGCAGCTTTGGCAGTCTTTGCATTGCCATTGCGGACAATCTTGATGATGCTGTCGATGTCGGATCGAAAGCGCCGCAGTTCCCACTGGGCCTGTTCAAGCTTGTATCGACCCTTGGGCAGTGGAACGGTGGCACGGAATGCCTGGGCTTCGTTGAAAGCTTTTCGGCATGGTTTGATTGGACGCATGAGGGTTTCCTTTTTCTGGTTTGCGCAGCACCTCTTGGATGAAGGGGAAGCGACACCACCGAAATCACCGAAACGGTGGCAATAGGTGGTGATCACACCACCGCCCCGCCCCGCTCCCCCCTATAGGGGAGCGGGCGGTGGGTGATCCGGTGGAAGAGTGAGGTGAAAAATATCCCCCTCATCAACGTTGATATAGCCGCCGTCGATAAGGCCCTCGATCGCTGACTTTGCACGGGTCGCGCGGTGCTGACTTTGAACGCTGTTGAGTGCCTCCTTGGCGATCTGGTTAACAATCGCTCTGTCCCACCCCTTATTCGCATCCTGTCGGGCGCGCAGTGCATCAAATACAGCCCGCTGATTTTGACCCGTCGGCATTGCCGGCTTACCGGTAGATGAGGCGGATATGGCGGTCAGCTCTCTAACGGCGCAACTGGTAACGCGTTCGCCTTGCTTGTCCGTGCCCAGGGCGACCCCCTCAAGCTCGAATTGCCCGGACGCCCCATCATCCGCGTCTTTCATTTTCGTAACGCGCCAACTGCGCCGGCCCGTCTGACGATCCCGTTCGACGTTGATCACTGCGTCCATTGCGCCATTAAGTACGGAATGCCCTCGCAGTCCGCGCGACGCGTCCTTACCACTGTGGTGCACAAGCAGAACGAGGCCAGAGATCGCCGTGGCGATGGCCTGAGCGGCCTTGATGACCAAGCCCATGTCTTGGGCGGAGTTTTCATCTGCGCCTGCCGTGGCCTGTGCCAGGGTGTCAATGACGATGACCGCGCCAGGCGTACAGGCATTCATGACAGCTTTTATGAAGCTATCGACCCCGTCCGTATCAAGAAGGCTGAGATCGGAAAGAACGAACTTTAGTTTGCCGGCGTGTGACCCGTTCACCACGTCCCAGGCTTGACACCGCTGCTGTATCCCCCGCCCTCCTTCAAGGGCGACATAAACAACGTCGCGCGAGACGACATGCCTTCCGAACCAAGTGGGGTTGCCGGAAGAAATCTTTGCAGCCAGATCGATCGCCAGAAAGCTTTTGCCGCTACTTGGTTCACCGTAGATGGCCGCGACCCCAGTTTCGGGAAGAACGCCCGGCACTGTGAACCGCATAGGCGGGAGCGCATCGAGGTCGCCCCGTGACAAGATCTGTATATTGCTCGACGCGGTCGGCTTGGTGGGGTCGGGCAATGCGAACAAAGGCGATGTTGGCCGCTCAGGGCGCGGCAGGCCGTTCTCATAAGCATGATGATAAAGCGTCCCGATGCTGATCCCCCTATCTGACCGATATTGCTCAAACAGCGCGGCGATAGCGCGCCGCACTTCTTCCCCGTCATCGTGGTTCCAATGTGCCGCACTTCCTGAGCTCCACTTTTCTGCAACCTCTAGCCCACAGGTCCAATTCAACGATGCAATTGCCCAGATGATTGACCGCCACAGGTCATATTCGGACTCTGGTGGTATGTAGGTCAGAGCATTCCTGACACCGGTAATGTTCTCGGGCGTTTCGACCCACCCGCTACGAATTATGCGCTGGTTGACTTCGAAGAGTTCGTTTGGAAACGGCACCACGTTTTCGCTGTGACGTGTTTTTTCAGGCCAGAGCAACCGTTCCAGAACCTGCACACCCTCGGTGCAGTCACGAATTGTGCCGCGCGCGCTTTGCCCCGTCACTGTAAGGAACCGCCCCTGTGCATAGATTTCACCTCCCGCCCCCTGCCCGCTGTGGGGCTTGTGGTGTGACAAGCAGAATACCCTCAGACCTTGGCCGCTTGGCGATCTTTCCACGTAAGCCCCGCGCAACGGTCTTAGCAACTGTGCCGCCCGTTCGGGGTCCGCGTGGACCTTGTCCAGATCAACTCCGACGAGGAACACCGGCTGCCCGTCTTCTTCGTGCCGTACTGGTTCACCTGTCAGAACAATGCCCACACCATCCGCCTTCCCCGCTTGGTAGGCAGAAAGTGCCTTATTGAAGCTCAGGTGGTTCTGCGGATCATGCGCATTGACCGGTAGTCCAGTGGTCGGATCGATCGGCACTTTGTTCACGCGACCGCCCTTTTTTGCAACCGCGCCCCAGACTACCCATTGATTGAGTCCCTTAAGAAAAGGGGGGATCCTGTCCGCGCAGACAGGCAAGACTTTTGGCTCTTTTGCTGGCACGGTCATGATGCGGCCGTGTTGCCAAGTGTGGTATCGCGTTCGCATGCCATGCCGACCAAGGCGCTGAGACTCGTCGCTGGAATAACCGTCCTGCCTCCCACCCGTACGGCTTGCAACTTACCTGCGCCGATCAGCGCATAAATGGTTGTCCTGCCCAAGCTTGATGCTTCACAGGCCTCGCGGATGCTGTAGGCGAGTTTTGGGGTGTGTATAGTGCTGGGCATGGTTGACCTCGATCATTGTTGACCGAGGTAGTTCAGCAAAGGACAGACAGGCTTAACCTGGCTAACCCGAAAATTACCCTGAGAGACGCTTCCTCGCGTCCGACACGCGGCTTGGGAGATTTGAAACCTTCAGGACAGACGCGTCGATGTTGTGACGATATTCGGCATCCAGAAGAGTTATGTCGCAATCGGTCTCTAGTTTTCGCCCAAGGTCTTTTGCGCTGATCTTAGGATTATGCATGACAATGTTTTCGATCAGCCTTGTGATGCTGTCCCTGCGTCGGGGGCGGGGCTTTCTGGCCCGCGCTGACTGTTGTTCGTTTCTTTCGCGAATAGCCTGCATCAAATATGTGGCCGCTGAAGCTGGGTCGCTTGCGAGACGACGGAAAACCGCTTCGTCGCGACTGAACTTGGGGCCAAGTGTCTCAGGATGACACAGCTTTTCAAGTGTCTTGCGGTCGAGGCCATCTCTCTCTTCCCCCGGTGCAGTTATGCCACTGCGGAAGCGCTCCCTCTCCAGCACAAACTCCAGCAGAATTGCGCCACGTTCGGCATCGCTTTCAGCTTGGTCGAACTTCGGTTGCCAAACCTGTGCGAGCTCGTCTTGAACCTCTGCAAAAATGCGCTCAGCCATTTTGAGGGCCCGAAGCTGCCCGTAGTGGCACTACTTCACCGCTTACCGCGCTGCCACCTGCGCAGAAATCAGCCCATTCGGCCATCAGGCGCCGCCGTTTCTCGAACAGATCGCCGCGCCGATACGCAGCTTCGACCTTGTTCCCTATGCTGTGTGACAGCGCCATTTCGCAGACCTCGTGCGGATAGCCGGTGCATTCGGCGGCCCAGTCGCGGAAGCTGGACCGAAACCCGTGCACTGTGACCTCGCTTTTCATCCGTCTCAGCAGCATAGCCATGGCCATGCCCGACATTTGACCGCCTCTTGCGCCGGGGAAAACCCACGGGCTCCCCAGCTTTCTGACCGCTTCCAAAATGGCCATGGCCCGATCTGGCAGTGGTACGCGGTGCTCCCGGCTTGCCTTCATGCGGCTTGCTGGAATGGTCCAGACAGCCTTGTCCAGGTCAATTTCTGCCCAGGTTGCGCCAATCGCTTCGCCAGTGCGGGCCGCTGTCAAAATGGTGAACTCTAGGGCAAGCGCTGCAACTGCCTTGCGCGTTCGCAGTTGGCGCAGGATGTCCGGTATCTCAGCATAGGGGGCGGCCTTGTGGTGGCCCCGCGACAGCCTTGTGCGGGCTGGTAGTATCTGGGACAGATGGCCGCGCCAGCGTGCAGGGTTCTCGCCTTTCCTGTACCCCCTTACTTTGGCTGCATCCAGGATCGCTTCAATCCTGCCACGAACCCGCCCGGCGGTCTCGGGCTTGGCCTTCCAGATCGGTTCCAGCACCGTGAGCACATGTGGCGTGTCTACTTCAGCGACAGGCATCTCCCCTATGAAAGGGTAGGCATAGGTTTCCAGCGTGTTCTTCCACTGTTGGCGGTGTTTGGCGTTGCGCCAGTTGTCCTCATTGGCCTCGATATATGCCTCAGCAGTGGCCTTGAAGGTCACGCTGGCCACCTGCTGCGCTTGCTTTGCCGCAGCGGCCTTTGCTGCAGCCTCTTCACGCTCTGCCAGTGGGTCAATCCCCGCCTTGACCTTCATGCGATATATCGCAGCGACGTCACGGGCTTGTGCCAGGGTTAGTTCTTCGCCGCCCGACCTGCGCAGTAGCTCCATTGCCTCAGGGCACCGGGACAACCCGACATCGCGTGCATTGCCATCCAGCATAAATCTGTAAACCCAAGACCGCGATCCAGTCTTTTTGACCAGCAGATGCAAGCCATCACCATCGGCATGGCGTCCCGGCTTGGCGTTTTTTACCTGCAGGGGCGTCAACGCTTTGCTCAGCTTCTTTGGCATTGGGGCTGTCCTTCAGCAACACCGTGACGATGCGGTGGTCGTTCCCATAAACGTTCCCCTAAAATAGCCCGGTTTTATGGGAACGCAAGCGGACTGATGCGGATAGTTGAACTTACAAATTCAGATAAGTCACTGTAAAACAAGTTATATAGAACGTTCTTGAATGTGGGCGGTTTAGTGTTAGGCGGATCCCCAGTCCGCCACTTACCCCTGAAACTGTTGGATAAAACAGCCTTCAAGGCGTTTTGCCCCACATCTCTCCCAATATCCTGAAAATGCCTGGGCCCGATCAAGGGATACCTTTTTTGCTGCGCTTTCTGCCCTGCCTGGTCAACAAGCGGGGCTGTGCCTGAACCTGCCGACAGGACAGGCGGCGGAAACTCGGCCAGCCAAGGCCGCGCAGGCAGGGTCTATGGCGGCGTATCCGAAGATGACTGTGATCTGGGTAACGCCAGCTTGCTGTTTTTGCAAAAGAAACGCCCGGCCTACAGCCAAGGCCCCTCTCTTGCAGGTCACCAGGCCTGCCGCCTTCGCTTCGCTTGACCGGGTGAATTCATGGCGTCGACACATGAACCACCTCGCAGCGGTCAAGACCGGCTTTCCGCGCAGCTGCTGCGCCGGTGGGGCCGATCTGGGTCAGTTCTGCCTCCAGGCGGAAGGTGCAATTCTGCAAGGCCGTCTGGCGCGCTGCGGCTTCTGATGGTTCTTGCGCCGAAAACCCCTGCGCCGCCAGCGGTGAGATGGCATAGGCCCCCCAAAGACCCTGTTTCTGCACGTCGGCGTAGAGCAATCGAAATTGGTGCAATGTCTGCACGCTGAAACCCCTGGCGCGGCGCGTGCCGGGCGGCAAGGGATCGGGCAAGGCCAAGGCCGCCAGGGTACAGGGCCTGCCGGCATCCCGGGCGCAGACTGCTGCGCTGACAGTGATGGCCGCCTCGATCGAATTCCAGTTCCGCGCATAGGCATAACGGGCGCTGACAGGGTCGATATGCAGCGCCCCGAAGTAGACCGCGCCGCGCGCCATTTCTGCGTAACCGCGCCGTAGTTCGGCGCTGTCACCAATATTCGCCAGCGTGACAATCTTGCCTGCCCCGTGCCATCCATACGGGTCCTGCGGCAGTTCCCGGTCTTCCAGCGTCATGGTGCAACCGGCCAGCAGAAGAAGCACCCCGACCTTCAGGAGCCCGATCTTCAGAGGAATGAGAGGCCAACTGACGGATGATGTGTTCATGTGCGCCCTGTCACTTGAGGTGCCAATGCTACCCCAAGCCTAGGCCAGTTCCCGCAACAGGCCAATCTTTCTTGTGGTGCGGCGCCGCAGGCGCGATGGCCGCCTGTTGACGGTTCCGGTGGCGCGGCTATGGTCCAGCCATATCACAGTGAAGGGAACCCAGATGACGCGCCACGAGACACCGACAGCCGGACCTATCGACGCGGCCAGCCTTGACCGTTTGGCAGAGTTGGCCGTCAAGGTGGGGCTGAACCTCCAGCCGGGCCAGGATCTTGTGATGACCGCCCCGATCGAGGCTCTGCCGCTGGTGCGGCGGATTGCGGAACATGCCTATCGGGCCGGGGCGGGGCTGGTGACGCCGCTGTTTTCCGATCCCGAGGTCGCGCTGGCGCGGTATCGCCATGGTGCGGAGGCCAGCTTTGACCGGGCGGCGGGCTGGCTTTATGACGGCATGGGGCAGGCGTTTGACGCCAATGCGGCGCGTCTGGCCATTGTCGGCGACGATCCGATGCTGCTTGCTGCAGAAGACCCCGACAAGGTCGGGCGCGCCAACAAGGCCAATTCCATCGCCTATACACCGGCGCGCGAACGGATCACGAATTTCGCGATCAACTGGAACATCGTCGCCTGGCCGGGGCGCGCCTGGGCGCAGCTGATGTTCCCGGACCTGTCCGCCGATGCGGCTGTCGGCAGGCTGGCGCAGGCCATCTTTGCCGCCTCCCGCGTGGATCAGGCCGATCCGGTCGCGGCCTGGGCCGCGCATAACGCCAAGCTGCGCGAACGGTCCGACTGGTTGAACGGGCAGGCGTTCCATGCGCTGCATTTCACCGGGCCGGGCACCGATCTGACCGTGGGGCTGGCCGATGGGCATGAATGGATGGGTGGCGCTTCGGTTGCGCGCAACGGGATCGTCTGCAATCCCAACATTCCCACCGAGGAGGTTTTTACCACGCCGCATGCGCTGCGCGTCGAAGGGCATGTGTCCTCGACCAAGCCATTGTCGCACCAGGGAAGCCTGATCGACGGCATCCGCGTCCACTTTGAAGGCGGGCGCATCACCCAGGCGCATGCCACAAGGGGGCAGGACGTCTTGCGCAAGGTGCTGGACACCGACGAGGGTGCGCGCCGCCTGGGCGAGGTGGCGCTGGTGCCGCATGGCTCGCCCATCTCGCAGTCGGGTCTTTTGTTCTACAACACGCTGTTCGATGAAAATGCGGCCTGCCATATCGCGCTTGGCCAGTGCTATTCCAAATGCTTCAAGGGCGGTGAAAGCATGACCGCCGCGCAGGTCGCGGCGCAGGGCGGCAACAGCAGCGCCATCCACATCGACTGGATGATCGGATCCGATCAGATCGACATCGACGGCGTGCAGGCCGATGGGCGCCGGGTGCCTGTTTTCCGCAAAGGTGAATGGGCCTGATGATCGCGTCCTGCTTGACGTTGCGATAGCTGCGGGCGGGCGTTTTGCGAAACGGGTTGCACCTGATCGGCGCTAACAGGTATCTTTCGCGCACCATCCGCATTGCGGGACAGAAATAGCTGCAAACGACCGGGGGGCGACTTGTCGGACCTCTCGGCACATCTATGGGAGTATATCCATGTTTTCCAAACAGAACGCGGGCGCCTTTGTGCGTACCGGGCGCGCCATGCTGATGGCTGGCGCCGCTCTGGCCCTGACCATGACCGCGGCAAGCGCCGAAACCCTGCGCTGGGCGCGTGTCGCCGATGCGCTGACGCTTGACCCGCATTCGCAGAACGAGGGGCCGACCTCGACGCTGCTGCACCACATCTATGAAACGCTGGTTGGCCGTGCCACCGACGGCTCGCTCCAGCCGCGTCTGGCCACCGAATGGATGATCAGCGCCGAAGATCCCACCGTTTGGGTGTTCAAGCTGCGTGAAGGCGTCAAGTTCCATGACGGATCTGATTTCACCGCCGAAGACGTCGTCTTCTCGCTGGATCGCGCGCGGGCGGAAAGCTCGGGTTTCAAGGCGCTGCATTCCGCGGTTGAAAGCGTGTCGATGGTCGACGACTACACCGTACACGTCAAGATGACCGGGCCGTCGCCGCTTTATGTGCAGAACCTGACCAACACCTTCGTGATGGACAAGGGCTGGGCCGAGGCGAATGACGTGGTCCTGCCGCAGAACTTCGCGGCTGGCGAGGAAAACTTCGCCGTGCGTAACACCAACGGTACCGGCCCCTACACGCTGGTGTCCCGCGACCCCGAAGTGCGTACCGTGATGGCCGCGTTCGCGGATCATTGGGATACGGCCCCCGCCGTGACCGAGATCATCTATACCCCGATCGCCGAAGCCGCGACCCGTGTCGCTGCCCTTCTGTCGGGCGAGGTGGATGTGGTGCAGGACGTGCCCGTGCAGGATATCGCACGCCTTCAGCAGACCGATGGCATCAAGATCGCAACCGGCCCCGAGAACCGGAACATCTTCTTCTCCTATGACATGACCTCGGACAAGCTGATCTCGGCCAATGTGGATGACAACCCGTTCAAGAAGCCCGAAGTGCGCGAAGCCCTGTCGCTGGTGATCGACCGTGACGCGATCCAGCAGGTCGTGATGCGCGGCCAGTCGCAGCCGACGGCGGCACCGCTGCCGCCTTTCGTGAACGGCTGGACCGCCGAGATGAGCGCCTATGGCAAGCCCGATTACGAGCGTGCCGCAGCCCTGGTGGCCGAGGCGGGTTATCCCGACGGTTTCTCGATCGACCTGCACTGCCCGAATGACCGCTACCTGAACGACGAGGCGATCTGCCAGGCCCTGGTCGGCATGCTGGGCCGCGCCAAGATCAACGCCAATCTGGTGTCGCAGTCGCGCAGCCTGCATTTCCCGCTGATCGAGAAGTGGGAAACCGACTTCTACCTGCTGGGCTGGGGCGTGCCGACCTTCGACAGCGCCTATATCTTCAACTTCCTGGTGCATTCCCGCGAAGACAGCTACGGCAGCTACAACGGGTCGCGTTATTCCAACCCGGATCTGGATGCGAAGATCGAACAGCTGGCGACGTTGACCGATCTTGCGGCGCGCGATGCGCTGATTGCGGAAATCTGGGGCAAGGTCATGGAAGACCGCGTCTTCCTGAGCGTGCACAACCAGATGCTGGCCTATGCAATGAAGGACAGCATCAACCTGGATGTTCATCCTGAAAACCAGCCCAAGATGACCACGGTCACCTTCGGCAACTGATCCTGCTTGATCCTTGCGCCCGTGCAGTCTATCGCTGCGCGGGCGTTTTGCTTTAAGACAGCAAGACTGACCTAATTTGCGGCGAAGGACGGATTTACCATGCTGGCCTATATCATCCGACGGATCCTGCAATCGGTGCTTGTGATGCTGGTCGTGGCACTGGTGTCATTCGCCCTGTTCCGTTACGTGGGCGATCCGATCAACTCGATGGTCGGACAGGAAACGACGATCGCAGACCGCGAGGCGCTGCGCGAGCTGCTGGGGCTGAACGATCCGTTCCTGACGCAATTCGCCACCTTCATTGGCCGGGCCGTGCAGGGTGATTTCGGGATTTCCTACCGGTTGCAACAGCCGGTGATGGAGCTGATCCTGTCGCGCCTGCCTGCCACGCTGGAACTGGCGCTGGTGTCCGGAGTGCTGGCCTTCGTCTTTGGTGTGGGCTTTGGCGTCTATACAGCGCTGCGCCGCAATGGCTGGCTGTCCAACACCATCATGACCGTGTCGCTGATCGGAGTGTCGCTGCCGACCTTCCTGATCGGTGTGCTGCTGATCTGGGTCTTCGCGGTCGAATTGCAGTGGCTGCCCAGTTTCGGACGCGGCGATACCGTGCAGATCGGCAACTGGACGACCGGGCTTCTGACGCCTTCGGGCCGCGCATCGCTCGTGTTGCCGGCGATCACGCTTGGTCTTTACCAGATGACGCTGATCATGCGCCTGGTCCGGGCCGAGATGCTGGAAGTGCTGCGAACCGACTATATCAAGTTCGCCCGCGCCCGTGGCCTGAGCAATCGCGCCGTGCATTTCGGCCATGCGCTGAAGAACACGATGGTGCCGGTGATCACGATCACGGGTCTTCAGCTTGGCTCGATCATCGCGTTCGCGATCATCACCGAAACCGTGTTCCAGTGGCCAGGTGTCGGGGCGCTGTTCATCAATTCGGTGCGCTTTGTCGATGTGCCGGTGATGGCCGCCTACCTGATGCTGATTGCGCTGGTCTTCGTGATCATCAACCTGATCGTCGATCTGCTGTATTACGTCGTGGACCCGCGCCTGCGCGTGGACCGCGCCGCCACCCGCCATTAAGGAGAGGCTGCCATGAACCGGCTTGCACGCATGTGGGACAGCGACATCGCCTGGTCCTTCCGTCATTCGCCCGTGGCCATCGTCGCCTCGGTGGTGGCGCTGATCATCATCATGGGGGCGGTTCTGGCCCCCTGGATCGCGCCCTTCAACCCTTTCGATTCCGCCTCGCTCAATCTGATGGACGGCTTCACGCCGCCGGGTGTGCCGAACCAGTTCACCGGCAACAGCTACCTGATGGGGACTGACAACCAGGGCCGGGATATCTTTTCGACCATCCTGTACGGCGCGCGCATCTCGCTTTTCGTGGGTTTTGCCGCCGTGGTCTTTTCGATGGTGCTGGGGATCGGGCTGGGCCTGCTGGCCGGATGGCGCGGCGGCTGGGTGGACAGCCTTCTGATGCGGATCGCCGATGTGCAGCTGTCCTTTCCGTCGATCCTGATCGCGCTGCTGATTTTCGGTGTGGCGCGCGGGTTCATTCCCCCCACCATGCGCGAGGAGGTCGCGATCTGGGTGCTGATCGTCTCCATCGGCCTGTCCGACTGGGTGCAATATGCCCGCGTGGTGCGCGGCGCGGCGATGGTCGAAAAGTCCAAGGAATACGTGCAGGCCGCGCGTGTGATCGGTGTGCATCCCACCCGCATCGTGCTGCGGCATATCCTGCCCAACGTGATGGGCCCGGTTCTGGTGATCGCGACCATCGGCCTGGCGCTGGCTATCATTGCCGAGGCGACGCTGTCCTTCCTGGGCGTGGGCGTGCCGCCGACGCAGCCCAGCCTTGGGACGCTGATCCGCATCGGTCAGCAATATCTGTTCTCGGGCGAATGGTGGATCATCCTGTTCCCCTCCATCGCGCTGCTGCTACTGGCGCTGTCCGTCAACCTGCTGGGTGACTGGCTGCGCGACGCGCTGAACCCAAGGCTGAGGTAAGATCATGACCGACGCTCTGCTATCCGTCCGCAACCTGCGGGTCGAATTTCCCACCCGCCGCGGCATCCTGACCGCGATCGACGACGTGTCCTTTGACATCATGCCCGGCGAAGTGCTGGGTGTGGTCGGCGAATCCGGGGCCGGCAAATCCCTGACCGGCGCTGCGATCATCGGCCTGCTGGAGCCGCCGGGCCGGATTGCGGGCGGTGAGATCCTGCTGAAAGGCCAGCGGATCGACAACCTGGATGCCGAATCCATGCGCCGCATCCGCGGCAAGCGGATCGGGATGGTGTTCCAGGACCCGCTGACCAGCCTCAACCCGCTTTACACGGTGGCCCAGCAGCTGATCGAAACGATCCGCACCCATATGGATCTGTCCGACGCCGAGGCGCGCAGGCGCGCCATCGCCCTGCTTGACCGTGTGGGCATTCCCGCCGCCGCGCGCCGGATCGACGATTATCCGCACCATTTCTCGGGCGGGATGCGGCAGCGTGTGGTGATTGCGCTGGCGCTCTGCGCCGAGCCTGAACTGGTGATCGCGGACGAGCCGACAACCGCGCTGGACGTATCGGTGCAAAGCCAGATCATCGACCTGATCAAGGAAATCTGCGCCGAACGCGGGGCTGCCGTGATGCTGA
Organism: Seohaeicola saemankumensis; assembly: GCF_042678485.1. Classification (NCBI taxonomy): domain Bacteria; kingdom Pseudomonadati; phylum Pseudomonadota; class Alphaproteobacteria; order Rhodobacterales; family Roseobacteraceae; genus Seohaeicola; species Seohaeicola saemankumensis. The sequence continues at coordinate 267,978 of NZ_JBHTKR010000005.1, read as the reverse complement.
TCACCCATGACATGGGCGTGATCGCGGAAACGGCGGATCGGGTGGCGGTGCTCTATGCCGGGCGCCTGGCCGAGATCGGCCCGGTACGCGAGGTGATCACCGCGGCCGAGCATCCCTATACCTCCGGGCTGATGGGCTCGATCCCGACGCTTACACAGGACAATGCGCGCCTGGTGCAGATCCCCGGCGCGATGCCGCGGCTGAACGCGATCCCGCAGGGCTGCGCCTTCAACCCGCGCTGCGAACGTGCCTTTGACCGCTGCTTCAGAGATCGCCCCGATCCGATCGAGCGCGGGGACGGGCGCAAGGTGGCATGCTGGCTTTATGATGCAGCAAGCGTCGCGACGAAGGAGAAGGCCGATGTCTGATGCATTGCTGAAGATCGACCATCTGACCCGCTACTTCGATGTGTCCAAACCCTGGTTGAACCGGGTGCTCGAACGCGAGGAAAAGCAATATCTGACCGCCGTGGCCGATGTCAGCTTCGAGATCAAGCGCGGCGAGACCTTCGCGCTGGTGGGCGAAAGCGGGTCCGGCAAATCGACCATCGCCAAGATGGTCGTGGGACTTCTGGGGGCATCCGAGGGAACGATCGCGTTCGATGGCCACCGCATGACCGGCACGGCAGGCGCCGAGATGCGCGAATTGCGGCGTCGTTTCCAGATGATCTTTCAGGATCCTTTCGCCAGCCTGAACCCGCGCTGGCGCGTGGGCGATATCATTGCCGAGCCGATCCATACCTTCGGCCTGCTGAAGGGTGCGGATGTGTCCAATCGCGTGGGCGAGCTTCTGGACACGGTCGGCCTGTCCGCCAAGGATGCCGAGAAGTTCCCGCATGAGTTTTCAGGCGGTCAGCGCCAGCGGATCGCGATTGCGCGCGCGCTGTCCTCCAAGCCCGAATTCATCGTCTGCGACGAACCGACCTCGGCGCTGGATGTGTCGGTGCAGGCGCAGATCCTCAACCTGATGAAGGATCTGCAGGACGAGATGGGGCTGACCTACCTGTTCATCAGCCATGACCTTTCCGTTGTGCGTCACATGGCGAACCGGATCGGGGTGCTTTATCTGGGCCGGCTGGTCGAGGTGGCGGATGGCAAGCGCCTGTTTACCGACCCGCAGCACCCCTACACGCGCATGCTGCTGGATGCGGTGCCGGATCTGGCGCTGTCAGGTCGTCGCCGCAAACCGGTGGAAGGCGAGATCCCGAACCCGATCAACCCGCCCCCCGGTTGCGCCTTTCATCCGCGCTGCCCTCTGGCGATGCCGCGTTGCAAGGTTGATGCGCCCTTGGCGGTAGCGACGGCGACGGGATATGCGGCCTGCTTCGCGCTGGACCAGAAAACCGCCTGAGCAGCGGCACGGTCCGGTTACTGGATATTTGAAGCAAGAAGAACTCAGACGCGGGCCAATCCCCGCGTCGGAAGCAAAGATCGTGCCGCCCGAGAGTCAGGCGACGGTGCCGGGGCGTTTTTCCGCGATCGTATGCGCCTGCTGCATCAGGGCCGCCAGAACCGGGGTATGCGGTTCGCGATAGGGTGCGATCAGGCCGACGGCGTGATGTGCGTCCGGCGCGGTCAGCGGCAAGGCAACCAGGTCGCCACCGGCCAGGAAGATCTCGGCCGCCTTCAGCGGCAGGACCGTGGCCCAGCCCCCGGCGAGGACATGGCTGATCAATACGATGACCGATGACGCCTCGACCTTGGGGGCCGCGCTCACCCCGGCTTCGGCCATGTGCAGGTTGATGATGCGACGGTTCTGCATGTCGGGTGTCAGCAGGCAAAGGGGCAGATCGCCAAGGTCTGACCAGCGCAGTTCCCCCTGTGCCGCAAGGGGATCGTCGGCGCGCAACACCACGCAATAGCGTTCATCATAGAGCGGGACCGTCGAAACGCGTCCCAGCGGCTCGTTGTCCAGATAGCTGATGCCGGCATCGACCTGCAAATTCTCCAACAGCGCCAGGATCTCGGCCGAGGTGCTGGAGCGGACCGTGAAACGCACGTTGGGATGGCGTCGGCTGAATTGCGTTGTCAGGTCCGATACCATCGTCAGCGCCGTGGGGATCACCGCCAGGCGCAGGTTGCCCGACAGGCCCTGCTTCGCGGTACGCATTTCCTCTCGCATGGTGCGCGCGTCGCCCACGATCTGGCGCGCCCATTCCAGAACGCGCTGGCCTTCGGGTGTCAGCCCCTGAAAGCGCGAGCCGCGCCACACCAGCATGACGCCAAGTTGATCCTCAAGCTGCTTGATCGCTGCCGAGAGGCTGGGTTGCGTGACGCCGCAGGCTTCGGCCGCGCGGCCGAAATGCTGCTCGCGCGCCAGGGCGATGAACATCTCCAGTTTCTCGATCATGCCCTGACTATCGCGCTAAAGCCCGCCCCGCGAAAGGGGATTTCCGGCGCCCTGTTTCTTCTTGCTCCAAATATCCCCGCGCGGAGCGCATGCGACCCCTCGGCCCTGCGCCTCGGCGCTATTGCCGGCCCTGCACCGGCGGCAGTGGCGGGCGGCGGTTCTGCATCCTTTCGCGGATGAAGACGAACAGCCCCGATCCAAGGATCAGCGCGCTGCCCGCCCAGACGACCGGAGCCGGGATGTCACCCCAGATCAGCCAGCCCCAGAAGATCGCCAGCGGCAGGCCGATGTATTCGAAGGGGGCGACCACCGCCGCATCCGCCAGCCGGTAGGCCTGGGCCAGCGCAAAGCCGATGATGGCGGAATTCAGCCCCAGCCCCATGAACAGCCAGCGGTCGTTCCCTTCGGGCCAGACCCAGGCGCGCAGAAGGAATTGCACGGATCCGTTTTCGACCCCTTCGGCAAAGCGCCCGTCGCCCGCCACCGCGTAGAAGCCCAGCGAGACCACGATGAAGATCCCCTGGATATAGACCGCCATGGCCGAGGCGCGGGTCGTGGCACCCAGCTTTCGGGTCATGATCTGGTTCAGCGCATAGGTCAGCGCCGACAGGACAGGCAGGAACAGGATGAAGCGCGACACCTCCGTGCTGCTTTCCCATGGTCGCATCATCAGAACCACGCCGCCGAAACCGACCGTGACCGCGGCCATCCGCAGGGGGCCCACCTTTTCGCCCAGCAGCGGGATCGACAGCAGGGTGATCATCAGCGGCGCCACGAAGAAAAGCGCTGTCGCCTCGGCCAGCGGGATCACGGCAAGCGCCGCGAAATAGGTCAGGTTCGAGATCACGACCAGCAGCCCCCGCATCAGGTGCAGCCCCGGCGTGCGGGTCCGCAGGATGCCGAAGCCGCCTTCCATCTGCACCAGCATCAGGCTGAAAATGATCCCGATCGCCGACCGGATGAAGACCATCTGATGCAGCGGGTAGCCCCCTGACAGCTGCTTGATCAGCACATCGTTGATCGAGATCGCCGTCATGCCCGCCAGCACGAACAGAATGCCCGCGGCGGTGTTTTGCGGGACGGTGACAAGGGGCGTTCGCATGGGGATACCTTTGCAATCACGTCATGCCTATCCCTGACGACGGCCGCGGGCCAGCATCTTTTTGCAACCGCGCCTCACGGCTTGGCGCAGCCGCGACGCTGGGGTAGTCTGGCGCGAAGACCATGCCGACACGCGGCTCAGGAAGGACTGAACACCCATGCAGATGAACGACCAACGCGACATCAAGGCCCCCCGCTCCGATGTCTGGGCAGCTTTGCTCAGCGCGGATGTGCTGAAGGATTGCGTGCCCGGCGCGCAAGAGGTGACGGGCAATCCCGCTGACGGCTTCGAGGCGACGGTGGTACAGAAGGTCGGCCCGGTGAAAGCGACATTCAAGGGGCAGGTGGTTCTGTCCGACATGGTCGAGGGGGAAAGCCTGACACTGTCCGGCGAAGGCAAGGGCGGTGCGGCGGGTTTCGCCAAGGGTGAGGCCAAGGTGCGCCTTGAGGATATCCCCGAAGGCACCCGCCTGATCTATGACGTCGAGGCGAAAGTCGGCGGCAAGCTGGCGCAACTGGGCAGCCGGCTGATCGATGGTTTCGCCAAGAAGATGGCCGACCAGTTCTTCGAGAATTTCCAGACGGTCATTGAAGGCCCCGCCGATGTGGCGGCCGAGGATGACGCAACGACAGATGCCCCTGCGAAGAAAGGCTGGCTCAGCCGTCTGAAAGGCTGAAACCGGCCGTCGCGGCATATCGGTGGGCCTGGGGCGAAATAAACCGCCCCGGCTGCCGGTTGTTTGGCCTGCGCGCCTTGTTTGTCAGGGGGGCACATTCTACATGCAGGCCATGAAACGCTTTATACCCTTCCTGAAGGCAGACCCCGTTGTATCTGTCGTGCGCCTGGCTGGCAGCATCGGCTCCGGGCCGCGCAGCCCGCTGAGCGACGAGGTCATGGGACCCGTGCTGGAGCGCGCCTTCCGGCGCGGCAAGCCCGCAGCCGTGGCGCTTGTGATCAACTCGCCCGGAGGCTCGCCCGTGCAATCGGCGCTGATTGCCGCCAGGATCCGGCGGCTGTCGGCAGAGCGGAAAGTGCCGGTTCATGCCTTTGTCGAGGATGTGGCGGCGTCTGGCGGATATTGGCTGGCCGCGGCGGCCGATGACATCTGGGCCGATACCGGTTCGATCGTGGGGTCGATCGGCGTGATCTCGGCGGGCTTCGGCGCGCATGTGGCGCTGGCGCGCCAGGGTGTCGAACGTCGGGTCTATACCTCGGCTGACTCCAAGAGCATGCTGGATCCCTTCCTGCCGGAAAAACCCGAAGACGTGGCGCGCCTGAAAGAACTGCTTGGCGGCCTGCACGACAGTTTCGTGGCCTATGTCCGGTCACGGCGTGGCGCCAAGCTGGCGGATGATGCCGACCTTTTCACGGGCCGGTTCTGGTTGGGCGCGCGGGCGCATGAGCTGGGGCTGATCGACGGGATCGGTCACCTGGAGCCAAAGCTCAAGGAGCTCTATGGCGACAAGACGCGCTTTGCCCGCTACGGGCGTCGTCGCGGCCTGTTCCAGCGGTTTGGTGCAACCCTGGCGCAGGACGCCCTTGCCGGAATAGAGGAGCGGGCGGCTTTCGCGCGTTTCGGGCTATGACGTGATCCTCAAGATTGTTGTTCTGTTTCTTGTGGGCATGGGCGTTCTTGCCATGTTCGGCAAGCTGAAATTCCCCGGGCAAAAGCGCCTTCAATCGGCGCGATGCCCGTCTTGCGGGCGTTATCGCATAGGGCGTGGCCCGTGTTCCTGTGGACATCGAAAAGGATAGACGATGGTTTGGTTGATGGCAGCCCTTGGGCTTGTGATCCTGTTGTTTGCTGGCGATGCGCTGGTGAAAGGGGCGGTGAACCTGGCCCTCAGGATCGGGATCCCGGCGCTGATCGTCAGCCTGACCATCGTGGCCTTCGGCACATCCGCGCCCGAATTGCTGATCTCGGTCCAGGCGGCCATGTCCGGCGTGCCAGGGATCGCGCTGGGTAATGTGGTTGGGTCGAATACCGCGAACATCCTGTTGGTGCTGGGCATTCCGGCGCTGATCGCGGTGATGCACACGGCGGAACATGACACGCGCAAAAGCTTCGTGGTGATGATCGCGGCCTCGGTGCTGTTCATCCTGCTGGCCTTCCGTGGCGTGTTCGACTGGATCGCCGCGCTGATCATGCTGGGCGCGCTGGCGCTGGCCCTGGCCGACATGTTCCGTGATGCGCGCAATCACAAGATCGCGGCTGTCGTGGCCGAAGGCGTGGACGGGACGGATGACCTTGACGACCTCGAAGGCGCCGATCCCGACATGCCCTGGTGGAAGATCGTCACGTTCCTGGTGCTGGGCCTGATCGGTCTGCCGCTGGGCGCGGATATCCTTGTGGACAGCGCAACCGTGATCGCCCGCACCTTCGGCATCAGCGAGACCGTGATCGGGCTTACGCTGGTGGCTGTCGGCACGTCGATGCCGGAGCTTGCGACAACGGTCATGGCCGCTGTCCGCAGGCAGGCCGATGTGGCGCTTGGCAACGTGATCGGGTCGAACCTGTTCAACCTGCTGGCCATCATCGGGATTGCCGCCCTGGTCGCACCGATCCCGGTCGATAGCCAGTTCCTGACCTATGATCTGTGGGTGATGCTGGCGGCCTCGTTGTTGCTGATCCCGTTTGTCTTCCTGCGTCAGAATATCGGGCGCGCCTGGGGTATCATCTTGATCGTGTTCTACGCGACCTATGTATCGATGATGTTCATCTGACCCATCGGGGCAGGCAAAGGGGTAGGCAAATGCAAAAGATCGCGCTGGTGACCGGGGCAGGCAAACGGCTGGGCCGTTCCATGGCGCTATACCTGGCGGATCGCGGGTTTGATCTGGCCGTACATTACGCCGCGTCGAAATCCGAGGCCGAGGATGTGGCCGCCCTGGTTCGCGCCAAGGGGCGCCGCGCCGTGACGCTGCAGGCCGATCTTCTGGATGAGGCAGCAACCCAAAGGTTGATCCCTGATGCCATGCAGGCATTGGGCGGGCCGGTGACCTGCCTGATCAACAATGCCTCGATCTTCGAATATGACAGCATCGCCAGCGCGACCCGTACCAGCTGGGACCGGCATTTCGAAAGCAACCTGCGGGCCCCTTTCGTTCTGACCCAAGGCATGGCCGCGGCCATCCCCGAAGCGGTGCAGGATGACGCAGGCGAACCCGTGGCGCAGGGGCTTGTCATCAACATGATCGATCAGCGGGTCCGTAAGCTGACGCCCGAGTTCATGACCTATACCCTGGCCAAGATGGGGCTTTGGGCCCTGACGCAAACCTCTGCCCAGGCGCTGGCGCCGCGGGTCCGGGTCAATGCGATCGGTCCGGGGCCGACCTTGCAGGGCGCGCGCCAGTCCGACCGGCACTTTGCCGACCAGCGCGCGGCAACCGTTCTGGGGCGGGGCGCAAATCCGGCTGATATCACCGCGGCGCTTGGGTATTTCCTGGATGCGCCCGCCGTGACCGGACAGTTGATCTGCGTCGACGGCGGCCAGCATCTGGGCTGGCAGACGCCTGATGTGCTGGGTGTCGAATAGGCCCTTGAATGCCGTTTCGACGGATATGCGGGGCAAGGGACGTCAAAGTTTTGCACTGTTCACGACGCGGTTACGACATCGTTACAAAAACTTTAATGTTTTCAATATTTTGCAGCATGGCAAAAAAATTACGTTTAATAACAGATGCTTATTAATATGTCTAAAAAACAGGCAATACAGAGAAGCGGGCTGTAACTAAGGAAAATTTCCCGATGCCGAAAACTTATCGGCAGAGTTATCCACAGAAACCGTGGACAGGTTTACCCTTGCCCCGGCCTCACAAAGATTGCAGAGGCACCGGAAGAATCATACCTCTGAAACCATGACCGAATTACCCGCACAACCGCTGACCGGACATGCTCTGATCCAGGACTATCTGAAGACGCTTGACGGCTCTCCGGGTGTCTATCGGATGCTGGATGCACAAAGCCGTGTGCTTTACGTGGGCAAGGCGCGCAACCTGCGGGCACGGGTGTCGAACTATGCGCGCCCTTCGGGTCACTCGGGGCGGATCGCGCGGATGATCTCGGAAACCGCCGGGATGATGTTCCTGACCACCCGGACCGAGACAGAGGCCCTGCTGCTGGAGCAGAACCTGATCAAGCAGCTCAAGCCGCGCTACAACGTGCTGCTGCGCGATGACAAAAGCTTTCCGAATATCCTGATCACTGGCGATCACGACTTTCCGATGATCACCAAGCATCGCGGCGCGCGCAAGGACAAGGGGCAGTATTTCGGCCCCTTCGCCAGTGCGGGTGCTGTGAACCGGACGCTGAACCAGTTGCAGAAGGTGTTCTTGCTGCGAAACTGTTCGGACGCGATGTTCTCCAGCCGGACAAGGCCCTGCCTGCTGCACCAGATCAAGCGGTGCTCGGCCCCGTGCACGGGGCAGATCTCCAAGGCGGATTACGCGGCAACAGTGGCGGATGCCGTGCGCTTTCTTTCGGGTCGCTCGACCGCAGTGCAGGAAACGCTGGCCGCGCAGATGCAGCAGGCCTCGGACGAGATGGAATTCGAACGCGCCGCCGCCTTGCGGGACCGGATCCGCGCGCTGACGCAGGTGCAGACGGTGCAGGGCATCAACCCGCGCGGCGTGGCCGAGGCGGATGTGATCGCCTTGCATATGGAGGGCGGGCAGGCCTGTGTGCAGGTCTTCTTCATCCGGGCCCATCAGAACTGGGGCAATGCCGATTTCTATCCGCGCGTCGGGTCTGACATCGAAGCGCCCGAAGTGCTGGAAGCCTTCATCGGTCAGTTCTACGACACCAAGGAACCGCCCCGGCAGCTGATCCTGTCGCATCCTTTGGAAAACCCCGATCTGATGCAGGACGCGCTGTCAGAACGGCTGGGCCGCAAGGTCGAGATCCTTGTGCCGCAGCGTGGCGAAAAGGCCGAGCTTGTCGAAGGGGCCGCGCGCAACGCGCGCGAGTCGCTGGCGCGGAAAATGTCCGAAAGTGCCACCCAGACCAAGCTTTTGGCTGGGCTGGCAGAGGCGTTCGATCTGCCGACGCCGCCGCAGCGGATCGAGGTCTATGACAATAGCCATATTCAGGGCACCGATGCGGTCGGGGCAATGATCGTCGCGGGTCCCGACGGGTTCGTGAAAGGCCAGTACCGCAAGTTCAACATCCGTGGCGATGACCTGACGCCGGGCGATGATTTCGGGATGATGAAAGAGGTGCTGACCCGCCGTTTCAAGCGGCTTCAGAAGGAGGACCCCGATCGTTCGCTGGGTCTGTGGCCGGACCTGCTGCTGATCGACGGGGGCGCGGGACAGGTCAGCGCCGTGGCGCAGATCATGGGCGAACATGGGGTGCAGGACATTCCGATGATCGGCGTTGCCAAGGGTATCGACCGCGACGCCGGCAAAGAGGAATTCCACCGCGTCGGCCAGCGGCCCTTCGCCTTGCGCCGTAACGATCCCGTGCTTTACTTCGTGCAGCGCATGCGGGACGAGGCGCATCGTTTTGCCATCGGCACGCACCGTGCCAAGCGCAGCAAATCGGTGGGGGCAACCCCGTTGGATGATGTGCCAGGCGTGGGGGCCAGCCGCAAACGCGCGCTTCTGGCCCATTTCGGCAGCGCCAAGGCGGTCAGCCGCGCGGGGCTTGAGGACCTCAAGGCCGCGCCGGGCATTTCGGACGCCATGGCCGAGACGATTCACGCCTTCTTCCACGAAAAAGGCTGATATCTGCCGTGCAGATGGCCCGCTTTGCGGCACGCCTAAATTGTAGACAGGCTGCGACATTCGGCATAGATATCGGGCATAATGAGTGTCGGCGCATCTGTCGGGACCGTGCGCCGCCCGCCCTGGTCGTGCAACTGTCAGGCAAAGATGCAGAACTGACGCAAGTGTCCAACCGGGAGTGATCCATGATCCGTACCACTTTTGCGGCCGCCGCCGCTGTCGTTACACTGGCCAGTTCGCTGGCCGCCCAGACCGCGATGCCCTTCGCGCTGGACTGGAAATTCGAAGGCCCCGCCGCGCCCTATTTCGTGGCTGTGGACAAGGGCCATTTCGCGGCCGAAGGCCTGAGCGTCGAGATCTCGGAAGGTGCAGGTTCGCTTGATGCCATCCCGAAGGTTGCCACTGGCGCGTTCCCGGTCGGTTTCGCCGACATCAACAGCCTGATGAAATTCCTGGATCAGAACCCCGGCGCCCCGGTCATTGCGGCGATGATGGTCTATGACAAGCCGCCGTTCGCGGTCGTCGGGCGCAAGTCGCTGGGCATCGAAACCCCGGCCGATCTGGCAGGCAAGGTTCTGGGCGCGCCGCCCCCCGATGGCGCCTGGGCGCAGTTCCCGATCTTCGCCGCGGAAAACGGCCTCGACATGGCGTCGATCACCGTGGAGCCCGTGGGGTTCCCCGTGCGCGAGCCGATGCTGGCCGAGGGCAAGGTGGCATCCGTCACCGGCTTTTCGTTCTCCTCTACCCTGAACCTGATCCGTCTGGGCGTGCCCGAGGATGACATCACGGTTCTGCTGATGGCCGACAATGGCGTGGCGCTTTATGGCAACGCGGTGATCGTGAACACCGATTTTGCCGCCGCGAACCCCCAGGCCGTGACCAGCTTCCTGCGTGCGGTCGCGATGGGCTGGAAAGACGCCATCGCCGATCCCGACATGGCGATCGAGGCTTTGATCAAGCGCAACCCTGCCGCCGACCCCGCGCTTGAAAAGCGCCGTCTGCAAATGGCTGTGGATGCCAACGTCCTGACCGACTGGGTCAAGGCCAATGGCATGGGCAATATCGATCCCGCCCGCATGGCAACCGCGATCGAGCAGACCAAATCGGTCTATCAATTCGTGAATGCCCCCGATGTATCGCTGTATTATACGCCCGATTACCTGCCCTCTGACGGCAGCCTGATGCTGAAGTAATCCGGCCAGCCCAAGACATGGCGCTTCCCTCCAGGGGGGCGCCTTTTTTCCATGTGACGCGTTTCGGGGTTGTTCCAGCACATGTCGAACCTGATCGAGATCAAGGGCGTCACACACGCCTACCGCACCAAGGCCGGCCCCCTGCCGGTGCTGGACAATCTGAACGTATCGGTTCCCGAGGGTGAATTCTGCGCGGTGGTCGGCCCGTCGGGATGTGGCAAGTCCACCCTCACGCGGCTGGTGGCCGGGCTGATGAAGCCCGATCAGGGCGAGGTCTGGCTGCATGGCGAACGCGTGACATCGCCGCGCAAGACCGTGGGCATGGCCTTTCAGAACCCCGTGCTGCTGGAATGGCGCACGATCCTGGACAATGTGATCCTGCCGCTGGAAATCGTGGCCCCCCGGATGCCGCAACGCGACCGCGAGGCCCGCGCGATGCATCTGCTGGAAATGGTGGGCCTGAAGGGTTTCGAGGGCAAGCGCCCGTCCGAACTGTCGGGGGGCATGCGCCAGCGTGCCTCGCTGTGCCGGTCCATCGTGCACAAGCCCGATGTGCTGATCATGGACGAACCTTTCGGCGCGCTTGACGCTTTCACGCGCGAGGATCTGTGGCAGACGATGCGCGACCTGCGTGCGGCGGAACCCTTTACCTGCGTGCTGATCACCCATGACCTGCGCGAATCCGTCTTTCTGGGCGACCAGGTGATCGTGCTGTCGGGCCGTCCGGCGCGCACGCAGCACGTGCTGCGCGTGGACCTGCCCGCCGATCGCACCATCGACAGTCTTTATACGCCCGAGGCCGCCGACATGCTGCATCTGCTGCGCGACCAGATCCGGATCGCCCAGGGTCGTGACGGAGAGGTGCACTGACATGGAAACGCTTCAGAAAATCGCCGTTCCGACGCTTGCGATCCTGGCCTTCCTGGGGCTGTGGGAATTCATCGTCTGGGTCAATGACTGGCCCAACTACAAGATGGCCTCGCCCTCGGATCTGCCGCCCGCCTTTGCGCGCTACAGCCATCTTTTCATCGAAATGGGTTGGCAGACGTTGTGGCGGACTGTGGCGGGTCTGGGGCTGGCCGTGCTGTTCGGCACGCTGCTGGGCATGGCCATGGGCTTTTCCCGGATCGCGCGCGATGCGCTTTATCCGTTGCTGGTCGGTTTCAACGCCATTCCCAAGGCGACGCTGGTGCCGGTCATCGCGCTGATCTTTATCGGTCAGCACGATTTCAACACGGTTCTGATGGCGTTCCTGATTTCCTTCTTTCCGATTGCCGTATCGGTGGGTATCGGCCTGTCCACGCTGGAGCCGGAATATCGCGATATCCTGCGCAGCCTTGGGGCATCGCGCGTCACGATCTTCCGCAAGATCGCGCTGCCCAAGACGCTGCCGGAATTCTTCGGCGCGCTGAAGGTCTCGGTCACGCTGGCCTTCATCGGAACCAACCTGGTCGAGATCGTCTCGCCCCATGGGCGCGGTCTGGGCGCGCTGTTCAAATCGGGTGAGACCAATGGCGATTATCCGCTGATGTTCGCGGTTCTGATCGCGCTCGCCTGCCTGGGGATCGTGCTCTATTACGCGGTCGTGGCGCTCGAGCGGATCTTTGCGGGATGGGCCGAACGCCCGCAATCCTGACCTGCGGCTTCATCGTTCCCGAAATACTCGTCTGCCCTGTCGGTTGTGTGCGCCGGCGCCCATCTTATCGCCTTCCCTGTGCGCAAAAGACCCGCTAGGTATGAGGCATGACATGGACCCTGCCGAATATCCTGACCGCTGGACGGTTGTTGGCTGCCCCCGGCGTGGCGGTCATGTTTCTTTATTTCACAAGGCCCTATGCTGACTGGTTCGCGCTGATGCTGTTCGTGACGGCGGCCATCACGGACTGGTTCGACGGCTATCTTGCGCGTGAATGGAAGCAGGAAACCAAGATGGGCGCGATGCTGGATCCGATCGCGGACAAGGCGATGGTGGTCATCGCGCTGATGGTGATCGTGGGCTATTCCTCGATGTCGCCCTGGCTGGTGCTGCCGGCGACCGTGATCCTGTTCCGCGAAGTGTTTGTATCCGGCCTGCGCGAGTTTCTTGGCGATGTGGCCGGCACGCTGAAGGTCACGAGCCTGGCCAAGTGGAAGACCACAACCCAGATGGTCGCCATCGCCGTTCTTTTTGCACAGGGCGTGTTCGAACATTACTTCGGCATGATCATCTACGGCATGGACGAGGCGACGGTTCTGGCAGTCATCGAGGGCCGGCAACCGGATCTGCATGGCCTGCGCTGGAAGCTGGCAGGCATGATCTGGTCTGGCAACCTCGGGCTGACCCTGCTGTGGATCGCGGCGGCATTGACGTTGATCACGGGGGTGGATTATTTCCGCAAGGCCCAGCCGCTCCTGAGGGAAGACAGATGATCGATATTCTTTATTTCGCCTGGGTCCGTGAACGGATCGGGCTGGCGCGCGAACAGGTCGACACGCAGGCGGCCACCGTGGCCGACCTGGTCGCGGAGTTGCGCGCCCGCGAAGAACGCTATGCCCTGGCCTTTTCGGATCTGTCCGCGCTGCGTGTGGCCGTGGACCAGGACCTGACCGATTTCGACGCGCCGCTTGCCGGCGTGCGCGAGGTTGCGTTCTTCCCGCCGATGACCGGCGGCTGACAAGGGGGGCTGTCATGCGGATCGTGGTGCAGCAAAGCCCCTTTGACCTGGGCGCCGAGGCCAATGCCTTTGCGGCAGGCCGGACCGACATGGGGGCCATCGTCACGTTTTCCGGCGTGGTGCGCGACAATCCCGCGCATCCGCTGCGACAGATGATGATCGAACATTATCCCGGCATGACCGAACGCGCGCTGGAAAAGATCGCCGCCGAGGCGCAGGCGCGCTGGTCGCTTGGCGATGTTCTGGTGATTCACCGCTATGGGCCGATGCGGCCGGGCGAGATGATAATGATGGTCGCGACCGCCGCGCCCCATCGCCGTGATGCCTTTGAGGCGGCGGAATACCTGATGGACTACCTGAAATCCCGCGCGCCTTTCTGGAAAAAGGAACAGGGCGCAGACGGTGAAAGCTGGGTGGCCGCCAAGGATGAGGACGAAGACGCGCTGACCCGCTGGTAATCCGCGCGCAACGCGGGGCTGACGCGAGGTCGCACTTGGCAAATCGCGCCGCAATCGTTTGACCTGCGGGGGTACCACCAAGTCCTGTCACCCGGAGCCCGCGCCATGTCCGCCATCCTTGAAGATTTCATCGCCTTCCTTGGCCCGCGCGTGACCGGCCAGTTGCAGGGTACCGCACGGCTTGAGATCGCGGGCGAAGGTGCGGTGATGCTGGACACCACCGGGGCCCGCGCCGCCATCGGGGACGAGGCCGCAGATGTGACCCTGGCCGCCACGGAACAGGTGTTTCGCAGTATCCTGTCTAGCGAACAGAACCCGGCTGCGGCCTTAATGATGGGCAAGCTCAAGGTCAAAGGCAGCCCGCAACGCGCCCTCAAGGTCAGTGCGATCCTGATTGCCTGAGCCCTCTGCGCTATCGTGACAGGGTGCGCGCCTCGTCTTCGGGTGACATCGGCGCGCCTGCGCCGATCCCGTTCAGGAAGTCGTCGATCAGGCCGACGGCCATGTCCGATGCGGGCAGGAACATGTTCGAGGATCCTTCCGAAACCGAAAGCGCCGTTTGCCAGCCATTGTTTTCCGATAGACAGACAACCGCACGGCCCGCGTGGCCATCCGCCCGATCCAGCGCGATCAGCCGGCAAAGGCCGATATCGGTGTCAAAGCTGCCAAGCACGCGGGCGGCGCTGCCATCGGCAAGCATCGCGCTGCCGCCTGTGGCCGTGCCGGTCAGGGCCATGGCCGCGCTTTCCAGCCCAGCGGGGGCAGGGGCCATGCCGCGCCCTGCCAAGAAGCCGCCGATGCCCACGGCCACGGCAAATGACGCCGCCATGGCCATCGACCAGACCGCCCGCGCCGGTGCCACCTTCGCCCTGGCCCGCAGTGGCGTGACGGTCGCGCCCGTATTGTTCGTATCGGCGATGTTTGTATCAGCCTCTCCCATCGGCGCTGTCAGCACTGTGGCGATCAGATGATCCGGCACGCTGCTCGGATCCATCGCGTCGCGCAGGGCTTTCGCGGTTGCGGTGAATGTCGCAAAGCGCGCGGTCAGGTCCGGGCTGGCCTTGATCCGCGCAAGCAGTTTGCTGGCGTCGGGTCCGGTCAATTCGCCATCGGCAAGGGCCATCAGCATGTCGTCACTCACATTCGATTGGTGTTTCTGGGTCATCGGGTTGTCCCCTGGGTGTGTCCGGCCGCATGGCCATCTGTCTCGGTCGTCATGTTCAAGGCTTGTGCAAGCGCCATGCGGCCCCGCGACAGCCGACTCATCACCGTGCCTTCGGGGATGCCCAGCGCCTCGGCCACTTCGCGGTAGCGCAGCCCCTCGACACAGACGAGCATCAGAACGGCACGCTGGTCTTCAGGCAGCGCGCCCATCGCAAGGCGGACCTGTGCCAGGTAAACGCGGTTCTCGGTCACGTCGCGACCGTCCTCGCCGATCAGGGGGGATACGCTTTCCACATCGTGCAGCGCCACGGTGTTGCGGCGCGCCCGGTGGCTGTCGATCCAGGCGTTGCGCATGATGCGAAACATCCAGCTGTCCAGTCGCGTTCCCGGTTGGTAGCTGTCGATATGGCGCAGCGCCTTTTCCACGGTCACTTGCACAAGATCGTCAGCCTGATCCTGCACACCTGTCAGGCTCCGCCCGAAAGCACGCAGGCGGGGAAGTATTTGGATCATCTCGTTGCGGATCGCATCTGACACGGAGTTTTCCCTCGTGAACCTACGGCACTTTAAACTTGTTACCGGGCAGAAAACGGCACGACAGCGATTTTATTCCGGGTATTGTCAAAAAAATGAACCGATCAGGGAATAGCAGACAGGTCTGCTGCGTTGTTGTTTTGTGAAACCATGGCGTCGCGCAGGGGATTGCGGAACGCAAGGCGTCAGATCGGTTGAAGGTGTTGCCGGCCCTGCCTGTCAGAGGAGTACAAGGTATGTCCAAGAGGACCACAGGCCCAAGAACAGACACAGCCCAGAGCCCGGACATGGCGCGTCGCGCCCTTTTGCGACGGATCGGACTGGCGGGGACGATCGCCTATACGGCACCGGCCCTGACCGCGCTGGGCATGGCGCGCGCCTCGGGTGGCGGCGGCGATGGCGGTGGAGGTGGCAGCGGTGGAGGTGGCAGCGGTGGCGGCAGCGGTGGCGGTAGCGGCGGGGGGAGCGGCGGCAGCTCGGGCGCCTCGGGCGCTTCGGGGGCCAGCGGCGCGTCGCGGGCATCGGGGCCAATCAGTTCGCAACGCGACGGCGACGGCGTGCGAGAAGAAATCCTGCTGGCCCTGCCAGCCGGGCAGAGCGTGGCCGCGGTCGAGGCGCTGGGGTACCGCGTTCTGGGATCGCGTAACAACAACACATTGAACCAACGCCTTGTGCGGCTTGAATTGCCCTTCGGGCGCACATCCGCGCAGGCGCAGACCGAACTGGCCCGTCGTCTGCCGGGGGCCACGGCAGATGCCAATCATCTTTACACGACGGATGATTTCCCCTGCAGGAACGGATCCTGTGCGGCCCATGAGATGATCAGCTGGTCAGGCTGGCCCAGTGCCTTCGCACCCCGCATCGGCATGATAGATACAGGGATCAATGTCGATCATGATGCACTGCGGGGCCAGAAACTGAAGGTCTATCAGGCCGATATCGGTGATCGCAACGCCTCGGGTCGGCAGCACGGCACGGCAATTGCCGCCCTTTTGCTGGGGCGCATGGACAGTCGCGTTCCGGGTCTTTTGCCAAATGCCCGGTTGATTGCGGTCGAAGCATTCCATCGCGGGCGTGGTGGCGACCAGGCCGATGCCTTTTCGCTTGCGGCGGCGGTTGACCTGCTTCTGGGTGAAGGCGTCAGTGTCATCAACCTCAGCTTTTCGGGTCCTGAAAACGCGGTGCTGCGCCAGATTACCGCGCAAGCCGCGGCTAGATCGGTGGCGCTTGTGGCGGCGGCCGGCAATGGCGGCGCCGGGGCAAAACCTGCCTATCCCGCGGCCTGGCCCCATGTGATCGCGGTAACCGCCGTGGATAGCCGGCAGCGTATCTACCGCCAGGCGAACCAGGGGCCCTACATCAGTCTTGCAGCGCCCGGTGTGGGCGTCTGGACGGCGGCTTCGGTCTCGGGCGGGCGGCTCAAGTCGGGGACATCCTATGCCGCCCCCTTCGTGACTGCGGCGCTGGCCGTGCAGCGGATGCGGGATCCGAAAGCCCCGCTGGCGAGCGCGGTCAAGCAACTGATCGATTGCGCCACCGATCTTGGGCAAGCAGGGTATGATCCGGTCTATGGCAACGGGCTGGTTTCGGCGCCCGGCTCCTGCAAGGGTGAGGTTTCCGAAGTTTTTTCGGTCAGCGGGGAATAGTCCGGGGCACGGTGCCGTTCTTATTGCATGGCCGCTTGATGTTGCGGTGTCATGAGTGGAAAGGATGAGAAACATGTCTGAACAGAATTCCAAGACCAGCGTTTCGCGTCGGGCTCTGCTGGCCCGTCTCGGCCTTGCGTCTGGCGTGCTTTATGTTGCGCCCGTGATGATGCATCTGGGTGCGGCCCATGCGTCGAGCGGTGGCTCGGGCGGTGGGGCAGGTGGCTCCGGTGGCGGCTCCGGTGGCGGCTCTGGCGGTGGCTCCGGTGGCGGCTCTGGCGGTGCGTCGGGTGGTGCGTCGGGTGGGTCCTCGGGTGCATCCGGTGCGTCTGGTGCGTCTGGTGCCTCCAGTGCTTCGGGACCTTCGGACGACTCGAGCTCCTCGAGCAGCTCCGGGACGTCAGGTCCGTCAAGTGCGTCAGGTCCGTCCGGTCCGTCGGGCGCAGGCAAGCGCTGACATGACGGCCTGCGACAACGCGCAGGTCACCGAGGGGGTGCGCCACATGCGCGCCCCTTATCCTGTTGTGCAGCACCTGACGTATCCGGGTCTTGATGGCGCCGTTCTTCTGGAAAACGCGCCCGAGGTTCTGGACGCGCTGAACGGGCTGATGGTGGGCTGGACCCCCGAGGTCACGATCAGCGGGTCCGACACGCAGGGTCCCGATGGCGCAACATCTGTGTCCCTGATCCGGCGAAACGGCGACAGGATGGACCTGCATTCGCCATGGCTGGACAAGCCGCTTGCGGGGCTTCAGGTCGCCAGCGCGGCCTGTGGGGTTGTCGCCGATATCTCGCAGGCGTTCTGCAACCAGCATCGCGGCTGCCTGGGGCTGCATTGCGGCGCGGTGCAGATAAACGGGCATCTGGTGGTGCTGACCGGACCGGCCCGTGCGGGAAAAAGCACCCTGATCTCGCGCATGACGGCCGAACCGGACATGACGGTGTTCTGTGATGACATCCTGCCGGTTCTCGAGGATGGCCTGGCCTTTGGCCTGGGGCTGGCCCCGCGCCTGCGCCTGCCCCTGCCCGATACCGTGACCGATGCCTTTCGCGCCCATGTCGATGCCCATATGGGGCCTGCCGACCGGCGCTATGGCTACCTGTGCGGTCCGAATATTGCCCCGCATGGCACGCGCGCGCCGGTCAGGGCTTTCATCGTGCTGGCCCGCGGCCAGGATGTGCCGGCGCAGTTGCACCGGATGGAGCCGACCGAGGCCGTTCAGCACCTGGTGCGGCAGAATATTTCAGCCCCCGGCGAGGATACCGCCCATTTCGACCAGGTGACGCGGATGGTCGAGGGGGTGCTGTGCCTCAAGCTGGTTTATTCCGATATCGAGGATGCGGTGGCCTTGCTGCGTCGCGCCTTTGCCACCGACGGCCTGCCGGCCCTGGGTGTCGCGGTCGCGCCGCCCTTGCCAGCCGTGATCGAGCCTGTGGTGCGCCCGCCCGCCAGCCTGGCGCTGACGTATCGGCGCAGCCCGCATGTCGCGGTGCGCGAGGTTCAGGACGATCTGTTCCTGTGGCACGCGACCGAATACAGCTATTTCCACCTGAACCCGGTGGCGCGGGCCATCTGGGCCATGCTGGAGGAACCGATCAGCGGCCAGGATATCGCCGATCTGCTGTCCGAATTTTTCCAGGATGTCGCACCCGCGCAGATCGCGGCGGATGTGGCCAGCCTTCTGGGGGCGTTCGAATCCGAATCGCTGGTGCAGCCGGCGGCCTGATCCAGCCGGGCGAGCCGGATCAGCGGTTGTTCATCCGCTCGATATAGGCGCGCATTTCCTCGGCCTCGTGGCGGGCTTCCCGCAGGCCTTCCATGGTGGCCGACAGCTCTGCCTCGGTCTGGGCCAGCTGATTGCTCAGTTCGGCCTCGCGCTGCTGCATGTAGGTGATCGCCTGGTCGCGCGTTTCTTCGGCCTCGTGCAATTCCTGCGCCATGCGCTCCAACTCTCCGATGTCCGCCTTCGAGACACGGGTGAAGCGATGGATCAGCCAGTTGGCGAACCACCCCAGGCAGAAGGCCACAAAAAGGATGACCGCCGTCGCGATGATGAATTCGGTTCTGTTCACTCGCGCTTTCCTTGCTTTTCGGTGCCGTCTGCGCCGTTGTCATTGCCATTTGCCGCGTCTGCGGCTGCTTGCGCCGGGGTGCCCTGCTGATCCTCCGCAGCGTCGATCCCGATCAGCCGGAATTCGATCCGGCGATTGGCCTCGCGGCCTTCCTCGCTGCCGTTGTCCGCGATGGGTTGATCCATGCCATAACCGACCGAGGTGATCGACGAGGTCAGCACGCGCCTGGCACGCAGCGCGTTCAAGACCGCCAGCGCACGCGCCTCGGACAGGCGCTGGTTCATCTCTGCGCGTCCCTGGCTGTCCGTGTGGCCGCTGATCTCGAGCTTGAGTTCGCCGCATTCCTTTAGGATATCGGCGATGTCATTGATGATGCCGGCGGCCGCCGCATCCGGTGTATCGGATCCCGGTTCGAAATTGATCTTGCGGGTGGACAGGATCGCGTTGATCCGGCGGATGCAGTCCTGTGGCGTCGGCAGGGCCGCAACGGGATCAAGCGCCTCGTCATAGGTGACGTTGATCGTATAGTCGGCCGCTTCGCCCAGCTTCTGCGCCAACAGGGCCGCGATCTGGGCGCTGGCGCGATCGTTTCCCGTCGCGCCCGTCACGGTCAGCTGGTCCGGCAGAACCGTCGTCTGGCCAGAGGTCAGGCGCGACAGCGCCTCGAGCCCGGCCAGGACGCGCACGGTCCAGTCCTCGGTCAGGGTGTCGTCACTGCGCACGGCGGATTGTACGGCCTCCGAGCCAAAGCGGGCCTTGGCGAAGGTTTCCATGATGGTGCGGCTGGTGTCGTCGCCGATGCGGCCGCGCAGCTCGACCTTGCCGTCTTCCGACAGGATTGCCGTGAATTCGGCCTGGCCCCTGGCGTCTGCAACCTCTGGCGCGGGCAGCACGGCGGTCAGGGCAAAGACATCGGGCAGGCGGCTTTCCAGCTCGCCGACCACGCGGTCGAACAGGGCCTGATCGGTGCCTTGTTCGGCCAGAAGGGTGATGTCGGCATCGGTGAAGGTCACCGATCCCGCCCCGATTTCCGCCAGGGCCGCGATGGCCTGTTCCGCGGCGCGGGCCCAGTTCGGCGATGGCACACCCAGCCCGATCGTGCAGATGCCCTTTTCCTCCATCCCGGCGGCGCGCGCGGCGGCAAGGATGCGGGTCTGTGCCTCTTCGGTATCGGCAGAGCAGGCGTCGAAGCGTGCCTTGCCGTCGTTGATCAGGAAACGCAGGTTGAAGGGCGTGATCACCGGGCGGGGTGCCGAGATATCCAGCGCCAGCCGTACCCCCGTGGGGACGCGGCGCGCCAGGTTGACCTCAAGCTTGCGGCGCTCTTCTGCGCTGTCGGCCATGGCCGTGATCGCAACCCGGTCAGCCGCGATCGAGATTTTCGCCCGCGGCATCGACTCAAGCGCGGTGATTCCAAAGCTCAGCGCCCTGTCCCAATTGTCCGGCACCGGATAGTCGGCGGTCTCCAGAAGATCGGTCACCGCGCCGCCGTCGGCCATGGGTGACAGCTGCGCCATGATGCTGTCGCGGTCGATCGACGCGGGCACGAGACCGATCAGCGAGATGCCACCCTCGTTACGCAGGATCTCGACCGAAAAGCGCGGCGCCTGGATTCCGGCACTGTCGCGAATGTCCATCCCGTCAATCACGCGGGCCGCATCGACAACACCCCCGGCGGTCGACAGCGCCTTGAATCGCAGCGCTTCCGAGGGGGCGGTGCCGGTCAGCACGACCTGAAGCCCGTTCGCCTGCACCTCGGCCCAGGGCAGCGCGTTTTCGTCCAGGGCAAGGCGCACGCCGTATTCGGAATTCTCCTCGATCGTCCTGACAGAGAATCCTGCTGCGACAAGGCTCAGACCCGCGGCAGCAAGGAATGTCATGGTGACGATGGCGATGGCGGAAAAGCGCATGAAACCCCGATGCGTGGTTCTTGATGTCTCTGTCTTAGGGTGCCGATGGTCCGGGTGCAATCACACCAGCGCCGCACAGGCGAAAAACAGCACAGGCAGCAGGCCCGCATCCCGGTTCGACCGGAACAGTCGCAACAGCCCGCCCATGTCATCCGGCGCAAAGCGCGCCAGTTGCCAGCGCATGTGCAACAGCATCGCCAGCGGGCCACCCAGCGCCACGAGAGTGGGGGCGATATCCGCCCCCGCCGCACGGGTCGCCGCAAGAACGGCAATCACCATCAGGGCGGTCGTGCCATACATGAAACCCGTCAGCCAGCCGGGGCTGTCATTGCCGAAAAGCCGCGCGGTGGATTTGACGCCGATCAGGGCGTCATCCTCGGTGTCCTGATGTGCATAGATCGTGTCGTAGAACAGCGTCCAGGCGATCCCGGCGACATAAAGGATCACCGCGGGCCAGCCCAGGCTGCCGGTATGGGCCGTCCAGGCCAGCAGCGCGCCCCAGTTGAAGGCCAGCCCCAGAAAGACCTGCGGCCACCAGGTGAAGCGTTTGGCGAAAGGATAGACCGCCACCGGAGCCAGGGCGATGATTCCCAGCACGATCGCGGCGGTGTTGAAGGTCAGCAGGATGCAAAAGGCAATCAGCGCCTGCGCGATCATCCATCCGGCCGCCTGTTTTGCCGTGACCTGCCCCGACGGGATCGGCCGCGACCGGGTGCGCGCCACCGCCGCGTCGAACTCGCGATCGGTGATGTCGTTCCAGGTGCAACCCGCGCCGCGCATCAGGAATGCCCCCAGCGCACAACCCGCGAAGATCCACAGATCAAACAGCCGCGCCTGTCCATCGTGCAGGATGGCCAGCGTCAGCCCCCACCAGCAAGGCAGCAGCAGCAGCCAGGTCCCGATCGGCCGGTCTGCCCGGCTCAGCCGCAGATAGGGGCGCGTGGCTGCGGGCGCCAGCCGATCCACCCAATTGCCGCGCACGGCATCGGCAACCTGTCCTTTGGCCTCTGGCGTCTGGTCCGGCGCGGTCATATTGTCTGCCTCATGAATGATGCGAAAATCCGCCTCTATGTAGACCAACCGCTGGGTGCGGGGCAAACCGTTCCTCTGGACCGTGACAAGGCGCATTACCTTTTCGGGGTCATGCGGCTGTCGGAAGGGGCCGGGGTGCTGTTGTTCAACGGGCGCGACGGCGAATGGCTGGCCCGCGTGGCCGAGGCGGGCAAGCGCGGCGGCCTGTTGCACTGCGAGGCGCAGACGCGTCAGCTGCGGATGCCGCCCGACCTGTGGCTGCTGTTCGCGCCGATCAAGAAGGCGCGCACCGATTTCATCGTGGAAAAGGCGGCCGAGATGGGCGCGGCCCGGATCGTGCCGGTGCAGACCGATTTCACCAATGCCGAACGTATCCGGCAGGACCGGCTGCAAGCCCATGCCGTCGAGGCGGCAGAGCAATGCGGCGGCACTTTCGTGCCTGAAGTGGCGGATCTTGTCAGGCTGGACCGTCTGCTGGCGGGCTGGCCCGAAGGCCGGCAGCTGATGTTCTGCGACGAAGGGTTCGCCGATGGTGGCGCGGCCACGGCGCCTTCCGCGCCCCTGCCTTGCCGCGCATCCGGCCAGCTTCCGCAACCCTGGGCGATCCTGATCGGTCCGGAGGGGGGATTTTCCCCGTCCGAACGTGCGCGGCTGCACAGCCTGCCCTTTGCCCATCCGGTCAGCCTTGGCCCCCGCATCCTGCGCGCCGATACCGCAGCGGTCGCGGCGCTGACACTGTGGCAGATGCGGCTGGGCGACTGGGACCAAACGGCATGAGCTTCCTGCGCCCCGAGGCGACAGCCCTGCTGCGCCGCTGGCGCGGCGTGCTTGGCGGCGGCGCCGTCGCGGCGATCGGCCTGTGGTGGATATTCACCAGCTATGGCGTGCTTGGCTGGATCGGCTGGGTGGTGCTGGCGGCAGGGGGGGCGCTGGCGTTCACGGGGCTGCAACGGATACGGTTTGCGACCGGTCAGGACGGGCCGGGCGTGGTCAGCATCACAGAAGGTCAGGTGGCCTATTTCGGACCCCTAACCGGGGGCGTGGTGGCCTTGTCGGAACTGGCGCGGCTCGAGATCGACCATGGCGCAAAGCCCGCCCATTGGCGTTTGCATCAGCCCGGTCAACCGCTGCTGGAGATCCCTCTGACCGCCCAGAATGCCGGTGCGCTTTTCGATGTCTTCGCCGCTCTGCCTGGCCTGAACACCGAACGGCTTTTGACGCAGATGCACCCGCATGGGGCGCACATCGTCGTGATCTGGCAGCGCGATGCGCCGCTTGCGCGATTGACACCGCCGCGCTGACGCGGCACTCCTGCCCACTGAACACACGCGCAAGAGAATTCGGAGAGCCCAGCATGTCCATCCCTCAGTCCGGCGGCGGGCCGATCGAACACCATTCCCAACTGGCCGAATACCTGGCGTCGGGCTGCAAGCCCAAGCAAGACTGGCGTATCGGGACCGAGCATGAAAAATTCGGCTACTGCAAGGACAGCCTGCTGCCCATCCCCTACGAGGGGCCGCGCTCGGTGCGTGCCGTGCTCGAGGGGTTGCGTGACGCCCATGGCTGGGCGCCGGTCGAAGAGGCGGGCAAGCTGATCGGCCTGGTGAAGGATGGCGCGAATGTCAGCCTCGAGCCGGGCGGCCAGCTGGAGCTGTCGGGCGCCGCACTCGAGACCATCCACGAGACCTGCGACGAGGTGAACCAGCACCTGCGCGAGGTCAAGGATGTGGCCGACAAGGTTGGCGTGGGCTTCATCGGCCTGGGCGCCGCGCCGGTCTGGACCCACGACCAGATGCCGCAGATGCCCAAGGGGCGTTACAAGCTGATGACCTCCTACATGGACCGGGTCGGCACCATGGGCAAATCCATGATGTACCGGACCTGCACCGTGCAGGTGAACCTCGATTTCGCCTCGGAACCGGATATGGTCAAGAAGCTGCGCGTCGCAATCGCGCTGCAACCCGTGGCCACCGCGCTTTTTGCCAACTCGCCCTTCTTCGAAGGCAAGCCGAACGGTCACAAAAGCTGGCGCAGCCGGATCTGGCGCGATCTGGATGCGTCCCGTACGGGCATGTTGCCCTTCGTCTTCGAGGATGGTTTCGGCTTTGAACGCTATGCCGAATACGCGCTCGATGTGCCGATGTATTTCGTCTATCGCGACGGCAAGTACATTGATGCGCTGGGCATGTCCTTCCGCGACTTCATGGCGGGTAAACTGCCGGCCCTCCCGGGCGAGACGCCGACGCTGAGCGATTGGGCCGATCACCTGACCACTGCCTTCCCAGAGGCGCGGATCAAGAAATACATGGAAATGCGCGGCGCCGATGGCGGGCCCTGGCGCAGACTTTGCGCGCTTCCCGCATTCTGGGTCGGGTTGATGTATGATCAATCGGCGCTGGATGCCGCCTGGGATCTCGCCAGGGGCTGGGATGCC
This sequence comes from Seohaeicola saemankumensis, assembly GCF_042678485.1. NCBI lineage: Bacteria > Pseudomonadati > Pseudomonadota > Alphaproteobacteria > Rhodobacterales > Roseobacteraceae > Seohaeicola > Seohaeicola saemankumensis. The sequence continues at coordinate 243,705 of NZ_JBHTKR010000005.1, read as the reverse complement.
GAAACCCGCGAAGGCCTGCGTGTCGCGGCCAGCGTGGACGGGCTGCAGGCGCGGGTTGGCGACATCAGGATGCATGATCTGGCGCGCGAGGTTCTGGCCCTGTCAGAGGCGGGGCTGAAGGCGCGTGCGCGCGCCGGCGCCGGGGGTCTTGTGCCGGACGAGACCCATTTCCTCAATGCGCTCAAGGACAGCATCGAGACCGGCAAGACGCCTGCCGACGAGCTGCTGGAAAAGTATCACGGTGAATGGCACGGAGACCTGTCCCGGATCTACGCCGAATACAGCTACTGACAGGCGCGGCTGGCGCCCCTGTTTCTGCTTGCGTGAAATATCCTCGGGGGGCGTCCCGCAGGGACGTGGGGGGCAGACAGCCCCCCATCCTGACCTGTGCGTCTATTTCTGTCCGATCCTGGTCTCGGTGCCTGCGCGCAAACGCGTGATGTTGTCACGGTGCCGCCAGAAGATCAGCAGCGTCAGAATCGCGCCCATGACAAGCGCCTGACCCTCACCCAGCAGCACCATCCAGAAGGTTGACAGCGCGGCAGCGACCAGCGCCGCCAGCGACGAGGTGCGACCGATGGCGGCAACGGCAAGCCATGTGGCGCAGACGGCCAGGCCCACGGGCCAGGCCAGTGCCAGCACCAGCCCGATATAGGTCGCAACCCCCTTGCCCCCCCTGAAGCGCAGCCAGACCGGGTAGCAATGGCCCAGCATCGCCGTCAGACCCGCAATCTGAGCGGCATCTTCCCCCGCCATCGCCCGCGCCAGCAGAACCGCGACAGCGCCCTTGCCACCGTCCAGCAAAAGGGTCAGCGCGGCCGCTTTCTTGCTGCCGGTCCGCAGCACGTTGGTCGCGCCGATATTGCCCGAACCGATGTCGCGCAGATTGCCAAGCCCCATGGCGCGGGTCAGCACCATGCCGAAAGGGATGGACCCCAGCAGGTAGCCGATCACGGCCCACAGGATCAGAAGCGTCGGGGATGTTTCGATCAAAGGCATCACAGGTCTCCGAAGACGCAGGTGCCATGGACATAGGTCGCGCGCACCTTGCCTTGCAACCGCGCCCCGTCGAATGGCGTGTTTTTTGATTTCGAACGCAGGGTGAACCGGTCAAGCACGAAAGGCGCATCAGGGTCGAACAGCACCAGGTCGGCAGGTGCGCCCACAGCCATCCGCCCCTGCGGCATGCCCAGCCTTTTGGCAGGGTTCAGGGACAGGGCCCGGAACAGCTGCGCCAGCGTCAGCTCGCCTGAATGGTGCAGCCGCAGTGCGGCGGGCAGCAGGGTTTCAAGACCTACCGCGCCTGATGCGGCCTCCTCGAAGGGAAGGCGCTTGCTTTCCTCGTCCTGGGGGGTGTGCATGGAGCTGATCGTATCGATCAGACCGTCGCGCAGGGCCTCGATCACGGCCAGCCGGTCATCCTCGGCGCGCAGGGGCGGCTTGACCTTGAAGAAGGTGCGATAGTTCGCCAGGTCCAGCTCGTTCAGCGTCAGATGGTGGATCGACGTGCCCGCGGTGATGTCCAGCCCGTTGCGCTTGGCGCGCATCAGGGCGGGCAGGGCGCGGGCGGTGGTGATCTGGTCGGCGTGATAGCGCGCGCCGGTCATCTCCAGCAGGGCGATGTCGCGATCCAGCCCCATGCGCTCGGCCATGGGCGACACCGCAGGCAGACCCCGCAGGCTGGCGAATTTGCCGCTGGTCGCGCAGGCCCCTTCCGACAGGCCGGGGTCCTGGGGATGTCCGATCACCAGCGCGCCAAGGCTGCGCGCATAGGTCAGCGCGCGCGACAGAACCTTGGTGTTGCGTACCACGTGATCGCAATCGGTAAAGGCCACGGCGCCTGCATCCATCAGGAACCCGATCTCGGTCATCTCGCGGCCTTCGCGGCCCTTGGTCAGGGCGGCCATGGGCAGGACGCGGACGGGCGCGGCTTCGTTCGCGCGGCGCGTGACGAATTCCAGCGTCTCTGGGCTGTCAATGGCCGGGGTCGTGTCGGGCCGCGTGACCATGGTGGTCACACCGCCTGCCGCCGCGGCAAGGCCGGCCGAGCGGAACGATTCCTTGTGCCGTTCGCCCGGTTCGCAGACTTTCACGCCTATATCGATGATGCCGGGCGCCAGGCAGGCGCCGCGACCGTCAATGACCTGCGCCCCTTCGGGCACGGCGACTTCGGCGCCCATGGCGGCGATCCGCCCGTCAACGATCAGCAGCGATCCCGGCGAGACTGTCCCGGCTTCGGGGTCGATCAGGCGGACATTGGTCAGAAGTGTGCCTGTCATGCGGCCCCCCGGTCTGTAACATCAGCGCTGTCTTACCCTGCACGGCCCGTCCGGTCCAGCGGGATAAAGGGGCCGCAGATTGGCGATGTTCCATCGTGGGACACTTGCAGAACAGAACGATTACAATGGGTTGGCGGCGCTTTTTTGGGAAATCCTGGCGGTTTCGCGGGGTTTGGCGGGTGTGACGGGCGGCTGGAATGGCAATGGCAGGGTCCCAGTCGGAGCGTCATGCATCCTGTGGCCAAAGCCGGTTTCGCGCCCCAAGCGCGTTTCCGGTTGTCAGGTCGAACCTGTGATGGCTACCCTATGGATTGCCAGCCTGTCAGATAGGATATCCCCATGACCGCATTGCTTGTCGTAGACGAAACGATCACGAATTCCGCGGTGTTCGACGATTACAAGCGCGCCGTCGTTCCAACGATCGAAAAGTTCGGCGGTCGTTTTCTTGCGCGGGGTCCGGAGTTGGAGGTTCTGGAAACAAGCGGAAGATGGGAACCTGACCGCTTGGTCATCATCGAGTTTCCGGACATGGCGGCTTTGAAAGCCTGGTATCACAGTGCCGACTATGCGTCGGTGAGAGAACTTCGCTTTGCATCGGCGACATCGACACTTGTGGCCATGGATACAAGCCCCACCGGTCAAAAGGCCTGAAAGGCCGTTACCTTCACATAGCCAAGACGCGTTCACCCCGCAAAGCTGAACACCGCCCCGACGCCTGCGATAAAGGTGGCGATGCCCCAGACGCAAAGGGGCGTTTCAGACCGGCCAACGCGCCAAGGATCTGCACGGCAGACAACACTATTGCCGCAAGTAAAAGTGCCACTATGGCCTGTTTTCCTGAAAGTCGCGGCCCTTCCAGAGCGCGCATTGTGATGGTGAAAAGCCAGACGGGCCTGTTGCGACCGGGCGTGTGTCCCGCCCACTCAGCCTTTGGCCCCGGTCATCGCGCGTTCGATGCGCGCGCGGGTGGCAGTGCTATCGGCCTGATACTTGATCAGGTGCTTGTCGCCGCCATGGGTCACGATCTGCACCGCCGAGCCGAGTTTGTTCAGTGTCTTGATCCGGGCCAGCGGCACCGCGCGGCTGCCGGGGCCGAGCAGGCGGCTGTCGGTCAGGTCCCAGCGGGCGGCCAGTTCGTCGGAGGCGATGTAGATCGCACGCACCGCCACCGCCGCCAGCCCGCCAACTGCGCCGGTCCAGACATGGGGGTTGCCGATGACCCACAGGATCGCCATGCCAATGGCCATCGCGGCGGCGGCCATCCATGCATGATCGCGCCAATAGGTCGCGCGGTCGGGGCTGAAACTGTGCTGCACGGTCTCGCCCGTGGCCAGCGGGGTCGTGGGGGTCATCGCGTGGATATGCCCGGTTTCCATCACCCGGACATCCAGATCACAAGCCCGGTCAGCACAAAGAGCACCAGCAGGGCGACCATCGCGATCCGGCCCGACATGGCCGCATCCGAGACCGGCTTGCGCCCGCCCGTCAGCGGCGCGCCTTTGGCACCGCCCGTAGGCAGGGGGTCGAAGATCACGGGTGGCCGATCCTCGGTGAACAGGCCCAGAAAGCTCAGCTTGTCAGAGTGTTTCAGATCCGCCGGCTTGCCGCCGAATGCGCCGGCCAGCAGGATCAGAACCTGCCCGCCCTCGTTCTCCAGCAGGGCACGCTGCGGCGCGATCTGCGCCGGGGGGATGCCAAGCCCCTCTTCCATGTAGCCGGTCAGCCCGATGTCGCCCAGTTGTGCCACGTCGAAGATTTCGACATGGGTCTCGTCCAGGTGATCGACGCCCAATTCGGCCAGCAGCGGCCAGTGCACCTGGCCTTCGGCATCCTGGTGGCGCGCCGTCATCCGGGCGATCTCGGCCTCGGTGCCGCGCAGGCCGAACAGGCGCACGGTGCCGAATTCTTCGGCGCGGACATGCAACGGACCGGTCATACCATCACACCGCGTGTGCTGCGCGCGGCGCGCAGGTTGCGCGCCAGCAGGTCCATCGCGGCCATGCGGACGGCCACGCCCATTTCCACCTGTTCCTGGATGACCGAGCGGTTGATGTCATCGGCCAGGGTGCCATCAATCTCGACCCCGCGGTTCATCGGGCCGGGGTGCATCACGATCGCATCGGGTTTCGCATAGGTCAGCTTTTCGGCATCGAGGCCGAAACGGTGGTAATATTCGCGCTCGGAGGGGATGAAGCCGCCATCCATGCGTTCCTTCTGCAGCCGCAGCATCATCACCACGTCCACATCCTGAAGCCCGGCGCGCATGTCGTCATAGACCTCGACCCCGAAATCGGCGATGCCCGCCGGCATCAGGGTGGGCGGTCCGATCAGGCGGATGCGGTTCTCCATCTTGCCAAGCAGAAGGATGTTGCTGCGCGCCACGCGGCTGTGGGCGATGTCGCCGCAGATCGCGATGTTCAGCCGGTGCAGGCGCCCCTTGGCGCGGCGGATCGTCAGCGCGTCCAGCAGGGCCTGGGTGGGATGTTCGTGCCGCCCGTCGCCCGCGTTCAGCACGGCGCAGTTCACCTTCTGGGCCAGCAGATCGACCGCCCCGGAATGGGGATGGCGCACGACCAGGAGATCGGGGTGCATCGCGTTCAGGGTCATCGCCGTGTCGATCAGCGTCTCGCCCTTCTTGATGGAAGACGCCTGCATCGACATGTTCATCACATCCGCGCCCAGCCGCTTGCCGGCCAGTTCGAAACTGGCCTGGGTGCGGGTCGACGCCTCGAAGAACATGTTGATCTGGGTCAGACCTGCCAGAACGTCGCCATGTTTCACCTCGCGCCGGTTCAGGGCGACATATTGATCGGCCAGATCCAGAAGGGTGGTGATTTCCAGCGGGGCCAGCGGTTCGATCCCCAGCAGATGTCTTTGGGCGAAACTCATGCGGGACTCCTTGGGTTCATGGCCTGCTTATAGAAAGACCGCGCGGATCGGGCAAGGATGCGTGGCATGCTTTCGCTGCCCCATCCGGCGGGATAGAGTGACGGCATGGAATCGGGACTGGATCATCGCAGCGCAAGGGCGCTTCTGGACTGGCATATCGCGCTGGGCGCGGATGAGTGCATCCAGGACAGCCCTGTGAACCGCTATGAGTTGCCGGATGCGGCGCCGGTTTCGGCGCGCAAGGTGGCCGCTGCCGCTGTGGCCGCGCCCGAGGCGCCGCGCATGCCGCAGGCGGCAAGGGTTGTGCCGATGGCGCAGGTCGATCCCGTCGCCGAGGCGCGACGCGCGGCCGATGCGGCCGCTGACCTGCCCGCCCTGCGTGCCGCGATGGAAGGGTTTGCGCTATGCGACCTGAAACGCGGGGCGCGCAATTTCGTGTTTGCCGATGGGGTGCCGGGCGCGCGCGTGATGATCGTGGGCGAGGCGCCTGGGCGCGAGGAGGATCTGGAAGGGCGGCCTTTCGTGGGGCCGGCCGGGCAGTTGCTGGACCGGATGCTGGCGGCGATCGGGCTTGCGCGCGATGCGGCGCAGGCGCAGGCCGTTTACATCACCAATGTCCTGCCCTGGCGTCCGCCGCAGAACCGTGACCCCGAAGCGGGTGAGATCGCCATGATGCGCCCCTTCCTTGAGCGGCATATCGCCCTGGCGCGGCCCGAGATCCTGATCCTGATGGGGAACCATGCCTGTGACGCGCTGTTGCATCGCAAGGGTATCCTGCGCCTGCGCGGCACCTGGGCCGAGGCCGCGGGCCTGCCCGTGATGCCGATGACCCATCCGGCCTATCTGCTGCGTAACCCTGCCGCCAAGCGCGAGGCCTGGGCCGATCTGCTGGCGATCCAAAGCCGGCTGCGGGGCGCGCAATGATCGTCGATCCCTGGGTGTTGCTGGCCTTTCTGCCGGCCGCACTGGCGCTGAACCTGACGCCGGGGGCCGACATGATGTTCTGTCTGGGCCAAGGGCTGCGGGCTGGGCCACGTGCCGCGATTGCGGCCAGCGGTGGGATCGCGCTGGGCGGGCTGTGCCATGCGGCGATTGCGGGTCTGGGCCTGAGCGCGCTGATCGCCGCCATGCCGGGGGCGCTGGACGTGATCCGCTGGATCGGTGTGGCCTATCTGCTGACGCTGGCGGTGCAGGCGCTGCGCGCGGGCCCGATCCGCATGGCGGATGCGCGTCAGGTCCGCCCCCGCGTGGCGTTCCGTGCCTTTGGCCAGGGGCTGGTGGTGAACCTGACCAATCCCAAGGTGATCCTGTTCGTGCTGGCCTTCGTGCCGCAATTCGTGGATCCCGCGCGCGGCGCGGTGCTGGCGCAATTCCTGATCTATGGCGCGGTGCTGTCGCTGGGCGGTTTCATCATCAATGGCGCGGTGGGCGTCTTTGCCGCAGGGGCGGCGGGGCGTCTGGCGGGTAACCCTCGGCTGGCCCGGATGCTGGGGTGGATCAGCGCCGGGATCTTCACCGGCCTCGCCCTTCGGCTGGCCTTGATGCAGAAAGGATGACCCATGTCCCGTATTGACGAGAGCAAGGAATTCGTGCCGGTGCGGATCGCGGTTCTGACCGTGTCGGACACGCGCGAGGCTGCGGATGACCGTTCGGGCGACACGCTGGTCGAGCGGCTGACCGCCGCCGGGCATATCCTGGCCGCGCGCACAATTATCCGCGATGAACGCGCCAAAATCGCGCAACAATTACGTGAATGGATCGCCGATCCTGCAATAGACGTGATCATTTCCACGGGTGGCACCGGCCTGACCGGGCGTGATGTGACGGTCGAGGCGCATCGCGATGTCTATGAAAAAGAGATCGACGCCTTCGGCACGGTCTTTACCATCGTGTCGATGAAGAAGATCGGAACCAGCGCCGTGCAAAGCCGTGCGACGGCCGGCGTGGCGGGGGGCACCTACCTCTTCGCGCTGCCCGGAAGCCCCGGCGCCTGCCGCGATGCCTGGGACGAGATATTGGCGCTGCAACTGGATTACAGGCACCGTCCCTGCAACTTCGTCGAGATTTTTCCACGGCTGGAAGAACACAAGCGACGGAAATAGCGCGCTGTGGCGTATCAGACGTGCAAGGTGTGGCGTCACGGGCTTGTGGCTTGGCAAGCGCCACGATCCCGCTAGGCTATGCGGCCGGGGCTTGGCCCCTGATTGCAAGGATCGAAAGACGATGCGGTTTCTGCGCCGGGGCCTGAGCGGCCTTTTCCTGATCTTCCTGACGCTGGCCCTTCTGGTCATGGCGGGACAGACCCTGCGCGACGCCGTGCAGGACCGCATGTCGCGCGACGCCCGGATGCCCGAGGCGCGCGAGCGGCTGTTTTCGGTGAACGTGACGACGGCGGAAGCGGCGGATGTGATCCCGGTGCTGACCGCCTATGGCCAGGTGCAAAGCCGCCGCACGCTGGAGATCCGCGCGGCGACAGGCGGCACGGTGCAGGAAATCGCGCCGGAGTTCGTCGAAGGTGGCAGCGTGACCGAAGGCCAGGTTCTGGTGCGGATAGATCCTGCCGCCGCCCAGGATACCCTGGCGCGTGCCCAGGCCGATGCGCGCGACGCCGCCGCCGAGGCGCGCGATGCCGCCGTGGCGCTGGATCTTGCGCGGGCCGAGTTGCTGGCGGCCGAGGACCAGACCGCCCTGCGCGAACGCGCCGCCCTGCGGCAGCGTGATATCGCGGCGCGCGGCATCGGCTCGGACGCGGCTGTGGAAACCGCCGAACTGGCCGCAAGTGCGGCGCGTCAGGCGGTTCTGGCCCGACGGCAGGCGATCGCGCAGGCCGAGGCGCGGCTGGCCCAGTCCGAGACCCGGCAAGAGCGCGCCGCCATCACCCTGGCCGAGGCAGAGCGGCGGCTGGAAGATACGGTGATCCGCGCCCGGTTTTCCGGTGTTCTGACGGGTGTCAGCCTTGTCGAGGGGGGGCTGGTGTCGGCCAATGAACAGCTGGGTCAGCTGATCGACCCCGACAGCCTGGACGTGGCGTTCCGTGTGTCGACCGCGCAGCATGGCCGGCTGCTGGATCCGCAGGGGCGTCTGGCCGATCTGCCGGTGCGGGTGCGTCTTGAGGCTTTCGGGATGGATTTGCTGAGCAGGGGCCGCCTGACCCGTGACAATGCGACGGTGGCCGAAGGGCAGTCGGGCCGCCTGATCTATGCCGCGCTGGATGATCCGGGCGGTTTGAAGCCCGGTGATTTCGTCACGGTCGAGGTGGACGAACCTGCCCTTTCGGATGTGGTGCGCCTGCCGGGATCGGCGATGGACAGCGCGGGCACGGTGCTGGCGCTGGGCGAAGGCGACCGGCTTGAGGTGTTGCCCGTCACCCTGCTGCGGCGGCAGGGCAATGACATCCTGGTTGCGGCCGCGGGTCTTGAGGGGCGCGAGATCGTGACCCGGCGCACCCCGTTGCTGGGGGCCGGGATCGGCGTGCGCCCGCTGCGCGCGACCGATGCGCCGGACGATCAGGCGCTGGCCGCCCCTGCCGCGCCCGAACTGCTGGAACTGACAGCCGAGCGCCGCGCCCGGCTGGTGGCCTTTGTCGAAGGCAATACCCGTATGCCCGCCGAGATGCGTAGCCGCCTGCTCGCCCAGTTGCAGGCCGATCGCGTGCCCGCCGCCGTGGTGCAGCGGCTTGAACAGCGGATCGGGGGCTGAGCGCGATGGTGCGCGGCATCCCCCCCGTCGCCAGTGGCATCCTGTCCTATTTCACGCGGCACAGAACCGCCGCGAACCTTCTCTTGGTCCTGATGGTCGTGGCCGGGCTGGCGGCGGCGCCCAACATGCGGGCGCAGTTCTTTCCCGATGTGGTTGTCGATGACGTGACCGTCAGCGTGGCCTGGCAGGGTGCCGGGGCCGAGGATGTGGACAATGCCATCGTGCAGGTGATGGAACCGGCGCTTCTGTCGGTGGAAGGGGTGGCGTCTTCCTCCTCCTCCAGTCGTGAGGGGCGCGCGTCGATCCGGCTGGAGTTCGAGCCGGGTTGGGACATGGGGCGCGCGGCCGAGGATGTGCTGGCGGCGGTCGACCAGGTCACGACCCTGCCCGACGAGGCCGAGGAGCCGCAGGTCCAGCGTGGCATCTGGCGTGACCGCGTGACCGATGTGGTGATCACCGGCCCGGTCGGGGTGGACCAGTTGGCGCGCTTCGCGGACGAGATGGTGACGCGGCTTTTCGCGGAAGGCATCACGCGGACCACGGTGCGCGGGGTGGCGGCGCCTGAAACGCTGGTCGAGGTCGCCTCGGTCAAGTTGATGGCGCATGACATCTCCATCGCCGAAATCGCGGCCGTCATCGCGGCCGAGGTGACGGCCGATCCTGCCGGTGACGTGACCGGCGCGAATGCTCGGGTTCGCACCGGGTCGGGGCGCACCGCGCCCGACCAGATCGCGCAGCTCGTGCTGCGCTCGAACGCGGATGGATCCGTCTTGCGCCTGTCGGATGTGGCGCGGATCGAAAAGCTGGGCGTGGACCGGGAGCGTGGTTATTTCGTGGGCGACAACCCGGCCATGACGATCCGGGTGGACCGCTCTGCCAGTGGCGATGCGATCCGCGCGCAGGCGCTGGTCGAGCAGGTGGCGGCACAGTTGCAGGCCACCTTGCCCGCGGACGTGACGGTCGATCTGATCCGCACCCGCGCCGAACAGATCACCGGGCGTCTGGACCTGCTGATCACCAACGGGCTGACGGGGCTGGCTCTGGTCGTGGGCTTGCTGTTTCTGTTCCTGAATGCGCGCACTGCCTTCTGGGTGGCGGCGGGCATTCCGGTGGCGATGCTGGCGGCGATCGCGCTGATGTATGCCTTCGGGCTGACGCTGAACATGATCAGCCTGTTCGGGCTGATCATCACGCTGGGGCTGGTGGTGGATGACGCCATTGTGGTCGGCGAACATGCCGATGCGCGCTACCGGATGGGCGAGTCGCCCGTCGTGGCCGCCGAGAACGCCGCGCGGCGCATGGCAATGCCGGTCTTTGCCGCGATGCTGACCACGGTCATTGCCTTTTTCGGGCTGGTGGTCATCGGCGGGCGGATGGGCAGCCTGATCGCGGACATTCCCTTTACCGTGATCGCCGTGCTGGCGGCATCCTTGGTGGAGTGTTTTCTGATCCTGCCGAACCACATGGCCCATGCCTTGGCCCATGCGGTCAGGGATCACTGGTACGACCTGCCCAGCCGCGCCGTGAACCGGGGTTTCAACTGGCTGCGCGACCGGGGCTTCCGGCCGCTGATGGGCCTGGTGGTCAGGGCGCGGTATCCGGTGCTGGCGGGGATGATCCTGTTGCTGGCGGTACAGGTGGCGTCGCTGGTGCGGGGCGACGTGCCCTGGCGCTTTTTCAACTCGCCCGAACAGGGCAGCGTGACGGGTAATTTCGCGATGCTGCCGGGGGCCAGCCGCAGCGACACGCTGGCCATGATGCAGGAAATGCAGCGCGCCGCCGGTGCGGTTGCCGCAAGATACGAGGCTGAACACGGCCGCAATCCCATCGCCTATATGATTGCGGAAATCGGTGGCAACTCGGGCCGGTCCCTGCCCGGCGCCGAGGATACCGAGGCCGATCTGCTGGGCGGGCTGTCGATCGAGATGATCGACCCCGATCTGCGGCCCTATTCGTCCTTCGCCTTCGTGGCCGATCTGCAGGAGGCGGTGCAGATGCATCCGCTGGCCGAAACCGTCAGTTTCCGGGGCTGGCGGTCCGGCCCGGCGGGTGAGGCGCTGAACGTGCAGTTCTACGGCGCGACCGCAGAGGGGTTGAAGACGGCGAGCGAGGCGCTCAAGACCGAGTTGGCGCGTTTCCCCGAAGTGTCGGCGGTCGAGGATACGCTGGCCTATGACAAGGAAGAGCTGATCCTTGAACTGACGCCGCAGGGGCAGGCCATGGGCTTTGCCATCGACGATCTGGGCCGGGTGCTGCGGCACCGGCTGAACGGGCTTGAGGCCGCGACCTATCCCGAAGGGCCACGCAGCGCGGCGATCCGGGTGGAACTGCCCAGGGATGAGCTGACGGGCGATTTCATGGAGCGGATGTTGCTGCGCGCGCCCTCGGGTGCCTATGTGCCGCTGGCCGATATCGTCAGCGTCGCCGCGCGGGACGGGTTTTCGACCGTGCGGCGCGAGAATGGCCTGCGGGTGATCACCGTGACGGGCGACATATCCGAGGATGATCCGGCCCGTGCCGCCGCCGTGATGCAGGCGCTGCAGGATGATATTCTGCCGCGCATCGCGTCCGAGATGCAGCTTGAATACCGTCTGGCGGGGCTGTCGGAACAGGAGGATGCGTTCCTGTCCGATGCGCGCACGGGGCTGATCCTGTGCCTGACGGGGATCTATCTTGTGCTGGCCTGGATCTTCGCCAGCTGGACACGGCCCGTTGTGGTGATGGCCGTCATTCCTTTCGGGCTTGTCGGCACGATCTGGGGGCATGCGCTGTGGGATGTGCCGATGTCGATGTTCACCATCGTGGGGCTGCTGGGCATGACCGGGATCATCATCAACGATTCCATCGTGCTGGTCACGACCATCGACGAAAAGGCACGGGAACGCGGGTTGACCCCGGCGATCATCGACGGGGCGGCGGACCGGCTGCGGGCCGTGATGCTGACGACATTGACGACCGTGCTGGGTCTTGCGCCCTTGCTGTACGAAACATCGTCGCAGGCGCAATTTCTCAAGCCGACGGTGATCACGCTGGTTTACGGCCTGGGTTTCGGAATGGTGCTGGTCCTGTTGCTGGTCCCGGCGCTGATGGCGATCCAGCAGGATGTGGCGCGCCAGGTCAAGGCGTTGCGGCGCGGGCTGCGGCAGCGGCGCATCGCGCTGCCGCTGGGGCTGACCGCCGCCCTGGGCCTGATCTGGTTGGGCGCCACCCTGGGCATGGTGGTCTGGCAGGGCGCCTTGCCATCCGCTTTGACAGGGGTTCTGCCGGGGCTGGCGCAGGGGGCGCCGATGATGGCGGCGCTGTTGCTGTTTCTTGGGGGTGTTGCGGGGCTGCTGTTGCTGGTCTTCGCTGCCATCGTGCTGTGGCAGGCAAGCCGACCGGACGACAAGCCGCGCGCGACCTGATCATTCCGCAGCCGCCCGCCTCTGTCCGCGTGATCCCCCGCGTGGCCCAACCCGATCTGGTCCAACCCGATCTGGCCCGTATCCGGTCCAGCCCGTACCTGGTCTTGCCTGTGCCCGGTCAGTTCGCCGTGCAGCCCTGAATGTCGACCGCCCGTTCGGCCCCCAGAACCGTCATCCTGAGGCCGGAGCGATCCAGCGCGAAGGCCTGGCCTGACACATGGACAAGTTCGGTGACCGCGCTCAGGGTCCGGCCCTGCCGGGCGCTTTCGGTTTCGGCGACCCAGACCAGGGGATCGGAGGTTTCGACCAGGACGGTCTCGGTCCCGCCGGCGCTGGGCATGTCGATCTCGACCGAAAGGCGCAAGCCGTCGCTGATCGGGCTGAGGGCGCATGTCACCTTGCCGACATCCGCCTGGGCTGCCGTGATCGGCTGATCGGCCAGCGCCGCCCTGATCATCGCCTGTTGCGCGTCGCTGCCCCGTGCGGGTAGGTCCAGCGCCAGGTCGAAGTCGACAGGTACGCAGATCGTATTGCAGATGCCGATCTGTATCCGGCCCGAAAGGCGGGCGGGCTGGGTCGCATCCTGCGGCACGACCATCAAGGGCAGAACAAGCTCATCCGCATAGCCGACGGTCTGCATCCCGTTCTGGGTGAAAACAGCGGGCGTGGGCCAGATCGGGCTGACCGATGCCAGGTTATGGGCGCTGTGAAAATCCATCGCGGGGGGAATGCCGGCGTCGCCCGGAGCACGCCAATAGGTCTTCCAGCCGGGCGCCAGCGCAAGATGCAGCGCGGCGATGTGATGCCCGTCGGAGGTGACCCAGCCTGGAAGAACCTGGATGCGGACCATGTCCCCAGGGCTGTCGCTACCTGCCGTCGCTGGCATGGACAGCCCGGCAGCGAGAAGGAACGCAAGCGCCAGGCGCAGGGCGAGGGGGGGCAGCAGATGTATCATGAAAGGGTGATGCGCGAATCCCGGAACAAGGACAACTCACATTCAGGCGATTTTACCGTGTTGTGATCCAACGGTGACCCCATCTGGCGCTGGTCCGTCTTGGGACGGCTTTGTCTGGCGGGTCCCGTCGCGGCTCTGGGCCATCTGGGGTTGCGGCAGATGCCTGCTTGCCTGCCGCCGATTTGGGATGCAGTCTGGCAACAGGCAGGATGGGACATATATCCGAACCATGGGCAAGACGGATCCGACATCAGCGGACAAGAGCAGACCGGGGGGCGCCGAGAGGCTGGACCTGACCGGCAAGCTGCTGATCGCCATGCCCGCGATGGAAGACCCGCGATTCGCCAGGTCCGTGGTATTTCTGTGCGCCCATTCCGCCGATGGGGCGATGGGGTTGATCATCAACAAACCTGCCGCCGATCTGAGCCTGCGCAGCCTGCTGGAGCAGGTGTCGGTCAGCATTGCGCCAGGCCTTGCCGACCGGCCTGTCCATTTCGGAGGTCCTGTCGAACATGCGCGTGGCTTCGTTCTGCACTCGGGCGACTACCGCTCGCGCGTGACCACGCTGGAGGTGGCGGGCGGTTTCGGGATGACCGCCACGCTGGACGTGCTGGAGGATATTGGCGCCGGCCATGGACCGGCGCGCGCCATCGTGGCGCTGGGCTATGCGGGATGGGGGCCCGGGCAGCTGGAATCCGAGCTGGCGCAGAATGGCTGGCTGACCGTGGATGCAACCGCAGAGCTGGTGTTCGATACGGCGGATGCAGTCAAGTGGGATGCGGCGTTGCGCCGGTTGGGCGTGGATGCGCTGGCGCTGTCTTCGGCATCCGGGCGCGCCTGAGGCGGCGTGCGGATGCGCTCCGCGCGGGGATATTTGGGGCAAGAAGAAACGGGCGCTGCGCCACTCAGGGGCGGGGGGCGGCGGCGCGACGCAACCTGTCATTGATCGCGCGACCCAGCCCGGTTTCGGGGATCGGGGCCACTGCGATGCGCCCTGCCGCCCGCGCATCCAGCGCATGCAGATGCGGAAAGAGATTGGCCGCCGCTTCGGTCAGTGAGCCCGAGGGCGACAGGTTCAGATCGCAATCCATCGCGCCGAAACCCAGCATCAATTCGCCAGCGGTGGCGGATGTCGCGTTGAGGCGCAGCAGCGCGTCGGGGGCGTAATGCGATTCCATCTGTCCCGGCGCGGTCAGCTTGCGCGGAGTGATGTCGTGATCGAGTGGCTGGCCAAGGCAGGCTTCGATCCGTTCGGCGGGCAGGCCGCCGTGGCGCAGCAGCGTAGGTTCGCCCGTCAGGCCCAGGATCGTTGATTCAAGACCCACGGGGCAGGGGCCGCCGTCCAGCACCGCGTCGACGCGCCCGTCCAGCCCCGCCATCACATGGGCTGCTGTCGTGGGGCTGATCCGGCCGGACGGATTGGCCGAGGGGGCCGCGACAGGGCCGCCGAATGCCGAGAGCAATTGTTGCGCCAAAGGGTGTGCGGGCACGCGGATCGCCAGGCTGGGAAGGTCTGCGGTCACCAGGTCCGAAAGCCCTGAATCCGCGCGGATCGGCAGCACAAGGGTCAGCGGGCCGGGCCAGAAGGCGCGGGCCAGGGTATCGGCCTGTTCGGTCCAGTCGACATAGCGGCGGGCGGCTTGCGCGCTGGCCACATGCACGATCAGCGGGTTGAAGCGCGGCCGGCCCTTGGCCTCGAAGATGCGGGCCACGGCAAGGCTGTTGCGCGCATCGGCGCCCAGGCCATAGACGGTTTCGGTGGGAAAGGCGACAAGATCCCCCGCTGCCAGCAGGTCGGCGGCGCGGGCGATACCGGCCGCATCAGGCTGGAGCAGTTCTGTCCTTGTCATGCTGTCTTGTCCAATGACGCCGCGTTTCGGTTGAAGGTCGCGGCACTTAGGTTCACGCTACGGAACTACCGTTGCATACAAGTGCCGTGCGTCTTTGCCAAGCTTTCGGCTGCAGGGCCGTGGCGCGTGACCAGCGGCCAGAAGGAGACGACCGATGACCTACCGCGCCCCCGTCGAGGAATTCCGCTTCATCTTCAACCATGTGGCCGATATCGGCCGGGTCACGGCCACGGACCGTTTCGCCGATGCGACGGCGGATGTGACCGATGCGATCCTGACCGAGGCGGGAAAGCTGTGCGAGGACAAGCTGGCGCCCCTGCAGCGCACCGGCGATCAGCATCCCGCGCGGCTTGAGAATGGCAAGGTCCGCACCACCCCCGGTTTCGCCGAAGCCTATGCCGCCATCGCTGAAGGCGGCTGGGTGTCGATCGCGGCCAGCCCCGATTTCGGGGGCATGGGGTTGCCGATGACGGTGACCACGGCGGTGAACGAGATGATGAGCGGCGCCTGCCTGTCGCTGCAACTCAACCCCTTGATGACACAGGGCCAGATCGAAGCGCTGGAGCATCACGCCAGCGATGCGATCAAGGCGCTTTACCTGCCGAAGCTGGTCACCGGCGAATGGTGCGGCACGATGAACCTGACCGAGCCGCAGGCGGGCAGCGATGTGGGCGCGCTGACCTCCAGGGCCGTGCCGAATGGCGATGGGACCTATGCGATCACCGGGCAAAAGATCTACATCAGCTGGGGCGACAATGATTTCAGCGCCAATGTCTGCCATCTGGTGCTGGCGCGTCTGCCCGATGGCAAGCCTGGCACCAAGGGGATCAGCCTTTTCCTGGTGCCCAAGCTGATCCCGGATGCCACTGGCAATCCCGGCGTGGCCAACAGCCTCAAGGTTGTCAGCCTCGAGCACAAGATGGGCCTGCATGGCAGCCCGACCTGCGTGATGCAGTACGAGGGCGCGACCGGCTGGCTGATCGGCAAGGAACATGACGGCATGGCCGCCATGTTCACGATGATGAACAACGCCCGCCTTGGCGTGGGCTGCCAGGGGATCGGCGTGGCTGAGGCCGCGACCCAGCATGCGCTGGCCTATGCGGCGGACCGGCGGCAAGGACGCACGCCCGTGGGTGAAGGGCGCGGCCCGATCCTGGATCATGCCGATGTGCGGCGTATGCTGCTGACCATGAAGGCCGATACATTTGCCGCGCGTTCCATCGCGCTGGCCTGTGCCGTGGCGATCGACATGACCACTGCCACGGGGGATGCCGACTGCAAGGCGCGCGCCGCGCTGCTGACGCCCATCGCCAAGGCTTTCGGCACGGATGTGGGGATCAGCGTGGCCGACATGGGCGTGCAGGTGCATGGCGGGATGGGCTTTGTCGAGGAGACGGGCGCCGCCCAGTTTTGCCGCGATGTCCGCGTGACCGCGATCTACGAGGGCACCAACGGCATCCAGTCGATGGACCTGGTGGGACGCAAGATGATGGATGGCGGCGAGGCCGCCTTTCGTCTGCTGGACGAGATCGAGGCCCATGCCGAAACCGCCCGCGCGATCCATCCCGTGATGGCCGAGAAGGTCTGGCAAGCCACCGAATCGCTGCGCGAGGCGGTGGAATGGCTGGTGTCCCAGGCTGACATGACAACCCGTTTCGCCGGATCGGTGCCGTTCCTGCGCGCCTTCGCCCGGGTGCTGGGCGCGCATTATCACCTCAAGGCTGCGCTGGCCGAGGGTGGGGAAGGCCCGCGTGTCAAGTTGGCGCGGTTCTACGTGAACCGGCTTTTGCCGGAACACCAGGCGCTGCTGGTGCAGGCGATGGCGGGGGCGGATGACCTCTATGCCATGACTGCCGCAGAGTTGTGCGCGTGATGGACGGCACGGTCGGCGGCATCCGCTACCCCTGGGAGGCCGCCCCGGCGACCGGCGCGGCGCTTGAGGTCGCACCGGGGGTGTTCTGGATCCGTCTGCCGCTGCCCATGGCGCTGGATCACGTGAACATCTACGCGCTGGACGAAGGCGATCACTGGACCATCGTGGATACCGGGGTGCATTCGCGCAAATCCGTCGCCCTGTGGGAGGAACTGCTGCAAGGCGCGCTGGGCGGCAAGCCCGTGGGCCGGGTGATCCTGACCCATCATCATCCCGATCACGTGGGTATGGCGGGCTGGCTGATGCAGCATCAGGGGGCCGCGCTGTGGACGACGCGGACGGCCTGGCTGATGGCGCGGATGCTGATCCTGGATGCCGAGGAGCGGCCCAGCCCGCAGGCCCTGGCCTTCTGGCGCAAGGCGGGGATGGATGCGGAGATCTACGAAAAGCGCAGCAACGAACGCCCCTTCAACTTTGCCGATATCGCGCATCCCCTGCCGGTGGGCTACACCCGCGTGCAGCAAGGCGATGTGATCCGGTCGGCGGGGCGCGACTGGGACGTGCATATCGGCGCGGGCCATGCGCCCGAACACCTGACGCTGTGGAGCAGGGATTGCAACCTGGTGATCTCGGGCGATCAGATCCTGCCGTCGATCAGCCCGAACATCGGCGTCTATGCGACCGAACCCGAGGCGGACCCCTTGGCGGACTGGCTGGAAGCCTGCGAACGCCTGGCAGGTCTGGCGCGCGAGGATCATCTGGTGCTGGGCGGTCACAAGCTGCCGTTCACGGGCCTGCCGTTCCGCATGCGTCAGCTGATCGACAACCATCACGGGGGCCTGCGCCGCCTGCTGGCGCATCTGGACCAGCCGCGCAAGGCGGGCGCCTGCTTTGCGCCGCTGTTCAAGCGCCGCATTGATGCGGGAACCTATGGTCTTGCACTGGTCGAGACAGTTGCGCATCTGAACCATCTGCATAGACTCGGACATGTGACGCGGACACTGGACGCGGAGGGGGCCTGGCTCTGGCGGGCGGTGCGCTGAGCCCCCGTTCGGTCCGGAAGGGGGGGCAGCGATGGAAACCAAGATCAGCACCGTGGCGGAATCGAACGAGCGTGATCCGGTGATCCCGCGCCGCTGCGATCTTCGCGCCGATGCCGATGAGGCCGCCATCGACAAGGTCATTCAGGATCTGGATTCGGTCGATCCTGAGAACAAGAGCGAGGCCGAGTGGGCCTATGAGCGGCTTGTGATCTACATCCAGGAGTTCGAGGAGCAGCTGGACAACCAGCACGAGGTGGCCATGGGATTCGCGGGCAGCGAGGCCGGTATCCTGCAGATCGAGGGGATGGGATTTTTCGACCCCGATATCCTGACCTTCTACGGCACGGATGAGGCCGGCGTGCAGACCCAGCTGATCCAGCATGTCAGCCAGCTGAGCGTGATTCTGCAGGCCATGCCCAAGTCGGCCGAGGCAGAGCCGCCCAAGCGCATCGGTTTCCGGCTGGCGCGGCGGCTGGACAAGGGCTGAGGCGTCACGGCGCGCGAATTTCGCCCCTCTGCGCCGTTTTGACTGGATGACATGCGGAAAAAATTACGGTATCCGCTGGCCTGACAGGTGCCCGCAGGGCACGGGAACCGCAAGCAGAGGAAGACACCGATGGCCGAACACAAGCATGGCGAGATGAACGTTGACGTGCAGGAAAAGACCTTTGAGGGCTTTGTAACCTTCACCATCCGGTCCATTATCGCGATCATCGGCATCCTGCTGTTCATGGCGCTGGTCAACAGCTGATCTGAAGTTTTTCGGGCAGTCAGGCTTTCAGGGGTTACTGATGTCAGTGTCACGCATCCTGCTGGCCTTTGGCCTTGTCGCCGCGATGGGGGCTTGCGCGCCGCAGCCGCAGCCTTCCCAGTCGCTGCCCGATGACCAGATCGCGGCCCAGGTCTATCGTCACGATGGGCCGCCGTCGCTGACCCTTTACACGATGGTCAACAATTCCAACGGGTCTGGGGCGCATACCTCCTTGATGGTCAATGCCAGCCAGCGGGTCATCTTCGATCCGGCGGGATCGTTCCGGCATCCGCGCATCGCGACCAAGAATGACGTGGTCTATGGCGTGACCCCGGTGATGGAAGACACCTATACCCGCTTTCATGCGCGCGAGACGTTTCATGTGATCGTGCAGCAGGTCGAGGTGTCGCCCGAGGTCGCCGAGGAGGTGCTGCGCCGCATCCTTGTCGCGGGGCCTGTCCCGCGCGCGCAATGCGCGCTCAGCACCTCAAGCCTGTTGCGGGATGTGCCCGGACTTGACGGCGCGATTCGCACGACATGGTTTCCCAACCAGCTGGCCGATCAATTCGGCAGCCTGCCTGGCGCGACGACACAGCGGCTTTACGAATATGACGATGCTGACAGGTTCAAGGCGCTGGAATCCTTCGATCCAGACCGTGTGAAAGCCTCGCGCGCGGCACAGGACGCAGACAAGGCCGAATAAGGCCGGGCGCGTCGCGCCAGTTCAGCCCAGCAGGTAGAGCATCAGATACAGCATGCCCGCGCCGGAAAAGATCGCGGCCAGTACGTTCTTGGTCAGATAGCCGACGGTCAATGTGGTCAGCGCCGCCATCAGGCGCGGCATGTCCAGCACCCCGTCCGTGGCATTCGGCCAGACCACCAGCGGTGCGACCAGGCCGGGCAGGACCGCCACGGCGGTATAGCGCAGATGGCGCATGATCCAGTCGGGCATGGGGCGGTTGCCGATCAGCCCCAGGAAGGCGAAGCGCAGCGCGAAACTGCCAAGCCCCAGCAGGATGATCACGGTCCAGAGCGTCCCTTTGGCGATGATCGGATCGGTCATGCCCGCACCCTCCGTTCCATCCAGAGTTCGACCTGTGCGCCCACCATCATGCCGCCGATCCCCGCGATGATCAGGCCAAGGTTGAAGGGCACGAAGGCAAAGCCAAGCGCCAGCACCACGGATGCGATGGCCGCGGCCTTGTGCGCCAGTGTACGCAGCGCGGGGGCGATCATCGCGATGAAGGTGATGGGCACCGCGAAATCCAGTGCCAGCCCTGCCGGCATCGACGATCCGATCAGCGCACCGGCGACGGTCATGGCGTACCACACCGGGATGACCGGGGTGACGGCGCCAAAATAGAAGGCCATCTTTTGCCGGGGCGTCCAGTCGTGATTGCGCTCATAGGCCAGGATCGAACAGGCATAGGATTGATCGACCATCACATAGGCGGCCAGTGCCCGCTGCCAGAGCGGTGTGGCCCCCAGATGCGGCGTCAGCGAGGCGGAATACATCGCCATCCGCAGGTTCACCGCCAGCGCCGAGGCAAGGACAATCACCGTGGGCGCGTTTTCCTGCATGAGTTGCAGCGCGGTGAATTGCGCCGCACCCGCAATCACGACCACCGAAAAGGCCAGCGTTTCCCAGACGTTCAGGCCCGCCTCGGTCGCGACGACACCGAACAGCAGCGCAAATGGCGCAACGACCAGGATGAAGGGCAGCCCGTCGCGGACGCCTTCCCAATAGGCGGAATGTGGGGTGGTGACGGTCATCATGGGCCTTTGGATCAGGACGTGACACACCCCTAAGGCGTGCTTGGAGGAGATTCAATTGCCGATAGAGCAGGGGCAGGAGGCGCTGGCGGCCGGCCGTAGCGGGCAAAAGGCGCGCGCGGGGCGGCACAGCGCGGGATCACCGGACAGCACCGCCACGTTGCCTGCCCCGGGGTCAGTCGAAGATGCCCGCGACCCGGCCCAGCAGCATGAAGGCGCGGGCCGTGCGGGTGTTGGACAGGTCCGAGATCTCGGCATCCGTCGCATCGCGTTCAAATTCGGTGAACATCTTGTCGAAGCGGCGCAGGAAGTGATGGGCCGCATCGCGAAAGATCGGGTCCTGCTTCATGCGCCCGACGGTCAGCGCCAGCGAGGAGCGGTCCCTGATGCCGCCCAGCGCCGCGATGGCGCGGCCCCTTTCGCCCCCGGCGAAACGACGCCAGATCTCGGGGCGGGCCATGTCGGGGCGCAGGTCGTCCATATAGATGCCATCCTGCGACAGCAGCGTCAGCACATCCTGGCTGGCCTGGACAAGCTGCGCCGCCTGACGGTCGCGCAAGGCCTTCCTCAGGGCGGCAAATCCGGCCTCGTCCTCGGCGGTTTCGGGGAAGTTCAGGGCCCGGATGAAATCCTCGCGCGACAGGGGCGGCCCGATTTCCTCGGCTGGGGTTCCCAGCGGCAGCGCGGCCTGATCTTCGGCCGTGGCTTTTGCCTGTGCCTCGGGCCGGGGGCGCAGGGGCGTTGCCTGCGCGCGGCTTGAGGTGAACTTGGCCAGTTCGGTTTCCGTCTTTCGGGTGGCGGCGGCGATTTCGTCCAGCTTGCGGGCGACAGAGGGTTCGGTCCCCAGGGCGCGGCCCTGTGACTGCGCCACATAGGCCTGGCGGATCGCGTCGATGGCGGCCTGCAGGCGCTGGCTTTCCTCGCGCATCACGCGGCTGGCCCGCGCCGCGGTGGCGGACACCCAGATCATCGCCACGGGCATGAAAATCGCCAGCATGGTCATCATGAACCGCAGCGCGCCACTTTCGTCCGGCGCGTCTGCTGCCGGGACCAGCATGAAAAACAGCCCGCAGAGAATCAGCCAGACGAATGACAAGGCGACCGCGACCACCTCGACCGAGGTGATCTGCGCCGTGCGCGCACGGTCATAGATCCCGAGCGGAGTCGATTTGCCGTCGTTCTTGCCGACCATGAGCCAGTTATTCCCTGCAAAAACGGGTCAGATATAGGCGATCTTTACAATCTCGTAAGACTTCTCACCGCCCGGTGTACGCACCTCGACGGAATCGCCCTCATCCTTGCCGATCAGGGCACGCGCGATGGGCGAGCGGATGTTGAGCAGCCCTTTTTCGATGCTGGCCTCATGTTCGCCAACGATCTGCCAGGTCTTTTCCTCGTCCGTATCCTCATCCACAAGCGTCACGGTCGCACCGAACTTGATCGCGCCGGACAGGGATTTGGGGTCGATCACCTCGGCCAGCGAAATGATACCCTCAAGCTCCTTGATGCGGCCTTCGATGAAGGACTGCTTTTCGCGCGCCGAATGATATTCCGCGTTCTCGGACAGGTCACCATGCTCGCGCGCTTCGGCAATCGCCTTGATGATGGCGGGACGCTCGACGGATTTGAGCTGTTTCAACTCGGCCTCAAGTGCTGCGTGACCTGCGCGGGTCATGGGTATCTTTTCCATCGAACGGGTTCCGTCTAACTGGTCTGCGGGAAGGGGTCGGGTTTGCAATTGCGCCTCGGTGCGCTACACCCTGCCCCAGGGCGCACAGGCATTGCAATAGTCGAAGCCATGATGCGGCGCAACAGTGCCAATCTGCCCCTGAACAGCGCTTTCGGCGCATGTAACGTCGTGTCGCGATTGACGTGCAATGCTGCGGCGCGGTAACCATCGCGGCAATTTTATTGCGCGCACTGTCGGAAGGGGCCTGCCATGTCGGATATCACACGCGAAACCATGGAATATGATGTCGTCATCGTGGGCGCGGGTCCCGCGGGCCTGTCGGCGGCGATCCGGCTGAAGCAGCTGGATGCCGACCTGAACGTGGTCGTTCTGGAAAAAGGCTCGGAAGTGGGCGCGCATATCCTGTCTGGCGCGGTGCTGGACCCCTGCGGTCTGGATGCGCTGATCCCTGACTGGAAAGCCAAGGGCGCGCCGCTGAACGTGCCTGTGACCGAGGACAATTTCTACATGCTGGGCGAGGCGGGCGAGATCCGCATCCCCAACTGGCCGATGCCGCCGCTGATGAACAACCACGGCAATTATATCGTGTCGATGGGTAATGTCTGCCGCTGGATGGCCGAACAGGCCGAGGCGCTGGGGGTCGAGATTTTCCCCGGCATGTCCTGTTCCGCGCTGGTTTACGGCGACGCTGGCGAGGTCAAGGGCGTGGTCGCGGGCGAATTCGGCCGCAACCCCGACGGGTCGATGGGCGATGCCTATGAGCCGGGGATGGAGCTGCACGGCAAATATGTTTTCCTGTCCGAAGGTGTGCGCGGGTCGCTGGCCAAGGAAGTGATCGCGAAATACGATCTGTCCAAAGGCAAGGAGCCGCAGAAATTCGGCCTTGGCATGAAGGAAATCTGGGAAATCGACCCCGCAAAGCACCGGATCGGCACCGTGACCCATACGATGGGCTGGCCGCTGGGCGCCAATGCGGGCGGCGGGTCGTTCATCTATCACCTCGAGAACAACCAGGTCTACGTGGGTTTCGTGGTGCACCTGAATTACAAGAACCCGCATCTGTTCCCCTACATGGAATTCCAGCGCTTCAAGCATCACCCGATGGTGGCCGAGCTTCTGAAGGGCGGCAAGCGCGTGGCTTACGGCGCGCGCGCGATTTCCGAGGGCGGGTATCAGTCGATGCCCAAGATGGTGGCGCCGGGCGTGGCGCTGCTGGGCTGTTCGGTCGGCATGGTCAACGTGCCGCGCATCAAGGGCAACCATAATGCCATGCTGTCGGGCAAGGCGGCGGCGGAAGCCGCGTTCGAGGCGATCACGGCGGGGCGTTCCAGCGACGAACTGACCGCCTATGAGACCGAGGTGCGGACTGGCGCGATCGGAAAAGACCTCAAGAAAGTACGCAACGTCAAACCGCTCTGGTCGAAATACGGCCTGACCGCCAGCCTTGCGCTGGGTGGCATGGACATGTGGACCAACACGCTTGGCTTTTCGCTGTTCGGCACGCTGGGCCATGGCAAGACCGATGCCGCCGCGACCGAGCCTGCCGACAAGCACAAGCCGATCGCCTATCCCAAGCCCGACGGCA
This sequence comes from Seohaeicola saemankumensis, assembly GCF_042678485.1. NCBI lineage: Bacteria > Pseudomonadati > Pseudomonadota > Alphaproteobacteria > Rhodobacterales > Roseobacteraceae > Seohaeicola > Seohaeicola saemankumensis. The sequence continues at coordinate 219,914 of NZ_JBHTKR010000005.1, read as the reverse complement.
AGCTGTCCTTCGATCGTCTGACCAATGTCAGCTTCTCAATGACCAATCACGAGGAAAGCCAGCCGTGCCATCTGCAACTGCGCGATGCGTCCGTGCCGATCGCGGTCAACTTGCCGAAATATGACGAACCCGCGCAGCGCTATTGCCCGGCTGGCGTCTACGAGGTGGTCGCAGAGGAAGGCAAGGATCCGCGTTTCGTGATCAACTTCCAGAACTGCGTGCACTGCAAGACCTGTGACATCAAGGATCCCAGCCAGAATATCAACTGGGCCACCCCGCAGGGTGGCGACGGGCCGAACTACCCCAACATGTGACACCTGTCCGCAAGGGGCGCGAATGGCGCGTTTTACGGCGGAAACCTGATCAGAGAGGCGGCGAATTGCCGCCTCTCATTGCGTTTGGCGGCAGAAGCGTTAGGTTTTGACAAAAGGCCACAAGGTCTGCTCGGGCGCGGCCCGCAGAACAGGCTGGCATCAACCGGGAGGCAAGGTATTGGCGGGCAGGATTTGGGCAGGACGATCACTGGCCCTGGCGGTATGGACCGCCCTTCTGGTTGGAGGCGCCCCGGTGCGGGCCGAACCGAATACCGGTGCTTACCTGGCCGCGCGCCAAGCCGTGCTGATGGGCGACTACAGGTCTGCGGCAGAATATTTCACACTGGCCCTGACACGCGATCCGGCGAACCCGATGATCCTGGAAAACGCGGCGCTGTCCTTTCTGTCGCTGGGTGATCTGGACCGCGCGCTGCCGATCGCGCAGCGGATGGAGGCCGAGGGGCTGGAAAGCCAGATCGCCAGCATGATCCTTGGCGCCACCGAGGCGAAGTCCGGTAATTTCGAGGCGCTGCTGTCCCGGATGGCTGACGGGCGCGGCACCGGCCCGCTTGTCGATGGGCTGACGACCGCCTGGGCGCATATGGGCAAGGGCGATGTGTCCGCCGCCCTCAAGTCTTTTGACGATCTGGCAAACCAGCCGGGGCTTGGTCCCTTCGCCAGCTATCACAAGGCGCTTGCGCTTGCGATGGTGGGCGATTTCGAGGGGGCAGAGGCGCTGATGGCCTCGGATGCGGCTGGCCCCTTGCTGCTGACCCGCCGGGCCGCGATTGCGAGGGCGCAGATCCTCAGCCAGCTGGATCGTGACGCCGATGCCGTGGCTCTGCTGGACGAGATGTTCGGCACCGATCTTGACCCGGCCCTGGCCGCGATGCGCGTCGCGCTGGCCAACGACGAAGTGCTGCCCTTCACCCTGATCGGCGATCCGGTGGACGGTATCGCCGAGGTCTATTTCTCGGTCTCGGCCTTCCTGCGCCGCGAGGCCGGGGATGAATATACCCTGCTCTATGCCCGCGTCGCCACCTATCTGCGGCCCGAACATACCGATGCGCTGCTGATGACCGCCTCGCTTCTGGAATCGATGGAACGCTTTGAACTGGCGGTCGAGACCTACAGGCAGGTGCCCGCCAGTGATCCGTCCTTTCATGCCGCCGAACTTGGCCGCGCCGAGGCGCTGCGCCGTCTGGACCGCGTCGATGCCGCGGTCGAGGTGCTGGAACAGCTGGTGCGCAGCCATGCGGACCTGGCCATCGTCCATGTGACCCTGGGCGATCTGATGCGCCAGATGGAGCGGTTCGCGGATGCGGTGACCGCCTATGACAAGGCGCTGGCGCTTTACCCTGCCGAAGATCAAAGCCAGTGGTTCATCCATTACGCCCGTGCCATCGCGCATGAACGCCAGGACAACTGGGACAAGGCCGAGGCCGATTTCCGCAAGGCGCTGGATCTGAACCCCGATCAGCCGCAGGTTCTGAACTACCTGGGGTATTCCCTGGTGGAAAAGCAGATGAAGCTGGACGAGGCGCTCGACATGATCGAACGCGCTGTCGCGGCGCGTCCCGACAGTGGCTATATCGTGGACAGCCTTGGCTGGGTGCTCTACCGGCTTGGCCGCTACGAGGAAGCCATCGTGCACATGGAACGCGCGGCCGAACTGATGCCGGTGGATCCGATCGTGAACGATCACCTTGGCGATGTCCTGTGGTCCGTGGGGCGCTTCCGCGAGGCGCGTTTCCAGTGGACCCGCGCGCTGTCCTTTGATCCCGAGGAGAAGGATGCAACCCGTATCCGCCGCAAGCTTGAGGTCGGGTTGGATGCGGTGCTTGCCGAAGAAGGTGCCGCCCCCCTGAAACAGGTCGCGAATGGCAACTGACGATGGCGTGCCCAAGGGCCGCCATGAGGAGCTGGCCCCGGCCAAGATCAACCTGACACTGCATGTCACCGGACAGCGCGCCGATGGCTATCACTTGCTGGATAGTCTGGTGGTCTTTGCCGATCTGGGCGACCGCCTGACGCTGACACCGGCGGATGCGCCTGCGCTGCATGTGGCGGGGCCGATGGCGCAGGCTGTGCCCACGGGCCCCGAGAACCTTGTGTTGCGCGCAGCCGCCAGCATGGGCGTTGCGCTTGATATCCGGCTGGACAAGCACCTGCCTGCGGCGGCGGGGATCGGTGGCGGATCGGCGGATGCTGCGGCGGTGCTGCGCGGGATCGTGGCTTTGCGGCCTGACATGGGTCTGCCCACAGATCAGGGTCTGTCGCTGGGGGCGGATGTGCCGGTCTGCCTGCGGGCGCGGGCCGCGCGGATGCGCGGGATCGGCGAGCAGGTGGACCCGGTCGAGGATCTGCCCCCGCTGCATGCTGTTCTGGTCAATCCCGGTGTGGCCGTGTCGACCGCCACGATCTTTCGCAGCCTTGCGCGCAAGGACAACCCGCCGATGCCTGCGGTGCTGCCGGTGTGGGGCGATGCCGCAACGCTTGCCGGTTGGCTGGCAGGGCAGCGCAATGACATGCAGGCCGCGGCCATTGCCGCCGCACCCGTCGTGGGGCAGGTGATCGCGGCGATTGCCGCGACGGATGGCTGCCTTCTGGCGCGGATGTCGGGATCGGGTGCGACCTGTTTCGGGCTTTATGCCGATGCACAGGCCGCGGGCCTTGCCGCCACATCGCTGGCGCGGCCGGGGTGGTGGGTGCGGGCCGTGCGCCTGCGCTAGGCGTTGCCCTTTGCCGCGGGGGCAGATGCCTCCGGCGGGGATATTTAAGGCAAGAAGAAACGCAAGGCAGCGCGGGCTCAGCGCAGACGGGCGACCACGTAATCGGCCAGATCCACCAACATCTGACGCAGCGGATGATCAGGCAGGGTCTCCATCGCGCCCTTGGCGCGGTCGGCCCAGTCCAGCGCATCGCGGCGCGTCGCCACAAGCGTGCCATGATGGCGCATGAGGGTGATGGCATGATCCAGATCGCCCTCGTGCTGATCGCCCTTTTCGATGGTGCGCGACCAGAAGGCGCGTTCTTCGGGGGTGGCCAGCGCCACGGCCTTGATCACGGGCAGGGTCAGCTTGCGTTCGCGGAAGTCGTCACCGACATTCTTGCCGGTCGCGCCGCTGTCGCCCTCGTAATCCAGCAGGTCATCGACGATCTGGAAGGCAATCCCAAGGGCATCGCCATAATCGAACAGCGCCTGCACCTGCGCCGGGTCTGCCCCGGCCAGGACGCCGCCCGCTTCGGTTGCGGCGGAAAACAGCGCAGCCGTCTTGCCGCGTACCACCTTGAGGTAGATGCCTTCATCTGTCTTGAGATCCTGTGCCGCGCTGAGTTGCAGCACCTCACCCTCGGCGATGGTGGCGGCGGCATTGGACAGGATTTCCAGCACCCGCAGATTGCCCGGTTCCACCATCAGCTGGAAGGCACGGGCAAAGAGGTAATCGCCCACCAGAACCGATGACTTGTTGTCCCACAGCAGGTTCGCCGTGGGCCGGCCGCGCCGTTGCGCGCTTTCGTCCACGACATCGTCATGCAGCAGCGTGGCCGTGTGAATGAATTCCACGGTCGCCGCCAGATGCACGTGGAAGGGGCCATCATAGCCGCAAAGCTCGGCCGCGGCGAGGGTCAGCATCGGGCGCAGGCGCTTGCCGCCGGCACCCACCAGATGCGCCGTGACCTGCGGAATGCGCGGCGCATGTTCCGAGGCCATACGCTCTGCGATCAGCGCATTGACCGCCTCCATGCCTGCGGCAAGGTGGTTGGCCAGAAGTTCATGCGGTTTGGTGGCGGCGGTTGCCGTGGCGCGGTCGAGGCTCATGTTTTCCCTGCTGCACGGGTCGACAAATCGCACACCATGCTCTTATCTGCCCTTTATGAAACAGCTGATGCGCACCAACAATCCGGTCTCGATGGCGATGGCGATATCCCTGCTTCAGGGCGAGGGTATAGACTGCTTTGAAATCGACGTAAACATGAGCGTCCTTGAAGGCAGTATCGGTATCCTGCCGCGCCGCCTGATGGTGCATGCGGACGATTATGACGCCGCCCTGCGGGTGATCATAGATAATGGCATGGGTCCCGATGGATGAGGCGGACCTGAGCCGCGATGCCTTTCTGGGCGGGCGGCTGATGATCCTGCAACCTCGGCAAGGCTATCGGGCCGGTGTTGATCCGGTCCTGCTGGCCGCCTCGGTGCCGGCGCGCGCGGGCCAGTCGGTGCTGGAGCTGGGTTGCGGCGTGGGCGTTGCATCGCTGTGTCTGGCGGCGCGGGTGGCGGGGCTGGATCTGGCCGGGGTCGAGATCCAGGCCGATTATGCCTACCTGGCGCGGCGCAATGCCGCGCAGACGGGTCATGCGCTGCATGTGGAAACCGCCGATCTGACACATCTTCCCGGCAGCTTGCGCCAGCGGCAATTCGATCATGTGATCGCCAACCCGCCCTATTTCCAGCGAGACCGGAGCATGCCAGCACGCGACAAGGGGCGCGAAACGGCCCTTGGTGAGGGCACCGCCCTGGCCGACTGGGTAGAGGTTGCCGCGCGCCGGGTTGTCGATGGGGGTCACGTGACATTCATCCAGCGGGCGGAGCGTTTGCCCGAGTTGATCGCGGTGATGACGCAGCGGCTGGGATCGGTCGAGGTGCTGCCCTTTGCGCCGCGCCGGGGGCGTGCGGCACAGCTGGTGCTGATCCGTGGCCGCAAGGGCGGGCGCGCCGCGTTCCGGCTGCTGGATCCGGTGCTGATGCACGAAGGGGCCACCCATGACGGGGACCGCGACGACTATACCGCGCTGGTCACCTCTGTGCTGCGGGACGGCGCGGCCCTGCCGTTTTGAGTGGCGCCACCCTGCGCTGTATCAAATGCGTTGGAAATTCTTTGCCGGATGCTGCGGGCGCAGCGTGACTTGTAGACGAATCTGTGATGCACTTGTCTTGTAGTTGTTACATTGGAGAGGAGACTGCCCATGAGCTTGAGTTCCCATGTCGAAGAACTGAAGAAGAAACACCGCACGCTCTCGGAAAAGGTTGAAGAGGCGCAGCGCGCCCCGGGCATCAGCACCGCCGAAATTGCCACTCTCAAGAAACAGAAGCTTCGCCTGAAAGAAGAAATCGAGCGTTTGAGCGCTAACGCCTGAACTCCCGGAAATGACAGGAAAAGCCCCCTTGCAACACAGGGGCAAGGCCAGCCGTGCAACCGGCTGGCCTTTTCATTGTGGCCTTGGTCAGCCGGCCATGAAATCCGTCACGGCCTGAACCTCTCCTTGGGTGATCTCATGCCCGCCGGCGTGCCATTCCAGCGTCACCTCGGCGCCCTGATCCACAAGATAATCGGCAAGGGCCTGGGTCATCGGCGCGGGGCAGATCGGATCGCGCTTGCCTGCGGTGATCAGGATGCGGCGCCCGGCAAGGCCGGGTTGCGGTTCGGGTGACCACGGGATCAGCGGATGCATCAGCACCATCCGGTCCACCAGGTCGGGATGGACCAGCGCCACGGCCATCAGGATATTGGCCCCGTTGGAATAGCCCAGGCCCGCCAGATGGCTGGACCCGGTACGCGCTTTCTGGTCCAGCATGAAGCGCGCCATTTTCTCGCGGCGCTGTTCCAGGTCGGCCATGTCATAGACGCCTTCCCCGGTGCGGCGGAAATAGCGGCTCATCCCGCCCTCAAGCACGTCACCGCGCGGCGAGACGACATGTGCGCCGGGGATCAGCCTTTCGGCAAAGCCATGGAACTGATGTTCATTGCCGCCGGTGCCATGAAAGGTCATCAGCAGGGGCGCACCTGCGCGCCCCCGCGTCGTGGCATGGATATAGGTCGCGTCAGTCACGGATCTTCTCCAGGTAACGGCTTTCCAGAACGTCGCGCAGATGTTCATGCTGGCGGGGAAGTTTCAGGGCCTGGCCCAGGTTCGCGCTATCCTCGTCCCGGTCGAAACCGGGCTCGTTCGTTGCCACTTCGAACAGAACGCCGCCGGGTGTACGGAAATAGATCGCCCAGAAATAATCGCGATCGATCACGGGTGTGACCTGCCAGCCGGTATCCAGAAGCGCCTTGCGTACCTCAAGCTGCGCCTTGCGGTCGGTGACCGAAAAGGCAAGGTGATGCACCGAGCCTGCGCCCTGCTGGGCGGGGGCGGCACCCGGCAGCGTCTCGATATCCACGACATCGGCGCCATTTCCGGCGGGTACGCGGAAGCGGGTGATATCGCCTTCGGTGTCGATCTTCTCATAGCCCATGAAGCGCAGCAGTTCAGCGCTGGCACCCGCATCGCGCAGGCGCATGTCGGCGGAATGAAAGCCGCGGATCGCATGCTCGGCGCTGACGCCCTGGCCTTCCCAGGGGGTGCGCTCATCCTCGACCTCGACTAGGGCGAAGCCGTCACCGTCCGGCCCGTCAAAGCGCAGGCGGTTTTCACCGAAGCGGGTTTCGGCCTTGATGTTCTTGACATCGAAGGTGGCCAGGCGATCGGCCCAGAAGGGCAACGATCCCTTGGGCACCGCGAAGGTCGTGATGCTGACCTCGCCCGCGCCGGGGCGGCCGCGGCGCGCACCTGGGAAGGGGAAATAGGTCATGACCGAGCCGGGCGTGCCCATCTCGTCCCCGTAGTAGAGGTGATAGACCTCGGGCGCGTCGAAATTCACGGTTTTCTTGACGCGGCGCAGGCCGAGGGTCTTGGTGAAGAAATCACTGTTCGATTGTGCCCCGCTGGCCAGCGAGGTCACATGGTGCAGTCCGTTGATCTGGGTCAGCATGTCAATTCTCCTTTGCGGCAGAATATGCGCCGCATGGCCGCGCAGAAAACGCGCATTCGGGCGCGTATTCTGTGCAGGATCGCACATGGCGGCGATGTCGCGGGCATGAAAAAAGCCCCCGGCCGTGTGGCAGGGGGCTTTGATCGCGGTTTTCGGGATCAGACGAAGAACTGCCCGCCGTTGGCCGAGATGGTCGAGCCGTTGATGAAGCCCGCATCGTCAGAGGCCAGGAACACGACGCAACGCGCGATTTCCTCCGGCTCGCCCAGACGGCCTGCGGGGATCTGTGCGATGATGCTTTCGCGGACCTTTTCCGGCACGGCCATCACCATATCCGTTGCGATATAGCCCGGGCAGATCGCGTTGGCGGTGATGCCGAAACGCGCGCCTTCCTGCGCCAGCGACTTGACGATACCCAGATCGCCGGCCTTGGAGGCGGCATAGTTCACCTGTGCGAACTGGCCTTTCTGGCCGTTGATCGACGAGATGATGATGACGCGGCCGAACTTGCGCTCGCGCATGCCGGGCCAGATCGGGTGGGTCATGTTGAATACGCCCGTCAGGTTGGTGTCGATCACGTCATGCCATTGCTGCGGTGTCATCTTGTGGAAGGGCGCGTCGCGGGTGATGCCTGCGTTGTTCACCAGAACGTCGATCGGGCCGACATCGGCCTCGACCTTCGCGATACCGGCGGCGCATTCCTCGTAATTGCCGACATTCCACTTGTAGGTCTTGATGCCGGTTTCCTTGGTGAATGCCGCGGCGGCCTCGTCATTTCCGGCATAGGTGGCCGCGACGGTGTAGCCCGCATCGCGCAAGGCGATGGAAATGGCTGCGCCGATTCCGCGTGATCCGCCCGTGACGAGTGCTGTTCTTGCCATGATATCCTCCAGTCTGGCTTAAGCTTCAGTAACTTGGTTACTTTGAATGGCTTTTGTACGCAAGATTATTGCGTACGTATTTTCGCGCAAACCCACGCATTTTCACACACCACAGACCAAAAGGGGGCACCATCGGCGCCCCCTTTGATATGCGTCAGGTCCGGCCTGATCAGACCCGCTCGAGGCACATGGCAACGCCCATGCCGCCGCCGATGCACAGGGTTGCAAGACCTTTCTTGGCGTCGCGGCGCTGCATCTCGAACAGCAGCGTGTTCAGGATGCGGCAGCCCGAGGCGCCGATCGGGTGGCCGATGGCGATGGCGCCGCCGTTCACGTTCACGATCGACGGATCCCAGCCCATGTCCTTGTTGACGGCGCAGGCTTGCGCGGCAAAGGCCTCGTTCGCCTCGACCAGATCCAGATCCTCGACCGACCAGCCGGCTTTGGCCAGTGCCTTGCGGCTGGCATGGATCGGACCCACGCCCATGATCGACGGATCAAGACCCGCCGTGGCATAGGACGCGATGCGCGCCAGCGGGGTGATCCCGCGCTTTTCCGCCTCGTCCGCTGTCATCAGCAGGACGGCGGCCGCGCCATCGTTCAGGCCCGATGCGTTGGCGGCTGTGACCGATCCGTCGCGGGTGAAGGCGGGGCGCAGCTTTTGCAGCGCTTCCATGGTGGCGCCGTGGCGGATGTATTCATCCTTGTTGATGATGATATCGCCCTTGCGGCTTTTCACGATGAAATCGATCACCTCATCGTCGAAGCGGCCCGCCTTTTGCGCGGCTTCGGCCTTGTTCTGGCTGGCCAGCGCGAATTCGTCCTGTGCATCGCGGCTGATCTGCCATTTTTCGGCGACGTTTTCTGCGGTCTGGCCCATGTGATAGCCGTTGAACGCGTCCCACAGGCCATCGCGGATCATCGAATCGATATAGGACACATCGCCCATTTTCACGCCGGCGCGCAGATGCGCCACATGGGGGCTGAGGGTCATGTTTTCCTGGCCGCCTGCCGCAACGATCGACGCGTCGCCAAGCTGGATGTGCTGGGCCGCCAGCGCCACGGCGCGCAGGCCCGAGCCACAGACCTGGTTGATCGACCATGCCGAGGATTCGATCGGCAGCCCTGCGTTGACATGCGCCTGGCGGGCGGGGTTCTGACCCTGACCGGCGGTGAGAACCTGGCCGAGAATGGTTTCGGAGACTTCCGACTTGTCGATGCCCGCGCGGGCGACGACGGCTTCGAGCACGGCGGCCCCAAGATCATGGGCGGGCGTATTCGCGAATGCACCCCCGAAAGAACCGACAGCGGTCCGCGCCGCCGAGGCGATTACGACATTGGTCATGTTTATCCTCCACCAATTTGAAGATCGAGGATCACCCGGCACGCGAGGTTGCGGGTACCGGACTCCCCGCCTTGGGAAAGGTGATAATGGAAGGCGGGTGCTGCGGCAACAGCACTTCTGCCCTAACCTGCCCGATGCAGGGTGGCCTGCAAGCGCGCAGGCGGGTCCCAAGGGGGCTGTACCGTGGGTGCGCCAAAGAAATAGCCCTGCTGACAGTCGACACCGATACTGGCCAGCCAACGGGAATCAGCTTGGCTTTCCACGCTTTCCGCCACGGTGAACATGTCGAACTGGCGCGCAATCTCGACCATGGCGCGGGTCAGGACCTGGTTGTCGGCGTCCCCATGCACACCGCGCACGAATTCCCCGTCGATCTTGACCAGATCGAAGTGGAAATCCCGCAGGTAGCGCAAGGACGTGTAGCCCGATCCGAAATCGTCCAGTGCGAAGGCGATGCCGCGCTTTTGCAGGTCCAGCATGAAGCGCGCGGCCAGTTCCGGCACGGTCATTGCACTGCGTTCGGTGATTTCCAGGATCAGCCTTTCGCCGATGGTCGGATCGCCCTGCAATCCCTGTTTGAGGCTGCGCATCCATCGCGGAAATCCGATGGAACGGGCCGACATGTTGATAGACAGTCGGATATGCGGCGTTTTCTGCAAGACGCGCAGGCCGGTTTCCAGCGCCACGCAATCCAGGATGCGCCCCGTTTCGGTGTTTTCCACAGCATTGATGAATTCGCGCGCGGGGATGATCCGGCCAGTGTCATCCAGAACCCTGATCAAGCCTTCGTAGAAGGCAATGCGATCGGGCCTTTGCGATTGCACGACGGGCTGAAAGGCCAGCATCGTGTCGCGGTGGCGCAGGGCATCGGCGACCATGGCCATGGTTTTACGGTCACGCGAGATCACGGCGTAATCCAGCGGCGAGGTCTCGCCGGGTTCCAAGTCTGCGAATCTTGCTTTCCCGTTTCGCATGTTCTGCCTCTGAGGTGATCTCGCCGCAGATTGACGCGAAACCCGTTATCAAAGAGATAATATTCCCTTTTTGTTCTAATTTTCCTAAACTCCAACGCGATCAACGGAGGGGCGGACGGATGGATGGCAGATGCGGCTGGGCGGGACCCGAACAGATTTACATTGATTATCATGATACCGAATGGGGCGTGCCGCAGCGCGACGGGCGCGCCTTGTGGGAACTTCTCTGCCTCGAGGGGTTCCAGGCGGGGTTGAGCTGGATCACCATTCTCAAGCGACGCGAGGGTTTTCGTGATGCTTTTCAGGGGTTTGATCCTGATGTCATCGCAGAATGGGGGCCGACAGAGGTGGCGCGCCTGATGCAGGATCCGCGCATCATCCGCCATCGCGGCAAGGTCGAGGCGATGATCGGCAATGCCCGTGCCTATCAGGTGATCGAGGCCGCGCAAGGCTTTGCCGCCTGGGTCTGGGATCATGTGGGCGGTGTGCCGTTGCAGAACCGTTTCGACAGCTTGTCAGCACTGCCCGCGCAGACCGATATTTCCAATCAATTGTCGAAAAACCTCAAGCGCGCGGGGTTCAAGTTCTGCGGTCCGACAATCGCCTATGCCTTCATGCAGGCGGCGGGGCTGGTCAACGATCACCTGACCGGCTGCCCCCGCCACGCCCAGGTGGCAGGGCTGCGCTGATCACATCCCCGAAACAAGGGCCGCGATGATGGCCTTGGCGCTGTCTGAGGACCAGTCGGCATCGCCGCGCAGACGCGCGATTTCCATACCCTCGGGGTTCAGGATCACCGTGATCGGCAGGCCCAAGATGGCCATGTCGCGGGCCAGCTGCTGCTTGGGGTCCATGTGCAGCGGCAGGTTGTCGACGCCGATCTCATCGAAGAAGCGCTGCATCGCCTGCGGCGGGTTGCGTCCGGTCGCGATGGTCACGACCTCGAAGGCATCGCCGCCCATCTCGGCCTGCAACTGCGACAGCTGCGGCATTTCCTTGCGGCAGGGGGCGCACCATGTAGCCCAGAAATTCAGCACGATGTATTTGCCCGCATAATCCGCAAGTCGGCCTTCCTGTCCTTCCCAGGTGGTGAAGGGCTGTGCCGACACTGGTTGCGGTTCGGAATGGAAATTCAGCTTCTTCATGTCGCCATCGCGCAGCGCCTCCAGCGCGGCAGTGTCGGCAAGGGCGGTGTTTGCACCAAGGGCAAGAGCCGTATAAAGGACGATCTGACGAAGAAGACGCATATTCCCTCCAAGGTGCAGCACATGACCGACAAGACCTCGAACCAGATGTGGGGCGGCCGTTTCGCCGCTGGCCCGGACGCGATCATGGAGGCGATCAATGCCTCGATCGGGTTCGATCAGCGGATGGCGGCGCAGGACATTGCCGGCTCGAGGGCCCATGCCGAGATGCTGGCGGCAACAGGTATCCTGAGTGATAGCGACGCGACCGCCATTCGGGAAGGGCTGCTCACGGTCTTGTCAGAGATCGAGACTGGGAATTTCCATTTTTCCACCGCGCTGGAAGATATCCACATGAACGTGGAAGCGCGGCTGAAAGAGATCATCGGCGAACCGGCGGGCCGGCTGCACACCGCGCGGTCGCGCAATGACCAGGTGGCGACCGATTTCCGCCTTTGGGTGCGTGACCAGATGGATGCGGCCATGGCCGGGATCGAGGCGTTGCAGCGCGGTTTCCTGGCGCAGGCCGAAGCCGGGGCCGATTGGGTGATGCCCGGCTTTACCCATCTGCAAACCGCGCAGCCCGTCACATGGGGGCATCACATGATGGCCTATGTGGAAATGCTGGGCCGCGATCACAGCCGCTTTGCCGATGCGCGGGCGCGGATGAACGAGTCGCCCCTTGGGTCCGCCGCGCTTGCGGGCACGGGCTTTCCCATCGACCGCGAGATGACGGCGCACAGCCTTGGTTTCGACCGGCCCACGGCCAATTCGCTGGATGCGGTCAGCGATCGTGATTTCGCGCTGGAATACCTGTCCTGCGCCTCGATCTGTGCGATGCATCTGTCGCGTTTTGCCGAAGAGCTGGTGATCTGGTCCTCGGCGCAGTTCCGTTTCGTGAGGATGCCGGACAAATGGTCGACGGGGTCGTCGATCATGCCGCAAAAGCGCAACCCTGACGCGGCCGAACTGATCCGCGCCAAGATCGGGCGTATTTTCGGGGCCAATGTGGCGCTGATGATGGTGATGAAGGGTCTGCCGCTGGCCTATTCGAAGGACATGCAGGAAGACAAGGAACAGGTCTTTGATGCCGCCGACAACCTGATGCTGGCGCTGGCCGCGATGACGGGCATGGTGGGCGACATGACCGCCAACCGCCCGGCGATGGCCGCGGCGGCAGGGGCGGGTTTCTCGACCGCGACGGATCTGGCCGACTGGCTGGTGCGCGCGCTGGGCCTGCCCTTCCGCGAGGCGCATCACGTCACAGGAACCCTTGTCGGCATGGCCGAGGCGCGCGGCTGCGATCTGCCCGATCTGGCGCTGGAGGACATGCAATCGGTCCATGCAGGCATCACGGCGGATGTCTTTGGCGTGCTGGGTGTTGAAAATTCCGTCGCCTCGCGCATGTCCTACGGGGGCACCGCGCCCGCACAGGTGCGCGCGCAGGTGGCCCGCTGGAAGGACCGGCTGGGATGAGACGCGGCATCGGGATGGCGATCGTTGGTACAGCGCTGCTGGCGCTGGCCGCTTGCGCCGTGCCGACGGGCGGGACGGTTTCGGAGCGAGGCACACAGGCTGCGCCCGCCGCGACCGGGTTGACCGTGTCGGGGTCGGCGCGGGTCGGCGTGACACGGACGATCAATTGAGGGGATTGGTGACATGAAGGCTTTCATTTTCGGCAGTCTGTGCCTGCTTGCGCTGGCCGCCTGCGGGGTCGAGGGTGCGCCGCTGCGCCCTTCGCTGGATGCGGGCGTGTCGATCACGCCGGGCGGCATCTATCCCTCGGCCAGTGTCGGCGTGAACAAGGGCCCTGTCAGCCTGCGGGTGGGCTTGTGATGTCGATGTCGCCGCTGCGGATGATCTACCTGGCGCTGGCGATCTGGGGCGCCATTCACCCGATGTACTGGTTCGTCACCCATATGGTCGAGACCGGCACCGGCCTGTCCGGTCTGATCGACGCCTGGTATGTGAACGCCTCGACCACGGGCCTGACCTGGGATCTGACCATCGCCGCGATCACCCTGACGGTCTGGATCATCGCCGAGGTGGCGGTGCGGCGGAACTGGCTGGCGCTGATCGCGATCCCGGCCACCTTCTGCATCGGGGTCAGTTGCGGCCTGCCGCTTTACCTGTTCCTGCGGACGCGCCCGGTCTGAACGGCGCATTTGAGTATTTGTGGAACGATGAAGCAGGCACCGTGCGGCATTGATCGGCGCGCGCGACCTGCTAAGAGGCTGTGACGCAGCAAGGGATTTTCGACATGGATCACTTTCTTTATCGGGGCGGCGCGCTTTACGCCGAGGATGTGCCGGTGTCGGAAATCGCGGCCAGCGTCGGCACGCCCTTCTATTGCTATTCCACGGCCACGCTGGAACGCCATTTCCGCCTGTTCGACGAGGCGCTTGAGGGCATGGATCATCTGGTCTGCTATGCGATGAAGGCCGCGTCGAATGTCGCGATCCTCAAGACGCTGGCGGCGCTGGGGGCGGGCATGGATGTGGTTTCGGGCGGGGAATACCTGCGCGCGAAAGCCGCCGGCGTGCCGGGCGCGCGGATCGTCTTTTCCGGCGTGGGCAAGACCGAGGCCGAGATGTGCCTGGCGCTGGAAGGCGGCGTGCGTCAGTTCAATGTGGAAAGCGAACCCGAGATGGAGGCGCTGAACCGCGTGGCGCTGGATCTGGGCAAGGTCGCCCCCATCACCGTGCGGGTGAACCCCGATGTGGATGCCAAGACCCATGCCAAGATCGCGACCGGCAAGAGCGAGAACAAGTTCGGCATCCCGATTTCGCGCGCGCGCGAGGTCTATGCCCATGCCGCGCGCCTGCCGGGTCTGCGGGTGGTCGGCATCGACGTGCATATAGGCAGCCAGCTGACGGATCTGGAGCCGTTTCGCCTGGCCTATCGCAAGGTCGCGGAGCTGTGCGAGGTGCTGCGCGCCGATGGTCACCGGATCGAGCGGCTGGATCTGGGTGGTGGCCTTGGCATTCCCTATGAGCGCAGCAATGCAGCACCCCCCCTGCCGATCGACTATGGCGGGATGATTCGCGAGGAGCTGGGGCACCTGGGCTGCGAGATCGAGATCGAACCCGGCCGCCTGATCGTGGGCAATGCGGGCATCATGGTCAGCCAGGTGATCTATGTGAAGGAAGGCGAGGGGCGCGATTTCCTGATCCTGGACGGGGCCATGAACGACCTGATCCGGCCAGCCATGTATGACGCGCATCATGATATCGTGCCGGTCATTGAACCCGCGCCCGGGTCCGAAAACCGCCCCTATGACGTGGTCGGGCCGGTCTGCGAGTCCGGTGACACCTTTGCCCGGCAGCGCCCGCTGCCGCCGCTGAGGGCAGGCGATCTGGTGGCCTTCCGGTCGGCAGGCGCCTATGGCGCGGTCATGTCCAGCGAATACAACACCCGCCCGCTGATCCCCGAGGTTCTGGTGAAGGGCGATCAATTCGCGGTTATCCGCCGACGTCCGACCTTTGACGAAATGATAAATCGGGATACCATTCCCGAATGGCTCTGACGCGATCCCCGCGCAGCAGCGCGGGATCATTGTATGGCAGACACCGGACAGACCCCTGAAAGCCTTCTGACGCGGTTGCGTTGGCCGTTGGTCCTGACCCGGGCCGGTTTGCTGGCCGAACGGGTCTGGCAGGCCTTCTGGCCGCTGTGGTCCGTGATGATCCTGGCGCTTGCGGCATTGATGCTGGGTCTGCACGACAGCCTTCCCGTCGAGGCGGTCTGGGCCGGTGTCATGGCGGCGGGGCTGGGTGTCGTGTGGGCGACGGTGCGCGGGGTCAGGCGGTTCCGCTGGCCGCTGCGCGCCGAGGCGCTGGCGCGCCTGGATGCCAGCCTGCCCGGACGCCCGATTTCGGCGGTGCTGGACAGGCAGGCCATTGGCAGCGGTGACGCGGCTTCGGTCGCGGTGTGGCAGGCGCATCAGGCGCGCATGGCGGCCCGCGCGGCGCTGGCGCAGCCGGTAGCCCCGCATCTGGACATGGCCCCAAGCGATCCCTTTGCGACCCGCTATGTCGCGCTTCTGGCGCTGGCGGTGGGGCTTTTGTTCGGGTCGATCCTGCGTGTCGGGTCCGTGGCCGAGATGACGCCGGGCGGCGCACAGGCGCTGGCGGGCGGACCCACATGGGAAGGCTGGATCGAACCGCCCGCCTATACCGGGCAACCCACGCTCTATCTGGCCGATCAGACGGGCGACACAATCGAGGCGCCGCTGGGCAGCCGCATCACCCTGCGCCTTTATGGCGAGGTGGGCGCCCTGCGCGTGACGCAGGACATCGCCGAGGCGCTGGGCGCCGAAATCGCCGATCCGGCCGCCCCGGCCCAGGAGTTCACGCTGAACCGATCCGGACGTCTGGATATCGAGGGGCCCGGCGGGCGTGGCTGGGACATGATGATGCGCCAGGATGCAGCCCCCACCGTGGCTTTCGGCGATGCCGCGCCCGAGACGCCCGACCAGATGCAGGCCCTTGCGCAGGCGCGGGCCGAGGGGCAGATGACGCTGCCCTTCTCGGCCAAGGATGACTACGGCATTCTGGGCGGGCAGGCGCGGATCATGCTGGATCTTGCCGTGATCCAGCGGCGTCACGGTCTGACCGTCGCGCCGGAACCGCGCGAGGCGATCGTTCTGGACCTGCCGATGCCGATCACCGGCGATCGGGCTGCCTTTACCGAAACGCTGGTTGAAAACCTGTCAGAGCACCCTTGGGCCAATCTGCCGGTGACGGTGGAGCTTTCGGTCAACGATGCCGCCGGTCTGCAAGGGTCCAGCGGGGCCGAACAGATGATCCTGCCCGCACGGCGGTTTTTCGACCCGTTGGCAAATGCCGTGATCGAACAGCGGCGCGACCTGCTATGGAGCCGCGACAATGCCACCCGTGTGTCGCAGGTGATGCGGACCCTGTCGCACCGCCCCGAGGAAGGCCTGTTCCGGTCGGAAACCGCCTATCTGCGGTTTCGTGTCATTCTGCGACGGCTAGAGACGATGACCGAATACGGGCTGACATCCGATCAGCGCGACGAGATTGCACAGGCTCTTTGGGATCTGGCGCTATTGCTGGAGGATGGCGATCTGGACGATGCGCTGGAGCGGCTTCAGCGCGCGCAGGAACGGCTGTCCGAGGCGATGAAGAACGGTGCCTCGGACGAGGAAATCGCCGAGCTGATGCAGGAATTGCGGGACGCCACGCAAAATTACATGAACCAGCTGGCCCAGCAGGCCATGCGCGACGGCACCTTCCAGGACAATCAGCAAATGTCCGAAGGCGGCATGGAGATGGGTCAGGATGACCTGCAGGCCATGATGGACCGCATCCAGGAGCTGATGGAGCAAGGCCGCATGGCCGAGGCGCAGCAGGCGCTGGAGGAATTGCAGCGGCTGATGGAAAACATGCAGGTCACGCAAGGCCAGGGCGGGCAGGGGCAGCAATCACCCGGTCAGCAGGCCATGGAAGGGCTGGCTGAAACGCTGCGTGACCAGCAGGGTCTGTCGGATCAGGCGTTCCGCGACCTTCAGGAGCAGTTCAACCCCGGTGGCCAGCAGGGTCAGCAACAGGGACAACAGCCGGGGCAGCAGGGCCAGGGCCAGCAGAGCCAGCAGCAGGGCCAGGGTCAGCAGGGCCAGGGGCAGCAGCAGGGCCAAGGACAGGGCCGAGGACAGGGCCAGGATCGCGCGGATCAGCAAGGCGAGGGGCAGGGCGATGCGCAAGGCTCGCTGGCAGACCGCCAAAGGGCGCTGCGTAACGAGCTGAACCGCCAACGCGGCAATCTTCCCGGCATCGGCGGAGAGGCCGGCGAGGCCGCGCGCGAGGCGCTGGATCGGGCCGGTCGGGCCATGGATGGCGCCGAACAGGCCCTGCGCGGCAATGACCTGCCCGAAGCCATCGACCGCCAGGCCGAGGCGATGGATGCGCTGCGCGAAGGCATGCGGAACATGGGCGAGGCCCTGGCGCAGGCAGAGCGTGAACAGCGCGGTGGCCAGGGTCAGGAAATGGGCAGCGCGGGTGGCGAACGCCGTGATCCCTTGGGGCGCAACAGTGGCTCCAGCGGGCAGACCGGAACGGATGAGAACCTGCTGCAGGGCGAGGATGTCTATCGCCGTGCCCGCGATCTTCTGGACGAGATCCGCCGCCGCACGGGTGACGGGGTCCGCCCCGAGGAAGAGCTTGATTACCTCAAGCGGTTGCTGGAGCGGTTCTGATCCCGGCGCGTCACCCGGGGCCCGGCGGCACGTCGGACCCGTTGCGTGGCGCCACCTGGGCTGTGCAGGTGATGATCAGTTGGTCAGGCCCGCGATCTGCGCCAGCCAGACCGACAGTTTCTGGACTTGCGCGTCCAGCATGACCCGCAGCCCGTTGACCGCCTCGACATAGGTTGCCATGGCCGGTGCGGTTGCGGGAACGGCTTCGGCCAGCGCGGGCGCAAAGACGTAAAGAGCGATCAGCAGGACCGCCAGCAGCAGGACAATCGCAAACCCCCTGGAGAACCCGCGCGGTGTCTCGACGGTGACGTCGCGCGGATCAACGCTTCTGCCGGGTTTCTCGTGGTCATCGGCCCGTGCCGGGCGACGATCCGAGGTCGAGCTGAGGCTTGAATTGATTTCCTCGATATCGGGCAGAAGCGCGCTGCGCGATTCGGCCACTGCCGCTGCGGCCGCCGCTGCGATCTGCGCCTCGTCCCGGTCGAAAGACCTGGGTTGGGGCGGACTGGGTTGGGGCGGCGGAGGGGGGGCGATACGCGCGTCCTGCGGCTCGGGGATTTGCGGCGTCTCGCCACGCAGGCGGGCCATCCGCTCTCGTGATTCCGCGGCGCGGCGCTCTGCCTCGCTGTCGCGCATGGGCGCAGGCGCTGCATCAAGGCCAAGATCCGGCTGGCTTTCCAGGCCCGGATCGCGTTCGGCTGCGCGGGCGCGCGCCTCGCGCTCGGCTTCCTCGCGCAGCAGATCGGCCACGGATGTATCCAGCGTGCGGCGCGGGGTCGGAAGGTCGCGGGCGGGATCCTCTTCGTAATCGTCTTCGTCAACGATGGGGAATTGCTGCGGCAGATCCTCGGGGTCAGGCACAAGCCTGGTATCCGGGGTGGGCATGTCGTCAATGCCGGGGTCGGTCGGAAAACCTTGCCACTCGTCTTCGGGGGCGTCATCCACCGTCTGGCTGGCAGCGGCGTCATGATCCCTGTGTTGACCCGTGTCATGGTCTTCCCACATGTCGTCATCCGCGCCCTCTGCGGGGATCGCGTTGTCTTGCAAAGGGTGCTTCTGGAACCAGGTATGCCCGCAACTGGAGCATTGAACGTCGCGCCCGTTTTCTGGGATAACGCTTTGCGGCACCTCGTATTGTGCCCCGCAATTCGGGCAAATCAGTCGCATCTGTTCCCCTGCCGCCTGTGGTGCATGGCCTGCTGTCCGGACCTGTGCAGTGTTTTTCCTACCTTATGGTGTAATACATTGGCGGAAAAGTGCAAAGGATGCTGTGACAGGCCATGCCGACCGGATTGCAACACTGCCCGCATTGGGGCAAGAGGGAACTGAGCAGAAAAGGGATCGCGACGTGATCGAACTGGAACAAGTCGCAATGAGCTATGGCGGGGGAGAGTTGCTTGGCGACATTTCCCTGACCCTGTCACCGGGGTCGTTCCATTTCCTGACCGGACCTTCCGGCGCTGGAAAGACCACCTTTCTGAAACTGTGCTACGGGGCGCTGTTGCCCACGGCGGGGCATATCCGGCTGTTTGGTGCGGACCTGCGTACGATGTCGCGCGATGACGTGGCGCTGGCCCGGCGCCGCATCGGGGTCGTTCACCAGGATGTGCAGTTTCTGGAACACCTGCCACTTGCCGATAACGTGGCGCTGCCGCTGATCGTTTCGGGCCATGATCGCGACAGCGAGGCCGAAAACCTGCGCGAGTTGCTGAACTGGGTCGGTTTGAGCAAGCGTGCCGATGCACTGCCTGCCGAACTGTCAGGGGGCGAGCGGCAGCGCGCCGCGCTGGCCCGTGCCGTCATCATGTCGCCCGAGGTGATCCTGGCGGATGAGCCGACCGGCAACATCGACTGGGAGATGTCGCAACGTCTGCTGCAATTGCTGGTCGAGCTGAACCGGATGGGCAAGACCATCATGATCGCCACCCATGACATGAACCTGATCCGCGCGGCCAAAACCCAGGTGCAGGCGCGTGTGCTGCGGATTTCGCAGCGCCGGTTGCAAGCGGCGGGGGCGGACCTGTGAAACTGGACCTGACCGCCATGACAAGGCTGCTGGCCGGGGATGCACAGGCCGACCGGCTGGTTCCGCCTACGGGTTTCACCGCACGGCTGACGATTTTTGCGGCGGCCGCGATGGCGTTCCTGACGGTTTTCGCGATGGCGCTGTCGCTGGCGACGGGGCGTTTGGCCGATCGCTGGAGCGATGAGCTGGCGCGTGCCTCTACCTTGCGCATATCCGCGCCGATGGATCAGCGCGCGGCCCAGACCGCCGCCGCCCTGCGCGTGCTTGAGACAACGCCCGGCATCGCCACCGCCCGCGCCCTGTCGGAAGATGAGCAGCGCGCCTTGCTGGAGCCATGGTTCGGTCCCGACCTGCCGGTGGCCAGCCTGCCCATTCCCCAGCTGATCGAGGTGATCGAGGATGAAGCCGGCTATGACGCGGCCGGGCTGCGCCTGCGTCTTGCCGCGGAAGTGCCGGGGGCCGTGCTGGATGATCACACACGCTGGCGGCGTCCGCTGGTCACGGCGGCGGATCGGCTGCGGCTGCTGGGCTGGCTGTCGATCGGCCTGATCGGCGCCGCCACGGCCGCGATGATCACCATGGCCGCCCAGGCCGCGCTGGCCGCAAACGCGCAGGTCATCGCCGTGCTGCGCCTGGTCGGTGCGCGTGACGCCTATATCGCGGGGGCCTTCGTGCGCCGCTTCACCTTGCGGGCGCTTGGCGGCGCCTTGGTTGGGACGGTTCTGGGGATGCTGGCCGTGCTTGTGCTGCCATCGGCCCAGGCCGAGGCGGGTTTCCTGACCGGGCTGGGCTTTCAGGGCTGGCATTGGGTCTGGCCGCTGTGCATTCCGCTGCTTGGCGCCGCTGTCGCCTATGCCGCCACACGGCAGGCGGCGCATCGTACCTTGAAGGAGTTGTCCTGATGGAAAAGGCTTGGCGCTGGCTGCGGTCGCTTGTTTTCGTGGGCCAGATGTATGTGATGATGCTGGTGATCGGCCTGCTCTATCTACCCGGCGCCATCCTGTCGGCCGAAGGCGCAAGGCGGGGCTGCAAGGCTTATTGCCGCTGGGTGATCTGGACCGCACGCTTGATGGTGGGGCTGCACTGCGACGTGCGCGGCACGCCGCCCACCGGCGGGGCGCTGGTGGCGGCAAAGCACCAGTCCTTTCTGGACATTATTCTGATCTTCAACGCCTTGCCCGCCGCCATCTTCATCATGAAGCGCGAGATCCTCTGGACCCCGATCATCGGTCTTTATGCCTATCGACTGGGTTGCGTGCCGGTAAACCGCGGCAAGCGCGGTGTCGCCATCAAGAAGATGCTGGCCGATGTCGCGTCAGGCCACCAGTCCGTGGCGCAGCTGATCATCTATTCCCAAGGCACCCGCGTCGCGCCGGGGGTGAAGAAACCCTACAAGATCGGCACGGGCGCGCTCTACGATCAGATGCAACAGGATTGCGCGCCTGTGGCCACCAATGTGGGCGTCTTCTGGCCCCGGACCGGCATCTATCGCAAGCCGGGTCTTGCGGTGGTCGAATTCCTGCCGATCATTCCCGCGGGGCTGGACCGCGACACGTTCATGGCGCGGCTGGAGGAAGATGTTGAAACCGCATCCGATCGCCTGATCGCCGAAGCCCGCGCCAGCCTTGGGGAGGCGTGAGATGGAGTTCATCGACCGGATCGAGGGCTTGGAGGCGCTTTATGGCGCGGCCTCTGTCGGATCGCAGCGCAAGGTGGCGCAACACCTGACGCCCAGCTATCGCCACTGGATCGAGGCGTCGCGCTTCTGCGTCGTCTCGACCGTGGGCGAGGGGGGCACCGATGGCAGCCCGCGCGGTGACGATGGTCCGGTGGTGCGCGTGCTGGATCCGCTGACGTTGGCCATGCCAGACTGGCGTGGCAACAACCGGCTGGATTCCTTGCGTAATATCGTGACGGACGGGCGCATCTCGTTGATCTTCCTGGTTCCCGGCTCGCAGATCATGGTGCGGGTGAACGGGCAGGCGAAGCTGACGGCGGATGAGGCGCTACGCGACAGTTTCGCGCGCGATGGCGCGCGGCCCGCGACGGTGATCGTGGTGCGCCTGGCCGAGGTCTATGCGCAGTGTTCCCGCGCGGTCATGCGCTCGGGCATCTGGCAGCGTGACGATGCCGCCGGCCTGCCGACGCTGGGCGATATCCTGGCCGATGTGACTGCCGGCGAGATGGGCGGCAGCGATTTCGACGTGGACTGGGAAAAGCGATCACTGGCGGCGCTGTGGTGACAGGCCGGGATTTTTGAGTATTTGCAGAACGATGAAAGGGCAGGGGTCTGCCCGGAACAGGAAAGGGGGCCGCGCGGCCCCCTTTTTCGTTGGTTCGATCAGGCGTGGATCGGGCCGTCGCCGCAGGCCAGGGCCGCCTCGCGCACGGCTTCGGATACGGTGGGGTGGGCATGGCAGGTCAGTGCCAGATCCTGCGCCGAGGCGCCGAATTCCATCGCGACGCAGATCTCATGGATCAGATCGCCCGCCGAGGGGCCGATGATATGCGCGCCCAGGATGCGGTCAGTCTGCTTGTCGGCCAGGATCTTGACGAAACCGTCGCCCTGGAACATCGCCTTGGCCCGCGCGTTGCCCATGAACGAGAATTTGCCGACCTTGTAGGCGACACCTTCTTCCTTGAGCTGCTGTTCGGTCTTGCCGACATTGGCCACCTCGGGATGGGTATAGATCACGCCGGGGATCACGCCATAGTTTACATGGCCGTGCTTGCCGGCCAGAACCTCGGCCACGGCCATGCCCTCATCCTCGGCCTTGTGGGCCAGCATCGGGCCGTCGATTGCATCGCCGATTGCATAGATGCCTTTGATGTTGGTCTGCCAATGGGCGTCGGTCTGGATCTGCCCGCGCTTGGACGTCTCGACCCCCAGATCGGCCAGTCCCAGCCCGTCGGTGAAGGGCTTGCGACCCGTCGCCACCAGCACGCAATCGGCATCCAGCACATGTTCGCTGTCATCCTTGCGCAGCTTGTAGGTGACCTTGGCCTTGGTCTTGAGGGTTTCGACGCCCTGAACGGCGGCGCCCATGACAAAGGTCAGCCCCTGCTTGGTCAGCATCCGCTGGAAGGTCTTCTGCACCTCGGCATCCATGCCGGGGGTGATCGCATCCAGATATTCGACAACCGTGACCTGCGTACCCAGACGCGCATAGACCGACCCCAGTTCAAGGCCGATCACGCCTGCGCCGATCACGACCATGGTTTTCGGAACCTTTCCCAGCGTCAGCGCGCCGGTCGATGTCACGACGATGTCCTCGTCCACGGTCACGCCGGGCAGGCTGGCGGGCGCGGAACCGGTGGCGATGACGATGTTCTTGGCCTCGTGCACCTCGTCGCCGACCTTGACCTTGCCGGGCGCGGGGATCGAGCCCCAGCCCTTCAGCCAGTCGATCTTGTTCTTCTTGAACAGGAATTCGATGCCCTTGGTGTTCCCCTCGACGGTTTCGTCCTTGTAGGCCAGCATCTGTTTCCAGTCCACCGAGGGCGATTTGCCCTTGAGGCCCATCTTGGCGAAGTTGTGTTCCGCCTCATGCAGCATGTGGCTGGCATGGAGCAGCGCCTTGGAGGGGATGCAGCCCACGTTCAGACAGGTGCCGCCCAGGGTGGCGCGGCCTTCGACACAGGCGGTCTTGAGGCCCAGCTGGGCGCAGCGGATAGCGGCGACATAGCCGCCGGGGCCTGCGCCGATGATGATCACGTCATAGCTTGCCATGGGGAAATCTCCTTGAGGCCGTGGACATTGCAAAGGGTTTGTGCTGCGGCATGGGCATCAGAACAGCGCCGCCAGCAGCATGAGGGTGGTGGCGCCGAAGCCCACCATCCAGATCAGCGACCGCCAGGGCACGAGGCCGAAAGCATAGGCGGGCACATAGAGGACGCGCGCGGCCAGATAAGCCCAGGCGCAGGCGGCGGTGAAGCCGCTGGATTGACCCGACAGCGTGACGACGACCACGGCGAGGGTGAACAGGATCAACCCTTCGAAATGGTTGTTCAGCGCGCGGAACAGACGGCCCGTGCGGGGGCTGACCTGTTCGATCAGCGGCTTGCCAAGGCGGTCGGGATCGCGCGGGCCAAGGGTCTTGCCGGGGCCGAGTTCAAGATTGGCGGGGACCGACATCAGCGCGAATTGCACCACCTGCAACAGGCCCGCCAGCGCCAGGGCGGTCAGTTCCGGTGTCATGGTCTGCGTCATGCGGTGGGCCTTTCGCGGCGGGTCCAGATGGCCAGTGTGTCAGGCGTCAGGATGGCGGATTTGCGCGCGGTGAACCAGTCGAAACAGGCTTGTTCGGCCGCAGCGAGGCCGGGATCCTGGCGCAGCGTCATCAGCCTTGCCTCGGTTTCCGGCCAGTGGCGCAGGATGGTGCGATCCTCGACATCGTTCTTGTTGGCGCTGCGGTGCCAGTTGGAGCCGAGGTGGTATTTCGTCTCGCCCTGTTTGCCCTGCCCGTCGCCGCGATCGTTCTTCATCATGAAGAGATCGCGGGATTTGACGGCATAATGGTTGATCCGCGCGGTCGCGTTGATGGCGGCCAGATCATGCGGGCGAAAGCGGCTGGAGCGGTCCTGATAAAGGCTGGCGGCGTTGAGCGGTATGCCATCCGGGTTGACCACGACGGGGCTGTCCACCAGCGGGTTGCGAGGGTTGTGGTCGGTGGCGGCACTGAAGCTGGCGGCGCGGAACAGGCATTTCGACTTGGCGACGCGCGGTTCGGGCGCGGCTTCGGCGCGGGTGAAGCTGGGCAGAACGGCCATGCCGGGGGTCCATGCGGTGATGCCCGCATCGCCGAAAAGCTGCCATGGGATCGCGATCACATCCGCCTCGGTCGCGTTCGCCATCAGGGTGGGCAGGCGCCCGTCGCCTGCGGTGATGTTCAGGAATTCGTCGCTGTCGATATGCAGAAGCCATGTCACATGGTTCTGGCGCGCCCAGTCCAGCACCAGCGCCATGCCGCTGTCCTGCGGCGGCACCCCTGCAGCTACGGTCTGGCGGATATGGGTCAGGTGGCCACCTGCCGCCAGCACATCCAGCAGCGCGTCCGACCCATCGGTGCAGTCATTGCTGACCACGACCACATGATCAAAGCCAAGGGTCTGGTGATAGGACAGCCATTCAAGGACAAACAGCCCCTCGTTACGCATGCAGGAGACGAGGGCTGTCTTGTCTGATGCGGCGGTCATGGTGAAATACCGGAAACATAAGGGGGATGCACTGAGGTGCAGACCACGGGGCGCGCGCGGATCACGCGCCCCGTGAGGGGTGAAGGCTTACAGATCCATCAGCAGGCGGCGCGGATCTTCCAGCGCCTCTTTCACCCGCACCAGGAAGGTGACGGCGCCCTTGCCATCCACGATACGGTGATCATAGGACAGCGCCAGATACATCATCGGGCGGATGACAACCTGGCCGTTGATCGCCACGGGGCGGTCCTGGATCTTGTGCATTCCCAGAATGCCCGACTGCGGGGGGTTCAGGATCGGCGAGGACATCAGCGAGCCATAGACGCCGCCGTTCGAGATGGTGAAGGAGCCGCCCTGCATTTCCGCCATGGACAGCTTGCCGTCGCGGGCGCGCACGCCCAGTTCGGCGATCTTCTTCTCGATAGCGGCAAAGCCCATCTGATCGGCGTCGCGCACGACCGGCACGACCAGACCCGAGGGCGTGCCCACGGCCACGCCCATGTGAACGAAGTTCTTGTAGACCACGTCGGTGCCGTCGATCTCGGCGTTCACCTCGGGGACTTCGCGCAGCGCATGGCAGCAGGCCTTCACGAAGAAGGACATGAAGCCCAGTTTGACGCCGTGCTTCTTCTCGAAGATGTCCTTGTATTCCTTGCGAAGGTCCATCGTCGCGCTCATGTCCACCTCGTTATAGGTGGTCAGCATGGCGGCGGTGTTCTGCGCGTCCTTGAGGCGGCGCGCGATGGTCTGGCGCAGGCGGGTCATCTTGACGCGTTCCTCGCGGGCGGCGTCATCGGCGGGCACGGGCGCGCGCGGTGCCGTGGCAGGCGCGGGCGCTGATGCAGGTGCCGCAGAGGTACCTGCGGCGATGGCCTTTTGCACGTCGTCTTTCATGATGCGTCCGTCACGTCCTGTTCCTGTTACCGCATCGCGGCTGATGCCGGCCTCGGCCATCGCTTTTTTCGCGGCGGGGGCGTCTTCGATATCCTTGCCACTTGCTGCGGGCGCAGGTGCAGCGGCAGGGGCTTGAGGTTTGGCGGCAGGTGCCGCAGCACCCGAGGCCGAAATCACGGCCAGTTTCGCGGCCGCATCCACGGTGGTGCCTTCCGGCGCCACGATTTCGGCCAGCACGCCCGCGGCGGGGCTGGGCACCTCGACACTGACCTTGTCGGTTTCAAGCTCGCACAGCATTTCATCCTGCGCGACGGTGTCGCCCACCTTCTTGAACCAGGTCGATACAGTCGCCTCGGACACGGATTCACCCAAGGATGGCACCATCACGGCGACGCTGTCGGCCTTGCCGGCCTTGGCGGGCTTGTCATCGGCCTTGGCGGCTTTCGCGGCGGGTGCGGCGGCGGCACCTTCGCTGATCGTTGCCAGCAACGCGTCAACGCCGACGGTTGCACCTTCTTCTGCGATGATCTCGCCCATCACACCGGCGGCGGGGGCGGGCACCTCGACGGTCACCTTGTCGGTTTCCAGCTCGCACAGCATCTCATCGACGGCGACGGCATCGCCCGGCTTCTTGAACCAGGTGGCCACGGTGGCCTCGGTCACGGATTCGCCAAGGGTGGGGACGCGGACTTCGGTTGTCATCGGTTAATTCCCTTTGATGGTCAGCGCTTCGTCAACCAGCGCCTGTTGTTGTGCTTTGTGGGTCGAGGCCAGGCCCGTCGCGGGCGAGGCGCTGGCGGCGCGGCCCACATAGACCGGGCGCTGATGCCGGGCATTGATGCGGCCCAGAACCCATTCGATATTCGGTTCGATGAAGGTCCAGGCGCCCTGGTTCTTGGGCTCTTCCTGGCACCAGACCATCTCGGCATCCTTGAAGCGTTCCAGTTCGCGCACCAGGCTCATCGCCGGGAAGGGGTAGAATTGTTCGATCCGCAGCAGGTAGATGTCATCAATCCCGCGGGCGTCGCGTTCTTCCAGCAGGTCGTAATAGACCTTGCCCGAACACATGACGACGCGCTTGATCTTGTCATCGGCCGCCAGCTTGGTGTCGGAATGACCCTTTTCGGCATCGTCCCACAGCACGCGGTGGAAGCTGGACCCGGTGGTGAAATCATCCGCATCCGAGATCGCCAGCTTGTGACGCAGCAGGGATTTCGGGGTCATCAGGATCAGCGGCTTGCGGAAGGTCCGGTGCAGCTGGCGACGCAGGATGTGGAAATAGTTGGCCGGAGTGGTGCAATTGGCCACGATCCAGTTGTCCTGTCCACACATCTGCAGGAAGCGTTCAAGGCGGGCGCTGGAATGTTCCGGGCCCTGCCCCTCGTAGCCATGCGGCAGCAGGCACACCAGGCCCGACATCCGCAGCCATTTGCTTTCGCCCGAGCTGATGAACTGGTCGAACATGATCTGCGCGCCGTTGGCGAAATCGCCGAACTGGGCTTCCCACATCACCAGGGCGTTGGGTTCGGACAGCGAATAGCCGTATTCAAACCCCAGCACCGCGTATTCCGACAGCATCGAGTCGATGACCTCGTAGCGGGCCTGCCCTTCGCGGATGTGGTTCAGCGGATAGTGGCGTTCTTCAGTGTCCTGGTTGATCAGGGCCGAGTGGCGCTGGCTGAAGGTGCCGCGCGTGCTGTCCTGACCCGAAAGACGGACGGGGTAGCCTTCCAGCAGCAGCGACCCGAAGGCCGCCGCCTCGCCCGTGGCCCAGTCGAAACCCTCGCCGGTGTCGAACATCTTCTTGCGGGTTTCCAGCAGCCGTTCGACCGTCTTGTGCATGGGAAAACCTGCCGGTGCGCGGGTCAGCGCCTCGCCGATCTGCTGCAGGGTCTCTGGTTTGATCGCGGTCTTGCCGCGCTGGTATTTCTTCTGGTCACGGCGGTCCAGGTGCGACCAGCGCCCGTCCAGCCAGTCGGCCTTGTTGGGCTTGTAATCCTTGCCGGCCTCGAATTCCTCGTTCAGGCGGGCCTGGAATGCGGCCTTCATATCCTCGATCTCGCCTTCGGGGATCAGGCCATCCTTGACCAGGCGCTCGGTGTAAAGCGTGAGCGTGGTCTTTTGCTTCTTGATCTTGTTGTACATCACCGGGTTGGTGAACATCGGCTCGTCGCCTTCGTTATGACCGAAGCGACGGTAGCAGATGATGTCCAGCACCACGTCCTTGTGGAACAGCTGACGGAATTCGGTGGCGACCTTGGCGGCATGGACCACGGCCTCGGGATCGTCGCCGTTCACGTGGAAGATCGGCGCCTCGACCACCAGCGCGTTATCGGTGGGATAGGGGCTGGAGCGGCTGAAATGCGGCGCGGTGGTGAAACCGATCTGGTTGTTCACCACGATATGCATCGTGCCGCCGGTCTTGTGACCGACCAGGCCCGAAAGTGCGAAACATTCGGCCACGACACCCTGGCCCGCAAAGGCCGCGTCACCATGCAGAAGCACGGGCAGCACCTTGGACCGGTCCGCGTCGTTCATCTGCGCCTGCTTGGCGCGCACCTTGCCCAGCACCACGGGGTTGACCGCTTCCAGGTGCGAGGGGTTTGCCGTCAGCGACAGGTGCACCTCGTTGCCGTCGAATTCGCGGTCGCTGGACGCGCCGAGGTGATATTTCACATCGCCCGATCCATCCACGTCCTCGGGCTTGAAGCTGCCGCCCTGGAATTCGTTGAAGATCGCGCGGTACGGTTTACCCATCACATTGGCCAGAACCGACAGGCGGCCCCGGTGGGGCATGCCGATGACGATTTCCTTGACGCCAAGGTTGCCGCCGCGCTTGATGATCTGCTCCATCGCGGGGATCAGGCTTTCGCCGCCATCCAGGCCGAAACGCTTGGTACCCATGTATTTGACATGGAGGAACTTCTCGAAGCCCTCGGCCTCGACCAGCTTGTTCAGAATGGCGCGACGGCCTTCGCGGGTGAAGGTGATTTCCTTGCCGTAACCCTCGATCCGTTCCTTCAGCCAGGCCGATTGCTCGGGGTCCGAGATATGCATGTACTGCAGCGCGAAGGTGCCGCAATAGGTCCGCTTCACGATGTCCAGGATCTGGCGCATCGACGCGATCTGAAGACCCAGCACATTGTCGATGAAGATGGGCCGGTCCATGTCGGCGTCAGAAAAGCCGTAGGATTTCGGGTCAAGTTCGGGATGCGGGGTCGGTTCGCGCAGGCCCAGCGGATCCAGATCGGCGGCCAGATGGCCGCGGATCCGGTAGGCGCGGATGATCATCAGGGCGCGCACGGAATCCAGCACGGCGCGCTTGACCTGATCGTCGGTGACCTTGACACCCACTTCGGCCGCCTTGGCCGCGATCTTCTGTCCGGCAGCACGGGTTTCCGCCGGGGCGGGCCATTGCCCGTCCAGCGCGGAGGTCAGCTCGTCCGCCGGTGCGGGCGGCCAGTCGGCGCGGGCCCAGCTGGGGCCTGCGGCCTCGCGTTTCACATCATGGTCGGTGTCGCCCATTGCCCGGAAGAACGCCTGCCACGCCTCGTCGACCGCGTTCGGGTCGGCCGCGTAGCGCGCGTAAAGCTGTTCCAGGTATTCCGCGTTATGCCCCTGCATGAAGCTGGAGGCGTGGAAGATGTCGTTGGGGGATTGCTCGGTCATGATGTCACCTGAACGTGGGAAAACCCCGGCGGTATACCGCCGGGGTTGTTGATAAGCGGTTTAGCCGATGGCTTTCAGCACGGCTTCGCCCAGACCTGCGGGGCTGTCGGCCACGATGATCCCGGCGGATTTCATCGCCTCGATCTTGCTTTCGGCGTCGCCCTTGCCACCGGCCACGATGGCGCCGGCATGGCCCATGCGGCGGCCTTTCGGCGCGGTGCGGCCCGCGATGAAACCGGCGGTCGGTTTCCAGCGGCCACGCTTCTTCTCGTCCTTGAGGAACTGCGCCGCTTCTTCTTCCGCGGAACCGCCGATTTCGCCGATCATGATGATCGACTGGGTTTCGGGGTCGGCCAGGAACATTTCCAGCACGTCGATATGCTCGGTCCCCTTGATCGGGTCACCGCCGATGCCCACGGCCGAGGACTGGCCCAGGCCGCTGTCGGAGGTCTGCTTGACCGCCTCATAGGTCAGGGTGCCCGAACGGGATACGACACCGACCGATCCGCGCTTGTGGATATGGCCCGGCATGATGCCGATCTTGCAGGCGCCGGGTGTGATCACGCCGGGGCAGTTCGGCCCGATCAGGCGGGATTTGGAACCCTCCAGCGCGCGCTTGACCTTCATCATGTCCAGCACCGGAATGCCTTCGGTGATGCAGACGATCAGCTCCATCTCGGCGTCGATCGCTTCCAGGATCGAGTCGGCCGCGAAGGGGGGCGGCACGTAGATCACCGATGCGTTGGCTTCGGTCACGTGCTTGGCCTCATGGACCGAGTTGAAGACAGGCAGGTTCAGGTGGGTGGAGCCACCTTTGCCCGGTGTCACGCCGCCGACCATCTGGGTGCCATAGGCAATCGCCTGTTCGGAATGGAACGTGCCCTGCGAGCCGGTGAAGCCCTGGCAGATGACGCGTGTGTTTTCGTTGACGAGGACTGCCATGCTCTTATCCCTTCACCGCTTTGACGATCTTTTCGGCGCCATCGCGCAGGTCGTCTGCCGCGATCACATCCAGACCGGAGTTGCGGATGATTTCCTTGCCCTTGTCCACGTTCGTGCCCTCAAGACGCACGACCAGCGGCACTTTCAGGCCCACTTCCTTGACCGCGGCGATCACGCCCTCGGCGATCACGTCGCAGCGCATGATGCCGCCGAAAATGTTGACCAGGATGCCTTTGACATTCGGGTCAGAGGTGATGATCTTGAACGCCTCGGTCACCTTTTCCTTGGTGGCGCCACCACCCACGTCCAGGAAGTTGGCAGGTTCGGCGCCGTAAAGCTTGATGATGTCCATGGTGGCCATCGCCAGGCCCGCGCCGTTGACCATGCACCCGATCTCGCCGTCCAGCGCGATGTAGTTCAGGTCGTATTTCGATGCGGCCAGTTCCTT
Organism: Seohaeicola saemankumensis; assembly: GCF_042678485.1. NCBI lineage: Bacteria > Pseudomonadati > Pseudomonadota > Alphaproteobacteria > Rhodobacterales > Roseobacteraceae > Seohaeicola > Seohaeicola saemankumensis. The sequence goes on along the minus strand of NZ_JBHTKR010000005.1, from coordinate 189,067 downwards.
GGGGTCTTCTTCCGTCTCGTCGCGCAGGGCGGCGACATCGGCATGGCGATAGACGGCGTTGCCGTCAAAGCTGACCTTGGCGTCCAGCACCTTCAGGTCGCCCTTGTCGGTGACGATCAGCGGGTTGATCTCCAGCATCTCCATGTCCTTCTCGACGAAGGCTTTGTAGAGCAGGCCCATCAGGCCGACGCACTGCTTGACCTGCGCGCCTTCCAGACCCAGCGAGAAGGCGATGCGGCGGCCATGGAAACCCTGGTAGCCGGTGGCCGGATCGACGCTGAAGGACAGGATCTTTTCGGGTGTGGATGCGGCCACTTCCTCGATGTCCATGCCGCCTTCGGTCGAGCAGACGAACGAGATGCGGCTGGTCTGGCGATCGACCAGAAGCGCCAGGTAAAGCTCGGTCTGGATGCCAGATCCGTCTTCGATATAGACGCGGTTGACCTGCTTGCCCACGGGGCCGGTCTGGTGGGTCACAAGGGTGCGACCCAGCATCTTCTTGGCTTCTTCGGCGGCTTCCTCGACTGATTTGGCAAGACGGACACCGCCCTTTTCGCCGGCGTCAGCTTCCTTGAACTTGCCCTTGCCGCGTCCGCCCGCGTGGATCTGGGCTTTCACGACCCAGAGGGGTCCGTCCAGCTCGCCTGCGGCGGTTTTGGCTTCTTCGGCCCGGAAGACGACACGTCCGTCCGAGACCGGGGCGCCGTAGGTGCGAAGGAGGGCCTTCGCCTGATACTCATGAATGTTCATGAAATTGTCCCGTCTTGCTGCGATTGCGCCGGGGTTTGGCACAGGATGCGGCAGGAAATAAACGGTTTTCTTGGGTTTTCCGGGTTTTGCGCGATATTTTGCGTGTTTGTGATCACACGCTCAAAATCTGTGATCACAAACTGGACTCGCGGCATTTGGCATGTTCGCCAAAGAATCAGGGCCGGCGCATGGCCAGCCCTGACAGGATATGACAGCGGTTTCGCGCGCGAAACCTGTGGTGGAAACCGATCACGCCAGCGAGGGGTCGATTTCCTTGCAGGCGGCGACCAGACCTTTGACGGCGTCGACCGATTTGTCGAACATCGCCTGTTCGTCCTTGTTCATCGTGATATCCACGACCTTCTCGACGCCACCGGCACCGATCACGGTGGGCACGCCGACGTAGAAACCCTTGAGGCCGTAGGCGCCATCCACATAGGCCGCGCAGGGCAGAACGCGCTTTTGGTCTTTCAGATAGGCTTCGGCCATTTCGATGGCGCTGGTGGCGGGGGCGTAGAAGGCCGAACCGGTCTTCAGCAGGCCCACGATCTCGGCGCCGCCATCACGGGTACGCTGCACGATCGCGTCCAGCTTGTCCTGCGTGGTCCAGCCCATCTTCACCAGGTCGGGCAGCGGGATGCCGGCCACGGTGGAGTAGCGCACCAGCGGCACCATCGTATCGCCATGGCCGCCCAGCACGAAGGCGGTGACATCGCGCATCGACACGCCGAATTCCAGGCTCAGGAAGTGGCGGAAGCGCGCAGAGTCCAGAACGCCCGCCATGCCGCAGACCTTGTTGTGCGGCAGGCCCGAGAATTCGCGCAGCGCCCAGACCATCGCATCCAGCGGGTTGGTGATGCAGATGACGAATGCGTCGGGGGCATGCGCGGCAATGCCTTCGCCCACGGATTTCATGACCTTGAGGTTGATGCCCAGCAGGTCATCGCGGCTCATGCCCGGCTTGCGGGGGACACCGGCGGTGACGATGCAGACATCCGCGCCCGCGATATCCTCATAGGACTGGGTGCCGCGCAGCGCCGCGTCGAACCCTTCGGAGGGGCCGGATTCCGCGATGTCGAGCGCCTTGCCTTCGGGTGTGCCCTCGGCGATGTCGAACAGGACGATGTCGCCCAGCTCTTTCAGCGCGGCGAGGTGGGCAAGCGTGCCCCCGATCTGTCCGGCGCCGATGAGGGCAATCTTGGGTCTGGCCATTGGAACTGTCTCCGCTTGGTTGAATTTGCCGCATGGCCTAGTCGCTTCCGCGTCGTCGCGCAAGAGTGCTGCGCTGCGCTGCGGCGGCAAGGGGGGCTGTTCCCTGCCGCGCGATGGGGCTAAATGCGTGACAGGGCGCAATTTTCGGGATCAGGGCCAAGGATGGAGCTGGACGCGCAGTTTTTCATGGTAGCGATACCGGCGGTTCTGTTCGCCGGGATCTCGAAGGGCGGGTTCGGATCGGGCGCGGCTTTTGCCGCTGCGTCGATTCTGGCTGTCGCGCTTGAGCCGGGGCAGGCGCTGGGCATCATGTTGCCGCTCCTGATGCTGATGGATGTGGCGAACCTGCGCCCCTACTGGAAGAAATGGAGCGCGCCTGACGCGAAGCTGCTGATCCTGGGCGCGCTGCCCGGTGTGGCGCTGGGGGCCTGGCTTTACACGATTGCCGATGCGGATGTGTTCCGGCTGCTGATCGGCGTGATATCGGTCGGGTTCGTGGTATGGCAGATGGGGCTGAAACTGGGCCTGATCCGCGCGGCGCGCGCCGAATTGCCGCTGTGGGCCGGGGCGCTGGCCGGGGCCACCGCCGGCTTCACCAGTTTCGTCAGCCACGCGGGCGGGCCGCCGGCCGCGGTATGGCTGCTGTCGCGCAAGCTGGGCAAGACGCCCTATCAGGCGACGACCGTGATCGTCTTCTGGGCGGTCAATATCGCCAAGTTCATTCCTTACGCCTTCCTGGGCATATTCACGGCCGAGACGCTGCTGGCCGATCTGTTCCTGGCGCCCGTCGCGCTGCTGGGGGCATGGCTGGGCGTGAAGGCGCATCACATGGTGCCGGAACGCGCCTTTTTCGCGCTGACCTACATCTTGCTGACCATCACCGGGATCAAGCTGATCTGGGATGCGCTGACCTGATCCCGGTCGGGTGTCGGTCAAGCACCCTTGCCCGTGGCGGGGGGCGTGTCGGCCAGGGTTTCAAAGGCCTGCCCCGAGGCGACAAGGCAGGTCAGACCAGACGGCAGCGTTTCCGTGATCGTCCAGGAGCCGCTGTCATCGCTGGCATACACTTCGATCAGTGCGTTGTTGGCGCCAAGGCCGATCGAGCGGCGGGTTTCCCCGTAGGTGCCGGCCAGCCGTTCCACGACCTTGTCGCGCGGGGCGCAGTTGGCGGCGTTGCGGGGGTCCGCGGCGGGGGCCATGGTGGCCAGGGCCAAGGTCAGCAGAACCACACCAGTCGTCAGTATCGTCCGTTCATATGCCATCGGTTTGCCCTTTCCATGATCGCATGGACCACAGGCTGCACCAGAAGGATTTCATTGAAGTTAACAGCACGCGCGGCGCAGGCATCTTGCCGACAGTATCCCATGGCATGCGCTTTTTTCTGCATCGCGGCACGAATAGCCTTGAAGGTTTACACCAAAAAATGCCATCTCTGCGCAAGATTATTACAAGGAAGACTCAGGCCATGGACATTCGCCCCTATCGCTCGGTTCTGTATATCCCCGGCTCGAAGGAGCGTGCGCTGGACAAGGCGCGCGAACTGCCCGTCGATGCGATCATATTCGACCTGGAAGACGCGGTGACGCCCGATGCCAAGGTCGAGGCGCGCGCGACGCTGGCACAGGCGCTGGCGGTCGGCGGCTATGGCGCACGCGTCAAGATCATCCGCATCAACGGGCTTGATACGGAATGGGGCGCCGGCGATGTCGAGGCGCTGCGCGATGCCGGCGCGGATGTGTTCCTGCTTCCCAAGGTGAATTCCGCAGCCGACGTGCAGGCGCTGTCCGACCTGCTGGGCAACGGGACGCCGATCTGGGCGATGATGGAAACGCCGCTGGGCATCCTGAACGCGGCCGAGATCGCCGCTCATCCGCAGCTGACCGGCTTCGTCGCAGGCACCAACGATCTGGCGAAAGAGCTGAACTGCCGCTACCGGGCTGACCGTCTGCCGATGCAGATGGCCTTGCAGACCATCCTGATGGCGGCCCGCGCCCATGGGGTGATCGCGATTGATGGTGTCTACAACCAGTTCAAGGATGATGACGGCCTGCGTGCCGAATGCGAGCAGGGCCGCGACATGGGGTTTGACGGCAAGACCCTGATCCACCCGGCACAGGTGGATGTGACCAATACCGCCTTTGCCCCGTCCGAGGCCGAGATCGATCTGGCGCGCCGCCAGATCGCCGCCTATGAAGAGGTCGAGGCCAGCGGTCAGGGTGTTGCCGTCGTGGATGGCAAGATCGTCGAAAACCTGCATGTCGAGACCGCAAAGAAGATCCTTGCCATGGCCTCGGCCATTTCATCCCTCTGATCGGAGATATCTTTCATGTTCCTGCTGACCCTCGGTGTGATCCTCTGGGCCGCGGCCCATTTCTTCAAGCGCCTGGCCCCCGGCCTGCGTGCGCCGATGGGCGACAGGGGCAAGGCGGTGGTGGCCGCGGCCATCGTGGCCAGCCTTCTGATGATGATCTTCGGCTATCGCGGCGCTGATTTCATCCATGTCTGGGCTCCGCCCACATGGACGGTGCACCTGAACAATCTGATGATGCTGGTTGCGGTCTTCGTCTACGGGATGAGCGCCACCAAGGGCCGCTTGCGTGGCAAGATGCGCCATCCGCAACTGACGGCGGTCAAGATCTGGGCGGTGGCGCATCTGCTGGTAAACGGGGATCTGGCCTCGATCATCCTGTTCGGGGGCATGCTGGCCTGGGCGGTGGCATCTGTCATCCTGATCAACCGTTCCGAAGTCTGGGTGCGCCCTGCACCGGGCGAGGCAAAGAAAGACATCCTGCTGGTCGTGATCACGCTGGTCCTGTTCGGGGTCATGACAGCGATCCATGCGTGGCTGGGTGTCTGGCCATTCCCGGGGTGATCCCATGCAGCTTTATCGTTTCCTGACCGCCGATGACACCGATGCATTCTGTCACAAGGTGACGCGGGCCCTGAACGCCGGCTGGGTGCTGCATGGCAGCCCGACCTATGCTTTTGATGCGGCCAATGGCGTGATGCGCTGCGGACAGGCCGTGATCAAGGACGTGCCCGGCACCTATTCGCCCGATCTCAAGCTGGGAGAGCAGTAAATGAAAGCCCCGCAATTTCACGTGGTGCCGATCAAGACGACCGCAGGACGCTTCTTTGAGGATTACAGCATCGGTCAGGTGATCGACCATGCCGTGCCGCGTACTGTGTCGGGCGGGGAAAGGGCGCTTTATCATGCGCTCTATCCCGCGCGGCATGCGCTGTATTCGTCGGATGAATTCGCGCGCTCCTGCGGATTGCCGCAAAGCCCGCTGGACGATCTGGCGGCGTTTCACATCGTCTTTGGCAAGACCGTGCCCGATGTGTCGCTGAACGCCATTGCCAATCTGGGCTACGCGCAGGGCCGCTGGCTGCGTCCGGTCTATGCGGGCGATACGATCCGCTCCAGCTCCGAGGTGATCGGGCTGAAGCAGAATTCCAACGGACAGTCCGGCGTGGTCTATGTGCGTACGCGCGGCCTGAACCAGCGGGGCGAGGTGGTTCTGGACTATGTGCGCTGGGTGATGGTGCGCAAGAACAACACCGATGCACCCGCGCCCGAAACGGTCGTGCCGCAGTTGGCACCGGTGCTGACGCCCGATCAACTGGTGGTGCCCGAGGGGCTGGATTTAACCAATTACGATTTCACCCTGTCCGGCGAGCCGCATCGCTGGAGCGATTACGAGATCGGCGAGACGATCGACCATGTGGACGGCGTGACGATCGAAGAAGCCGAGCACATGATTGCCACGCGGCTGTGGCAGAACACGGCCAAGGTGCATTTCGATGCCACCAACCGCGCCGACGGGCGGCGGTTGATCTATGGCGGTCATGTGATCAGCATGGCGCGCGCGCTGTCGTTCAACGGTCTGGCCAATGCGCAGATGATCGTGGGGCTGAACGCGGGCGCGCATGCCAACCCCTGTTTCAGCGGTGACACGATCCGCGCCTGGTCCGAGGTTCTGGACAAGGCCGAGACATCGGCGCCCGGCGTCGGCGCGATCCGCCTGCGCCTGGTGGCGACGAATGCAGCGGGGGCATTCCGGCTGAAAAGCGACGATGGCAAGTACCAGCCGCATGTGCTGCTGGATCTGGACTATTGGGCGCTGATGCCGATGTGATCACAAAAATGGCCGGGGCTTTCACCGCGGCCGGGCGGGTTTTGGTGCCGGAGTCCTGCACAAAAGGCATCTGGGCGGTCGCCACGTGATGGCATGATTCCCATTTGGGGGCTGTCGGGCGGCGGGTTTGTGATCACAGTGAAACCTGTTGTGATCACGAATGCTCTGGTTGCGTCACTTCGCGCGTATTTTTATGCATATCGGGGCTGTGCTGACGTGACAGAGCCGCTAAAAAGAGTATCAAGGCCGCAAAAGGCATCGGAAAGTATACCGTCGTGTGCAGAAATCGCGGCGGGCCTTTCGCAACCCAGGAAGGAAGGGACACATGGCTGACGTGAACCGGGGCAATCGCCCGCTTTCGCCGCACCTGTCAATCTATCGCCCGCAACTGACCTCGATCACCTCGATCCTGACGCGGATCACCGGCAATGCGCTGCTGCTGGCGGCGCTGCTGATCGTGTGGTGGTTCCTGGCGGCGGCGACCTCGCCCGCATATTTCGCCCTGGCCGATGCGGTCATCACCAGCTGGTTCGGGGATCTTGTGATGTTCCTGTCGCTCTGGGCGCTGTGGTATCACACGCTGGCGGGCGTCCGGCACCTGATCTGGGACAACGCGAAGATGCTGGATATCGAAAGCGCCTACAAGCTGGGCTATGCGGTGATCGGCGGGTCGGTTCTGCTGACCCTGCTGACCGTGGCCGTGATCTGAGAGGGCTGAGAGATGCGTTACCTGACAGACCGCAAGCGCGCGATGGGAATGGGATCGGCCAAGACGGGCACTGCCCATTTCTGGTCGATGAAAGTGTCCTCGGTGGCGCTGCTGATCCTGATCCCGCTGTTCGTCTTTACCTTCGGGCCGATGCTGGGCGCACCGCATGAAGAGGTGCTGGCCTATTTCGCCCATCCTTTCCCGGCCATCGTGGCGGCGCTGACGCTGATCGTGGGTTTCAAGCACTTCAACGAGGGTGCCCAAACCATGATCGAGGACTATGTCCACGGGACGACACAGAAAATCGTGATCATCGCGGTGACCTGCCTGAGCTATGGCGCGGCCGCCACCGGGTTGTTCGCCATCGCGAAGATCGCGCTTTAACTTTCGGAGAGTGTTGCAATGGCAGCTTATCAATACGAGACCCATGATTATGATGTCGTGGTGGTCGGGGCCGGTGGCGCCGGTCTGCGCGCGACGCTGGGCATGGCCGAACAGGGCCTTCGCACCGCTTGCGTGACCAAGGTCTTTCCGACCCGCAGCCATACGGTGGCCGCACAGGGCGGTATCGCGGCGTCCCTGTCGAACATGGGGCCGGATCACTGGCAGTGGCACATGTATGACACCGTGAAGGGGTCCGACTGGCTGGGTGATACCGATGCCATGGAATACCTGGCGCGCGAGGCGCCCAAGGCGGTCTATGAGCTGGAACATTACGGCGTGCCGTTCTCGCGCACCGAGGAAGGCAAGATCTATCAGCGCCCCTTCGGCGGGCATACGACCGAATTCGGTGAAGGCCCGCCGGTGCAGCGCACCTGTGCCGCCGCCGACCGGACCGGCCACGCGATCCTGCACACGCTCTATGGCCAGAGCCTGAAGCAGAAGGCCGAGTTCTATATCGAATATTTCGCCATCGACCTGATCATGTCCGAAGATGGCGTGTGTCAGGGTGTCGTCTGCTGGAAGCTGGACGATGGCACGATGCATGTGTTCAACGCCAAGATGGTGGTGCTGGCCACGGGCGGCTATGGCCGCGCCTATTTCAGCGCCACATCAGCCCATACCTGCACCGGCGACGGCAACGGGATGGTGGCGCGTCAGGGTCTGCCGCTGCAGGATATGGAATTCGTGCAATTCCACCCGACCGGCATCTATGGCGCGGGCTGCCTGATCACCGAGGGCGCGCGCGGCGAGGGCGGGTATCTGACCAACTCGGAAGGCGAGCGTTTCATGGAACGCTATGCGCCGACCTACAAGGATCTGGCCAGCCGCGATGTGGTCAGCCGCTGCATGACGATGGAGATCCGCGAGGGTCGCGGCGTGGGCCCGGATGGTGACCATATCCACCTGCACCTGAACCACCTGCCGCCCGAGGCGCTGCATCTGCGCCTGCCCGGCATCTCGGAAAGCGCGCGTATCTTCGCAGGCGTGGACGTGACCAAAGAGCCGATCCCGGTCCTGCCGACCGTGCATTACAACATGGGTGGTATTCCCACCAACTACTGGGGTGAGGTGCTGAACCCCACCGCGGATGATCCCGACCGGATCGTGCCCGGCCTGATGGCCGTGGGCGAGGCGGGCTGTGCCTCGGTGCATGGGGCGAACCGCCTTGGTTCGAACTCTCTGATCGACCTTGTGGTCTTTGGCCGCGCCGCCGCGATCAAGGCAGGGCAGGTCGTGACGGCCGGTGCGCCGAATCCCAAGCCGAACGCGGCCTCGATCGACTTTGCCTTCAACCGCTTCGACGGGTTGCGGCATGCGAATGGCACCGTGGGCACGGCCGAGCTGCGTCTTGAGATGCAAAAGACCATGCAGGCCGATGCGGCCGTGTTCCGCACCGACAAGACGCTGGCCGAAGGTGTCGCCAAGATGACCGCCGTCGCGGGCAAGATGGATGACGTCAAGGTCACCGATCGCAGCCTGATCTGGAACAGCGACCTGATGGAGACGCTGGAGTTGACCAACCTGATGCCGAACGCGCTGGCCACCATCGTGGGGGCCGAGGCGCGCAAGGAATCGCGCGGCGCCCATGCCCATGAGGATTATCCCGATCGGGACGATGCCAACTGGCGCAAGCATACGATCGCGCGGGTCGATGGCACCAAGGTCGACCTCAGCTATCGCCGGGTCGTGACAGAGCCCTTGACCAAGGAAGCCGAAGGCGGGATCGACATGAAGAAGATCGCCCCCAAGGCACGGGTCTATTGATCCTTGCCCATGGCATAGGCGCCCTGCGGGGGCTGGGTCTGGCGGCGCTTTGTGCCGCCACGCTGGCCGCCTGTACGCCTGCCGATCAGGACCGGCTGACCCGCGACGCCGCCCGCGCCGCGATCACGCCGGTGCTGGTGCAACGCTTCCCCGGCGTGCCGCTGGAACCCGCGCTCGAGTGCATCATCCAGAATGCAACCGCGCGCGAATTGCTGGCGTTGGCCGCGGACAGCCTGACCGGACCCACGGCGAATACCGTGGAGCTTGTGAATTCGATCGTGTCCCGGCCGGACACGCTGACCTGCCTGCTGGCCAATGGCCTGCCAGCCCTTCTGTGACGGGAGAGACATCATGGTGCAACTGACACTGCCGAAGAACAGCCGGATGCGGACCGGCAAGACTTGGCCCAAGCCCGAAGGCGCCAAGAATCTGCGGACCTTCAAGATCTACCGCTGGAACCCCGATGACGGGGAAAACCCGCGGCTTGATACCTATCATGTCGATCTGGATACCTGCGGGCCGATGATCCTGGATGCGCTGATCAAGATCAAATCCGAGATCGACCCCACGCTGACCTTCCGCCGGTCTTGCCGCGAGGGGATCTGCGGGTCCTGCGCGATGAACATCGACGGGATCAACACGCTGGCCTGCCTGCATGGCATGGATGACGTGAAGGGTGATGTGAAAATCTATCCGCTGCCGCATATGCCCGTGATCAAGGACCTGATCCCGGACCTCACGCATTTCTATGCCCAGCATGCCAGCATCATGCCCTGGCTCGAGACCAAGACCAACCGTCCCGCCAAGGAATGGCGCCAGTCGGTCGAGGATCGCGAAAAGCTGGACGGGCTTTATGAATGCGTGATGTGCGCCTGCTGCTCGACCTCGTGCCCCAGCTACTGGTGGAATGGTGATCGGTATCTGGGACCGGCCGCCTTGCTGCATGCCTATCGCTGGATCATCGACAGCCGCGACGAGGCGACGGGCGAGCGTCTGGACGAGTTGGAAGATCCGTTCAAACTGTATCGTTGCCACACGATCATGAACTGCGCCAAGACCTGCCCCAAGGGTCTGAACCCCGCGAAGGCGATTGCCGAGATCAAGAAGATGATGGTCGAGCGGACCGTGTGACGCGACCGTCGCTTGAGTATTTGAAGAACGATGAAGGGGGTGGGCGCGATGGCCTGCCCCTTTTGCATGTGAAAGGGCTTGTCGCGTGCTGATCCCCATCGGGTTGATCATCGCCTTCGTGCTGATCGCGATCTTCGCGCGGCGCGGGATGCGGTCCTGTCGCTGGCGGATGGACCGGACCCGGGATCGCGATGGATTGCAGTTCTTCCGCTGTGCGGCATGCGGCGCCGAGGCGCTTGTTCCGGCGGGCAAAACACCGCAGGATTGCCGCGATCCGCGCAAGACCGGGAAAGGGCGAGACGCACCATGACTGAACCAGCCGATGCCACCGCGCGCCGCGCCGTCAAACCCGTGATCTGCTATCCGGTCGATACCCTGCCGCAGCCTGACATGGCGCTTTATGCAGGTTTTCGGGCGCAGGCGGTCAAGACCGGCGAGGTCGTGGTGGCGCCGCGCGCGGCGGGGACATTCCGGGTGCCTGCGGGCGGGTTTTTCCGCATCTCGTCGATTGAAGGGCCGCAGGTGGGCGATCTGAACCTGTGGCATGCGGAAGACCTGTCGGAGCGGTTCTATTCGGGCAAGACACGGGCGCTGCACGGCACGCATGTGACGACGGGACAGCGGCTGTGGTCGTCCTTTCCCACGCTGCGCCCCATGGCTACCATCGTGGCGGATACGCTGGGATGGTATGGCAAGGACGATTTCGGCGGATCGGTCCATGACGTGATCGGCACGCGCTGCGATCCCTATACGCATAACCTGCTGTCAGGCGGGCAGTATCACCATTGCTGCCACTCCAACCTGACCCGCGCGCTGGCCGATGCCACCGGCCTGCCGTTGCAGGAGGCGGAGCGGCATGTGCATGACGTGCTGAACGTCTTCATGTGCACCGGGTTCACCCGCGACACGGGGCAGTATTTCATGAAAGCGAGCCCGGTGCGGCCCGGCGACTATCTGGAGTTCCTTGCGGAAATCCCGCTGCTGGGGGCGCTGTCGGCCTGTCCGGGGGGCGATTGTTCGGCGCAACATTCCTCGGATCAGGCGGCGTGCCATCCGTTATTGGTCGAGGTGTTCGAAACGCCCGCGGATGTGCTTGGCGATTGGGTCAGCCCCAGGGTCAACGCCTATGACCGCAGCCATGGGCGTTGAGTGTCACGCGGTCCCTGGAAAGGCTGCGTGAAGGGCAATCTCGACCATGTCGCCAAAGCTGCCTTGCCGTTGATCGGCCGGCAGAGCCGCACCGGTCAGCAGGTGATCGGACACGGTCAGAACCGCCAGTGCACGGGCGCCATGGCGCAGGGCGAGGTTGTAGAGTTCGGCGGCTTCCATCTCGACCCCGAGGATGCCGTGGCGGGTCATGACCTCGTTCAGGTCGGGGCGTTCGTCATAAAAGACATCTGATGAATAGATGCCGCCCACATGGGTGGTCACACCGCGCGCTTCGGCCGCAGCGACCGCGGCGCGCAGGAGCGACCAATCGGCGTGGGGGGCGAAGTTCAGCTCGCGGAAGATGCCTGACGAGGGGGTGGACAGGGTTGTGGCCGTCATGGCGATGATGATGTCGCGGAGGCCCACATGGGATTGCATCGCCCCGCAGGAGCCGATGCGGATCAGGGTCTTTGCGCCGTAGTCGCGGATCAGTTCATTGGCATAGATCGACAGCGACGGCATGCCCATGCCCGAGCCGTGGATCGTCACCCGGTTGCCGCGCCAGAGGCCGGTGTAGCCCAGCATCCCGCGCACCTCGTTGACCAGACGCGACTCGGTCAGGAAGGTCTCGGCGGCCCATTTCGCGCGCAGGGGATCGCCGGGCATAAGGACGGTTTCGGCGATATCGCCAGGCTTTGCACCGATATGGATGGTCATTGTCGGGGTCCTTTGCGCGAGGTCAGCGGCTGTACTTGATGAATGGGGTCACATGCGCGATGCGGTCGTACAGCAGCCGCGCGGTCGTGTTGAAGTCCTGCGTCATCCAGTAGACGGCGGGGGTGCCGCGACGGTCGGCCTCGGCATAGACGGCTTCGATCAGGGCGCGACCGATGCCCTGGCCGCGCACGTCCGGGTCGGCATAGAGGTCCTGCAGATAGCAGACATCTTCCACGCGCCAGTTGTGGGCGTGCCAGATCGCGTGGACCAGTCCCACGGCGCGGCCATCCAGATCGGCGATGAAGCAGCAGCGTTCGGGATGGGCGGGGTCAAGCTGGCGGGCGAAAGTGGTGGCGAAGATGTCTTCGGGCAGGGTGGTTTCGTAGAAGGTCAGATAGGCGGTCCAGAGGCGACGCCATTCGGGTTCGTCCGTGGCGGCGAGGGGGCGGATGGTCAGCGGCATGGCGGATGTCCTGTCGTGGCGTTGCCGCCATGATGGGGAGTGCCGCTGTGGAGTGCAAGCAGGCTCTGGCAGGCAAGGCGGGGGCGGTTGCCCCCCCCCGTTCCGTCAGCCTCTGCGGGCCTGTATCATTCGGCGGCGACAGCCTTGGGATCGGCCAGGGTCACGATATCCATCATGATCGTGTTCAGCTCGAAATCCTTGGGCGTATAGACGCGGGCCACACCCATTTCGGCCAAGCGTTTCGCGTCATCCTCGGGGATGATGCCGCCCACGACCACGGGGATATGCGTGAGGCCCGCAGCGCGCAGACGCTCCATCAGATCGGCCATCAGCGGCATGTGAGAGCCTGACAGGATTGACAGGCCGATGACATGGGCCTGGCCTTCGCTGGCGGATTTGACGATTTCCTCGGGCGTGAGGCGGATGCCTTCATAGTCGATGTCCATCCCGCAGTCGCGGGCGCGGAAGGCGATCTGTTCAGCCCCGTTGGAATGGCCGTCCAGCCCCGGCTTGCCCACAAGGAACCGCAGACGGCGGCCCAGCCTGTCGGAGACGGTGTTGACGGCATCGCGGATCTCGTCCAGCCCTTCGGTCTTGTTGCTGACAGACCGCGACACGCCCGTGGGGCCGCGATATTCGCCAAACACGGCCCGCATCTGTGCGGCCCATTCGCCGGTGGTGACGCCAGCCCTGGCAGCCCGGATCGAGGGTTCCATGATGTTGCGGCCTTCCTTTGCCGCGGCGCGCAGGTCTGCCAGCGCCTCGGCCACGGCAGTTGCGTCGCGGGTGCTGCGCCAGGCGTTCAGGCGGCCGATCTGTTCGGCCTCGACCGCCGGATCGACGGTCATGATGCCGCCGTCGCCCGTCATCAGCGGCGAGGCTTCGCCCTGCTGCCACTTGTTCACACCGACCACGATCGTCTCGTTCCGTTCGATCCGGTTCAGGCGTTCCGCGTTGCTGTCGACAAGGCGTGACTTCATGTAGTCGATCGCGCTGATCGCGCCGCCCATGCTGTCGAGGTTGGCCAGCTCCGCCCGCGCGCCGTCCTTCAGCGCCTCGACCTTGCGGTCGACGGCGGGGTTGCCATCGAACAGGTCGTCATATTCCAGAAGATCCGTTTCATAGGCCATGATCTGTTGCATCCGCAGCGACCATTGCTGATCCCAGGGGCGGGGCAGGCCAAGCGCCTCGTTCCAGGCGGGCAGCTGCACGGCGCGGGCGCGGGCCTTTTTCGACAGGGTCACGGCCAGCATTTCGATCAGGATGCGATAGACGTTGTTTTCGGGCTGCTGTTCGGTCAGGCCAAGGCTGTTGACCTGCACGCCATAGCGGAAGCGGCGGAATTTCGGATCGGTCACGCCGTAGCGGGTCTCGCAGATTTCATCCCACAGATCGACGAAGGCGCGCATCTTGCACATCTCGGTGACAAAGCGGATGCCCGCGTTCACGAAGAAAGAGATGCGGCCCACCAGCTGCGGGAAATCCGCCTCGGGCACCTTGTTCTTCAGATCGTCCAGCACGGCAGTGGCGGTGGCCAAGGCAAAGGCCAGTTCCTGTTCCGGTGTCGCGCCCGCCTCTTGCAGGTGATAGGAACACACGTTCATCGGGTTCCATTTCGGCACATTGGTATAGCAATAGGCCGCGACATCGGTGATCAGGTGCAGCGATGGTTTCGGCGGCAGGATATAGGTGCCCCGGCTGAGGTATTCCTTGATGATGTCGTTCTGCACGGTGCCTTGCAGCTTGGCGATATCCGCGCCCTGTTCTTCGGCCACGGCGATATAAAGCGCCAGCAACCACGGCGCGGTGGCGTTGATCGTCATCGAGGTGTTCATCTGCTCCAGCGGGATCGCATCGAACAGCGTGCGCATGTCGCCCAGGTGGCAGACGGGGACGCCTACCTTGCCGACCTCGCCCTTGGCCAGAATGTGATCGCTGTCATAGCCGGTCTGCGTGGGCAGGTCGAAGGCCACCGAGAGGCCCGTTTGCCCCTTGGCGAGGTTGGAACGATAAAGCGCGTTCGAGGCTTTTGCCGTGGAATGGCCTGCATATGTACGAAACAGCCAGGGCTTGTCTTTTTGCATCTCGGTCATGGGGCCTCGCGGGTCATCGTGTGAATCAGTGTCGGCAATTTTATTGCGTTCCCGTGTTGATACTTGGAATTTTATGGCGCTGTCAATTCGCTGCATTGCGGCATGGGCTGGCGCCACGTCAGGCATCGCATTTGATTTACCTCTGACGGGATTCACGCCATTGTCGCCGGTATGGGTGCAACGGTTGAAATGCCTGTCTGGCTACTGGTCCTGATCCTGCTTTTCGCGGGCGTGACCTTTGCATCGCATTTTCTGTTCCCCTCTGTGCGCTGGTTTTTCCGCAAACGCGCCGAGCGTGTGATCGCCGAGTTGAACAAACGGCTGGAGCGGCCGATCCAGCCGTTCAAGCTGGCGCGGCGCTATGACATGATCCAGCGGCTGATCTATGACCCCGAGGTGCTGCGCGCGGTGGCAGCCCATGCGGCGGCCGAGGGCGTGCCGGAAAACGTGGCGTTCGAGCAGGCCCGGCGCTATGCGCGCGAGATCGTGCCATCCTTCAGTGCGAGCGCCTATTTCGGGGTGGCCACGCGGCTTGCGCGGATGATCAGCACATCGCTTTACCGTGTCAGGCTGGGCCATTATGCGGGCGATGCGCTGGCACAGGTGGATCGGGATGCGACGGTGGTGTTCGTGATCAACCACCGCAGCAACATGGATTATGTGCTGGTGACCTATCTGGCCGCCGAACGATCCGCCCTGTCCTATGCGGTGGGGGAATGGGGCCGCGTCTGGCCGCTGAGCGCGCTGATCCGGGCGATGGGGGCCTATTTCATCCGGCGCAAGCGGTTCGGACCTCTCTACAAGGCGGTTCTGTCGCGTTACGTCCAGCTTGCCACCGAGGCAGGCGTAACCCAGGCCGTGTTCCCCGAAGGCGGGTTGAGCCTGACCGGGGCAATTGCGCCACCCAAGCGTGGTATCCTCAAGTATATCGTCGAAGGGCATGACCCGGACGCGCGGGATGTGGTCTTCGTGCCGGTGGCGGTCAATTACGATCGGGTGCTGGAAGACCGGGTGCTTCTGGCTGCCCGTGCGGCCGGTGAGCGGCGGTTCACCGCGCGGTTGGGGACGGTTCTGGGCTTTGTCGGAAAGATGCTGCGGTTGCGCCTGAAGGGGCAGTTCCACCGCTTCGGCTATGCCTCGGTCAGCTTTGGCGAACCGCTGTCCCTAAAGACGTTCGGATCCGATGTGCCGGCGCTGGCGGATGAGTTGATGGCGCGCATCGCCGCCGAGGTGCCTGTGCTGCCTGTGCCGCTGGTGGCGACCGCGCTGTTGCAAGCCGAAGAGCCGTTGAACCGCGCCGAGCTGGACCGCGCGGTTCGGAGGCTGGTGGATGACCTGCCCGAGGCGCATCTGCACATGCCGCGCCAGGATGTGGGATATATGGTCGAGGTAGGTCTGCGTATGCTGACGCAGCGCCACCTGGTGGACGAGGCGGGCGGCTTCATCCTGCTGGAGCCGCAAGAGCGCGGCCTGCTGGAATTCTACGCAGCCTCCATCGCGCATCTCTTTCGCGGTCGCAGCACAGGATCGCGATAATGCTGCGGCTGCGGGGTCATAAAATTACAAAATGGGCGCAATTGATGTTGCATTATTGCGCGGCCAACTTTATCCCGAAGATCAGCGCCGCGATTCTGCATTGCGGCATGACCTTGAAACGACCATTAAGCAGTGACCAGCACGGAGGTTGAGATGGCTTTGGATACGCACACCGGGATCGCCCCCTACGAGGCACCTGAAAAGGACCTCTACGAGATCGGCGAAATGCCCCCGGTCGGCTATGTGCCCAAAAAGATGTATGCCTGGGCGATCCGTCGCGACCGGCACGGCGAGCCCGAAAAAAGCTTCCAGGTCGAGGTTGTCGACACATGGGAGATCGACAGCAACGAGGTTCTGGTTCTCGTGATGGCGGCGGGCGTCAACTACAACGGTGTCTGGGCCGGTCTGGGTACGCCGATCAGCCCCTTCGACGGTCACAAGCAGCCCTATCACATCGCGGGTTCTGACGCGTCCGGCATCGTGTGGAAAGTCGGGTCCGCCGTGAAGACCTGGAAAGTCGGGGACGAGGTCGTGGTGCATTGCAACCAGGACGACGGCAATGACGAGGAGTGCAACGGCGGCGACCCGATGATGTCGCCGACCCAGCGGATCTGGGGCTACGAGACACCGGACGGGGCCTTTTCACAGTTCACCCGCGTGCAGGCACAGCAGTTGATGCCGCGCCCCAAGCACCTGACATGGGAAGAAAGCGCATGCTACACGCTGACGCTGGCCACCGCCTACCGGATGCTGTTCGGCCATGCCCCGCATGAGTTGAAGCCCGGCCAGAACGTGCTGGTCTGGGGGGCGTCGGGCGGTCTGGGCTCCTACGCGATCCAGTTGGCGAATACGGCTGGCGCCAATGCGATCGGTGTGATCTCGGAAGAGGACAAGCGCGACTTCGTCATGGCGATGGGCGCAAAGGGCGTCATCAACCGCAAGGACTTCAATTGCTGGGGCCAGATGCCAACGGTCAACACCCCCGAATACAATGAGTGGCTGAAAGAGGCGCGCAAGTTCGGCAAGGCGATCTGGGACATCACCGGCAAGGGTGTGAACGTCGACATGGTGTTCGAACATCCGGGCGAGGCGACATTCCCGGTTTCGACCCTGATCTGCAAGAAAGGCGGCATGGTCGTGATCTGTGCCGGCACCACCGGGTTCAACTGTACCTTCGATGTGCGCTACATGTGGATGCATCAGAAGCGCCTGCAGGGCAGCCACTTCGCGCATCTGAAACAGGCAAGTGCCGCCAACAAGCTGATGATCGAGCGGCGGCTTGACCCCTGCATGTCCGAGGTTTTCCCCTGGGCCGAGATCCCGCAGGCGCATACCAAGATGCTGCGTAACCAGCACAAGCCGGGCAACATGGCGGTTCTGGTGCAAGCGCCACGCACCGGCCTGCGCACGGTCGAGGATGTGCTGGAGGCCGGGCGCAACTGAACCTGACAGTCTGTCAGCCGAATTGACATTGAAACCCGCGAATCGGTTAACCGTTCGCGGGTTTCTTCTTTACCCCTGACAAATCTGTTTTATTTCAACTGTTTGGAATTTACGGTCCCGCCATTTATGGGGGGATTGAATTCGTGGGTTTGGGGCGTGAAGGGCCTGTGCCTATACTGAAACATCGTGAACTGACCATATTTCCCACGCGAGCCCTGGTCGCGTTAATCATTCCTTAACCAGTTTTGGGGCAATGTCATCATGCAGAATGAATGGCTTCTGGACGTCATCTCGGACCTCAAAACCTTTGCGGTGGCAAATGGCATGGCGCTGCTGGCGCGGCAACTTGATCAGGCCCGCGACGTCGCACTGATCGAGATGGCATCCAATCGCTTGGAGGCGCCAAAGGCGTTGCGGATGGATGAGAACCGGACTGGAGCGGATACTTGAAACGGTAGAACGCGCGACAGCGCTAGGGGACATGCAGGTTGCGATCGAAGCGCTGCGGGATTCCTTTGGCGTGCGCCATATGGTGTATCACTGGGTCAGCGCGGCGGGCGAACAATATGGCTGCGGCACCTATGGCGCCGACTGGGTTGCCCGCTATAAGGCGCGCGACTATCTGCGGATCGACCCCGTGGTGCAGGGGTGCTTGCAGAATTTCCAACCTGTTGACTGGAAGCAGCTGGACTGGTCCGGCAAGGCGCAGCGCGCCTTTCAGGCTGATGCCATAGCGCATGGCGTAGGGCATCAGGGGTTTTCCATCCCGATCCGTGGCCCCAACGGTCAGTTTGCCCTGTTCACCCTCAGCCATGATGTCGATGATGTGACATGGGCCGCTTTCGAGCAGCGCCACAGCCGCGACCTGATCCTGATTGCACATTACTTCAACAGCAAGGCGCTGGAGTTTCAGCCGGGACGCACCCCGGCGCCCGGGCAGGCGCTCTCGCCGCGCGAGGTCGATGCCATGACGCTTCTGGCCATGGGCTACAGCCGGGCGCAGGTGGCCAATTCGCTGTCGATCTCGGAACATACCTTGCGGGCCTATATCGAAAGCGCCCGTCTGAAACTGGGGGCGGCGAACACCACTCATGCCGTGGCCCGCGCCATCAGCCGCGGCCTGATCGTATGTTGAACCGCAGGCCCGCGCTGCCTGGCTGCGCGCGCTGCTGGCAGTAGTTGTTAATCATTTCTCCCTAGGTCTTGCTGCTGTCACAGCGGAAAGGGTCAGGGATGCTGCGTTACATGACAACCGAAGGGCTGGCGCGGTGTCCGGGGTTGCGCGATGCGATGTTCCGCGACCGGGCGGCCCAATTCTCGGACCGGCTTGGCTGGGCGGTCGCGGTGGATGCCGCAGGCCTTGAACGCGATCAATATGACGCGCTGGACCCGCTCTATGTCATCTGGGAACAGGGGTGTGGCCGGCATGGCGGGTCCATGCGCTTTCTGCCCACGACGGGGCGGTGCATGGTCAACGACCATTTTGCCCATCTCAATGGCGGTGTGCAGGTCAGCAGCCCGGTGATCTGGGAATGCACGCGCTTTTGCCTTGCGCCGGGTGCGGGCCCCCATGTGGCCGCCGCCTTGATGCTGGCGGGGGGTGAATTGCTGGAGCGGCAAGGGCTTGATCACCTGCTGGGCGTTTTCGATGCCAATATGGAGCGGATCTATCGCCGGATCGGGGCAAGCCCCGAGGTTCTGGGCAGCGCCGGCGCGGGGCGGGACCGGACCAGCCTGGGTTTGTGGTCATTGACGGGCGGCGCGCGGGCGCGGGTGGCGCGGCGTGCGGGCATTTCGCCTGCCCTGTCGCAGCTGTGGTACCGGCGCGCTTTCGGGGCGGGATCCTTCTGTCTGCAACCGGCGTGACCGTCGCCTCTGGCCCTTGCGGATGCTGCGCTGTAGGGTCGCGCCATGACCCTGCCAGCCGTGACATTTTCCGAAGATCAGGCCGAAGCCTGGGACCGTATCGCGGGCGCGCTGCGCGGCGTTGGCGTGGATCTGGACGACGGGATCCTGACGCCCCCGGTGGAAGGGGCATCACGCGTCATGGCCGTGCTGGGCAAGGCGGGATCGGGCAAGACGCTGTTGCTGGCCCAGTTGACCCGCGCGCTGGAAGCTGCCGGCGTCGATCTTGTGTCAGGCGATTACGAGGGCAAGCGCCGCAAGGACCGGCGCACGCTGGCGATCCTCGCGCCGACGAACAAGGCCGCATCGGTGCTGCGCAACCGTGGCGTGCCTGCGACCACGATCCACCGCATTCTTTATACGCCCGTCTATGACCCGGAATATGAACGCGTGGCCGAATGGCTGGCCGGAACAGGGGACCGCCCCGAGATCGAAGGGCTGACCGATGTGGCGCTGGACCGGGCCCATGCCTTTTACCAGATCCACAAGTCGATCCCCGGCGCGCTGGCCGCGGCGGGATTGCGCGGGTCGGATTTCATCACCGGCTGGAAACGGCGCGAAGAACCGCTGGATATCGGGTTTGTCGATGAATCCTCGATGCTGGACGAGCGTCAGTTCACCGATCTCAAGGATATCTTTCCCACGCTGGTCCTGTTTGGCGATCCGGCACAGCTGGCGCCGATCAACCAACAGGGGGGCATGGTCTTCGACGGTCTGCCCGCACCCGCGAAGCTGACCTTGAACCGCATTCACCGGCAAGAGGCGGACAGCCCGATCCTGGATCTTGCCCATGCGCTGGCCGATCCCGACCTGACCTTCGAAGGGTTCGAACGGATGGTCGAACAGGCCGCCGCGCGTGATGACCGCGTGGTCTGGGCCCAGCGGGTCGAGGTCGACCTGATGGCGCGCAGCCCGGTTCTGGTCTGGCGCAATGCCACGCGCATCCGTCTGATCCACGCGTTCCGCGCCGTGCACGGCGCGCCCGAGGATCAGTTGCTGGAGGGCGAGCCGCTGATCTGCGACGGGCTGGAACTGCCGCTCAAACACCGCAAGAAACGGCTGGACCTGGAAGCGCGCGGCCTGATCAAGGGCGCGCAGGTCATCTATCTGGGGCCGGGCAAGAAACCGGGTTTCTCGCGCCTGCATGTGATCGGGGCCGAAGATCCGCAGGTCAACGCCGCCTCGATCGTCAAGATCGAGAAGCCGGACGAGGAAGAGCCGTTCATCCCCTACGCCGCCACGATGGGGGCGACCTTTCTGCACGGCGCGGCCGTCACGATTCACAAGGCGCAGGGCAGCCAGTGGGAAAACGTGCAGGTCTTCGCCCCCGATCTTTACGCCGCGGCCCGGATGGGTCGCTCCGAGGCAGGTCAGCCCCTGTGGAAAAGGCTTGCCTATGTTGCCATCACCCGTGCGCAGGACCGGCTTTACTGGATCGTGCGCAACCGGCTGTCCAAGCCCTCGGGCCCGCTGCGGGTTGACGATCTGAAATCCCAGACCGCCCCGATCCTCAGCCTTTCCATGCAGGAAGAGGAACCACAGATATGAAAACGATCATCATCACCGGTGCCAGTGCCGGGATCGGCGCCGCCTGTGCCCGCGCGTTTCTGGACGCGGGCTGGCAGGTCGGGCTGATGGCGCGGCGGGCAGATGCGCTGGAAAAGGTGGCGGCCGGGCATGATAACGCGGTGATCCTGCCCTGCGATGTCACCGATCCGCATGCGGTCGATACGGCCTTCGACAGCTTTGTGGCGCAGGCAGGTCGCCTTGACGTGCTGTTCAACAACGCGGGCAGTTTCGGCCGCGCGGCGATGATCGACGACTTGGGGTGGGATGAATGGCGCCAGGTGGTGGATGTGAACCTGCATGGCATGTTCCTATGCGCGCGGGCGGCCTTCCGCACCATGCGGGCGCAGACCCCGCAGGGCGGGCGCATCATCAACAACGGCTCGATTTCGGCCCATGCGCCGCGTCCGGGATCGGTGGCCTATACGACGACCAAACATGCGATCACCGGGTTGACCAAGACACTCAGCCTCGATGGGCGCGCCTTTGATATCGCCTGCGGGCAGATCGATATCGGCAATGCGCGCACGGACCTGCTGGAAGGGATCATCGCCGCCAATCCCGGCGACGCCCCGCCGACGATGGATGTGGCCGATGTGGCGCGCGCGGTGCTGCAGATGGCCGCCCTGGGCCCCGAAGCGAATGTGCAGTTCATGACCATCATGGCGACCAAGATGCCCTTTGTCGGGCGCGGCTGACAGGTCAGCCTGTTTCTTCTTGCTTCAAATATCCATGATCCTGCCGGCGCTGCTGTGCGCCGGCGCCGCGATCAGCCCTGGCGCAGCACCACGCGGAAAAAGGCCGAGGCCCCCCAACCGGCGGCAATGGCCAGAACCAGCGCCATCAGCCCGTAAAGCAGCGGTTCGCGATGCGCCATCGTGTAGAGATAGCGCTCCAGCCCGACCTTGCGCACATCGATGCTGGTCTCGTATTTCGCAATGACCTCGCCGCCGCGCGCCAGAAAGATCCGGGTGCGATACGCCCCTTCGGTCAGGTTGGCGGGCAGGCGGATCGAGCTGCGGAACAGTGTCTGTTCCTGCAACTCCACGGTATCGTCCAGCTGATTGTACAGTCCGGTTTCTGTGCGGATGCGGATCAGCGCCTCGGTAAAGCGTTGCGCGTCCCCCACGGCTTCGGGCGCGCCCACGGACCGGATCGCCAGCGGGATCGAGACCCTGTGGCGCAGGTCCTCGGTCTGTGACAGCACATCGGTCAGCCTGCCGGTCGCGGCCACGGCGTAAAAAGAGGGGGCGGAATCGATCTGGACCGCCTCGGTATTGACCCAGATGCCCAGCCTGCGATCCTTGCGCCGTACGGTCAGCGGGGCCGAAGGGCCGGCCACGGTCACGATCACGTCCAGCGCTTCGTCAGGGATGGCGGTTTCGCGCTTGATTGCCCCGAAGATCAGGATGTCCGAGCCTGCAAAATTCGTGGTGATCGACACGCTGCTATGGCTCAGGCCCATCACCACCTCTTCGGTGGCGCCTGCGCGGGGCAGGGTCAGGCTTAGCGTTATCGCGATCAACAGGGTTGCGGCATGCCGGATCATGGTCTGCCCCCCGCTTCACCGATGGAATAAAGCTCGGATGGCATCAGCAGCAGGTCCAGCGCCAGCTTGCCGCAGACGGCCAGCACCAGGATCGCCAGCAGGATCCGCAATTGCTCGGCCTTCAGCTTGACGCCGATGCGCGCGCCGATCTGCGCGCCGATCACGCCCCCCAGCAGCAGCAAAACGCCAAGGATCACATCAACCGTCTGGTTGGTGATCGCGTGCAGCAGCATGGTGAAGGCGGTCACGAAAATGATCTGGAACAGCGATGTGCCGATGACGACCTTGGTCGGCATGCCCAGCAGGTAGATCATGGCCGGCACCATGATGAAACCGCCACCCACACCCATGATAGCTGTCAGAATCCCGACCCCGATCCCGATGATCACCGGCGGAATGATCGAGATATACAGCCCCGATGTGCGAAACCGGACCTTGACCGGCAGCACATGGACCCAGTTGCGATGTCGACGTTTCACCGGCTTGATCGGACCGCCCGCGCGCCGTGCGCGCCGGATCGCCGTCAGGCTTTCGATGAACATCAGGCTGCCGATCGTGCCCAGAAATACCACATAGAACAGGGTCACCATCAGGTCGACCTGCCCCAGCGCCTTGAGGTAATTGAAGGCCAGAACGCCCAGGCCCGCGCCAACCATGCCGCCGCCCAGAAGGACACCGCCCATCTTGATGTCCACGGTCTTGCGCCGCAGATGGGCCAGAAAGGCCGACACGGAAGAGGCCACGATCTGCGTGGTCCCTGTCGCGACCGCCACGGCGGGGGGGATGCCGATGAAGAACAGAAGCGGCGTCATCAGAAAGCCGCCGCCCACGCCGAACATGCCCGACAGCAGGCCCACGATCCCGCCCAGCCCCAGCAGCAGGTAGGCGTTGACCGAGACCTCGGCTATGGGAAGGTACATCTGCATGACTATCCCTAGCGCGCGGTGGCTTCAAAAGGCAAGCGGCGGTACGGTGGTTTTGTGGTCAGGCCTGATCCTCTGGGCCCAACTGGACCTATCGGGGGCTCATCTTTCCTTCACATAGGGTTCGCCACCGGCGCGCGGCGGGACCGCCTTGCCGATGAAGCCGGCCAGGATCACCACGGTCAGGATATAGGGCAGCGCATCCATCGCCTGCACGGGCAGTGTGATGAAGCCCAGGTCAAGGTTTTGGTAACGCAGGGCGACAGCCTGCAGAAAGCCGAACAGAAGTGTCGCGTAAAGCGCCTGCCATGGTCGCCATTTGGCAAAGATCAGCGCCGCCAGCGCGATATATCCGCGTCCGGCGGTCATGTCCTGCACGAACCCCGCCTGTAGCGCGGTCGCAAGGTAGGCCCCCGCGATCCCGCAAAGCAACCCGCAGATCAGCACGGCGGCATAGCGCAGCCTTATGACTGAAATTCCGGCCGTATCGACGGCCTCGGGGTTTTCGCCCACCGCGCGCAGGCGCAGGCCGAACCGCGTGCGGTAGAGGATCCACCACGTCAGCGGCACACAGGCAAAGGCGACGTAGACCAGGATCGAATGGCCCGAGATCAGCTCGTAATAGATCGGGCCCAGCACCGGCACCTCGCGCAGCGTCTCGGCCCCCGGCAGGGTGATCCCGCCAAAGCGCCCGCCGCTCAGCAATGCGGGGGTGCGCCCGCCCTGCTGAAACCAGCTTTGTGCGATCAGCACGGTCAGGCCCGCGGCCAGGAAGTTGATGGCCACGCCCGAAATCAGCTGATTGCCCCGAAAGGTGATCGAGGCCAGCCCATGCAATCCCGACAGTGCCAGCGAGGCCAGGATGCCCGCGCCCAGACCCATCCAGACCGACCCGGTCACTGCGGCGATGGCCGCGCTGAAGAAGGCTGCGGCCAGCATCTTGCCCTCCAGCCCGATGTCGAAGATGCCCGCGCGTTCACTGAACAGCCCCGCAAGACAGGCCAGCAGCAGCGGCGTTGCCAGGCGCACCGTGGAATCCAGCACTTGCAGGATGGTCATCAGGTCCATCATGCGCCCCTCCGCCGCAGGGCCATGAACAGCCGTTCCAGCGGCATGCGGACCATGTTGTCCAGCGCCCCGGTGAACAGGATCACCAGCGCCTGGATCACGATGATCAATTCGCGCGGGATATTCGTCCAGAGCGCCAGTTCCGCCCCGCCCTGGTATAGAAATCCGAACAGGATCGCCGCCAGGAAGACGCCGAACGGGTGGCTGCGACCCATCAGGGCCACGGCGATGCCGATGAAGCCCGCGCCTTCGGTTGCGTTCAGGACCAGACGCTCTGCCTCGCCCATGACGTTGTTGATGGCCATCATGCCCGCCAACCCGCCCGAGATCAGCATGGTGATCACGGTGATCTTCGTGGGGCTGATGCCCGCATAGCGCGCGGCGGGTTCGGAATGGCCGAAGGCGCGGATTTCATATCCCAGACGGGTGCGCCAGATCAGGACCCAGACCAGGATGCAGGCGAGGATGCCCACCAGGAAAGATACATTCGCCGGGGCTGCCTTGGAAAAGCTGATGCCCAGCGGTGCCAGAATCTCATGCAGGCTTGGCAGGTGGACCGCTTCGGGGAAGCGCGCGGTTGATGGATCCATCGCGCCGCGCGGTTTCAGCGGGCCGACCAGCAACCAGTTCAGAAAGGCGGCGGCGATGAAATTGAACATGATCGTGGTGATCACGATATGGCTGCCGCGCCTGGCTTGCAGGATCGCTGGCAGAAAGGCCCAGGCCGCGCCGAAGAGGGCCGCGCCCACAGAGGCCGCGATCAGTGCCAGCGACCAGTGTGGCCATGGCAGGTAGAGACAGACAAGGGCCACCCCCAGGCCACCCAGCATCGCCTGCCCCTCGCCGCCGATGTTGAACAGACGCGCGTGAAAGGCCACGGCCACGGCCAGCCCGGTGAACAGGAAATTCGTGGCGTAATAGAGGGTATAGCCCCAGCCATAGGTCGACCCCAGCGCGCCCTTGACCATCAGGTTCAGCGCGTTGATCGGATCCTCGCCGATGGCAAGGATGACCAGGCCCGAAATCACCGCCGCCAGCACGAGCGAGATCACCGGGATCAGCACCACATCGGCCCATTTCGGCATCCGCTCCATCAGGCGGCCTTTCCACTGCTGACGCCTGCCATCATCAGGCCCAGCTCTTGCGCGCTGGCCTGATCGGCCGGAACCTCGCCCATGATGCGGCCGTCGAAGATCACGGCGATGCGGTCTGACAGGGCCATGATCTCGTCCAGCTCGACGCTGACAAGCAAGATCGCCTTGCCCGCATCACGCAGGGCGATGATCTGTTGGTGAATGAATTCGATCGCGCCGATATCGACGCCGCGTGTCGGCTGGCCGATCAGCAGCAGATCGGGACCGCGCTCGATCTCGCGGGCCAGAACCACCTTCTGCTGATTGCCGCCGGAAAAGGCCTTGGCGGGCAGGCGCGGGTTGGGGGGGCGCACGTCGAACCGCTGCATCTGCTGTTCGGCATGATCCAGAATCGCCGCGTTATGCATCAGGGGGCCGCGCCCGATCGCCGGGTCGCGGTGATAGCCGAAGACGCTGTTCTCCCAGGCGGCGTAATCCATGATCAGCCCCTTGCGCTGCCGATCCTCCGGCACATGGGCGATACCGGCCGCGCGGCGGCTCTGACCATCGGCATGGGGGCCGGATAGCGGGATCGGCTGACCATTCAGCAGGACCTGGCCCGTGGCGGCCATCATGCCACCCAGAACCTCCAGCAATTCCGATTGCCCGTTGCCGGCCACGCCCGCCAGCCCCAGAACCTCGCCCGCGCGGATGCTGAAGGATACGCCGCGCAGCCGTTCGATGCCGGCGGCGTCCACCACGCGCAGGTTCTCGACCTCCACCACGGGTTTGCCGGGGGTTGCAGGGGTTTTTTCGACGCGCAGCAGGACCTTGCGACCCACCATCAGTTCGGCCAGCTGTTCGGGGCTGGTTTCGGCGGTCTTGACGGTCGCCGTCATCTCGCCGCGCCGCATCACGCTGACGGTATCGGTGATCTCCATGATCTCGCGCAGCTTGTGGGTGATCAGGATGATGGTTTTGCCTTCGTCGCGCAGGTTGCGCAGGATGCGGAACAGGTGATCCGCCTCGGCCGGGGTCAGCACGCCGGTGGGCTCGTCCAGGATCAGGATATCGGCCTGCCGGTACAGCGCCTTGAGGATCTCGACCCGCTGCTGCTGGCCGACGCCGATATCCTCGATGACCGCATCGGGATCGACGTTCAGCTCATATTCCGCAGCCAGCGACTTGAGGGCCGCGCGCGCCTTGGCCAGGCTGGGGCGCAACAGCCCGCCATCCTCGGCGCCCAGGATGATGTTTTCCAGGACGGTGAAATTCTCGACCAGTTTGAAATGCTGGAAGACCATGCCGATACCCGCCGTGATGGCGGCCTGGCTGTCGGGGATCAGGGTGGGGTTGCCCCCGATCACGATCTCGCCCGCGTCGGCCTTGTAGAAGCCGTAGAGGATCGACATCAGCGTGGATTTTCCCGCGCCGTTTTCGCCGATGATACCGTGGATCGTGCCGGGCATCACGCGCATGCTGATGTCCTTGTTGGCCTGCACGGGGCCGAACGCCTTGGAGATGCCCCGCAATTCGATGGCGGGCACCTGCGGACCGGGCGCGGCAGTTGCCTGCCGCGCCCCGTTTGCGTTCTGTCCTGTCATCCTCAGAAAGTCAGGACCGGGCAGCTGTCGTCAGATGTGTAGTCATGCACGATCAGTTCGCCCGCGATGATCTTTTCGCGCGCCGCGTCGACCGTGGCTTTCATTTCGTCCGACACCAGGCTGGCGTTGTTTTCATCCAGTGCATAGCCCACGCCTTCGGCGGCCAGGTCCAGCACCTCGACACCCGATTCCAGATCGGCGCCGGCCATCATGACGTTGTAGACGGCCACATCGACGCGCTTGAGCATCGAGGTCAGCACCTTGCCCGGATGCAGGTGGTTCTGGTTGCTGTCCACGCCGATGGACAGAATGCTTTCGTCCGCCGCAGTCTGCAGCACACCCACGCCGGTGCCGCCGGCGGCGGCATAGACGACATCCGCGCCCTGGCCGATCTGCGACAGGGTCAGTTCGGACCCTTTCACGGGGTCGTTCCAGGCCGACGGTGTGGTGCCGGTCATGTTGGCAATGATATTGGCGTCAGCATTCACCGCCTTGACGCCCTGGGCATAGCCGCAGGCGAATTTGCGGATCAGCGGCACGTCCATCCCGCCGATGAAGCCGACCGTGCCGGATTTCGACGCCATCGCCGCCATCATCCCCACCAGGTAGGAACCTTCGTGTTCGGTAAAGCCGATCACCTTGACGTTGGGCAGATCGACCCAGCCGTCGATGGTCACGAACATCGTGTCGGGATAGTCGGGTGCGACCTGGGCGATCGGATCGCTCATGGCAAAGCCGGTGGTCACGATCGGATTCGCGCCTGCCTCGGCAAAGCGGCGCAGGGCCTGTTCGCGCTGGGCTTCGGACTGCATCACCGTTTCCAGGTAGGTGCCGCCGGTCTCTTTTGCCCAACGCTCTGCCCCGTTGAAGGCGGCCTCGTTGAAGCTTTTGTCGAACTTGCCACCGAGATCGAAGATCAGGGCCGGTTCGGCGAGGGCGGCGCCCGCGCTGAGGGCGGTCGCAGCAGCAGCGCCCAGGAATTTCTGCATCAGGGTCATATCGGGTCTCCCGTTGGTTGGCAGCGGTGGTGCCGGTTGGTTCCGCACCACGTCATACGATCACGTAGATCGGACCAAGGGGCAGTTTACGCCGCAGCGCCCGGCAAGGGTCAACAGGAAACTGCGTCTTGACGTGGCGGCAGGGCCGCTTTCCGGCAAAGGCCGGCGCGCAAGGTCAGTCCAGCGCCCGCCGCAGCAGCAAGGCGTCCGCCGCAGGGGCATCCTTGCGGGCATAGTAGGCGCGCCGCTGGCCGACCCGCGCATAGCCTGCCGCCTGATATAGCGCCAGGGCCGGTGCATTGTCCGCCGCGACCTCGAGGAAGGCGGTCGTTGCCCCCCGCGCCTGTGCGAGAGCATGAAAACGGCCCAGCAGCGCAAGGGCCAGCCCCTTGCGACGATGGTCGGGATGTGTGGCGATGGTCAGGACTTCGGCCTCGTCCGCGATCACCCGCACCAGGATGAAGGCGCGCGCATCGCCCAGGGCGAAAACATGCGGGCTGTCGGACAGGGCCCGGAATTCGGCTGCTGTCCAGGGGCGGTCCAGCCGGTAGGCCGCTGCGTGAAGAACCGCCATCCCGTCAGGATCAAGCGTTGTGCCGGGGTTTGCGACCACGGGACTTGTGAAGCGCGGGTCAGTCCCGGTCATCGGGCAGCATCACCGGGGGTGTGTCACGCGACGGTGCCGCATCCGCCGCGCGAATATAAAGGGGCGCGGGCGCGTGCATCCCCTCGCTTTTTCTGAGCTTGACGCGGGCGACGCGCGCCATCGCGACCACCAGATCGGCAGGGGCAGGGGGCAGCGCCAGCGGCAGGCCGAGGGCATGGGCCTCGTCCATGCTGACAAGGCGCGGTTCGGTCCCGACGGGCGCGATGTAGACTTTGGATTGGGGTGCCGGCACGCAGGCAAGATGGGGCAGCGTCGCGGATTTGCTGATCGCTTCGAAGGTGCTGATACCGATCGACGGGATATCCAGCGCCAGCGCAAGGCCGCGCGCTGTGGATACCGCGATGCGGATTCCGGTAAAGTTGCCGGGCCCGACGCCCACGGCCAGCGCGTCAATGTCGGACCATTCCAGGCCGGCGCCCTTGATCAGATCGTCGAGCATGGGAACCAGCCGTTCCGCCTGTCCCCGGCCCATTTCCTCGGATTGCAGCCCCAGAAGGGACTTGCCGCGCATCAGCGCCGCCGCGCAATAGGCCGCCGATGTGTCGAAAGCCAGGATGATCGGCTCGGCCGTGGTATCGTCTGGCTTGAGGGTCACTGTGTCATCGCCGTTCTCATGCCCGAAAAGCCCGTGATCAGACGGCCACGGGCCGCACTTCGGTCACTTCGGGGATGTAATGGCGCAGCAGGTTCTCGATCCCCATCTTGAGGGTCAGGGTCGATGACGGGCAGCCCGCGCAGGCGCCTTGCATGTGCAGGTAGACCACGCCGCGGTCAAAACCGTGGAAGGTGATGTCGCCGCCATCCTGCGCCACGGCAGGGCGCACGCGGGTGTCCAGCAGTTCCTTGATCTGGCCCACGACATCCGAATCCGGCCCGTCATGGTCGGCATGACCCGAGGCCGCCTGCGCGCCCGCGCCCATGACCGGCTGACCGGACTGGAAATGTTCCATGATCGCACCCAGCAGTGCGGGTTTGATGTGATCCCATTCGACGCCCGCATCCTTGGTCACGGTGACGAAATCGGTGCCAAAGAAGACGCCGGTTACGCCGTTGACCGCAAAAATGCGCGTCGCCAGCGGCGAGACTGACGCCCCGTCGGCAGTCGGGAAATCCGCAGTGCCCATTTCCAGCACGGTTTGACCGGGCAGGAATTTCAGGGTGGCCGGGTTAGGCGTGGATTCGGTCTGGATGAACATCGGGTATGTCCCTTTCATGGCTTGCCACAGGATATGCGCTTGCCGCACCTGACTGTCAAGGTTTGGAACGATTCTAAACTGTTCCGGGGCTGTCCTTCGGTGCCGTTTCCGCAGCCGTTTCCGCAGCCGTGTCCGCAGCGGTGTCGGGTGCTCCCGCCTGGCTTGTTTCGGGCGCTGTTTCGGGTTTGGCTTCGGGCGTTGCGTCCGGTGTGGTGTCTGGTTGGGGCCCGGGCTTGGGGTCAGGCTTGGGGTCAGGCTTGGGGTCAGGCTTGGGGTCAGGCTTGGCCTTGGTCTTGTCCTCGGGCACCGTCAGGCCGACGGCTGCCATGACCTGTGCGGGATCCAGCCCGCGCCGCCTTGCGCTGTCGATCACCGCCTGCTGCATTGGCGCGCTGCGCTTGAGGAGCCTGCGAAACCGCGCCTCGTCCAGGACCAGCAGGCTGGAGGGGGCAATGGCCGTCACCTCTGTCCGTCGGGGCTTCTGCATCAAGATTGCCATCTGGCCGAACATTTCGCCCCGGCCCAGACGCCAGGTCTGGCCTGCGGTCTGCAATTCCACCGCGCCGGAGGCGATGAAATGCACGTTGCGGGCGGGTGTGTCGCGGCGAATGATCTTCTCGCCGGTGTTGACATAGCGCGTGACCAGCGACCGGCTCAGCCGTCGCAGGGTGCGTTCATCCAGATCCGTGAACAGCGGAAACTGGCGTGCCAGGTCGGATTTCCGCACCGCCAGATCCAGCTTGGGCCGGTCATCGGCACGTTTGCGCCTTGTTGCCACCTCCTGGGTCAGGGCCACATGCAGTTCGGCGCCGATCAGCCCGTCGGCGCGCATGGTTTCGTATTCGCGCTCTTCCAGGCGCAGGGCGGTGCGGCGGATGAAGCGGCGCTCAAGCTCTTCGGCATAGCCGGGATATTGCAGGCGAAGCGCGTCCAGCCCCTGTTCGACCTGCTCCAGCCGGCGATCCAGCAGATCGTGCAGCAGATCGGCCACGCGGCGACCGTGGATGCGCCGGATGCGCGTGTCTATAAAGCTGTGCAGATCACGCAGGATCAGCCGTTGTGACAGCAGCACTTCGAAGCGGTCGGCCGTCAGCCGCCCCAGGGGCCCCGACAGGCGCAAACGGTTGTTCAGGAAAAGCGCCACGCGAAAGCCGGGCGCGTTGCCCAGGCTGCGCCGCGCCGCGCGCTGGTAGCCGGTGCGCCCGCCGCTGCGCGCCGCTTCGATCAGGCGGTCGGCATCGGTCAGGATGCGGTCCGACAGCCGCGAAGATATCGCGCGTTCGCGAAACCGCGCCAGGATCATCTCGCGTTCGGCGCCGGCCAGGGCGATGAGCCCCAGTGTTATGCGGTTCTTGTCCGAGATTTCCTCGCCTTCCTCGGCGGCCTTGACCGCCTCGTCGAGCCGCCCGGCAAAGCGCTTGGCCTCGGACCGGACGGTTTCGCGCGTCAGCTCATAGCTGTCAGCGGTGGTCGATACCTCCTCGCGCACTTTCTGAAGCGCCACGGCGACGACCTGCCTGGACAGGGCTGCATCCAGCGGCGACAGCCGGTCCAGCCCCAGCTTGCGGATCACCCAGCGCAGGGTCGTCCCCTGTACCAGCAGGGTGAAAAGGGTGAAGCCGGTGGCCAGAATGCCGACAACGCGCTTGACCTCGACCGGGACGCGGAAGCTTTCGGTTACGGCCAGCGCCAGCGCCAGGGTGACGGCACCGCGCAACCCGCCCCACAGGATCGCGACGCGGTAAGGGCGTTCGACGACCGGCGAGAGGCGCAGCAGCGACAGCAGCGGCAAAAGGCCGAACAGGATGATCATCCGCGCGGCGATGGCGGCCAGGATGACAACGATCACCAGGCCGATATCCGACAGGCGCACCGCGTCCAGCAGGCGGGGGATCAGCAGTGCCGCCAGAATAAAGATCAAGGCCCCGGCCCAATGCGCCAGCAGGCCCCAGACTTCGCGCAGGTTCAACCAGATCGCGGGTGGCAGGCGGCCCGGCCCCAGCAGGTTCAGTGTCAGGCCCGCGGTGACCGCCGCGATCACGCCAGATGCGCCGACCAGCTGCTCCGCGGCCACATAGGACAGGTAGGGCAGCGCGACCGAGATCGAGATCACGGCCAGATCGTGCTGCGCCACCAGCGTCATCAGCCAGAGCGCCGCGCGCGCCATGATCCAACCCGCCAATGCGCCGCCCAGGATCAGCATCGGAAACTGTTCCAGCGCGCCGCGTAACGAGGGGTCTTGCACCCCGGACATCACGAAGCCCATGAACAGGCCAAAAAGCGCGATGGCGGCCGCGTCATTCAGCAGGCTTTCGCCTTCAATGATGCGCGACAGCCGTTTGGGCGCCGAGATCGAGCGGAAGATGCTGACCACCGCCGACGGATCCGTGGTGGACACGATTGCGCCGATCAGCAGACAGGCCGCCAGCGGCAATGTCGAGGTCCAGGACAGCGCATAGCCGATCACGACGGTCGCCACGATCACGGCAACGACGGCCAGCACGAGGATCGGCACCCAGTCGTCGATCATGCGCCGCAGGTCCATGACCAGCGTCACCTGAAACAGCAGGGTCGGCAGGAAGACATAAAGAAAGACGTTCGACCGGATCGGCAGGCCCAGGATCGCCTCGGCCACGGGATTGAGGGCGTCCGTCAGCTCGGTCCGCAGGAAAAAGGCCGCACCCGTTGCCACCATGATCCCCAGAAGCGCCAGAATCACGCTGTAGGGCAGGCGCAGGCGCCCGGCGAGCGGCTCGGCGATGCCGATCAGCAGGAAAAGCGCCGCAATGATGGTCGTGACAAGGATGATGTCCATTCAGATCGGTTCGCTTCAAAAATTCGTAAAAATGACCGGCTTAAGGGCAGATCGCGCCATATTCCCTTACTATGCCCCATCCGTATCGGCGCGGCAAACCGGTCTGGGTGAATGTGACAGGTCACTCAATCTGGCGTTGCAGCAACAGGATGAATTGATTTTTTGAGTTGCGACTGGTCGCCCGCAGTCCAGATCGCGTATGGCTGGCGTAAGTTGCGTGAATCACAAAGGAAAGCACCATGTTTCGTGTCCTGACAGCGATCTGCATCGCCTTGATGGTCATGCCGCAGATGTCTGCGGCGCAGACGCGTGAACGGATCGGCTATGGCCGCCTTATCAACAATGACTATATCGCGACCGGTCAGGACCGTTGGCGGAGCGGGTCTGTCGCCTCAAGCCGGGTCTGGGGGCGCGGTTGGGCGGGGGCATTGCCCTACGATATCGGCGATATTCTGGAACTGCGCCTGGGTGCCGAGATCATCGCCCCTGAAAACCTGGTCAACCCGGCGGCTGGCGATCGTCCCTATGCAACGGCGCTTTCGCTGGGCCTGCATACGCATTTTCAGCGCGCCGGGCTTGAAATGGCGATGGGCGGCGACGTGGTGATGACCGGGCCGCAAACCCGGCTGGACGACCTGCAAGCGGGCTTTCATGATCTGGTGGGTGTCGACAAGGCCTCGAGGCTGACGCGGGCCGCGCAGGTCGGCAACGGCATTCACCCCACGCTGGTTGGCGAGGCCGGGCGCGAGGTTGCACTGGCTGCGGGCGCGCGCATGCGCCCCTTCATCGAGGCGCGGGCCGGGGCTGAAACGCTGCTGCGCGCGGGTGTGGATGTGACCCTCGGCGATCTTGGCCAGGGCGAATTGCTGGTGCGCGATCCGGTCACCGGTCAGCGGTATCGCAGCGTGAAAGGCGATGCGGCAGGCTTTGCCTTCGTGATGGGCGGCGACATCGCGGCAGTGTCGGATAGCGTGTTCCTGCCTGCCTCTTCCGGTGTTGTGGTGCGCGATGCGCGCACAAGGCTGCGGGCCGGGATGCATTGGCAGGGCGACCGCGCCGCTGTCTTCTATGGTCTGACCTGGTTGGGCAAGGAATTCGAAGGCCAGCGCGAGGGGCAGGTCCTGGGGTCGATCCGGTTGGATCTGAATTTCTGACAAGACCCAGGCCCACACAAAGGCCCATTCGCCGCGTGGCGTGCGTGCAACCCTTTTGCCCTCAAAATCCCCTTGGTGTTCAAGAGGGATTTGCAGCCATGCCCATGGTCTGCTAGTCTTTTGATACTAAAAAAGACAACAACAATAAAAACAATAACTTGAGGCAGATAGAGCAGGTATGGAAACGGGCTTTGAGGGCACGTTCGTCATCTCCTGGTCACAGACGGAAGTGGACGGTCTCGAGGCCGCCCCCTTGGCATCATTGGCGGTTGGGGCCTCTTGGTCCTGGCGTGGTGATGCGGTGCGGGTGGACGGTCCGGGTCACCTGTTGCGTCTTGGGCCTGCGGAAGGCGAGGCAGAGCTGAGAAAACGTGCGGCGCGTACGGTGCGTCGCCTTGTCGGGGCTGCGATCACGCAGACGCGCGACCTGGACAGCGTTGAAATCAATACGCCGCTGGAAGAAAGTTGCTTTGTGGTCACGGACGGGGCGCAAAGCTTTGCCGTCACGGTGATCGAAGTGGGCACGGGCGCCCCTCCGCTTTTGATGTTTCTGGATAGATTGCCCCCGCGTGATACCGATCTGTGGATCGTGCATCACACGATGAACCTGATGCACCTGAACGCGGCTGGCCCTTCTGGCAGCGGGGTCATCTGCTTTACGCACGGCACGCGTATCGCGACCCCGAATGGCCCGCGTCTGGTCGAGGAGCTGTGCGAGGGCGACCTGGTCCAGACCCGTGACAGCGGCCCGCAGGAGGTCTTGTGGGTCGGCAGCCGCCGGATGAGCGGCGCAAGACTTTTCGCGATGCCAAAGCTGCGACCGATCCGTTTCCGCGCCCGCGCGCTGGGCGTCGAGCGGCCTGACCAGGACCTGCTGGTGTCACCTGATCATCGGATGTTGTTGCGCGGACGGGCCGCGCAGGCCCTTTTCAACACGGACGAGGTTCTGGTTGCGGCCCGCGACCTGGTGAACGGGCAGACCATCGCGGTGGATATGGCGCTGCGGGAAGTCACCTATGTGCACCTGTTGCTGCCCTCGCATCACGTTCTGTGGGCCAATGGCCTTGAAACCGAAAGCTTCCACCCGGCGCAGGCGGATCTTGCAAGCCTGGCCGCAGAGGACCGGATGCGGCTTCTGGCCATGTTCCCGGCGCTGGAATATGACCCGCATGTCTATGGCGCGGCCGCGCGACGCATGCTGAGCACCTCGGAGGCGGCCATCCTGATGCACGAGGCCGCCTAGACCGGCGGATGCCGCCGCGTGGCGATGGGGGCGGTCGGGATGGCGTGGCGCGACCGCCGCGCCTCAGACAAGCGGGACGAAGGGCACGCCGCAACCCGCCAGGGCCAGCAGGCCCACACAGAACAACCATTTACGCATGACACCCTCCAAGCTTCGGTGTCCGACCCTAGGCGGGTGTCGCGCGTGTCGTCAACGCTTCCGGCCTGCGCCTTGTGGTCATATCGCTGTTGACTCTGCGAATGGCGGC
Source organism: Seohaeicola saemankumensis (assembly GCF_042678485.1). Classification (NCBI taxonomy): domain Bacteria; kingdom Pseudomonadati; phylum Pseudomonadota; class Alphaproteobacteria; order Rhodobacterales; family Roseobacteraceae; genus Seohaeicola; species Seohaeicola saemankumensis. Next base: position 153,509 of record NZ_JBHTKR010000005.1, on the reverse strand, counting down.
CGTATAAGCGCGGCTTCATTGGTGTTGGTGGCCCCCGCAAGGGGTGTCCTGTCGGGCTTTTGCCAGAGGACAACGCCCTTCATACTCTAACGAAGGAGATCAGCCGTGACCAAACGCACGTCTGCCAAGTACAAGATCGACCGCCGCATGGGCGAAAACATCTGGGGCCGTCCGAAATCCCCGGTGAACCGCCGCGAATATGGCCCCGGCCAGCATGGCCAGCGCCGCAAGGGCAAACTGTCCGATTTCGGCACCCAGCTGCGCGCCAAGCAGAAGCTCAAGGGCTACTACGGCGACCTGACTGAAAAGCAGTTCCGCCGCATCTATGCCGAGGCAGAGCGCGTCAAGGGCGATACCGGTGAAAACCTGATCGGCCTGCTGGAGCGCCGCCTGGACGCCGTGGTCTACCGCGCGAAGTTCGTGCCGACCGTGTTCGCCGCCCGCCAGTTCGTGAACCACGGCCACGTGACCGTGAACGGCAAGCGCGTGAACATCCCCTCCTACCGTGTGAAAGAGGGTGACGTGGTCGAGGTTCGCCAGAAGTCCAAGCAGATGGCCGCCATCCTGGAAGCCACCCAGCTGCCCGAGCGTGACGTTCCCGATTACCTGGATGTCGACAACTCCAAGCTGACCGCGACCTTCGTGCGCACCCCCACCCTGGGCGATGTGCCCTATCCGGTCATCATGGAACCGAACCTGGTGGTCGAATTCTACGCGAAGAACTAAGCCTTCGCACCGGATTACCCCCTCTTTCGGGGGATCAGGACCCGCCGCAGCTTCTGCGGCGGGTTTTTTCATGTCACAAGGAAACCTGGGCATCATCGGCGGTGCCGCATGGTGGAGGGTGAATGATGACAACTGGTAATCGTGGTGACTGGCCGGTCCATGGCCGTATAGAGGGCGCGGTGGTCATCATCGGCTATGGCTCGATCGGGCGGGGCACCCTGCCGCTGATCCAGCGGCATTTCGATTTCGATGCGGACCGTCTGATGGTGATCGAACCAGATCCCGCAGCGGTGGCCGATCTGGCTGCGCGGGGCATCCCGCACATGCCGATCGGCCTGACACGGGGCAACTACCGCCAGGTTCTTGGCGATCTTTTTGCGGATGGAAAAGGGTTCTGCGTCAACCTGTCGGTCGATACCTCTTCGCTGGATATCATGCGGCTGTGCCGCGAGATGGGCGTTCTTTATATCGACACGGTGGTGGAGCCCTGGACAGGGTTCTATTTCGAGACCCCCGACAATGAGGCGCGCACGAATTATGCGCTGCGCCAGAAGGTGCGCGACGAGAAGGCCGCCCATCCCGGTGGGACCACGGCCGTGTCATGCTGCGGGGCCAATCCCGGCATGGTCAGCTGGTTCGTCAAGGAGGCGTTGTTGCAACTGGCCGCGGATTGCGGCCAGGCGATCGAGGCACCAAGAGATGGGCAGGGTTGGGCGATGCTGATGCGCGATCTGGGAGTGAAGGGCGTGCATGTGGCCGAGCGCGACACCCAGGCCCGCGCGGTGCCGCGTCCGCGCGGTGTTTTCGTGAACACCTGGTCGGTCGAGGGTTTCATCGCCGAAGGCTTCCAGCCCGCCGAACTGGGCTGGGGCACGCATGAGACATGGTTTCCCGATAATGCCTATCGCCATGCCACGGGCTGTCAGTCCGCGATCTGGATTGAGCGCCCCGGTGCGATCACCCGCGTGCACAGCTGGTGCCCGACGCCGGGGCCGCAATTCGGTTTTCTGGTCACCCATAACGAGGCGATTTCCATTTCGGATTACTATACGATCGGCGATGCCGCCGCGCCCGAATACCGGCCCACCTGCCATTACGCCTATCACCCCTGCGATGATGCGGTGCTGTCGCTGCACGAGATGTTCGGCTCGGGCCGGGTGCAGCACGCGCATCACATCCTGGGCCCCGACGAAATCGTGGAAGGAATAGATGAACTGGGTGTGCTGCTTTACGGGCATGCGAAAAACGCGCTGTGGTACGGCTCGCGCCTGTCCAATGCCGAGGCGCGGACCCTGGCCCCCGATCAGAACGCGACCGGGCTGCAAGTGACCAGCGCGGTTCTGGCCGGCATGGTCTGGGCGTTAGAAAACCCCCGCGCCGGGATCGTCGAGACCGACGAGATGGATCACGCCCGTTGCCTCGAGGTGCAGCGGCCCTACCTTGGCCCGGTGGAGGCGCATTACACCGACTGGACGCCCCTTCAGGATCGTTGGGAGCTGTTTCCCGAGGATATCGACGAAAGTGATCCCTGGCTCTTTCGCAATGTGCTTGCGACCTGACGCGGTGTTGCGGCGGCGCGGGCGCGGCTTGAGTATTTGGGGAACGATGAAGTTGCCGCCCTTTGGTCTGCGGCATGACGGATCCCGCTTCTTTCGCGCTTTTCTTGGAAGGGGCGCGCCGCTAAGAGGGGGCGCAAGGAGAGCGAAGACATGACCCAGATCCAGCCGCAACCCGGCATCATGCAGATCGAGCTTTACCAGGGTGGCGCCGCGCATGTGGATGGCGTCAGCGAGGTGGTGAAGCTGAGTTCGAACGAGAACCCGTTCGGACCGAGCGAGGCCGCGATCGAGGCGTTCCGCCGCTCGGGCTATGAGTTGCATCGCTACCCTTCGACCGATCACGCGGGCCTGCGCGGCGCGATTGCCGATGTGCACGGTCTGGACGCCGATCGCATCATCTGCGGCGTGGGCAGCGACGAGATCATACATTTTCTTTGCCAGGCCTATGTCGGCCCTGGTGACGAGGTGATCCATACCGAACACGGCTTTGCGATGTATCGCATCAGCACGCTTGCCGCAGGCGGCACGCCCGTCGAGGTGAAGGAACGCGACCGTGTGACCGATGTGGACGCGATCCTTGCGGCCGTCACCCCCGCCACGCGACTGGTGTTCATCGCCAACCCCAACAACCCGACCGGCACGATGATCGGTGGCAACGAGCTGGCGCGGCTGGCGGAAGGGTTGCCGGATCACGCGCTTCTGGTGCTGGACGGGGCCTATGCCGAATATGTCGATGGCTATGATGGCGGCGCCGCCCTGGTCGAGGCGCGCGACAATGTCGTGATGACACGGACCTTTTCCAAGCTTTATGGCCTGGGCGGGTTGCGCGTGGGCTGGGGCTATGGGCCGCGCGCGATCATTGATGTGCTCAACCGTATCCGGGGGCCGTTCAACCTGTCCAACACGGCGCTGGCCACCGCCGAGGCCGCCGTGCGCGACCAGGCCTATGCCGCCAAGTGCCGCGCGGAAAACGCGCGTCTGCGGGTCTGGCTGGCGCAGGCGCTGGCCGAACACGGGGTGCAATGCGATACCTCGATGGCGAATTTCGTGCTGGCGCGCTTTGCCGACCAGGCAGAGGCCGAAGCCTGCGACACCTATCTGAAATCGCAGGGTCTGATCGTGCGGCGCGTGGCAGGTTACAAGCTGCCGCAATGCCTGCGGATCACGGTCGGGGACGAATCCAGTTGCCGTCGGGTGGCCCATGCGGTGGGGCAGTTCAAGGGGGGTGCAAGGTGAGCGTGGTCTACAATCGCGTCGCATTGATCGGGCTGGGGCTGATCGCCTCGTCGATGTTCTGGGCAATGAAGCGGGGCGGCCTGGCGGGCGAGGTGACGGGCTATGCCCGCAGCGCCGCGACGCGCGACACGGCACGCCGAATCGGGCTGTGCGACCGTGTGTGCGACACGGCGGCCGAGGCGGTCAAGGATGCCGATCTGGTCGTGCTTTGCGTGCCCGTGGGCGCCATGGAGCAGGTCGCGGCCGAGATCGCGCCGCATCTGGCGAAAGGCGCGACGGTCAGCGACGTGGGATCGGTGAAGCGCGCCGTGATCGAGGCCGTTGGCCCGCATCTGCCGCCGCATGTGCACTTCATTCCGGCGCATCCGCTGGCGGGTACCGAACATTCGGGCCCCGAATCCGGCTTTGCCACCCTCTTTGACAATCGCTGGTGCATTCTTGTGCCGGTCGAAGGGACTGACCCCGAGGCGCTGGACCGTCTGACCCGACTCTGGCAGGGGATCGGCGCCAATGTCGATACGATGGAGGCTGATCATCATGACCTGGTGCTGGCCGTGACCAGCCATGCGCCGCATCTGATCGCCTATACGATGGTCGGCGTGGCCGACGATCTGCGCCGCGTGACCGATAGCGAGGTGATCAAGTATTCCGCCGCCGGTTTCCGTGACTTCACCCGTATCGCGGCCAGCGATCCGACCATGTGGCGCGACGTGTTCCTGACCAACAAGGAAGCGACGCTGGAAATCCTGGGCCGTTTCACCGAAGAACTGTTCGCCTTGCAACGCGCGATCCGTACCGGGGACGGTGATCACCTGCATGCCTATTTCACCCGCACCCGCGCCATCCGGCGCGGTATCATCGAGGCGGGGCAGGATACCGATGCGCCTGATTTCGGACGTACGAAGGCGGTCCGTTGAGACGCGCCGGCATCTTTCCCCTGGCCTTGGTGGCGCTGCTTTTCAGCGCAAGTGCGTGCAGCGTGCGCTATGAACGATCCGCGCCAAGGGTGGGGCCATCGACCAGCGGCTATCCGATGATCTGCAACGATCCGGCCCTGCGCGGCGAAGTCGTGGGCGAGGTGCCCGGCGGTATCACCGGATGCGGGATCGCCAACGCCGTGCGCCTGCACGAGGTGAATGGCGTGCAACTCAGCTCGGGGGCGGTGGTTGACTGTCCGACGGCGCGAGCCTTCGGCAGTTGGGTCGACAGGGGCTTGATGGCCGCCGTCGGCAACAAGGGCGGTGGCGTGCAATCCATCCGGGTTGCGGCCAGCTATGCCTGCCGCACACGCAACCATCAGCCGGGCGCGCGCATTTCCGAGCACGGGCGCGGCAAGGCCATCGACGTGTCAGGCTATCGCCTGCGTGACGGGACCGACGTGACCGTCCTGCGCGACTGGGGCACCGGGCGCAATGGGCGGGCGCTGAAACAGATGCACAGGGCGGCCTGCGGGACATTCGGCACGGTGCTGGGGCCGGATTCCGATCGCTTCCACCAGGATCATTTCCATTTCGATACCGCACGCCATCGCGGCGGGCCTTATTGCCGCTGACGCCGCGCCAGGCGTACGACCGGGCTAGCGCAGCACGAAGACCGGGCTGTCCATGACCGGAACGGGGCCGATCCAGATCAGGCCACCGCGGAAATCCAGCGGTATGTCGATCCCGTCGTTGCGGCCTGCCAGAAGGGACAACGCCCGTTCCAGCGTGTCGGCCACCCCGGCGGGCAATTCGCCCGAGGCACGGGCCATGGCAAGGATCTCGCGCCAGTTCTGCGCCTTGACGGTGATCCGGCCCGTGGCCCGACCTTCGGGGTTCACATCCAGATCGCCGGCCGCTTTCAGCTCCAGCTCGCCCCAGCGCGCCTCGGCCAGGCGCAGCGAGATCAGTCGCGGCTGCGGGCGGGCCTTTTCCACGGCACGGCGATCCCAGGGGCGATCGAATCCAAGGGTCACATCGGCGCGCAAGGCATCCAGCGTGCGCGGCAGCCTGTTTGCCGGGTCGATGCGGTGTCGCAGGCCAAGATCGGGTGCAACCCCTTCGGCGGACAAGGCAATGCGATAGCCTGTTGCGACGTCTTCCGGGGCAGCGGTGGCGGGCTGCCCGTCCGGGCCCAGCCTTTCGGCGGCAAGGCGCAGCGCGCTCATGGCCGTTGCGGTGCCATCGCTTGCGCTGATCTGCAAGGTATCGGCGACAAGGCGGACCCGATCGGGTGCAAGATCGGTACTGGGCCACAGGACCACGCTGGCCTGCATCGCGGCCTGGGTGATGACGAACTTGTCCAGCGGGGTTGCGACATGTTGCAGGTCGGGCCATGCGGCGATGACGTGATGGGGCTTGTAGCTGAGCGCCAGTATCTGGAAGAACGGCGCATCCCAGGCCCAGCCTGTTGCCGGATCGGCCAGGGCAATATCGGTCAGGGTCACGTCAAAGCGGTTGGGAAAGCCCAACACCTCAAGCGTGTCATAGTCGGCGGCCCAGCCATCGGCGCGCCGGTCTGCGAACCAGCCCTCAAAGGCGCTGCGCGTGGTCGAGGCCCCGTAGAACCAGTAACCGGACCAGAGCGCGGCCGATACGATGATCAGGAACAACAGTCGTTTCACGCGGCGGGTCCCCCCTTTTCACTGCGCCTTTGGTGGTGTTTACAGGGGTGCAAATGGAAGGACCAGTGGCGCCATGATGTGGGTGTTCGGATATGGATCACTATTGTGGAATCCCGGCTTCGAGGTCAGCCGGACGGTTCTGGCGCGACTGCCGGATTACCATCGCAGTTTCTGCATGCGCTCGATCCATCACCGCGGCACGCCTGACGCGCCGGGGCTGGTGCTGGCGCTGGATGCAGCCGCCGGGGCCGAATGTCACGGGCTGGCGCTTGGGGTTCGCCCCGATCAGGCCGATACCGTTCTGGCCTATCTGCGCGAACGCGAGCTGATCTCCTCGGCCTATGTGGAGCGGGTGCTGATGGTCGATCTGGCCGATGGCACGCGTGTCGAGGCCGTGACCTATGTGATCGACCCTGACCATGTCCAGTATTGCGGCGGTCTTCCGTTGGAAGAGCAGGCGCAGATCATCGCGCAGGCCGTGGGCGGGCGGGGTCCGAACACCGAATATCTGCACAATACGGCGGCGCATCTGGACGGTCTGGGAATCGCCGACCCCGATCTGGCCTGGCTGGACGGCAGAGTGCGAGATCTGACCCGGATAAAGGCCCGTCAGCAGGGATAACCCCTTGGCAGTTCTGGGTTCAGCCCCTAGGATCGACCACAACAATAAACAGTGTCAGGAGCCGTCCGCATGGACATGCCGGACCGCGAGGCCGAGCCGCAGTTTTCACAACCCCTGCGCCAGATCTTGTCGATGTTGCTGGTGCTGGGTCTGGCCGCATTCGTCGTAGTGCTGGCCTTGCCGCGTGTGCTGCCGGTTTTCGAGGCCAATCCCTATCTGAACGGGTTCATCCTGTTTGTCTTCGTGATCGGTGTGCTGGCGTGTTTCCTGCAAGTGGCGCAGCTGATCACCTCGGTTCGCTGGATCGAGGCATTTGCCAAAGGTAGCGCCGACGGGCGGGTGGCTCCGCGTCTTCTGGCGCCGCTTGCGGCGCTGCTGCGGACACGTGGCGCACGCATGCAGATCGGGGCCAGTTCCACCCGGTCCATTCTCGATTCCGTGGCGACCCGGATCGACGAGGCGCGCGAGATCACGCGCTATATCGTCAATCTGCTGATCTTTCTGGGTCTGCTGGGTACGTTCTACGGGCTGGCCACGACCGTGCCCGCGCTGGTCGACACGATCCGCAGCCTGGCCCCGCAAGAAGGCGAAGAAGGCGTTGCCGTCTTCGGGCGTCTGATGGATGGGCTGGACGCGCAGTTGTCCGGCATGGGCGTGGCTTTTGGCTCGTCCCTTCTGGGTCTTGCGGGCTCGCTTGTCGTGGGGCTGCTGGAATTGTTCGCCGGTCACGGCCAGAACCGGTTCTACCGCGAACTGGAAGAATGGCTGAGCACGATCACCCGTGTCGGTTATTCGTCTGGTGAAGGCGAGGGCGCGCCGGATCAGGGGATGCTTGTGCAGGTCGTCGATGGCATGGTCCAGCAGATGGAAACCGTTCAGGCGCTGCTGGAACAGGCCGAAACCGGGCGTGCGGCGATGGATGCCCGGCTGGAACGGTTGGGCGCGGTCATTGACGGGCTCAATGATACGTTGGGTGCCGGCGGTGGGCAGCAATCCGAACTGACCGCGGCCTTGTTGCGGCTGGCCGAAGGGCAGGAAAGTCTTGCCACGGCCCTGTCCGCGCAAGAGCGGGGCGAGGGGCTGGATGCGGAAAGCCGGATGCGCCTGCGGTCCATGGACGTGCAGCTTCTGCGGATCCTGGAAGAAATCAGCGCAGGTCGGCAGGATACCATGTCCGAGCTGCGTACCGACCTGGCCGCATTGACCCGCGCGGTGGAACAGTCCCGCGCCCGGCCCGCGGTGGCGCGCCCCTTGGGCGGGATGGTGGACAACAAGGGCGAAGGGGGCTGATCCATGGCCCTGTCGCGGCGCACCGGGCAAAGGTTCCAGGCCTCGATCTGGCCTGGCTTCGTGGATGCGATGACCGGTCTGTTGCTGGTGCTGATGTTCGTGCTGACCATCTTCATGGTGGTGCAATTCGTGCTGCGCGAGACGATCAGCGGTCAGGCAACCGAGCTTGACGCACTGGGTGCCGAGGTTGCGGCGCTGGCGCAGGCGCTGGGTCTGGAACAGCGCCGCAGCGCCGATCTGACGACGCGGCTGGGAGAGCTGGATGCGACGCTGGGCGATGCCCGGGCGCAGATTTCGCAGCAGGAGGCGTTGATCCTGTCCCTGCGCGGCGAGCGTGACGCCGGGCTGGCGGCCCTGGAGGCCGCGCAAACCCGGATCACCGCGTTCGAGGCGCAGGTTGCGGCGTTGTTGTCGGAACGCGATGCCGCATTGGGCACCGTGGCCGAACTGGAGGCCGAACAAGGCAGGCTTCTGTCCGAGCAGGAAGCCCTGAACCTTGCGCTGGCGCAGGCGCGGACTGAAGTCGACGCAAACGCCGAGGCGGCCCGCCTTGCCGCTGCGCGGCGCGAGGCGCTGGAGGCGCTGATCGCCGATCTGCGCTCGCAACAGGCCGAAACCCAGGCGCAGGCCCAGGCCCTGAGCGGGCAGGTGGACGCGCTACAGGCGCAACTGTCCGAGGAAGAAGCCGCGCGGTTGGCCGAAGCCGCCGCCGCCGAGGCGCTGCGCGCAAGATTGCAGAATGCCGACACGGAACTGACCGCCATGACCCTGGCGCTGGAGGAACAGCGCCGCCGGGCCGAGGAGACATTGACCCTGCTGGCGGCCGCCGAAGCCGCGCGCGATGATTTGCAGGCGCAGCTTGGCGCCCGGATGACCGAGGCCGAGCGTGACGCGGCCCTTCTGGCGCAGGCGCAGCGCCTTCTGGCGGAAGAGCAGGACAAATCGACCGAGGCGCAGCGGGCGCAGGCTTTGCTCAATCAGCAGGTCGCGGCGCTGCGAAACCAGCTGGGCCAGTTGCAGGCCATTCTGGATGACAGCCGGGAACGCGAAGCCGCAGCCTCGATCCAGGTGCAATCGCTGGGGTCTGACCTGAACGCGGCCCTGGCGCGGGCCGCTGCCGAAGAACGGCGCCGCCGTCAGCTGGAAGAGGCCGAGCGTCTGCGCCTTGAGGCCGAAGCGCAGGACCTGCAGAAATACCGGTCCGAGTTCTTTGGCAGGCTGCGTGACGTGCTGGGAAATCAACCCGGCGTGCAGGTTGTGGGCGATCGCTTCGTCTTTGCGTCAGAGGTGCTGTTCCCGCCGGGCAGCGCCACCCTGTCTGCGGCAGGGCAGGGCGAAGTCGCCAAGGTGGCCGAGATCCTGCGCGCCGTGGCGGGCGATATCCCCGCCGGGATCGACTGGGTGATCCGGGTCGATGGGCACACTGACAATGTGCCGCTGTCAGGGCAGGGCGAATTTACCGACAACTGGGAGCTGAGCCAGGCGCGCGCCCTGTCGGTGGTGCGCTACATGTCCGGTTCGCTGGGCATTCCGCCGGATCGTCTGAGCGCGAACGGCTTTGGCGAATATAACCCCGTCAACACGGCTGACACCGAAGAAGCGCGGGCGCAGAATCGCCGGATCGAGTTGAAATTCACTGAAAAATGACGATGCCGCGCATGGGCCCCGCATGGGCCGCGCAAGGGGCTGGCAAGGGCCTTGGCTGCCGCGCGGATCAGTCGATCCGCAGGTTCAGGACCCGTTCACCCAGGGATATTCCATCCCGGATCAGGTTGACGCTTGCGGCATAGTCCCCGGCGGGCCAGCCCCGCGCAGGTGTCTTGCGGCCTGCGGCACGAAAAAATTGCGCCTGATTCCTGTCGATCGTTTCGCTGTGATCCGTGATCGTGCCGCTTGGGCCGGTGATGGTGATCTGGATCACATCGCCTTTCTGTCCGCCAAAGGCATAGCCCCAGGCCACAAGCGCGGGGGCGTCGCGGGAAATGGTCGCGGCGGCCGCGGTCCCGGCCTTGATGCTGGCATAGTCGGGAATGCCCGTGGCAAATCCGGCGTTCAGCAGGGCTCCCGGCACATAGGTGACCGGCGCAGACCAGAGCGTTTCGGGATCGGGCGCGCCGCAGGTGATCTGCCCGTCAGGATCGAAAGGATCGACGATCTTGCCGTTGCGGCGCACCGCGATGTGAAGATGGGGAAATTCGGTATTGCCGGACAGGCCCACCTGGCCCAGCGGGGTGCCTGCATCCACCATCTGGCCTTGCGTAACGCTGACCGAGCCCTGCATCAGATGGCAATATTGCGTTTCCCATCCGTCGGCATGGCTGATCACCACGCCATTGCCGCATTCCCGGCCTTCGATCTGGGCCGCTGTCCCGGCTGTCAGGCCGGTATCGGGCATTCCGTCACGCAGGGCCCTGACTTGCCCGGGGGCCGCTGCCAGCACTGCCACGCCGTCCTGCATCGCAGAAAGCGAGGGCAGGGCGATATCGGTGCCGGTATGGGTGTCGTAACTTAGTCCCTTGCAGGTGAAATCCTGTGCGCCGGGCCCTGGATCATGGTCCACATATTGCTGGACAAAGCAGGACTGACCCAGGGTGCAATCAACGGGGAGATCCAAAGTAAAGGCCCCCGCACTGCCCGGCAGCGCGGAGGCCATCAGTACCGGCAACACGGTTGCCCGCATCAGTCGGCGGTCAGCAACGGTGGCTTGTTGCCCGACAGGCGGGCCTGTTCGGGGCCGGCGATCTGCAGATCGATCTCGCCGTTCTTCAGGGCCACACGCACCACACCACCTTTCGTCAGCTTGCCGAACAGAAGTTCCTCGGCCAGCGGCTTCTTGATGTATTCCTGGATTACACGACCCAGCGGGCGGGCGCCCATCTTGTCATCGTAACCCTTGTCGGCCAGCCACTCGGCGGCGGGCTTGGTCAGTTCGATATGCACATTCCGGTCCATCAGCTGTGCTTCCAGTTGCAGCACGAACTTTTCGACAACCTGCATGATCACCTCTTTCGGCAGGGCGCCGAAGCTGATGACCGCGTCCAGGCGGTTGCGGAATTCCGGGGTAAAGGTCCGCTCGATCGCGGCGGTATCTTCACCCGTGCGCTTGTCACGGCCGAACCCGATGGCCGCCTTGGCCATGTCGGCGGCGCCCGCGTTCGAGGTCATGATTAGGATCACGTTGCGGAAATCCACCTTGCGGCCGTTGTGATCGGTCAGCGTGCCGTGGTCCATCACCTGCAACAGGATGTTGAACACATCGGGATGCGCCTTCTCGATCTCGTCCAGCAGCAGCACGCAATGGGGGTGCTGATCCACGCCATCGGTCAGCATGCCGCCCTGGTCGAAGCCCACATAGCCCGGAGGCGCGCCGATCAGGCGACTGACCGCGTGCTTTTCCATGTATTCGGACATGTCAAAGCGCAGCAGTTCCACGCCCAGCGTATCGGCCAGCTGTTTCGCCACCTCTGTCTTGCCCACGCCCGTGGGGCCTGCGAACAGGTAGTTGCCGATCGGCTTTTCCGGCTCGCGCAGGCCGGCGCGGGCCAGCTTGATCGCGCTGGACAGGGCCACGATGGCATCGTCCTGCCCGAAAACCACGCGCTTGAGGGTCTTTTCCAGATCCTTGAGCACTTCTGCATCGTCTTTCGACACGTTCTTGGGCGGGATGCGCGCGATCTTGGCCACGACGGCCTCGATCTCCTTGGCGCCGATGGTCTTGCGGCGCTTGGATTCCGCCACCAGATGCTGTGCGGCCCCTGCTTCGTCGATCACGTCGATGGCCTTGTCGGGCAGTTTGCGGTCGTTGATGTAACGCGCGCTCAGCTCCACGGCGGATTTGATCGCGTCTGCGGTGTAGCGGACCGAATGATGCTCCTCGAAATAGGGCTTCAGGCCCTGAAGGATCTTCACCGTGTCATCCACGGTCGGTTCGTTCACGTCGATCTTCTGGAAACGGCGCGACAGGGCGCGGTCCTTTTCGAAATGCTGGCGAAACTCCTTGTAGGTGGTCGAGCCCATGCAGCGCAGCTTGCCGCCCTGCAATGCGGGTTTCAGCAGGTTCGAGGCATCCATCGCCCCACCGCTGGTGGCGCCCGCGCCGATCACGGTGTGGATTTCGTCGATGAACAGAACCGCATCGGGATGCGCCTCAAGCTCGTTCACGACGGCTTTCAGCCGTTCCTCGAAATCGCCGCGATAGCGGGTGCCCGCAAGCAGCGCGCCCATGTCCAGGCTGAAGATCGTGGTCTTGGACAGTACCTCGGGGGTTTCGCCCTTCACGATCTTGCGCGCCAGACCTTCGGCGATGGCGGTCTTGCCCACGCCGGGATCACCCACCAGAAGCGGGTTGTTCTTGCGGCGGCGGCAGAGCACCTGGATGCAACGCTCCACCTCGGCCGCGCGGCCGATCAGCGGATCGACATCGCCCTTGAATGCCTTGGCGTTGAGATCCACGCAATATTTGCCAAGCGCGGATTCCTTCTGGTCGGTGGCTTCGGTCGACGAGCCGGTATTGGTTTCCTCGGATTCGGTCGCGCCGGTCACCGGCCGCGCCTCTCCGTAGGCGGGATCTTTCGCCACGCCATGCGCGATGAAATTGACCGCGTCATAGCGGGTCATCTCCTGCTCTTGCAGGAAATAGGCGGCGTTGCTTTCCCGCTCGGCGAAGATCGCGACAAGCACGTTCGCGCCCGTCACTTCGGTCCGGCCAGAGGATTGCACATGGATCGCCGCGCGCTGGATCACGCGCTGGAACGCGGCGGTGGGAACCGCCTCGGACCCTTCGATATCGGTGACGAGGTTGGACAGGTCGTCATCGATGAATTCCACCAGCGTGTTACGCAGGTCGTCGGTATCGACCGAACAGGCCTTCATCACGCGGTTCGCATCGGGTTCGTCGATCAACGCGAGAAGAAGGTGCTCGAGCGTTGCGAATTCATGTTTGCGGGCGTTGGCCAGTGCCAGCGCCGCGTGGATTGCCTGTTCGAGCGTGGTCGAGAATGAAGGCACGGCTGTGCTCCTCTTTGATCTGGGTCTGTCGCGGTCTTGGCCGCGCCAGACATGGCCTCATAGTATTAAAGTGTGGTCTATATCGGGCGCTCTTCAAGTTTTTTCTTTGGCCCGGTGGTCACATTTTGTTCGACGTGTTCCCGATGCGTGAGGTTTCAGCATCAGAAGCTGTCCTTGCGGCGGCGCACCTCGGTAAAGACAGCGACGGGATCTGCCCCCGAGAGGCCCAGATTGGCCTGGATTTCAGGGCTGTCTGACCGCAGGAAGGGGTTGGTGGCGCGTTCGGTCGACAACAGGGACGGGACGGTCGGGCGGCCCTGCGCGCGCGCGGTTTCGATCTTTTCAACACGAGAGATAAGCGCGGCATTGCCCGGTTCAATGGTCAGCGCGAATTTTGCATTGGACGCCGTGTATTCATGCCCCGAACACACCAGCGTTTCCGGCGGCAGGGCGGCCAGCTTGGCAAGGCTTGCATACATCTGTGCCGGGGTGCCTTCGAACAGGCGCCCGCACCCCAGGGCCATCAGGCTGTCCGCGGTGAAGACGACCGATGATGCCGGGAAATGAAACGCGACATGCCCCAGCGTGTGGCCAGACACGTCGATCACCGTGCCGATATCCGCGCCGATGGTGATCGTGTCGCCTTCGCTGACGGCGACATCCAGCGGGGGAAGGCGGTGCGCGTCGGCGGCGGCACCGATCACGGTTGCGGGGTGATCGGCCAGCAAGGCCGCCAGCCCATCGACATGATCCCAGTGATGATGGGTCAGCAGGACATGGGTCAGTGTCCAGCCGCGCTGTTGCAGCGCCGCGATGATGGGCGCGGCCTCGGGGACATCCACAACGGCGGTCTGGCCGCTGGCCTTGTCATGGGCAAGGAAGGCGTAATTGTCCTTGAGGCAGGGAATGGTGACGATCTCAAGGGGCATGGCGTTTCATCTTCCGCTTTGTAAGGTGGCACCCTAAAGTGGCGGAACCAGAGGCGGACCGCAATGCATCTTGATGTTCAGGACCTTCGTAACTTCTATTACCGCAGCACGCTGGGGCGTGCCGCGCAGAAAGCCGTGCGCGACCAGATGCTGCGGATGTGGCCGGAGGCGAAGGGCCAGACGGTCGTGGGTTTCGGTTTCGCCGTGCCCTTGCTGCGCCCCTATCTTGAAGAGGCGCGGCGCGTGACGGGGCTGATGCCCGGCCCGCAAGGGGTGATGCCCTGGCCCGCCGGCCTGCCGAATGTGTCGGTCCTGTGCCAGGAAACCGCGTGGCCGCTGGAGACGGGACATGTCGACAAACTGGTGTTGCTGCATGGTCTGGAAACCTCCGAACAGCCTTCGGCGCTGCTGGAGGAGTGTTTTCGCGTCCTCGGGCCGGGGGGGCGCGCGCTTTTCATCGTGCCGAACCGCGCGGGTCTGTGGTCGCGCTCGGATGCCACGCCATTCGGATACGGGCGACCCTACACGCTGCGCCAGCTTGAGGCGCAACTCAAACGCCACTCGTTCCTGCCGGAGCGGCATGCAACCGCCCTTTACCAGCCACCGTCCGACAGGCGCTTCTGGCGCAAGACGGCCAGTTTCTGGGAAAGCGCGGGCCTGCGCTTTTCCATGGTTCTGGCAGGCGGGGTCCTGATGGTCGAGGCGACCAAGCGGGTGCAGGCGTCCAGCGGGCCGGGCCTGCGCGAGGCGATCCGCCGGCCGCTGAACGCGCTGGACGGTCTGGGCAGCCCCAAACCCGAGGTCAAACCCGCCTGAAAGGTGGTTTTCGCGCCCCGCTTGGTGTGATACCGCTAACGCATACAGTCGGCGGGACTTGGGGTCTGCCGGGTTTTCGGGCACGGAATCGAAATTTCGGCGCGAAAAGAACGAATTTTTTTCGCCCAAATAGGGCGCAAAGCGCCGCACCTGCGGCAAGTGACTGAAACTTATATATATTCCTTTCGGCCCTTTGACTCTATAGCAGGTTGCTAGGTCTGGAAGGCTCTGCTACACCCACGCCGATTTTGATGCTTTGACGCGGGTCAAGGCAGGGTAACATCCCCGGCGGTCCAGAGGGCCATCAAACGACCGGGGTCAGAATATCGGAAGGGTGGACGTGTCCGAACCAGCTTCGATTTCCTCAGGCATTGCCGCGCGCTACGCGACGGCCGTGTTTGAACTGGCCAAAGAAACCAAGAGCGTCGCCAAGATCGAGGCGGATCTTGATGCGATAGAATCCGCGCTGTCGGACAGCGCCGATTTCAACGCGCTGATCAGCAGCCCGATCTACAGCCGCGACGAGCAGGCCGCAGCGATCGCTGCGATTGCAAAGAAAATGGGGCTTACCCCCACCATGACCAACGTGCTGGGCCTGATGGCCGCAAAGCGCCGTCTGTTCGTGCTGCCGCAACTGGCAACCGCACTTCGCAGCGCCATCGCCGAGGACAAGGGTGAAGTCACCGCCGAGGTCACAAGCGCCAAGGCGCTGACCAAGGCGCAGTCGGACAAGCTGGCCAAGCTTCTGGCTGGCCGTACCGGCAAGACCGTCAAGATCAAAGCGGCCGTCGATGAAAGCCTCATCGGTGGCCTTGTCGTCAAGGTTGGTTCGAAGATGATCGATACGTCGATCGCATCGCGCCTCAACTCCCTCCAGAATGCAATGAAAGAGGTCGGATAAATGGGTATCCAAGCAGCGGAAATTTCTGCGATCCTGAAGGACCAGATCAAGAATTTCGGCCAGGAAGCCGAAGTGGCCGAGGTGGGTCGCGTGCTGTCCGTCGGTGACGGTATCGCCCGCGTCTACGGTCTGGACAACGTCCAGGCAGGCGAGATGGTCGAATTCCCCGGTGGTATCCGCGGGATGGCCCTGAACCTTGAATCCGACAACGTCGGCGTCGTGATCTTCGGTTCCGACCGCGACATCAAGGAAGGCGACACCGTCAAGCGCACCAAGTCGATCGTGGACGTTCCGGTCGGTGACGAGCTGCTGGGCCGCGTCGTTGACGGCCTGGGCAACCCGCTGGACGGCAAGGGTCCGATCAAGACCTCCAAGCGCGGCATCGCCGACGTGAAGGCCCCCGGCATCATCCCGCGCAAATCGGTGCACGAGCCGATGGCAACCGGCCTGAAGTCCGTCGACGCCATGATCCCCGTTGGCCGCGGCCAGCGCGAACTGATCATCGGTGACCGTCAGACCGGCAAGACCGCGATTGCGCTGGACACCATCCTGAACCAGAAATCCTACAACGAAGCCGCTGGCGACGACGAGAGCAAGAAGCTCTACTGCGTCTATGTGGCGATCGGCCAGAAGCGGTCCACCGTGGCGCAGCTGGTGAAGAAGCTCGAGGAATCGGGCGCGATCGAATACACGATCGTGGTGGCCGCAACCGCATCCGACCCCGCGCCGATGCAGTTCCTGGCTCCCTATTCGGCCACCGCAATGGCCGAACATTTCCGCGACAACGGCCGCCATGCCCTGATTATCTATGATGATCTGTCCAAGCAGGCCGTGTCCTACCGTCAGATGTCGCTGCTGCTGCGTCGCCCGCCGGGCCGCGAAGCCTATCCCGGCGACGTGTTCTACCTCCACTCCCGCCTGCTGGAGCGTTCGGCAAAGCTGAACGAAGACTTCGGCGCAGGCTCGCTGACGGCGCTGCCGATCATCGAAACCCAGGGCGGCGACGTGTCCGCGTTCATTCCGACCAACGTGATCTCGATCACCGATGGCCAGATCTTCCTGGAAACCGAACTGTTCTACCAGGGTATCCGCCCTGCGGTGAACACCGGTCTGTCCGTGTCGCGCGTGGGCTCTTCGGCCCAGACCAACGCGATGAAATCCGTTGCAGGTCCGGTGAAGCTGGAACTGGCGCAGTACCGCGAAATGGCGGCCTTCGCACAGTTCGGTTCCGATCTTGACGCCGCGACCCAGCAGCTGCTGAACCGTGGTGCGCGTCTGACCGAACTGATGAAGCAGCCGCAGTATTCGCCGCTGACCAACGCCGAGATCGTCTGCGTGATCTATGCAGGCACCAAGGGTTATCTGGACAAGATCCCGGTCAAGGAAGTCGGTCGTTTCGAGGCTGGTCTGCTCAAGCATCTGCGTACAAAGAACGCCGATCTGCTGGAGTACATCACGAAGCAGGACCCGAAGATCAAGGGCGAGGCCGAGGACAAGATCAAAGCTGCGCTGGACGCCTTCGCCGCTGACTTCGCATAAGGGGAAGAGGCTATGCCAAACCTCAAGGACCTGAAAAACAGGATCGCGAGCGTCAAGTCGACCCGCAAGATCACCAAGGCCATGCAGATGGTGGCCGCCGCAAAACTGCGGCGGGCGCAGGATGCTGCCGAGGCATCGCGCCCCTACACCGAGCGGTTCAACGCCGTGATGGCGGGGCTTGCGGCGTCGGTGGGCGGCAGCGACAGCGCGCCGCGCCTTCTGGCGGGCACGGGTAGCGACAAGGTACATCTGCTGGTGGTCATGACCGCCGAGCGTGGCCTGTGCGGCGGGTTCAACTCGAACATCGCCAAGCTGGCCAAGCAGAAGGCGGCAGAGCTGCTGGGCAAGGGCAAGACCGTGAAGATCCTGACCGTGGGCAAGAAGGGCCGCGATCAGATGAAGCGCGAATATGCCAGCCACTTCGTGGGCCATGTCGATCTGACCGAGATCAAGCGCGTGGGCTATGCCGACGCGCAGGAGGTCGCACGCGACATCCTGGCCCGGTTCGATGCGGGTGACTTCGATGTGGCCACGATCTTCTATTCGAAGTTCGTGAACGTGGTCAGCCAGATCCCGACCGCTCAGCAAATCATCCCTGCCAGCTTCGCGCCGGCAGAGACGGATGCAGCCAGCACGCTTTATGATTACGAGCCGGACGAAGAGGCGATCCTTGCCGATCTTCTGCCGCGCGGTGTGGCGACGCAGATCTTCTCGGCCATGCTGGAAAACGGGGCGTCCGAACAGGGCGCGCGGATGTCCGCGATGGATAACGCAACCCGCAACGCCGGCGAGATGATCGAAAAGCTGACCATCGAATACAACCGCTCGCGTCAGGCCGTCATCACGAACGAGCTTATTGAAATTATCTCGGGCGCAGAGGCGCTCTAAGGAACCGGAGACGAAACATGGCAAACGCAAAAGGCAAAATCACCCAGGTGATCGGCGCCGTTGTGGACGTGCAGTTCGGGGATCAACTGCCGGAGATCCTCAACGCGCTGGTCACAGACAACAATGGCAAGAAACTGGTTCTGGAAGTCGCCCAGCACCTGGGTGAGGGCACCGTACGTGCCATCGCCATGGACGCCACCGAAGGTCTGGTGCGCGGTCAGGAAGTGTCCGACACCGGCGGCCCGATCATGGTGCCGGTCGGCAACGCGACCCTGGGCCGCATTCTGAACGTGACCGGTGACCCGGTTGACGAAAAGGGCGACGTGAACGCGGACGAGCATCGCCCGATCCACGCCCCCGCCCCCGAATTCGCCGAGCAGTCGACCGAATCCGAAGTGCTGGTGACCGGCATCAAGGTGATCGACCTCCTGGCCCCCTATGCCAAAGGCGGCAAGATCGGCCTGTTCGGCGGTGCCGGCGTGGGCAAGACGGTTCTGATCATGGAACTGATCAACAACATCGCCAAGGTGCACTCGGGTTTCTCGGTGTTCGCGGGTGTGGGTGAACGGACCCGTGAAGGGAACGACCTTTACCACGAGATGATCGAATCCGGCGTTATCGTCCCCGATAACCTGACCGAATCCAAAGTGGCCCTTGTCTACGGTCAGATGAACGAGCCGCCGGGTGCGCGTATGCGCGTGGCGCTGTCGGGTCTGACCCTGGCAGAACAGTTCCGCGACCAGTCGGGTACGGACGTTCTGTTCTTCGTGGACAACATCTTCCGCTTCACGCAGGCCGGTTCCGAGGTGTCCGCACTTCTGGGCCGTATCCCGTCCGCCGTGGGTTACCAGCCGACGCTGGCCACCGACATGGGCGCGCTGCAGGAACGCATCACCTCGACCAAGTCGGGCTCGATCACCTCGGTGCAGGCGATCTACGTGCCAGCGGACGACCTTACCGACCCCGCGCCGGCAACGTCCTTCGCCCACCTCGATGCAACCACCGTTCTGTCGCGTGCGATTTCGGAACTCGGAATCTATCCCGCCGTGGACCCGCTCGACTCGACCTCGCGCCTGCTGGACCCCGCCGTGATCGGGGAAGAGCATTACAAGGTCGCGACCGACGTGCAGCAGGTGCTTCAGCGCTACAAGTCGCTTCAGGACATCATCGCCATCCTCGGGATGGACGAACTGTCGGAAGAGGACAAGCTGACCGTGGCTCGCGCGCGCAAGATCCAGCGCTTCCTGTCGCAGCCCTTCGACGTGGCAAAGGTCTTTACTGGTTCGGACGGTGTGCAGGTTCCGCTGGAAGACACGATCGCATCCTTCAAGGCTGTTGTGGCCGGTGAGTATGACCACCTGCCGGAAGGCGCCTTCTACATGGTTGGTGGCATCAAGGACGTGATCGCCAAAGCTGAACGCATGGCCGCAGACGCGGCCTAAGGGAGGGCCGAAATGGCTGAGACCATGCAATTCGACCTCGTCAGCCCCGAGCGCAGGCTTGCCTCGATGCAGGTGGCGCAGGTGCAGATCCCGGGTGCCGATGGCGACCTGACAGCGATGCCCGACCATGCGCCGCTGATCACGACCCTGCGCCCCGGTGTGCTGCGCGTGAGCGGCCCGCAGGGGGATGCGGCCTATGTGGTGACCGGCGGCTTCGCCGAGATCTCGGGCGAGGGGACGTCGGTTCTGGCGGAAAAGGCGATGCCGGTTGCGGAAGCGACGGCTGCCGATTTCGACGCGCTGATCAGCCTTGCCACCGAGGCGGCCTCCAAGGCGCTTGCCGATGGCAAGGACGCGGCCGACAAGCTGCTGGCCGATCTTCAGGCCCTGCGGAGCGAAGTCGGCGTCTGATCGTCTGACACGATGAACACCAAAAGGCCCTGCCTCCGCGCAGGGCCTTTTCATTTGTGCGGTGAAGATTGTCCTGGCCCTTGCGCGGCGGCTCAGAAAAAGGAAGATGTCTTTCGTGTCACGGTTGCGCGAGCGGCTCCGTTTCATTTTTCTGGCCTGATACCGCCATGATCCGGCAGTAAGGGCATATCAGAACAACAGAGGCTTCATGCGGCGGTTCAGAAACAACTCAATCGGGGTCGATCAGGGCGAAATGGTCCTGTTTTCCGACTACGAGCATGACGGAGAGATGTGGACAGGCGACGGCCCGCGCCATATCCGCAGCTTTGTCCATTTCAGCGAGGCTTTCGTGACACCGCCGGTTGTCCATGTGTCGATGAGCATGTGGGACATGTCCAACAGGGCCAATTCGCGTGCCGACGTGCAGGCCAGCGACATAGCGGCCGAGGGCTTTGCCATCATCTTTCGGACCTGGGGCGACAGCAAGGTGGCCCGTGTGCGCGTCAGCTGGCTTGCCATAGGCGAGCGTTACGAGCCCGACGACTGGCGCATCGACTGACTGGCGCGGCCGGTCACAGCTTGAAGGTACCCTCATAGATCGGGTCCAGCGTCTCCGTCTCAAAGAGCGATGACACGGATGTACCGTTCCAGATGTTCAGGATCGCCTGGGCGAACATCGGCGCGGTGGGCACGATCCGGATGTTTGGCGCGGCCTTCACGGCGTCAGGGGCTTCGATCGAATCGGTGATTACCAGCGATTTCATGACCGACTTGGTGATACGTTCGACCGCTGGGCCGGACAGCACGCCGTGGGTGATATAGGAATGCACCTCGCTTGCGCCATTCTCGATCAGTACCTCGGCGGCCTTGCACAGGGTGCCGGCGGTATCGCAGATGTCATCGACGATCAGGCAGGTCTTGCCGGTGACGTCACCGATCACGGTCATTTCCGCAATCTCGCCGGGTTTTTCCCGACGCTTGTCGACGATCGCCAGCGGCGCGTTGATCCGTTTGGCAAGTTCACGCGCCCGCGCCACGCCGCCCACGTCCGGCGAGATGACCATCAGGTCGTTCATGCGGCCCGCGAAATGCGCCTTGATGTCCAGTGCGAAGATCGGCGAGGCATAGAGGTTGTCCACCGGAATATCGAAGAAGCCCTGGATCTGGGCGGCGTGCAGATCAAGGGTCAGGACCCGCTCGATCCCGGCCTCGACCAGCATGTTGGCCACCAGCTTGGCGCTGATCGGGGTGCGCGCCTTGGTGCGACGGTCCTGACGGGCATAGCCGAAATAGGGGATCACGGCGGTGATCCGCGCCGCCGAGGACCGGCGCAGCGCGTCCGACATGATCAGCAGTTCCATCAGGTTGTCATTGGCCGGGTTCGAGGTGGACTGGATGATGAACATATCCTCGCCGCGCACGTTCTCGAAGACTTCAACGAAGATCTCGCCGTCATTGAACCGTTCGATCCGGGCATCCACAAGGCCGGTCGACACACCGCGATGGATCGACATGCGCCGCGCGATGGCCTTTGCCAAGGGCAGGTTGGCATTGCCCGAAATCAGTTTCGGTTCTGTGATGGATGGCATGGCAGCGGTTCCTCTGCGGGGGCATCCGCGCAGGGCGAATGACAGATTCGTGACGTTGACACTGCCTATCATCTCGTTACCGTCGGGCAAAGCGATGCAGGCAAAGGAAACGCGCAAATGGCCCATATCGATTATTTTTTCACGGTTCTCTCGCCTTATGTATATCTGGCGGGAACCCGGCTTGAGGCGATTGCGGCGCGTCACGGGGCCAGCATCACCTATAAACCCGTGGATGCGGGGGCGGTCTTTGCCCGTACGGGTGGGGTTGCGCTTGCGGATAGGCACCCCTCGCGCAAGGAATACCGGGCACAGGAATTGCCGCGCCAGGCCAGAAAGCTGGGCATGGATTTCAACCTGCAACCCGCGCATTGGCCGGTGAACCCGGCGCCTGCCTCCTATGCGGTGATTGCCGCGCAGGCGGCAGGGGGTGGCGATCTTGGCGCGCTGGTGCACAGCTTTGGCCGCGCCTGCTGGGCCGAGCAGAAAGACATCTCGCAGGACGATCTTGTGCGCGAATGCCTGACCGCTGCGGGTTTTGATCCAGGCCTGGCGGACAAGGGTCTTCTGGCGGGGGCTGAAACCTATGCCGCCAATCTGGAGGAAGCCGTGTCACGCGGCGTCTTCGGCGCGCCTTTCTACATCGTGGACAGCGGGCAGCGGTTCTGGGGGCAGGACCGTCTGGATGACCTGGACGCGCATCTGGCCGGCAAGCTCTGACATGACGCAGGACGTCAGGGGCGGGGTGCCGACCCATTGGATCACCCTTGGCCATGGGCCGCGCCGCGCTTTGCTGATTCATTGTTCCCTGGGCCATGCCGGGGGCTGGTCCCGGATGGCGAAGGCGCTGGATGACCTGATGACCGCCATTGCCTATGACCTTCCCGGCCACGGGCGCAGCGCCGATTGGGACGCAACAACCAATATCCAGGATGTCAGCACGGCCATGGCTGTGGACTTGCTGGACGATCAGGCCAAGGGAAAGCCTGTCGATGTGGTCGGCCATTCCTTCGGCGGCACCGTGGCCCTGCGCCTTGCGGTCGAACGGCCCGATCTGGTGCGTTCCTTGGTGCTGGTGGAGCCGGTGTTCTTTTCCGTGGCCATGGCGGATCGTCCCGATCTGAAGGTAGGGCAAGAGCCGAACATGGCGCTGTACCGCGCCGCGCTTGCTGCGGGCGACCGCGATGCGGCGGCGGAGGCCTTCGCGTCGCTATGGGGGGACGGGCGCGGATGGGAACAATTGCCCGAAAGCCAGCGCCAGGCCATGGCGGCCCGCATTCATCTGATCGAAGCAGGCCACCCCGCGATCTACGGCGATTGCGCGGGGATGCTGTCGGGCGGAAAGCTTGAACGGATTGCCTGCCCGGTGCTGCTGATCCGGGGCAGTGACAGCCCCGTGGCGATCAGCGTCATCAACGACGGGTTGGCCCGCCGCATACCGGACGCCGTCCAGATAGAGGTGCCCGATGCGGGGCACATGGTGCCGATGACCCATCCCGCGGTTGTAGCCGAGGTGATCCGTAGCTTCTGGACGCAGGTCCCGGTGCAGGAACCCGCCTGACGGCGGCTGCGCGCCGCGCGGGGGATATTTGAGGCAAGAAGAAGCGGGAGGCGCTGTCAGCCTGCCGCGAGCTTCAGGAACTGGTCGATCTGGTCATGGCCGATTGACCAGTCGCAGACCAGCCGTGCCGCCAGAGGTTCGACCGGATCGTCGCCCTCCAGGGTGCCGGACCAGATGTAATAGACCGCGCCCGCGTCATGCAGGCGCTGATGCGTGGCGCGCGGCAGGTTGGCGAAGATCATGTTGGCCTGCGGCTCGTGCAGGAAGGATGCCGCGGGGATGGCGCGCAGGCCGTCGATCAGCCGCGCCGCATTGGCGTTGGCGCGACGGGCCGAGCCAAGCCACAGATCGTCAGTCAGGAAGGCCAGCATCTGCGCCGAAAGGTAGCGATGCTTCGAGAAAAGATGTGCGCCGCGCTTGCGGCGCAGCTCGAATTCCCAGGCTTTCGCGGGATCGAAGAAAATCACCGCCTCGACCCCTGGCAGGCCATTCTTGGTGCCGCCAAAGCTGACGGCATCGACGCCAGCTTTCCATGTCATCTCGGCCGCTGTGCAATCCAGCGCGACCAGCGCGTTGGCAAAGCGCGCACCGTCCAGATGGACGGGCAGGCCGAATTCCTTGGCCACGGCGCTGAGGGCTGCAATCTCGGCGCAGGTATAGACGCGGCCGCGTTCCGTGACATTGGTGATCGACACCGGCCCGCGCTGCGGCCCATGCACGCCGCGGGTTTCTTCGGCATGGATCGCCGTACGCAGCGCCTCGGGTGTGATCTTGTCGCTGTCGCCCACCAGGGTCAGCTTGGCGCCGCCCGAGTAGAATTCAGGCGCGTTGCACTCATCCTCATGGATATGGGCCACGGGCGAGCAGAAGACCGTCTGCCATGGCTGGCCCAGTGTCGCCAGGGCAAGGGAATTGGCGGCGGTGCCGGTTGCAACAAGGTAGATCGCGGCCTCTGGCGCTTCGAAGATCTCGCGCAGGCGGGCGCGGACGTCGGCCATGATCGGGTCGTTGCCATAGGGCATGGCGAATCCCTGGTTCGCATCGACCAGCGCCTGCATCACCTGGGGATGGGCGGGGCCTGCATTGTCGGAGGCAAAGAACATCAGGTCGGCTCCTCTATGATGTGGTCTTCCCAGTCCTCTTCCGGGACTTCGAATTCCGGGATCGTGAACCCCTGAACGGACACACCGGCATCATGCACGGTCTGCGGGTCGCCCGAGATCAGCGGGTGCCAGTCAAACAGCGGCTTGCCGGTCCACAGCAGCTTGTAGGCGCAGGTTTCCGGCATCCAGTAGAGGTTGCGATCCATGTTCTGCGGGCTGAGCACGATGCATTCCGGCACGAACTGGTGGCGGATCGTGTATTGGCTGCACCGGCAGGTCGTGTCGTCCAGCAGGCGGCAGGCGATGCGGGTCAGGGCGACCTCGCCGGTATCCTCATCCTCCAGCTTGTTGAGGCAGCATTTGCCGCAGCCGTCGCAGAGGGCTTCCCATTCCGCCTGGGTCAGCCGGTCTACGGGATGCTTTTCCCAGAAGCGCGGGCGCAGCCCGTCACGGTTGATCGGATCGGTCATAGCGCGGCCAGGATGCTGCGGGCGCGGGCGCAATCGGCATCCATCTGGGTGATCAGGGCGTCGAGACTGTCGAACTTTTCCTCGGGGCGCAGGAACTCGACCAGCCCGACCGACAGCGGCACGCCGTAAAGATCGCCCTTGAAGTCGAACAGGAAGGTTTCAAGATTGGGCTTGTTCACCCCGAACATCGGGAACATCGGCCGCACACCCATCGAGGCGGCCCCGTGATAGCTGCCCTTGTGCGGGCCTTCCAGCACATCGACCAGCACGGCATAGACGCCGAAACGCGGCGGGTGCAGCCCGTCGATGGACATGTTGGCCGTGGGATAGCCCAGTTC
The DNA here is from genome assembly GCF_042678485.1 of Seohaeicola saemankumensis. Taxonomy (NCBI): domain Bacteria; kingdom Pseudomonadati; phylum Pseudomonadota; class Alphaproteobacteria; order Rhodobacterales; family Roseobacteraceae; genus Seohaeicola; species Seohaeicola saemankumensis. The sequence goes on along the minus strand of NZ_JBHTKR010000005.1, from coordinate 128,483 downwards.
GCGCCCGCGCTGATCGCCCGTGATCACGCGCCCCTCGATCCGGTGCCAATGACCCAGCATGGCGGCGGCATCCCGTGGCTTGCCATCGGTCAGCGCATTGCGGATCGCGGTCGAGGAGACGGCGCTGCCGCTGTCACCTTCCAGCAGTTGCGCGATGGTGACGCCAAATCCCATCTCGGCCCCGAAATCGACCAGATGCTGGGCGGTGCCGGCGCGGCCCTTGCCAAAGCAGAAATCGGCCCCGATGACGACATGCTTCAGGCCCAGCCCGTCGGCGATCACACGCTGTGCGAAGTCGCGCGGGCTCAGCGATGACAGGACCGCGTTGAAATTCAGCTCATAAAGCTTTTCGACACCCAGCTTTTCCAGCCGATGCGCGCGCGCTTCGCGGCTCATCAGGCGGAAGGCCGGCGCATCGGGGGCGAAGAACTGGCGCGGATGCGGCTCGAAGGTCATCACGCCCAGTGGCGCGCTGATCGCGTCGCCGGCCTTGCGGGCCATGTCGATGACGGCACGGTGGCCCAGATGGACCCCGTCGAAATTGCCGATCGCGGCGGAAGCGCCCCGATCTGCAAGGTCCACATATGTGTAATCCCGGATGATCCGCATGGCGCAGGGTTAGCGCCCGGCGCAGGGCGGTGCAAGCCTGTTTGACCGTGGCCGCAGGGTCAGTCGAACTTGCGGCTGGGGGCCAGAACCGTGGCTTCGCCGATCAGGACCTTCTTGCCATTCACCATGCAGCGGCAATCCAGCTGCACGCGGCGCTTGGCGTGGTCGATGCCGATCACCTCGACCTCGGCATGAACCATGTCGCCGGGGCGCACGGGGCCAAGAAATTTCAGGCTTTGGCCCATATAGACAGTGCCATGGCCGGGCAGCTGTTCACCGATCACGGCCGAAATCAGCCCGGCGGTCAGCATCCCATGGGCGATGCGCCCTTCGAAAATCGTGTCGCGGGCATAGTCATCGTCCAGATGCACCGGGTTCCGGTCGGTCGAGACTTCGGCGAAAAGTTCGATGTCGCGGTCGGTGACAACTTTCCGCAGGTGGCGGGTCATGCCCATCTCGATATCTTCGATACAGATCGTGCCGCGAGGCATATTGTCCAACATCCGACCCTCCAGACTGTTCATCAGCATAAAGCCACAAAGTAATTTTCGGACTGTACGCGGCCCGAAGTTGCAACTTTATTACTTTGCAATTGCAGAAAAGCAAGTGCTAAGTGGGTCAGCGCAGATGACCTATCGTGAAGGTTGGCGCGGCTTTTTCCCTGTCTAGATAGGCATGCAGCGCGGTTTCATCCGGTTGGCCTTCGGTTTGCGTCTCGCTGCGCGCCAGCCCGCCCGAGATGAAGAGAGAATCGATATCCTCGCCCATGGCGCCAAGGATATCGGTATGAATACCGTCCCCGATGGCCAGGATGTTGCGATCGGCAATATCACGGCCCAGACCCGACAGGCGGCGGCGGGCCAGATCATAGATCGGCGGATGCGGTTTGCCGAAATAAAGGCTTTCGCCGCCCATTTCCGTATAAAGACGCGCCACAGCCCCGGCGCACCATTCGCGGTTCTCGCCCCGGTCCACCACGATGTCGGGATTGGCGCACAGCAGCTTCATTCCCTTCTGCTTGGCATACAGCAGTTGCGGACGCAGATCGGCGGGATCGGCTGTCGGATCGAAGGGCCCGGTGCAGACAATGCCCGTCGCCTGATCCAGAGGGGTCAGCGTGATGCTGACAGGGTTTTCGACCACCTGGATCGGTTCGAAAAAGGGCATGTCGCGGTCTTCGCCGATAAAGAAGATACGTTCGCCCACCGCGCCGCGATGCATGGCTGCGCGGGCCGAATCGCCTGATGTGGCGATCGTGTCCCAGGCGTCGCGGGGCACGCCGAAATGGCCCAGCTGCACCTCGACCCCTGCGCGCGGCTTGGGCGAGTTCGTGACCAGCACCACGATCCCGCCGCTGGCACGATAGGCCTGAAGGGCCGCGACCGCATCCGGCAAGGCACGGACACCATCATGCACGCAGCCCCAGAGATCGACGAAAAGCGCGTCGTAGGTGCTGGAAATCTCGGAAAGGGCGTTGATGATCCGGGTCATGGTTGTGGCTCCGTCCTGCTGGGGTCAGGGCCTGCATACGCGAGAGCGCTGCGATGTTCCATGCGGCTTGAGTGGGACGGCCCGCGCCGTTGGGAGCGCGGGCCGTGGATCACATGCACAGGGGTGATGGTCAGAGCGTCAGCACCGGGATGATCTGTTTCTTGCGGCTCATCACGCCGGGCAGAACCACGGTGTCGCCGGTCACGGTCACGCCGAAAGATTTCTCGGCCAGCGTTTTCACCAGATCGTTCGGCACCAGCAGGGTCGCTTCCTCGTTCAGGATGTCCACGACGAACAGGATCACCTGGTCGGCGCCATCTTCCTTGGCCACATCCACCATCGAGGCCATCAGGCTGTCCTTGCGGTCCAGCACCATCTTGGGCGAGGTGGTTTCCAGCACGGACACACGGAACTCCTTGCCGGCGACGGTGTATTCCTTGCTGTCCATCCGCAGCAGTTCCGCATCCGAAAAGGCCGAGACATCGGATTTCGCCGCGAACAGTTCGGCCGCGTAATCCGGGATCGAAATGCCCAGCTCATGCGCCAGCTTTTCGGCCACGGCGCGGTCATGATCGGTGGTGGTGGGGCTGCGGAATTCCAGCGTATCGGACAGGATGCAGGACAGCATGGCGCATTTGATGCTGTCGGGCATCTTGCCCATGTCATCGCCGATCAGGTCATGCATGATCGTGGCGGTGCAAGCCAGCGGGCGGATCGTGATGTCGATCGGCCCCTTGGTTTCCAGCCCGCCGACCAGCTTGTGATGGTCGATGATGCCGATGATGTCGGCGTCATTGATGCCTGCGGGCAATTCGGCCGGGTTGTTCGTGTCCACGATGACCACAGGTGCGCCCGCATCCACACCCGCGATGATCTGCGGCTTGGGCAGGTTCCAGCGCTTCAGCACGAAGGCGGCTTCGGTGTTGGGCTCGCCCAGCAGCTTCGCCTCGGCGGGGGTGCCTTTGATGTCGGTAAGATACCAGGCCCAGATGATGGGCGAGCCGGTGGAATCCGTATCGGGGGATTTGTGTCCGAAAACCTGAATGGTCATTGCAATGGTCCTGTAACGGGTGGATTTGCGCGCCTTATAGGCATGCAGGGCGGCATTGTCACCTGTAGATGCTGCATGGCAGCATGGCGGCCCGTTCGGGCCGGGTTGGACATTTCCGGGTCGCTGCGGAATAGTCGGGCCGCGCGGCAAGGCGGGAAAGGCGACAGGTGCGGGAAAGCGATCTATATGGTCCGGTCAAGGCCTTCCTTTTGGCGCAGGGCTACGACGTGAAGGGCGAGGTGGGCGCGCTGGACGTGCTGGCCATTCGTGGGGACGAACCGCCCCTGGTCGTGGAACTCAAGACAGGGTTTTCGCTGACGTTGTTGCATCAGGCGATCGCGCGGCAGGCGATCACCGACCTGGTCTATGTGGCCGTGCCGCAGCCATCGGGCAAGGCCGGGGCCAAGGCCCTGCGCGCCAATGTGGGGCTGTGCCGAAGGCTGGGGCTGGGCGTGCTGACGGTGCGCCTGTCCGACGGGCTGGTGATGGCGCAGGCCGACCCCGGACCGTTTCAGCCGCGCAAGCAGCCGCGGCGGCGGGCGACCCTGCTGCGTGAATTCCAGCGGCTTGCGGGGGATCCGAATCGCGGCGGTTCGGTCCGGCAGGGGCTGATGACCGGCTACCGGCAGGACGCGCTGCGCTGTGCCGCCGTGCTGTCCGGCGCGGGGCCAAGCCGGGGGCGGGATGTGGCCGCAGCATCGGGTGTGGCGATGGCCACGCGCATCATGGCCGACAACCACCATGGCTGGTTCCGGCGCGTGTCCACAGGGGTTTACGCCTTGACCGATGCGGGTCGCGCGGCGCTGGAATGAGCCGTCCGAACGTTGCGATTTTTCGCGACTCCGCTGTTGACACCCTTTGATCACATGCCTAGCTATGCGCCGTTAGCACTCGCATAGCATGAGTGCTAATACCCCGAACGGGGTTTGGGAGAAACTTTGAGCCAAGGAGCCTCAGAGATGGCATTTACACCGCTTCATGACCGCGTGCTGGTCCGCCGCGTGGAAAGCGACGAAAAGACCAAGGGTGGTCTGATCATCCCCGATAGCGCGAAAGAAAAACCCGCCGAGGGTATCGTTGTCGCCGTTGGCGCAGGCGCGAAGGACGAGGATGGCGACCGCATCGCCATGGACGTCAAGGCAGGCGACAAGGTCCTGTTCGGCAAATGGTCCGGCACTGAAATCACCCTTGAAGGTGAAGAACTGCTGATCATGAAAGAATCCGACATCATGGGCATCATCGCCTGATCGTCGTCCCCGACATTCTGAAATTCAGGAGCAATCAACATGGCTGCTAAAGACGTCAAGTTTTCATCCGACGCCCGCAACCGCATGCTGAAAGGCGTCAACACGCTGGCAGATGCCGTCAAGGTCACGCTGGGGCCCAAAGGCCGCAACGTGGTTCTGGACAAATCCTTCGGCGCACCGCGCATCACCAAGGACGGTGTATCCGTGGCCAAGGAAATCGAACTGGAAGACAAGTTCGAGAACATGGGCGCGCAGATGGTGAAGGAAGTCGCTTCGCGCACCAATGACGAAGCAGGCGACGGCACCACCACCGCCACCGTGCTGGCCCAGGCCATCATCAAAGAGGGCATGAAGGCTGTTGCAGCCGGCATGAACCCGATGGACCTCAAGCGCGGCATCGACCTTGCGACCTCCAAGGTCGTGGACGCGATCAAGGCCGCTGCCCGCGACGTGAGCGACAGCGCCGAAGTGGCACAGGTCGGCACCATTTCCGCCAATGGCGAAGCCGAAATCGGCCGCCAGATCGCGGATGCGATGCAGAAGGTCGGCAACGAGGGTGTCATCACCGTCGAAGAGAACAAGGGCCTGGAAACCGAGACCACCGTGGTCGAGGGGATGCAGTTCGATCGTGGCTACCTCAGCCCCTATTTCGTGACCAACCCCGACAAGATGATCGCGGATCTGGAAGACTGCATGATCCTGCTGCACGAGAAGAAACTCTCGTCGCTGCAGCCGATGGTGCCGCTGCTCGAGTCCGTGATCCAGTCGCAAAAGCCGCTGCTGATCATCGCAGAGGACGTGGAAGGCGAGGCTCTGGCCACGCTGGTCGTGAACAAGCTGCGCGGCGGTCTGAAGATCGCAGCCGTCAAGGCGCCGGGCTTTGGTGATCGCCGCAAGGCGATGCTGCAGGACATCGCGATCCTGACCGGTGGTCAGGTCATCAGCGAAGACCTGGGCATGAAGCTGGAGTCGGTGACCATCGACATGCTGGGTTCGGCCAAGAAAATCTCGATCACCAAGGACGAAACCACCATCGTGGACGGCCATGGCGAGAAAGCCGAGATCGAAGCCCGCGTGGCCCAGATCCGTCAGCAGATCGAAGAGACCACCAGCGACTACGACCGTGAGAAGCTGCAGGAACGTGTGGCCAAGCTGGCAGGCGGCGTTGCCGTCATCCGCGTCGGCGGCATGACCGAAACCGAAGTGAAAGAGCGCAAGGACCGCGTCGATGACGCGCTGAACGCAACCCGCGCGGCGGTTCAGGAAGGCATCGTCGTCGGTGGCGGTGTGGCTCTGATCCAGGCCGGCAAGACGCTGGAAGGTCTCAAGGGCGCCAACAGCGACCAGGACGTCGGCATCTCGATCGTGCGCAAGGCCATCGAAGCGCCGCTGCGCCAGATCGCCGAAAACTCGGGCGTTGACGGTTCTGTCGTCGCGGGCAAGATCCGCGAAAGCAACGACAAGACCTTCGGCTTCAACGCGCAGACCGAAGAATATGGCGACATGTTCAAGTTCGGCGTGATCGACCCGGCCAAGGTTGTGCGTACCGCGCTGCAGGATGCGGCCTCGGTTGCCGGTCTGCTGATCACCACCGAAGCGATGGTGGCAGATCGTCCGTCCAAGGACGGTGCAGGCGCCGGTGGCGGCATGCCCGACATGGGCGGCATGGGCGGCATGATGTAATCTGCCGTTTCATCGAAACAGGGGAAGGGCTCGCCAGTGGCGGGCCCTTTTCCTTTGTAGCGACAGGTTGCCGTCTGTCAGGGTCGCCGCGTCAGGGCCAGGAAATCCTGGAAGGCGCGCATGAAGGCCGCCGGGTCTTCACCATATGATTGCAGGTGATCCGCCCCGGTCAGCAGGCTGATTGTGATCTCGGCGGTATCCGACACGCGGCGCAGGTCAAGAAGATGCCGTGACGTGGCTTGCGGCACGATGCGATCCTTGTCCCCATGCGCCAGGAACAGCGGGCCATAGAACCCCGCATAGCGCCCGGTCACGCTGGCCTCGGCCAGATCGGATGTCTGCGTGACCCCCAGCAGCAGCATCGTGCTGCGGGCCACGATGCCGGGCAGGGGAAGCCCCATGTCGCGCGCCATGTGTTCCAGCACCGCGTCGAATTCCAGCGCGGGAGAATCCAGCGCGACGGCGCTGACGCGCACCGCCTCGGGGCTGCGGGCCATGAACTGACCCAGGATCGCCCCGCCCATCGAATCCGCGACGATCATGACCTCGCCATAGCCCCGGTCGCGCAGGGCCAGAACGGCGGCCTCCAGATCGGGCCATTCCGTCAGGCCAAAGCCGAAACGCCCGTCCGGTGACGCGGGCGCATTGTCGTCGTTGCGGTAGCTGATCAGCAAGGTGGGCAGGCCCGCCGCATGCAGCAGCGGCAGAAAGCGATAGCCATCCTCGCGCGCGCCGGCGATCCCATGGACGTAAAGCGCCGCCATATGCGGCTGCGGCGCGCCCGGCTGAAACGGTTCGGGGACAAGCCAGGCTTCGGCCGGGCCAAGGTCCGTCTGGATTGCCAGTGTTTCGAAGGGCAGGCCCAGGGCAACCTGCGGATCGCCGCGATAGCCAAGGGCTGCCGGGTCCTGCGCCGGGGCGGCGGCGTTGACCCGCTGCGCCATGGTCCCCGCTGTCAGAAGCTGGCTGGCCGTGCGGTGCAGCCCCATCGAGGCGCTGATGACATAAAGCGCCGCCAGAACGGCCAGCGCCATGGCAATGGGCAATCCATATGTGCGAGCGCGGGAGCGGCGTCTGACGCGGACCAGGGGCATGTGCTTGTCCTTGCTGGAGCTTTCAAAGTGAACTCCAGCCTAGACCGGCCCGTGCTTGTGGATCAAGCGTCGCTGCGGTTGGGGGTGTCACGCACAGGTTGCGCGCTTTGCGTCTTCTGTCCCGCGCGCCGATGCGGTAGCGATGCGCCATGCGCCTATTCCTTCTGACCGCCCTGACCATGCTGGCCTTTGCCGCGAACTCCATCCTCAACCGCATGGCGCTTGAGGATGGCACGACCGGCCCTGCCGCCTTCGCGGCGATCCGCCTGGCTTCGGGCGCGCTGTGCCTGTGGCTTCTGGTGGCGGCGCGGGGCGGCGGATGGCGGCCGCGGCTTGATCCCGCGGGCGCAGGCAGCCTTGCGCTTTACGTGCTGGGGTTTTCCTTTGCCTATGTCAGCCTGCCCGCCGGGGTGGGTGCGCTGATCCTGTTCGGCGGCGTGCAGATCACCATGTTCGCGGGTGCGCTGATCCTGCGCGAGGCGGTGCCTGTCCGGCGCTGGGCCGGGGCTGGTCTTGCGATGTGCGGCCTGGCCTGGCTGCTGTGGCCGGCCGGAACCACGGCACCCGATCCGCTGGGGGCCGCGTTGATGGCGGCGGCGGCGCTGGGCTGGGGCATCTATTCCCTGCTGGGCCGGGGGGCGACAGATCCCCTGCGCGCCACGGCCGGCAATTTTGTCCTGGCCACGCCCCTGGGGCTGATCCTGTTTGCGCTGCTGCCCGATACCGTCACGGCCCAGGGCGCGGTGCTGGCGATCCTGTCGGGGGCTGTGACATCGGGTTGCGGCTATGCGCTGTGGTATGCCGTGCTGCCCGCGCTTGGTGCATCGCGCGCGGCGGTGGCCCAGCTTTGCGTGCCGGTGATTGCTGCGCTGGGCGGCCTTGCCCTGCTGGGCGAGGGCATGAGCCTGCGTTTCATCCTGGCGTCGGCGCTGGTTCTGGGCGGCGTGGCCCTGGCGGCGCTGTCCGGGGTGAAAAAGGTGCAGAAGCCGGGCAAAGCCGCCTGATTTTCGGGCATCTCAACGGTTTGTTATCCCCTGCAACCTGTTGGCCAGCCGGCCTGACTTGTGGCACGGCGTCCTTGTGCCGGATCACATCGCTGCGGGCGCGCGCGTGACGCGCCGAAAACGGGAAGGGGTCGATCCATGAGCCTGCGATATGTGCTTCCAGAAGACCGCGATGCACTGCGCGCGTTGCTGATCAGCTGTTACGGTGGGGCCGAACGGGCCGATCTGCTGGACACCTTGCGCGATGTCGGTGACATGCCGCTGGAACTCATCTGGGTCGAGGGGCTGACCATCCAGGGCTATCTTGGCTTTGCGCGGCACGAAAGTCCGGCGGGATGGTGGTCCCTTGCGACGCTGGCCGTGCATCCGCGGCGTGCCAAGCGCGGGATCGAGGATGAGCTGGTGCGCCAGGGGCTGGATCTTGCCCGGCAGAACCGGGCCAAGGCCGTGACCGTGGTGGGCGATCCCGTCTGGTTCCGGCGCTTCGGCTTTTCCGATGTCGCGGCGCAGAACCTTGTGACGCCATCGGAACCGGGGCGCACATTGCTCTATCCGATCCGGCCGGGCATGGCCGGGGTGACTGCTGATCTGATCTATCCCCTTGGTCTGCCGCTGGACTGAACCGCGCACGGCCCTTCGGCCTCAGCCTGGGAGGATCAGTTCCAGCGGGTCATAGCCGAAGCCCCGTGCCCAGGCGACATGCGGCAGGCTGTCGGGCTTGAACCGCAGACCCTGCATCTCTTCGCGCGTGACAAGGCGGCGTCGGCTGACGATGCCTTCGGGGTCGATCCAGTCTTCGGTCAACCGGCCAGCGGTGATGGTGGCGCGAAAGAACACCTCGACCTGGTGAAAGCCGCCCGCGGGATCGTGAAACTCGTTCACCAGGCAGGGCGGGCCGACGCGGATGGTCAGCCCGGTTTCCTCATGCACCTCGCGGGCCAGGTTGTCCGGCAGCGACTGGCCCATCTCGGCCCCGCCGCCTGGCGCGCACCACAGGTCCGATCCGGGATCGCGATAGGCATTGACCAGCAAAAGCCGGTTGTCGTGCAGGATCACGGCGCGTGTGGCAAGTCTTGGCTGCGGCATCTGACCTCGGGCGGATTGGGCTTTTGCAGCGTGGCAAAGGCGACTATCTGTCTGGCATGAAACGCCATCCACTGAAATACGCCATCGCATCTTTTCTGGCCATGCTGAGCCTGTCACAGGCCCCGGCCGCGCAACCCCTGTCCGCGGGTGAGGGCGCGCAGGCCGGGGACTGTGTGATCATGCTGCATGGTCTGGCCCGCACCGAAGCCTCTTTTCTGCTGATGGAGGAGGTGTTCGAGGCCGAAGGCTTCAAGGTGGTCAATCCCGGCTATCCCTCGACCGAGGAAACGATCATCAATCTGGCGACGCAGGTGCTGCCGGGCGCGATTGCGGCCTGTGGCGACCGGACCATTCATATCGTCACCCATTCGATGGGGGGTATCCTGACGCGCGTCTGGATGACCGCAAACCGGCCGGAACGGCTGGGCCGGGTTGTCATGCTGGCCCCGCCGAATGCCGGATCCGAGCTGGTCGACGCGATGGGCGATCTGGAGGCATTCGGCTGGCTGAACGGGCCCGCCGGCAAGCAGTTGCGCACGGGTGCAAAAGGGGTGCCGGCGCATTTGCCGCCGGTGGATTTCGATCTTGGCGTGATCGCGGGGGACAGGTCGCTGAACCCGGTCTTTTCGGCGATGATCGACGGGCCGGACGATGGCAAGGTGTCGGTCGAGACGACCAAGGTCGAAGGCATGGCCGATCATATCGTGCTGCATGTCACCCATACCTTCATGATGAACAACCCGCTGGTGATCGCGCAGACGCTGGCGTTCCTGCGCCATGGCGCCTTCGATCGCTCGATCACATGGGGTCAGGCGGTGATGGCGCTGCCGGTGCTGGAATGACCGGGGCGCTGGCCCTGACCCTGACCGGGGCCGAGGTGTTGCTGCCCGGTGGCCTTGACCATGTGCCGCTGTCGCTGGCCGGGGGGCGGATCGTGGCGGACCCGCAACCGCGCCGGGTCGATCTGACGGGGTTCCGCGTGCTGCCCGGTATCGTCGACGTGCACGGGGACGGGTTCGAGCGGCATCTGGCCCCGCGGCGTGGTGCGATGCGTGATCTGGGGCAGGGGCTTGCGTCGGCCGAGGCCGAGCTGGCCGCGAACGGGATCACGACGGCCGTGCTGGCGCAGTTCTGGAGCTGGGAAGGCGGGATGCGCGGGCCGGACTTCGCGCGGCGCTTGCTGGAGGTGCTGGCGGCGCATCGCGGGCTTGGCACCGACCTGCGCGCGCAATTGCGGGTCGAGACGCATCTGTTGGCGGATTATCCCGCCATCGCGGACACCGTCGCGCGGTACGCAATAGGCTATGTCGTGTTCAACGACCACCTGCCCCATGCGGCCCTGTCGGCAGGCAAACGCCCGCCGCGTCTGACAGGGCAGGCGTTGAAAAGCGGGCGTAGCCCGGATGAACACCTGCGCCTGATGCAACAGCTGCATGATCAGTCCGCGCAGGTACCAACGGCGTTGAACGACCTGAGCGCGCAATTGCAGGCGATGGGCGCGATTCTGGGCAGTCATGACGATGCCACGGCCGAGGCGCGCCGCGATTGGCGCGGGCGCGGTGCAGCGGTGTCGGAATTTCCCGAAACCCGCATCGCCGCCGAAGCGGCGCGGGCGGGGGGCGACAGGATCGTGCTGGGCGCGCCCAATGTGGTGCGGGGCGGCTCGCATTCCGGCAATGTTTCTGCGTCCGATCTGGTCGCGCATGGGCTCTGCGATGCGCTTGCCTCGGACTATCACTACCCGGCACCGCGACAGGCGGCGCTGATGCTGGCGGATACGCTTGGCCTGCCAGCGGCCTGGGATCTGGTCGCGGCGGGACCCGCGCGGCTGCTGGGGCTGGCGGATCGCGGCGCATTGCTGCCCGGCCTGCGCGCCGATCTGGTGGTCATGGACCACACAGGTCATGTCGGCGCCACCATCGCGGGCGGGCGGATCACCCATATGAGCGGCTCCGTCGCGGCGCGGTTCATCGCATCGGTCTGACGCGGCAAGCCATTAAAAAAAACGCGCCACCCCCGAGGGAGGATGGCGCGCCGTTCCGGACAGCCGGTAACGTCTTGGTACTCTGGATCAGCTGTCCATCACGAACTGGTAACTTGCAGGAACGTAGTGGAAGCCTTCGCCGCGCGCTTCGACATACCCCAGTGCCGGGAAGGGCATGTGGTAACCGATGAAGGGAATGCGGTCTGCGGCCAGCATGCCAAGGATGCTGCGGCGTGTCGCTGCGGCAGCCTGCTTGTCCATGTCGAAGCGCACTTCCCAATCGGGATGGGCCAGCGACCAGACATAGTGGTTGGCGAAATCGGCGCCCAGCACCAGTTGCTGGCCTTCGCTTTCGATCATGTAGGTCATGTGACCGGGCGTGTGGCCGAAGGCCGCCATGCTGGTGATGCCCGATGCGACAGTGCCGCCGTCGCCGATCATCTCGGTCTTTTCGGCCATCGGGCGGACGTTGTTGGCAAAGCCCTCATTGTCGGTGCCGTTCCAGTGGTCGAACTCTGCCGACCCGGTTACATAGCGCGCATTCGGGAAGGTCGGGGCGCCATCGGTCATCAGGCCGCCGATGTGATCGCCATGCATGTGGGTCAGCACGACCACATCGATCTGGTCGGGCGTATAGCCTGCGGCCGCCAGCGCCGCGGTGATGCCCGCGCCGTTCAGGCCGGTGTCGAACAGCACCAGTTCCGCGCCGGTATTGATCACGGTGGGTGTGAAGAAGAACTGCGATTTATCGGTCGGAATTAGCGCGGCATCGGAGGCGGCTGCGAATTCCTCGGGCGTGACGTTCAGGCCGAAGATCGTGTTCGGATCCGGCACGGTGCGGGTGCCCGCCAGCAGCGAGGTGACATCGAAGCCACCCAGCTTGATACGGTTGTAGGGTGCGCGCGACGCACCCATCAGCGGGGCGGCCGCCTTGGCTCCGGTGGCGGCAACGCCTGCCAGCGGCAGGGCTGCGGCGCTGGCCAGAACGGAACGGCGGGACATGTTGATCTTGGTCATCGAGGTCCTCCTGATGTTGTTGCACGCGACAAGATAGCACGTCTGTCTTCCGATGGTTGTGCGCTCGCGATCACGTGATGTGCCTTTATGCGTCAAAGCCGCCGCGCGCGGCGATTTCTGGACAAATGCCCCGGCCTGTGACAGAGGACGAGCCAACAGGAGATGTCCCCATGACCACGACCCGTTTCGCCCCATCGCCCACAGGCTACATCCATGTGGGCAACCTGCGCACCGCGCTGATGAACTACCTGATCGCCCGCAAATCAGGCGGTACCTTCATCCTGCGGATCGACGACACGGATCAGGAACGGTCGAAAGAGGAATATGTCGACCAGCTCAAGCGCGACCTGGAATGGCTGGGTCTGGAATGGGACCGGATCGAGCGGCAGTCGCTGCGCCTTGACCGCTATGCCGAGGCCGCTGACAGCCTGCGCGCCATGGGCCGCTTCTACGAGGTGTTCGAGACCCCGACCGAGCTGGACCTCAAGCGCAAGAAACAGCTGAACATGGGTAAACCTCCGGTCTATGACCGCGCGCATCTGGGTCTGACCGAGGATCAGAAGGCCGCCTTTCGCGCCGAGGGGCGCGAGGGCTACTGGCGCTTCAAGCTGGATCAGGAACGGATCGAATGGACCGATGGCATCCTTGGGCCGATCTCGATCGATGCGGCCTCGGTCTCGGACCCGGTGCTGATCCGTGCGGATGGGCAGGTGCTTTATACGCTGGCCTCGGTCGTGGATGACACGGACATGGGTGTCACCCATATCGTGCGCGGCTCGGACCATGTGACCAATACGGCGACCCAGATCCAGATCATCCAGGCGCTGGGTGGCGCCGTGCCCAGCTTTGCCCATCATTCGCTGCTGACCGGCCCGCAGGGCGAGGCGCTGTCGAAACGGCTGGGCGCGCTGTCGATCAAGGACCTGCGCGCGCAGGGCGTGGAGCCGATGGCCCTGCTGTCGCTGATGGCGCGGCTGGGATCGTCGGACCCGGTCGAATTGCGCGGCAACATGGATGAGCTGATCGAGGGCTTCGACATCACCCGCTTTGGCGCGGCCCCGACGAAGTTCGATGAGCAGGACCTGTTCCCGCTGACCGCGAAACATCTGCAGACGCTGCCGCTTGAGGCAGTGTCCGCCGATCTGGCCGCGTTGGGGGTGCCTGCGGCGCTGGCCCCTCGGTTCTGGGAGGTGGCGCGCGACAACATCACCACCCGCGCCGATCTGGCCGGATGGTGGGCGCTCTGCCGTGACGGGGCCGCGCCGGTGATCGCCGAGGAAGATCGCAACTTCGTGGCGCAGGCCCTGGCGCTGCTGCCCGAAGGCCCGTTCGACGACCAGACCTGGGGTCAGTGGACCGCAGCCGTGAAAGAGGCGACAGGCCGCAAGGGCAAGGGGCTGTTCATGCCGCTGCGCCTGGCGCTGACCGGTCAGGCGCATGGGCCCGACATGGGCGCGTTGATGCCGCTGTTGCAGGTGATCCGCGCGCGGGGGTGATCCTTGCGGGCCGGGGAAGGGGGGCTGTCTGCCCCCCACGTCGAACAGAGTTCGACGATCCCCCCCGAGGATATTTCAGGCAAGAAGAAATGGATGGCTTACAGACCGGCCGGGCGCGCGGTGATGATCCGTGCGCCCAGACGGTCCAGATGGGCGTCGGTCATGGCGCGTTCGGCTGTGGTCAGCCGCTGGTGGCGCGGATAGACGGGGGACGCGCGGTCATCAAGGATCGGCGCCTCCCATCCGGTTGTGGTGGCGAAGAAACGCGCCACGCCCTCGGGGCCGAATTCGCGTGCATAGCCCTGCACCACGACGTCGAGATAGCTGAGCAGAACCGGATAGGCCTCGGTCGGGGCGCGCTGGCGATCCTGCGGGATCGCATAAACTGACACGGGCGGGCGCGGTGACAGATCATGCCGCACGTCATCGCAGACCGGATGGCGGTCATAGGCGGCCTCGCGCGCATCAAGGGCGGTCCAGTCCGCCCCCGGCACGGTGGCGATCAGCCCCTCGATGGTGGTGACGGGATCGGGTTCGGCTGTCAGGAAGGCCACGGGCCGCAGGGCGGTATGCCGCCAGGCGCGCCGCCAGCCGGGCAGGGTTGCGGCGCGGGCCTGCCGGTAATCATGCGTGGCGCGGTTGACCAGCGAGCCATAGCCAAAGAAAAACACATCTTTCATGCAAGTAATCCGGTCCTGTTGATCCATGTCAAACCCCGTGCCGTGGAATGCGGGCATTCTGGGCCGCGCCCACAAAGAGGGATGAGGCTGCCATGCGTATCACGAAAAGAACCAATCTTGCCATGCGGGTGCTGATGTATTGCGCGGCGCATCAGGACCGCCTGGTCACGAAATCCGAGATCGCGCAATGTTGCAATACCTCCGAGAACCATCTGGCGCAGGTGATCAACCAGTTGGGGCAGTTGGGTTACCTGCATACACAGCGCGGGCGCAAAGGCGGGGTGATGCTGGGTCGGCCGATGGCCGATATCCGCATCGGGGATGTCTTTCGCGCGCTGGAAAGCCAGGTGCCACTGACCGAATGCTTTGCCGATGTGGACAACACCTGCCCGCTGGTCGAAGCCTGCCGGTTGCGGATCGCGGTGGCCGATGCGGCCGAAGCCTTTTATGCCCATCTTGACGACATCACGCTGGATGCGCTGGTCTGCGGCAATTCACGTCTGCTGGAAATCATGCAGCCTGTCGCCTGTCGCGCTTGAAAGTCCCTTTTGCGGGCGCGATCCGAAAACGACCACTTGTCGGGGTGATGCGACTCGGCTAAGCGTGAAGATGTCAGATCGGGAGAACCGGGAAACCGGTGCCGAAGGAGCAACCGCCCCGGAAACTCTCAGGCCCAAGGACCGGTCAGACAGGAAAAACTCTGGAGAGTGGCGCCCTGCGCGTCCGCCGACGGGATAACGATCTCAGGCAACAGGACAGAGGGGGCATCAAGACCTGCGGATCGCGCGGGTGACGGATGCCGGATGATTGTTTCAGAACTGTCAGCGCGGCGCATCGAAGGGGATACGATGAGCGAGCTTTTGCACCTGCCGCTTGAGGCGCTGCACACCGAACTTGGCGCAAAGATGGTGCCTTTCGCGGGCTATTCCATGCCGGTCCAGTACGGGCTGGGCGTGATGAAGGAACATCTGCACACCCGCGCCGCAGCAGGGCTTTTCGATGTCAGCCACATGGGCCAGGTGATCCTGCGCGGGCCGTCCTACGCGGCGGTGGCGCAGGCGTTCGAGGCGCTGGTGCCCGTCGATATCGCGGGGCTTGGCCTGAACCGGCAGCGCTATGGGTTTTTCACCAATGATGCTGGCGGGATCGAGGATGATCTGATGCTGGCCAACCGGGGCGATCACCTGTTCGTGGTGATCAACGCCGCCTGCAAGGCGGCCGATATCGCCCTGATGCGCGCGGGCCTTCCCGCTGATGTCACGCTGGAGGTGATCGAGGATCGGGCGCTGCTGGCCTTGCAGGGGCCATTGGCCGAGGATGTGCTGGCGGGCCTCAACGATCATGTGCGGGCGATGCGTTTCATGGATGTGGCGGATCTGGTGCTGGAAGGCGCCGATTGCTGGGTGTCGCGGTCGGGCTATACCGGCGAGGACGGGTTCGAGATTTCGGTGCCGGCCGAAGCGGCGGAAGCCCTGGCGCGACGCCTGCTGACAGATGCGCGGGTCGAGGCCATCGGCCTTGGCGCAAGGGATTCGCTGCGGCTTGAGGCGGGGCTGTGCCTTTATGGCCATGACATCGACGCTGGCACATCGCCGGTGGAGGCGGGTTTGAGCTGGGCGATCCAGAAGGTGCGGCGCACAGGCGGCGCAAGGCAAGGCGGTTTTCCCGGCGCGGCGCGGATTCTGGCCGAGCTTGACGGTGGCGCGCCGCGCGCCCGCGTCGGCCTGAGCCCCGAGGGCCGCGCGCCGATGCGCGAAGGCGTGGCACTTTACGCCGCCCCCGAGGGCGGCGATCCGGTTGGTCACATCACGTCGGGCGGTTTCGGCCCGACAGTGGGCGCGCCGGTTGCCATGGGGCTGGTCCTGCGGGATCATGCGGCCCAGGGCACAGGGCTTTACGGGGATGTTCGCGGCAAGCGGCTGCCAGTGACAGTGGTTGCGTTGCCCTTCACACCCGCGAATTTCAAACGATGACATCAGCGCCAACCAAGAGGGACCAGAGCGATGAAATACACAGAAGATCATGAATGGCTGCGCGTCGAGGGCGATCTGGTCGTGGTCGGGATCACCGAACATGCCAGTACGCAACTGGGGGACGTGGTGTTCGTGGAACTGCCCGAGGTCGGTACAATGGTTGCCGCGGGTGACGAGATCGTTGTGATCGAAAGCGTCAAGGCTGCCTCGGACATCGCCGCACCGCTGGATGGCGAGATCGTCGAGATCAACGAAGCCATCGTGGACGAACCCAGCAAGGTCAACGAAGACCCGATGGGGGCTGCGTGGTTCTTCAAGATGAAGATCGATGACCTGTCCGCTCTGGATCAGTTCATGGATGAGGACGAATACAAGCAACTGGTGGATTGACAGTTTCCACCCGGCCAGAGCTTCGCGGCTGATCCGCGGGGCCGGCCCAAAGCGGGCGTGCAAGCGCCCGTTGACGCCATGTTATCGAACAGTAAGGGATCCGGGCGATGAGCTTCAAGCCGACCGACTATCTGCCGTATGACTTTGCCAACCGCCGCCATATCGGGCCGTCTCCGGCCGAGATGGCGGATATGCTCAAGGTGGTCGGCGCTGCCGATCTGGGGGCGTTGATCGATGACACGCTGCCCGCCGCGATCCGGCAGAAAGAGCCGCTGGAATTCGAAAAGCCCCGGTCCGAGCGCGAATTGCTCTATCACATGCGTCAGGTCGGCAAGCGCAACACGGTGCTGACCAGCCTGATCGGTCAGGGCTTTCACGGCACCGTCACGCCGCCCGCGATCCAGCGCAACATCCTGGAAAATCCGGCTTGGTACACGGCCTATACGCCCTATCAGCCCGAAATCAGCCAGGGCCGTCTGGAAGCGCTTCTGAACTATCAGACCATGGTCAGCGACCTGACCGGGCTTGAGATTGCCAATGCCTCGCTTCTGGATGAGGCGACAGCGGCGGCCGAGGCCATGACCATGGCGCAGCGTGTGGCCAAATCCAAGGCGACCGCGTTCTTCGTCGATGAAAACTGCCACCCGCAGAACATTGCCGTGATCCAGACCCGCGCCGCACCCCTTGGGATCGAGGTGATCGTGGGTGCGCCCGAAGCTCTTGAGGCTGACCGCGTGTTCGGCGCGATCTTCCAGTACCCCGGCACTTGCGGCACCCTGACCGACTTCACCGCGCAGATGGATGCGCTGCATGACGCCAAGGCCATCGGCATCGTGATCGCCGATCCGCTGGCGCTTTGCCTGCTCAAGGAACCGGGCGCGATGGGCGCAGATATCGCCGTGGGCAGCACGCAGCGTTTCGGCGTGCCGCTGGGCTATGGTGGCCCGCACGCGGCCTATATGGCGTGCCGTGACGCGTTCAAGCGCGCCATGCCGGGCCGTCTTGTGGGTGTGTCCATCGACAGCCATGGCAACCGCGCCTACCGTCTGTCGCTGCAAACCCGCGAGCAGCATATCCGCCGCGAAAAGGCCACCTCGAACGTCTGTACCGCGCAGGCGCTGCTGGCGGTCATGGCCTCGTTCTACGCCGTGTTCCACGGGCCTGAAGGGCTGAAAGCCATCGCGCAACGCATCCACCGCAAGACCGTGCGCCTGGCACGCGGGCTGACCGAGGCGGGCTTTACCGTCGAGCAGACGCATTTCTTCGACACGATCACCGTGGATGTCGGCCCGCTGCAGGCGGCCGTGATGAAATCGGCGGTCGATGAGGGGATCAACCTGCGTGCCGTGGGTCGCACCCGCATCGGTATCACGCTGGACGAAGTCACCCGCCCCGCCACGATCGAGGCCGTGTGGCGCGCCTTCGGCATCACCCGCAAGGATGAAGGCATCGCCCCCGGCTACGCGCTGCCCGATGCGCTGGTGCGGCAGACGCCCTATCTGACCCATGGCGTCTTCCACATGAACCGCGCCGAGACCGAGATGATGCGCTACATGCGCCGTCTGGCAGACCGCGACCTTGCGCTGGACCGCGCGATGATCCCGCTGGGCAGCTGCACGATGAAGCTGAACTCGGCCGCCGAGATGATGCCGCTCAGCTGGCCCGAATTCTCGGACATGCACCCGTTCGTGCCGATGGAACAGGCCGCAGGCTATGCCCATATCGTGCAGGATCTGAGCGAGAAGCTGTGCCAGGTCACCGGCTATGACGGCATGTCGATGCAGCCCAATTCGGGCGCGCAGGGTGAATATGCGGGTCTTCTGACCATCGCCGCATGGCACCGCGCGCAGGGGCAGGGCCATCGCAACATCTGCCTCATTCCGATGAACGCGCATGGCACCAACCCGGCCTCCGCGCAGATGGTGGGCTGGACCGTGGTGCCGGTGGAATCCTCGGACAATGGCGACATCGACCTAGATGATTTCCGCGCCAAGGCCAAGCTGCACGCGGCCAATCTGGCGGGCTGCATGATCACCTACCCCTCGACCCATGGGGTGTTCGAGGAAACCGTGATCGAGGTCTGCAAGATCACCCATGACTACGGCGGTCAGGTCTATATCGACGGGGCCAACATGAACGCCATGGTGGGCCTGTCGCGGCCCGGCGATCTGGGCGGCGATGTCAGCCACCTCAACCTGCACAAGACCTTCGCGATCCCGCATGGCGGCGGGGGTCCCGGCATGGGCCCCATCGGCGTCAAGGCGCATCTGGTGCCCTATCTGCCCGGCCATCCGATGACCGGCGGCACTGAGGGCCCGGTGTCCGGCTCGCCCTACGGGTCGGCCTCGATCCTCACGATCAGCTGGGCCTATTGCCTGATGATGGGCGGCGAGGGCCTGACACAGGCGACGCGCGTCGCGATCCTGAACGCGAACTACATCGCCAAGCGGCTCGAAGGGGCCTACAAGATCCTCTACAAGGGTCCGACAGGCCGGGTCGCGCATGAGTGCATCATCGACGTCCGTCCCTTCGCCGACAGCGCCGGTGTCACGGTCGAGGATATCGCCAAGCGTCTGATCGACTGCGGCTTCCACGCTCCGACGATGAGCTGGCCGGTCGCAGGCACCCTGATGGTGGAGCCGACCGAGTCCGAGACTAAGGCCGAGCTGGACCGCTTCTGCGATGCGATGCTGGCGATCCGCGACGAGATCCGCGCGATCGAGGAGGGGCGGATCGACCCCGCGAACAACCCGCTGAAGAATGCGCCCCACACGGTCGAGGATCTGGTGGGCGACTGGGATCGCCCCTATACCCGCGAACAGGGCTGCTTTCCGCCGGGTGCGTTCCGCGTGGACAAGTACTGGCCGCCGGTCAACCGCGTGGACAACGCATGGGGCGACCGTCACCTGGTCTGCACCTGCCCGCCGATGAGCGATTACGCCGAAGCGGCTGAATAGGGCGCGAAACAGGGCCAAGCGTTCAAAAGCGGTAAACGCGAGCCTGTAACGCGCTGATATTGCAGGGCCTGCCAAATGTCCCATCATGGGACATGGGCCCGGAACGCCGCCAGGGATACCCTTGGCGGCGTTTTGCGGTTGAATGTTCACAACTGGTCAAGAGTGATGCGATGCCCCACCATCTGACGCGCCGCCCCTTTCTGGCGGGTCTCGCCGCAAGCCTTGCCCCTGTGTACCCTCGGCGGGCCGATGCCGCGCCTCGCCGCATTGCTGTGATCGGGGCGGGAATCGCCGGTCTTGCCGCCGCGCGGATGCTGGTGGATGCAGGGCAGCAGGTCACGGTGATCGAGGCGCGCGCCCGCATTGGTGGGCGCATACATACCTCGCGCCTCTGGCCGGATCTGCCCATGGATCTGGGTGCAAGCTGGATCCACGGGCGGCAGGGCAACCCGCTGACCCCGCTGGCGCAGGCCGCCGGTGCGCGGCTGATCGCCACCAGCTATGACGCGGCACTCCTGCTTGGCCTTGACGGCCAGGTGATCGACCCGGACCTCCAGCAGGCCCAGGCGATCCTGAGCCGCGCGATCGACGCCACCGGACAGCTGGACGCCGACACCTCGGTCTTGGCCGCACTGCAGGCATCGACCGGCTGGCAAATGGCCGACGCCGCACAGCGCCGCTTGGTAATGTATCTGGTCAACAGCCAGCTGGAGCAGGACTATGGCAGCCCGGCGCATCAGCTCTCGGCATGGTATGGGCAAGAAAGCGCGGCGTTCGGCGGACCCGATGTTCTGTTTCCGCAGGGGTTTGACCAGATCACCACCCATCTGGCGCGCGGTCTGGACATCCGCCTGTCCGCGCCCGTGGCGATGATCGCGCCTGGTCAGGTAAGTCTGATGGACGGGCAGCGCATCGCGGCGGATCACGTGATCTGCACCGTCCCGCTGGGGGTTCTGCAATCGGAACGGATCCGCTTTGCCGAGGCCCTGAAGCCTGGGCGGCAGGCCGCGATCAACGGGCTTGGAATGGGGCTTTTGAACAAATGCTGGTTGCGCTTCGACCGCGTGGCATGGCCGGATGACGTGCACTGGATCGGCTGGCTTGGTCCCAGGCCGGGGTATTGGGGTGAATGGGTGTCGCTGGCGCGTGCCGTGAAGGCGCCTGTCTTGCTGGGCTTCAACGCGGCAGAGGCCGCCGCATCGCTGGAAGGCCTGGATGACCGGGCCACGATTGCAGCAGCACTCCAGGCGCTGCGCGCCATGTTCGGCGCGCGCTTTCCCGCGCCCGTCGCGGCGCAGGTGACACGCTGGGCGCAGGACCCGTTCAGCCTTGGCAGTTACAGTTTCAATGCCGTGGGCACGGGCCCCGCGGCGCGGCAGGCCTTGGCCGGGCCTGATTGGAATGGCCGTCTGTGGTTCGCGGGCGAGGCCTGCGCGTCTGTCCATTTCGGCACAACGCATGGGGCGCTGATGTCGGGCAGAGCTGTCGCGCAGGGGATTCTGGACGGCTGACGCCTATTCCCTCGCCCGCAGCACCTGTGCCGGGCGCGCCGCAAGCGGGCGCCATGCAAAGGCAAGACCGGACAGAAGCGTGGCCAGCACGCCGCCCAGCACGATGGCGATGGCGGAAGGCCAGATCACGGTAAAGCTTGTCTGCATCACGTAATGGCTGACCGCCCAGCCGCCCGCAATCCCGGCGCCGATGGCAACGACACCCGCTGCCGCCCCCAGAAGGGCGGCGCGCAGGGCAAAGCTGCGTAGGATACGGCCACGGCTGGCGCCGAGGGTCTTGAGCACGGCCGCCTCGTAGGTGCGGGCCCGTTCGCCCGCCGCCGCGGCACCGATCAGGACCAGAAAGCCGGTCAGCAGTGTCGCTGCCGCACCATAGGATGTGGCCGCGGCCAGCCCTGCCAGAACCCCGGACACCTGATCGATGGCATCTCGCACCCGGATCGCGGTGATGTTGGGGGCCGATCCCGCCACGTCGCGCAGGATCTGCGCCTCGGCGGCTTCCTCGGCATAGACGGTCGAGATGAAAGTATGGGGTGCGCCGGCCAGCGCGCGTTCGTTCATCGTCAGAACGAAGCCCATGCCGCCGCTGGAGAAATCCACCTCACGCAGGCTGGTGATCGTGCCGGTGATGTCGCGGCCCAGTACGTTCATGGTCAGCGTGTCGCCCAGGCCGATGCCCATCTCGCGGGCTTCTTCCTCGGCAAAGCTGATCTGCGGGGGACCGTCGTAGTCATCGGGCCACCATTCGCCCGCAAGAATACGCGTGCCGTCGGGCATGGCCCCGGCATAGGTCACCGCGCGGTCGCCGGTGACCACCCAGTGATCGCCCGCCACCTCGCGCGCGGGGCGGTCGTTGATCAGCGTGATCACGCCGCGCAGCATCGGTGCGCTGTCGATGCGCGACACGGCGGGATCATTTTCCAGCCGCTCCATGAAAGCGGGCATCTGGTCGCGCTGGATATCGACGAAAAAGTAGGATGGCGCCACATCCGGCAGATCGCGCGAGATCGCGCCGCGCAGGTTCCCGTCGATCTGGCCGACGGCCGCCAGCACCGACAGGCCAAGCCCGAGGGAGAGCACGACAGACGTCGCTTCGTCCCGCTGTCCGCCGATGGCCGCCAGCGCCCAGCGCAGCACCGGGCGGCCCCTGGCCGCGCCGCGCATGCGTTTGGTCAGGGCGCGCACCCCAAACGCGGTGAGCACCAGCAGCAGCAAGGCGCCCAGAATGCCGCCTGCGGTCCATAGCGTCAGCATCGCCGCACCGGAAAAGGCCATGGCGGTGCCGATCAATGCGGCCAGAAGCAGCAGGATCACCACGAGCATCCGCAGCGGCGGCAATACCCGGCTTGACGAGAGCGCATCGCGGAACAGCGTGGCCGCGCGCACCTCTTCCGTGCGCGACAGGGGCCAGAGCGTGAAGATCAGCGCCGTCAGCGCGCCATAGATCGCCGCCTCCAGCAGGGGGGCGGGGTGGATGGTGAAGACGGCAGGCACCGGCAGGCGCGCTTCAAGAAACGGTCCTATCGCCAGCGGTATCGCTGCGCCCAGGATCAGGCCCATGGCGATCCCCAACAGGCTCAGCGCGCCGATCTGCAGGAAATAGGTCTGGAAGATCGTGGCACGATCCGCGCCAAGCGTCCGCAGGGTCGCGATGACGCTGGTCTTGCCAGCCAGGTAGGCGCGCACCGCGGCCGAGACGCCGACGCCGCCCACGGCCAGGCCGGACAGGCCCACCAGGATCAGGAACGACCCCAGCCGTTCAACAAAGCGCGCGACGCTGGGCGCGCCATTGCGACTGTCGCGCCAACGTGCGCCCGCGCCCTCGAACGCGGCCATGGCCTGCGCGCGCAAGCTGTCAAGGTCGCTGCCTTCGGGCAAAAGCATCCGGTATTCGGTGGAATAAAGCGATCCGGCGGTCAGAAGTCCCGCATTGGCAAGCGCATCCGTGGCGACGATCGTGCGCGGCCCCAGCCCAAAGCCGTCGGCGCCGGCATCGGGTTCGCGCATGATTGCGGCCACCAGGCGGAAATCCTGCGTGCCCAGGCGGAACGTGTCCCCGACCGCAAGGCCCAGCCGGTCGATCAGCAATGGATGCACCACGGCGCCGGGCAGGCCATCCGACCCCGCCAGCGCCTGCGACAGCGGCATCGCGGGCGAGAGTTCGACCTGACCGATCAGCGGATAGGCCGCATCGACGGATTTCACCTGTGTCAGACCGCGCTCGGCGGTATCGCCCTGGCCCTTGACGATCATCGACCGGAAATCCGTCACCTCGGACACGGCTTTTGCAAGGCTGTCCAGCACGGCGCGTTCTTCCGGCGTGGCGAAGCGATAGGTCAGATCAATCTCGGCATCGCCGCCCAGGATGGCCGCGCCTTCGCGGGCCAGGCCCGCCTCGATGCTGGAGCGCACTGATCCCACGGCGGCAATCGCCGCCACGCCCAGCGTCAGGCAGGCCAGGAAGATGCGAAACCCCTTGAGCCCGCCACGCAATTCCCGCGCGGCGAAACGTGCGGCGATCTTCAGGCTCATTCTGCGGCCTCGGCCTTGGTGGCGGCGTCCGTGTCGATGCGACCGTCGCGCAGGCGGATCACACGGTCGCAGCGTGCGGCCAGCTCGTCCGAGTGGGTCACAAGCACCAAAGTTGCCCCGTGCTTGTCGCGCAGCCCGAACAGAAGCTCGATGATCGCGGTGCCGTTGCTGCCGTCCAGGTTGCCGGTCGGCTCATCCGCCAGCAGGATGCGGGGCCGCGGCGCCGAGGCGCGCGCCAGCGCCACGCGCTGCTGTTCGCCCCCGGACATCTGCGAGGGGTAGTGATCGGCGCGGCTGGCCAGGCCCACGGCCTCAAGCTCGGCGCGGGCGCGGGCGAAAGCATCCTTGTGCCCGGCCAGTTCCAGCGGGGTTGCCACGTTTTCCAGCGCGGTCATCGTGGGAATGAGGTGGAAGGATTGGAACACCACCCCCATATGATCCCTGCGGAAGCGGGCCAACTGGTCTTCGGTCATGTTGGTCAGGTCCTGACCCAGGGCCGTGATCCGTCCACCGCTGGCGCGCTCAAGCCCGCCCATCAGCATGAGGAGAGACGACTTGCCAGACCCAGATGGCCCCACAAGACCCAGCGTTTCACCCTTCTGGACATCCAGCGAGATGCCGTGGAGGATGTCCACGCGGCCTGCGTTCCCATCAAGCGAGAGGGCCGCGTCAGTCAGCGAAATTACCGGAGATGTCATCAGTATGCGCCTGCTTTCAATTGCTTGTCTGACATATGGGGCCTTGCGGGCATGGGGCAAGGGCTACGCCGCCCTTGTTCTGGTGCTTGGGCTGGTCCTGGCCCAGGGGGCTGCCGCACAGCAGGCGCGTACGCTGCCGCTGTCGATCGTGGCTTTCGGCGATAGTCTGACACAGGGCTATGGCCTGTTTGAAGAGGAAGGCTTCGTGCCGCAATTGCGCGCCTGGCTTGACGCGCAGGGGCAGGCGGTGCGGGTTGTGAATGCGGGTGTGTCCGGCGACACGACGGCGGGCGGCTTGTCGCGGGTCGAATGGACGCTGACGCCGGATATCCACGGCATGATCCTGGCGCTGGGTGGCAATGACGTGCTGCGCGGGCTGGATCCCGCGGTGACACGCGCCAATGTCGAGGGCATCCTGAAGGCGGCGCAAGCGGCTGATGTGCCGGTCCTGCTGGTGGGCATGCAGGCGCCCGGAAATTACGGCCCGGAGTTCAAGACTGCCTTCGAGGCGATCTGGCCGGAGTTGGCTGAAACCTATGGCGCGCTTTATTTCGACAGTTTCTTCAAGGGTTTGGGGGAAGGCGACCTGTCAGCGGCACGGGCCTATTTTCAGGATGACGGCATTCATCCCAATGCGGAAGGTGTCGGTCTGATCGTGGATGCGATGGGGCCTGCTGTGTTGGAACTGATCGAGGCTGCGGCAGCCCGGCGCGACGACAACGGTTGATCCGGGTTGATCCGGGGGTGAACCTGGGTTGATCCGGGGGTGAACCGGCGCAGGTGGGTCACGGCCCGATGCAATGACAAAGGGGCCCCGCGACAGGACCCCTTTTTCGTCTTCGGTTGACCCGGTGATCAGGCCAGAGAGATGTTCACAGCGGATTCACGACCATCGCGGCCGGGTTCGATGTCGAACTTGACCTTCTGGTTGTCGGCAAGGCCGGTCAGGCCCGAACGCTCGACTGCCGAAATGTGAACGAAGACATCCTTGCTGCCGCCATCGGGCGCAATGAAGCCGTAGCCTTTGGTGGTGTTGAACCATTTCACGGTGCCAGTGGCCATACCGCATCTCCTTTACAGATATGCTGCCCGCACTGTGCGGCAGCCCGGCTAGTCAGTGCATAATCGAGGTACTGACCTGTGAAGGAGCAGGCTATTCGATATTGGTAACGTCGCATTCAGGATTATGTGGGCGGTCCAGAGTCGTTTCAAGAGGGATATTTGGCCGAAATCGCCTATTTTCAGGGCTTTTCATGCGGTTTTTTGCCGATAGGGGCCTTTTTTGGCGATTCGAAGATCGTATATTTATTGTCGAATATTTGCAGGGAGGGCGCTGTCATGGCATCCAGAAAATTGACCTGCCTGTCCTGTGGGCAGGTGAACCGCGTGCCCGAGGAACGGCTGGGCGCTGGTCCCAAATGCGGAACATGCGGCGCAGGGCTGATCTCGGGCAAGGCGGTCGAGATTGATCTTGCCACGCTGCAAAAGGCCGCGCGCAATGATGATCTGCCGCTTGTGGTCGATTTCTGGGCGCCATGGTGCGGGCCTTGCCGGATGATGGCGCCCGAATTTGCCAAAGCGGCGGATTCATTGGCGGGGCAGGTCCGGATGGTCAAGTTGAATACCGAGGAAAATCCCCAGGCCGGCGCGCTCTACAATATCCGGGGCATTCCGACGATGGCGGCTTTCGCCGGCGGGCGCGAGCGCAAGCGCCAGTCAGGTGCGATGCCCGCGGCGGGGATCGTGGACTGGGTCAAGGGCGCGGTCTGACGGTCGCGCCCGAGGCTGCAAGACCAGTACGAAAAGCAAAACGGGCGCGCAGTTTCCTGCACGCCCGTTTCCGTTCACGCCCCTAAGGGCGATACATCATGCCAGCGAAAGGTTGGTCGCGGATTCGCGGCCATCACGACCTGCTTCGATGTCGAAGGTCACTTTCTGGTTGTCGGCGAGGCCGGTCAGACCCGAACGCTCGACGGCCGAGATGTGCACGAACACATCTTTGCTGCCGCCATCGGGTGCAATGAAGCCGAAGCCTTTGGTGGTGTTGAACCATTTCACGGTGCCAGTAGCCATATCCGTGTTCTCCTGTCTTGTGTCGCCATCCGCGTCAGTGCGATGGCCCGGCGTTGGTCGGTCTGGATCGAAGGACTGAGCGCCGTTGGACGGAAGACAGTGGTCGAAAAAGAATAACGTAGCAGGGCCGCGTATGGCAGAGTGGTGCCCATAAGGCAAGGATATTCGGGACTTTCGCGCGATCGGGCAGATTTTGCGCCAAATGTCTGAAGTTTTTGCGATCCGCCCTCGACATTTTGGGGTTTCGTCACATCTCGCAGCTATCAAAAGCATTTGGATGAGTTGAAGGATCGGCAAGAATGGATGGAGGATTCATGATGGCACGCGAGGATGAAGCGAAGCGGCAGGCTGCTGTGCGTGAGGCGGCGATGGCCTCGATCCGGCGCAAGGACATGGCGCAGATGGCTGGCGGTCATGCGGTCATGGCGGGCCTGTTGGGGTTCGGCGAGGCGGCTGAGGGCAAGGGCCTGTTCCCCAAGATCGTGCATGGCGCCAAGCTGTTCTGCATCGCATTCGCCTTTCTGACGCCGAATTATCTGGTTTGGCACGTTTTGCTGTAATCGTATTCCAATACTTGAATGTCAAAGTGATCTGGTCTATATTCGGGTCAACGCGGGCGCATGGTGGGCCTGCCCCGGACAAGGATCAAGAGATGACACTCGATCGTAGCGTGATGATGTTTGCAGGTTTCATGGTTTTGCTCAGCGTGGTGCTGACTGCGGTGGTTTCGCCGCTGTTCATGTGGTTCACCGTTTTCATCGGCGTGAACCTGATCCAGTCGTCGATCACGGGCTTCTGCCCCGCAGCGACTGTGTTCCGCAAACTTGGCGTCAAAAGCGGCTGCGCCTTCAAATAAGGTCGCGCGGCAAAATGAAAAAAGGGGGTGCCAGTGGCGCCCCCTTTTGTTTTGTGGCGAAACTGTGTGGATCAAAGAACCGTGACGACCGTGCCGACGGGGACGCGTTCGTAAAGATCGATCACATGGTCGTTGATCATCCGGATACATCCGTTCGATACCGACCGGCCGATGCTTTGTGGCTCGGTCGTGCCATGGATGCGGAAATAGGTGTCGCGCCCGTTCTGGAACAGATAGAGCGCGCGCGCCCCCAATGGATTGCCCGGCCCACCCGGCTGGACATAGTCATTGTCGATGAACTTGGCGTAGGCGCGGGGATCACGTTCGATCATCTCGTTCGTGGGGCGCCATGTCGGCCACTGTTTCTTGACGTCGATCGTGGCTGTGCCGGTGAATTCCAGCCCGGCCTTGCCGACGCCCACGCCATAGCGGCGTGCCCGTCCCGCATCTGTCACGAAATACAGAAAATGCGCGCGCGGCAGCACCAGCAACTGACCCACGCCATATTTGGCGTCGATGGTCACATCCTGCGGCGCAAACCGCGGATTGAGGGTAAACGTCTTTGCCTGGGCAAATACCGTCTGCGGCAGGGTCGCGGCAGCCAGGGTCGAGGCGATAAAAGAGCGGCGCGTGATCATGTCGGGGTCAAATCCTTGTTGGCTATACCAAAGATGTGCCATTCCCAGAGGATTCGATCAAGGCGCGGCAACCCTTGTGCCTTGTTTTGGGGGCGGATCGTGCCTTTCGGACCAATCCGCCCGCCCTTGTTCAGCGGGTGAACTTCTTGAACTTGATCCGCTTGGGTTCCAGCGCGTCGGCGCCAAGGCGGCGTTTCTTGTCTTCCTCGTATTGTTCGAAGTTGCCTTCGAACCATTCGACATGGGCATTGCCTTCGAAGGCCAGGATGTGGGTACAGATCCGGTCCAGGAAGAAACGGTCGTGCGAGATGACAACAGCGCAGCCCGCGAAATCCACCAGCGCATCTTCCAGCGCGCGGAGGGTTTCGACGTCAAGGTCGTTGGTCGGTTCGTCAAGCAGCAGGACGTTCCCGCCCGAACGCAGCAGGCGCGCCATGTGCACCCGGTTCCGTTCGCCCCCCGACAGAAGCGAGACTTTCTTCTGCTGGTCGCCGCCCTTGAAGTTGAAAGCCGAGCAATAGGCCCGCGCGTTCACTTCGGCATCGCCCAGCTTGATGATGTCCTGCCCGTCGGCGATGGCTTCCCAGACGTTTTCATTGGGGTTCAGATCGTCGCGGTTCTGATCCACGTAGGACAGCTTGACCGTGTCGCCATATTCCACGGTGCCTTCATCGGGCTGTTCCTGCCCCGTCAGGATGCGGAACAGCGTGGTCTTGCCGGCGCCGTTGGGGCCGATCACGCCGACGATGCCGCCCGGCGGCAGAGAAAAGCTCAGATCCTCGATCAGTAGCTTGTCTCCCATGTGTTTCTTCAGCCCGTTCACCTCGATCACCTTGTTGCCAAGGCGGGGACCGTTGGGGATGACGATCTGGGCATTGGCCAGCTTTTCGCGTTCGGACTGGCTGGCCATTTCGTTATAGGCGTTGATACGGGCCTTGGATTTGGCCTGCCGCGCCTTTGCGCCTTGCCGCATCCATTCCAGTTCGCGTTCCAGCGTCTTCTGCTTGGACTTGTCCTCGCGCGCTTCCTGCGACAGACGCTTGGCCTTCTGTTCCAGCCAGCTGGAATAGTTCCCCTCATAGGGTATGCCGCGACCGCGATCCAGTTCCAGGATCCAGCCCGTGATGTCATCCAGGAAGTAACGGTCATGGGTGACGATCAGGATGGTGCCCGGATAGGCGATCAGGTGGTTTTGCAACCAGGCGATGGTTTCGGCGTCAAGGTGGTTGGTCGGTTCGTCCAGAAGCAGCATGTCGGGCGCTTCCAGCAGCAGTTTGCACAGCGCCACGCGGCGCTTTTCACCGCCCGACAGCTTGGTCACATCGGCATCATCCGGCGGGCAGCGCAACGCCTCGAGCGAGATGTCGATCTGGCTGTCCAGGTCCCACAGATTTTCCGCGTCGATCTGGTCCTGCAGGGCGGCCATTTCATCCGCCGTCTCGTCGGAATAGTTCATCGCCAGTTCGTTGTAGCGATCCAGGATGGCCTTTTTCTTGGCCACGCCCAGCATCACGTTGCCGCGCACGTCAAGCGAGGGGTCCAGTTCCGGCTCCTGCGGCAGGTAGCCCACGGTCGCGCCTTCGGCGTGCCAGGCTTCACCCTGGAAATCCTTGTCCATGCCCGCCATGATCTTGAGCAGGGTCGATTTACCCGAGCCGTTGACCCCGACGACACCGATCTTGACGCCCGGCAGGAAGTTCAGGTGGATGTTCTCGAAGCATTTCTTGCCGCCGGGGTAGGTCTTGGACACACCCTGCATGTGATAGACGTATTGATAGGCTGCCATTCGGATCGCTCCTTGAGGGGAATGCGTGGATTTGGCCCGTAGATAACGATCAAGGGGCGCGGGGGCAATGCGCCGCGAAGGACAGACCCGCCCCTGATTGACAAAGCGGGCGCGGCGTTGACAACTGCGCCCCCGGATGTCGCGGCAGGACGGGGCCCGGAACGGAGACATGATGCGCCACGAGATACCCCATGCACGCCCCGGTCAGGTGATCGGGCTTCTCGGCGGATCGTTTGATCCGGCCCATGCGGGGCACGTGCATATCACCCGCGCGGCGCTGCGGTTGTTCGGGCTGGACCGGGTCTGGTGGCTGGTCAGTCCCGGCAATCCGCTGAAGGCGCGGGGGCCCGCCCCCATGGCGGACCGGATGGCGCGCGCCCGCGCGCTGATCCGCGATCCGCGCGTGATCGTCACCGACTTCGAGGCGCGTGCCGGCACGCGCTATACGGCGGAAACCATCGCGGCGTTGCAGGCGACCTATTCGGGCGTGCGCTTTGTCTGGCTGATGGGGGCGGATAACCTTGTGCAGTTCGATCGGTGGCAGGATTGGCGGCAGATCATGGCGCGGGTGCCGGTCGGCGTCCTGGCGCGGCCGGGGCAGAACCTGCCGGCGCGGGCCAGCCGCGCGGCGCGGACCTTTCATGCCGCACGGATCAAGGCCAAGTTCAGCCGGGCCCTGGCCCATGCGGATGCCCCGGCCTGGTGTTTCGTGAATGTGCCGCTGCGGGATATATCGTCTTCGGCGATCCGGGCGCGCGGGGGCTGGATGGCGGGGCAGGTGCCTCACGCGGATGTGGGCTTGTCTGGTCAGGGCCGGGACGAGTAGGATTCAGGCATGAGTGATTTTGTTTCCAGACGTGGTTTCCTTGCCGGTTCGGTCGCGGCGCTGGCCTTGACGGGCGTTCCCGCCTGCGCGAATGCGCCTTCACAATCGCTGCGCCCGGCCTTGCGGCCGGCCGGGGGGCTTGCGGCCACGGTGCCTGCGGCCGATGCGCTTGTCAGCAAGGCGCAATTGGGTGGCGAGGTGGTCTATGCCCTGGCCGATGCGGACACCGGCCAGATGCTGGAGGCGCGTCAACCGCAGCGCGGGCTGCCCCCCGCCAGCGTGGTCAAGGCCCTGACGGCGATCTATGCGCTGGATGCGCTGGGCCCCTCGCATCGCTTTGAAACGCGACTGATCGCAACCGGGCCGGTGCAGAACGGGATCCTGTCCGGCGATCTGGTGCTGGCGGGCGGTGGCGATCCCATGCTGGATACCAATGCGCTGGCCGAAATGGCGGCCAAGCTGAAAACGGCCGGGGTGCGCGAAGTGCGGGGCCGCTTCCTGGTCTGGGGCGGTGCCTTGCCCTATGCCCGCGCGATCGATGCGGAACAGCCTGAACATGTGGGCTATAACCCTGCCGTGTCCGGCCTTTCGCTGAATTTCAACCGGGTGCATTTCGAATGGAAACGCAACGGGCAGGGCTATGGCATCACGATGGATGCAAGATCGGATCGTTACCGGCCCGATGTCCGCGTGGCGCGCATGTCCATCGTGGCGCGTGAACTGCCTGTTTATACCTATGCCGATACGCAGGGTGTCGATCAATGGACCGTGGCGCAGTCAGCCCTGGGCAAGGGGGGCGCGCGATGGTTGCCCGTGCGACGCCCCGACATCTATGCGGGCGAAGTGTTCCGCACGTTCGCAGGCGCCCATGGAATCCGGTTGCCCGCCGAGGGTGCGGCCCGCAGCCTGCCGGGCGGGACGGTGCTGGTGCGCCAGCAAAGCCTGCCGCTGCCCGAGATCCTGCGCGACATGTTGCGCTATTCCACGAACCTGACCGCCGAGATGGTGGGGCTGGCGGCTACGCTTGCCAAGGGCGGGCAGCCTGGGTCGCTGGCGGCATCGGCCAATGCGATGAATGCCTGGGCCGCGTCGGCGCTGGGCCTGTCGTCGCCGTCGCTTGTCGATCACTCGGGGCTGGGCGATCAGTCGCGTCTGGCTGCGGCAGACATGGTGGCGGCCCTTGTGCGGGCGCGCCGGCAGGGGATGCTGCCTGACTTGCTGCGGGCCTATCCGCTGAAGGATGAGAAAGGGCGCAAGACGGACGCTCATCAGGTCAAGGTCAACGCCAAGACCGGCACGTTGAATTTTGTCAGCGGTCTTGCGGGCTACATGGCCCGAGACAACGGGCGCCCCCTGGCCTTCGCGATCTTTGCCGCCGATGCCAAGCGGCGCGACGGCATCCCGCGCGCCGAACGTGAACGCCCGGCCGGTGCACAGGGCTGGAACCGCCGTGCCAAGGCCCTGCAACAGGACCTGATCGAGCGTTGGGGCACGCTTTACAGCGCCTGATGCGATCGCGCCTGATGCGACGCACCGTTTGCAGGCGCGCCACATCAGGCCGTGATCGTCAGAAGTTGTAGGAGACGCCCAAGGTCAGGAAGGGCAGTATCTTGACATCGCTCAGGTCCCGGTTCGCCTGGGCCAGATCGGCGTCGAACTGCGCCCGTCTCACGGGGTTGGTGATCGCATCCTGCCCCGTCGTGGTCAGTTCCAGGCTGGTGATACGCGCGCCGATTTCCGCAACGATACCCCAGTTATTGCCGAAGGACCGGGCATATCCGATGGCCAGCACCGGCGCCACCTCGCGTTTCTGCTGCATCTTGGCGGTGAAGTTGCCGGTATAGCTGTTGCCTTCGATGGTCAGGGTCGAGGCTGTACCTTCAAGCTTGTATCCCCCCAGCGACACACCACCCGACAGCCGGAAGCCGCTGTTGCCAAGGCCGTAATCAGCCATGATCGCGGCAGAGTTCGACGTCAGCTTTCCGTCGATGTCGTTACCGTCCAGGTCGAACGTATCCGAAAACGAACCCAGATACAGCGGTACGCGTGCGCTCCATGGCCCGGCGATTTCGACCTTCGGTGCGATGTAGAGGCCCAGGGTGGACAGGCCGCCCTCGACCGTGAGGTTCTCAAGGCTTTGCGCCGATGCACTTGCCGCGACACCAGAGGCCAACAAGACCCCTGCAAAGAATGCGTTTTTCAAGACTGGTTACTCCGACACTCACAAACACTGTTGAAATCAAGGCTAAATCGAATCAAATCGAGTGATCAAAGGCTAGGTCGGCCAGGAAAACCTCGCAACCATAGATTACATGCCCGGAGACGGGCAGCGTGACACGTCACATTGCAGCAACAGCGATCGTCCGGCGTCAGCCGGGGGCGCCGATGATCGAGACGGGGCAAAGGATCAACAAGCCGGTGGCAAGACATGCGGGGCGCTGCATCGCGACCTCTCTTCGGGATGGGTGGGTGAACAGGGCGATGGATCAAACCGTTCACGTCAACGACCAAGGTTTGCCGCATATGCGATGCCGTTCACCCCGGGAAGGGCCGGTTTTCAGGGTGAACTGGCGTTCAGGCCTTCATGTGTCGGGCGCGCGCACCGCGTTCGATCGCGGCGGCGTGCAGCCGGTCGATATTCAGCTCATAGCGGATTTCTTCCAGCAGGCGCAGCTCGGTCTCGAGGATCCTGCCATCGGCGGCAGCCACGTCGCAGGCCAGGGCATAGGCGGTTTCGAACAGGCGTTCCGGAAGATTGTCGCGCACCAGCCCGAACAGGGCATCCAGCCCGTCTTCTTCTGAAAACAGATCGAACACGGTCTGCGCGGTCAGGTTCATCCGGTCGATGTCATAGTCCCCGAAGATCGGCAGATGGTTCACCGCGGCCTGGATCCGCACCAGTTCCGATGTGCGGATGCTTTCATCCGACAGGGATACGGCGATCATCACGGCAACCAGGCAATCCTGCGGGCTGAGAGGGTGGGGCAGTTGATCCGTCATGGCAGGTCCTGAAATTTGGGCGAACAAAGGCGTGTTGCAGCGCAGAATATTGACTGTCAGGGGGCGTAGCAATAGGAAGCCACGATTGACTCCGCGCGATCTGCGCGGTTCCCCGCCTGCTGTCCCGATATGATGGAGACTGACATGACCGATTTGCGCGATGCCGCCCTTGCCTCGAAAGCCTGGCCATTCGAAGAAGCGCGCAAACTGGTCAAACGGTATGAAAAGGCGGCGCCCGCAAAGGGTTACGTGCTGTTCGAGACAGGCTATGGCCCCTCGGGCCTGCCGCATATCGGCACCTTCGGCGAGGTGGCGCGCACCACGATGATCCGCCGCGCGTTCGAGCTGATCTCGGACATCCCGACACGGCTGATCTGTTTTTCGGACGATGTGGACGGGATGCGCAAGGTCCCCGAAAACGTGCCCAACCCCGAGATGCTGCGCGAGCATCTGCAACGCCCGCTGACGTCCGTGCCGGATCCGTTCGGCCAATATGAAAGCTTCGGCCATCACAACAATGCGATGCTGCGGCGTTTCCTGGATACTTTCGGGTTCCAGTACGACTTCATCAGCGCGACCGAGTTCTACAAGTCGGGCCAGTTCGACACGATCCTGCTGCGCGCGGCAGAGCGCTATGACGCGCTGATGGAGGTGATGCTGAAATCCCTGCGTGAAGAACGCCGGCAGACCTATTCGATCTTCCTGCCGATCCATCCCGAAACGGGCCGCGTCATGTATGTGCCGATGAAGGAGGTGAATGCCAAGGATGGCACCATCACCTTCGATGACGAGGACGGGCGCGAATGGACGCTGCCGGTGACGGGCGGCAATGTGAAGCTGCAATGGAAGCCTGATTTCGGCGCGCGCTGGGCGGCGCTGGATGTGGATTTCGAGATGTACGGCAAGGATCACAGCACCAACACGCCGATCTATGACCGCATCTGCGAGATCCTGGGCGGCCGCAAGCCCGAGCATTTCACCTATGAGCTGTTCCTGGATGAGAATGGTGAAAAGATCAGCAAATCCAAGGGCAACGGTCTGACCATCGACGAATGGCTGACCTATGCCAGCACGGAATCGCTGTCGTATTTCATGTATCTCAAGCCCAAGACCGCCAAGCGGATGCATTTCGACGTGATCCCGCGCGCGGTGGACGAATATCATCAGCAGCTGCGCGCCTATCCCGATCAGGATGCGGCCGGAAAGGTCAACAACCCGGTCTGGCATATCCATGGCGGCAACCCGCCCGAGAGCCACATGGTCGTGCCCTTCTCGATGTTGCTGAACCTTGCGTCGGTGTCGGCGGCCGAGAACAAGGACAAGCTGTGGGGCTTCATCCAGCGTTACGCGTCGGACGCCACGCCCGAGGCCAATCCCGACATGGATCAGGCGGCCGGTTTCGCGGTTCGCTACTACAACGATTTCGTCAAGCCGCATAAGGTTTACCGCGCGCCCAGCGACCTGGAGCGTGAGGCGCTGATCGACCTGCGCGACCAGCTGAAGACCTGGGAGGGCGGGCTGGATGCCGAGGCCCTGCAAGGCCTGGTCTTTGCCGTGGGCCGCGACCGGTTCGATCCGCTGCGCGACTGGTTCACGGCCCTCTACGAGGTGCTTCTGGGTGCAAGCCAGGGCCCGCGCTTTGGCGGGTTCATCGCCCTTTACGGCGTGGATGAAACCGTGGTCCTGATCGACCGCGCGCTGGCGGGCGATCTGACCTGAGGGATTGACGCGCCGCCACCCCGGTCTAGCTGATCCCTCGTGACATCGCGGAGGATCGGCCATGACGTTTTTGCAGGCATTGGGACGGATGGTGGCGCTGCTGGTGCTGGCCTTGTGGTTGGGCACAGGTGCCGCAAAGGCGCAGGAGCGCGGGATCGAAGACACGATCGGGCAGCAGCTTGAGGCGTTCAAGGCGGATGACTTCGGCGCAGCCTTCGATTTCGCAAGTCCCTCGATCAGGAATATCTTCCGCACGCCCGAAAATTTCGGCGCCATGGTCCGCCAGGGTTACCCGATGGTCTGGCGGCCGGCCGAGGTCACCTATCTGGAACAGCGCGAGATCGCAGGTGCGATCTGGCAGAAGGTGCAGATCGTTGACGGGGCCGGGCGGGTGCATGTCCTGGATTACCAGATGATCCAGACACCCGAAGGCTGGCAGATCAATGGTGTGCAACTGCTGAAACAGCCCGAGGTCAGCGCCTGATCCGCAACCGGGCACCGTCACGGTGCCATCGGGCTTCGTTAATGACTCGTTGATAGATCCCTGACCAGCCGGGCGCGATGCCGGCCGTGATGGAAAGGGATCCTGATGAACAAAGCGATTACCGATGGCGTGGTCTTGATGCCCCCTCCGTTCGAGGCGGGGCTTGACGTGTGGTCCAGCCAGGACGGCACGCCCGGTTCGGACACCTATCTTTCGGCGGCCAACGCCGGGTTTGTTCCGGCGGATCAGGATTTTGCCGGCTGTCTCGAGATGCAGAAGACCCAGACCGTGCAGCGCCTGCGCTACATGGGGGAAACCCCGCTGCTGCCGGGCTGCTACCTGAAGATTACGGCGCGTGTAAAGGCGATCAGCGGTGCCTTGCCCACGGTGCGGATTGCCGGATGGGCCGGGGGCGCGGGCGGGGTCAATGTGGCCGGTGTGCCGCAAACCGGGCCGGCTGTCGCATTGCAAAGCTATGGCCGCGTGACCGAGGTCAGCGCGATCGTGGGCGCGGGCGCGCGGTCTGGCGTGGATATGGTCTGGGGTGGTCTGCCGCTGTACGGTCATTTCGGACTGGACCTGACCGGCGCGAATGGCGGGATCGTGCGGATCGACGATCTGGTGATCGAGGATATCACATCGGTCTTCCACCGCGACATGATGAACTGGGTCGATGTGCGTGATTACGGGGCCGTTGGCGATGGCGTTGCCGATGATCGCGCGGCCTTTGTCGCGGCTGATCAGGCGGCGGCGGGGCGGCGTATCCTTGTCTCCAACGGCACCTATCGGATCGGGCAGAGCCTTACGATCAACAGCCGGATCCAGTTCGAGGGCAGGCTGACCATGCCGACCGAGGCGATCCTGTCGCTGACCAGGGATTTCGACCTACCCGCCTATATCGACGCTTTCGGGGACGAGGTGCTGGGCTTCCGCAAGGCGTTCCAGGCCCTGCTGAACAACGTGGATCACGAGTCGCTGGACCTGGGCGGGCGGCGCATCCAGCTGCGCGCTCCGATCGACATGGCCGCCGCCGTGCCGAACCGTACGCAATTCGCGCAGCGCCGCCATATCCGCAACGGGCAGTTCTTCGTCGAGGAGAATGCCGCCTGGGCCACGGATGTCTTCACCTCGCAGGCGACCTATGCGCTGGGCGACCCCCTGCGCCTGACCGGGGTGGCCAATGTCGCCAATATCCCCGTGGGATCGCTGATCGAGGGCAACGGCGTGGGGCGCGAGGTCTATGTCCGCGACAAGAACGTGGGCACCGGCGAGATTACCCTTTCGATGCCCTTGTTCGATGCGGCCGGCACGCAGACCTACACGTTCCGCCGGTTCAAATATATCCTTGATTTCAGTGGCTTTTCGCAACTGTCGCGGTTTTCCATGTCGGATATCGAATTCCTGTGTGGCGGGCGCGCCAGCGGGATCATGCTGGCCCCCACGGGCCTGACCTTTCACGTCAAGGATTGCTTTTTCACCACGCCGCGTGACCGTGGCATCACCTCGATCGGGATCGGTTGCCAGGGGATGCTGATCGACCGCTGCCAGTTCCTGTCCAACGAGATCCAGACCCGCGCGCAGGACCGCGCATCGATCGCGTTGAATTGCAATGCCAACGACGTCAAGCTGCGCAACAACCGGATCACCCAGTTTCGCCATTTCGCGGTGCTGGGCGGCACGGCCAGCATCATTGCGGGCAATCACTGGTTCCAGGGCGATGATGAACCGGGCGGCGTGCGGACCGGCGGCCTGATCCTGACCTCAAGCCATAACCGTGCGACGATCATCGGCAATTACATCGACAACTGTTTTATCGAATGGACCAACGAGCATGATCCCGAACCCGCCTTCAGCAGCGAGTTTTCGTTCAGCGCGCTCAGTGTCACGGGCAATATCTTCCAGGCGATTGACGTGGCGCCGTGGTTTCGCTTCTTCGTGGTCAAGCCGCATGGGGCAGGGCATTTCATCAGCGGTCTGACGATGACAGGCAACGTGTTCCGCGCGATCCGGGGTGATATCGACCGGGTCGAACATGTCGATACCTCGTTTGCCGATCTCGACTATGGCCGGATGCGGAACATCCTGGTCCAGGGCAACCTGTTCAATTCCGTGGTGCAGGGGATCGTCAACCCTTTCGCGATCCAGCACACGCAGAACACGGCCGCCGAAACATGGGTGGTCAACGCGGCCGGCCCGCTGCCGTTCGGTGGTTTTGTCCAGCAGGTCGAGGCCGTCGTGGCGCGGGGGCCCATCCGCAACACCTCCAACGTGATCCGCTACGAGATGCCCCATGCGGTGACCGAACAGGGCCCTGCGCGCAACCAGGTCCATCTGGGCTGGCCCCAGGCCGTGACAGGCGCGGTATCGGTGATGGCGCGGATGGACAATCCATGACGGCTCAGAAGCCCAGATCATCCGCTGTCAGCACGAAGGCGCGTCCGAACCCGCCGTTCAGATAGGCGCGCTGCACGTCGAACCGCGCAAAGGAAAAATCGGCAAAGCCGATATAAAGCCTGGCCTTGGGGTGGTCGTGCAGCCAATGCGCGGCCACCTCGGCATGTCCGGCTTCGCCCTGTCGCAAGAAATGGGCCACGGCCTGAAGGGTCAGGCGTGGATGGGTCAGCGGGTCGCCCCGTGGCCCCGGCTCTCCCAGCAGGAGCGATGCGGAGGGGTTGACCTTCAATGCGCGCGTATGATGCGACAGGTCGGACACCAGCGTCGCGGGATGGCCCTGTGGCGTCTTGCCAAAGGCTATCCGCGTGACCATGGGCGATCCTGTTTCCGGGTCGATCACGCCAAGGGCCGCGTGCCGCGCCTGCGCGATCAGCCCCCGCGCCAGGTTGCGGGCTTCGTCATCCGTCGGGCGGATCGGGCTGGGTTTGTCGGTGCTCATGCCCATAGATTAGGGGCGCGTCGGAAGCGGGGCAAGCGGCGCGGTCTGCCCGGCGGCAGGGGCCTCAGAACGTGGTCCAGACACCGAACTTCAACCCGCGTTCGCGCGTGTCCCGCAGCCCCCTGTAGAAGCCGAATTCAAGCCTGGTCCGGTCGTTGATCCGGTATGTGACCGAGGGGGCCAGCCGCAGAAAGCTGGGTTCGGGGACAATCCCCTCGGTCTGAAGCTGCAAAAGGCTCTCGTGCAGATCGACCAGACCGGTCTGGAGTTGCAGCATCAGGGTCCAGTCCGAGGGCGGGGCCTCGGCCTGTCCGGTCATGACATGGGGTGTGAACCCCAGCGTGATATCCGCCTTGAGATCAAGGCGGCGGGTTTCCAGATCCGCCTCCAGCAGAGTGTCGATCGACAGCCAGCCCTGGCCCATGCGGGTGGATATCTCGTGTCCGAAGGACAGGCCGGGGCGCAGCACGGGTTGGCCTGCGATTTCGCCCAGTCCGATCTCGCCCGCCGTCAGCAACCCGAGCGTCCGCCCAAGCGGCGCGCGGAGGAAGACCACCGCCTTTGTCTGGCCCGAAACGCTGCGGCCCGCATCCAGCCCAATGGTCAGACGCGGCAGCAGGCCGTATTCAGCGAAAAGCGTGGCATAGCTGTCGGTGTCGTCCACCCCATGCCACACGCCGGCACTGGCAAAGCCCGTACCGGCCGCGCGCGGCCAGGCGCCGGCATTGGCATGCCCGGCTAGCAGGCAGCAGAACATGACCAGCAACCGCCCCATCAAGGGAACCCTCCACCGGCACAGGATCATCCGGGAAGGTGAATCAATGGTTAACACCGCCGTCTTTGGAGCGGGTGCGTGTCATGTTATCATGTCGGCGGCGGGTTGCGCTGGCCGCAGCCGCCGCGCCCATTGCAGGACAGGGAGGACCAGACATGCCCAGCATCAAGACACCCGCCGATTGCCAGACCGTGATCACGACCTTCGAAATGACACCGGGCACCTGCCAGGATCTGCTTGAGGCGTTGAATGCCGCCTATGCCGAGTTCATCTCGAAGCAGCCCGGTTTCATTGCCGCGGGGCTGCATGTCAACGATGCCCAGACGCGCATCGCCAACTACTCGCAATGGCGCAGCCGCGAGGATTTCCAGGCCATGTTGCGCACCCCGGACATGCGCGCGCGCAACCGGACCCTGGCCGCGCTGTGCAAGACGTTCGAACCTGTCATGTATGATGTCGTCGCGACCTACTGACCCTGGCCATTGCGCGGATATGACATGGATCAAGGACCGGCATGGGTCTGTGGTGTCTGATGATCGCGCCATCACAGGAGGAAAACCCGATGTACAGGAATATCATGGTGCCGATTTCGTTCGATGAGGATCGTGACGCCGAAGGCGCGATCGGAGTGGCCAAGGCACTGGCCAGCGAGGGCGCGAAAATCACCCTTCTGCATGTGATGGAACAGATTCCGGGCTATGCGATTTCCTACATGCCCCCCGAATACATCACGGAAAGCCGCAAAGCGATCCAGACCGAGCTGGAGGCCATGGCCTCGGGCGCGCCGGGGGCTGAAGCGGTTCTGGTCGAAGGGCATTCGGGCCGTACGATTCTTGACTGGGCCGACAAGCACGGGGTCGATTGCATCGTCATCGCCTCGCATCGTCCCGGCATGCAGGACCTGCTGCTGGGGTCGACCGCCACGACAGTGGTGCGCCATGCGGGCTGCGCGGTGCATGTCCTGCGCTAGCGGGCGTTGCGCCATCACGGCGCGGGCGGACATGGATATTTGAAGCAAGAAGAACGCAGGGCCCGTGTGCGCCGTCCGGCCCGTGCCGGTGTGATCGGCCCCTGTAATAGGCCCGTGTGATCGG
This sequence comes from Seohaeicola saemankumensis, assembly GCF_042678485.1. Classification (NCBI taxonomy): domain Bacteria; kingdom Pseudomonadati; phylum Pseudomonadota; class Alphaproteobacteria; order Rhodobacterales; family Roseobacteraceae; genus Seohaeicola; species Seohaeicola saemankumensis. The sequence continues at coordinate 87,836 of NZ_JBHTKR010000005.1, read as the reverse complement.
CCCGTGTGTTATGCCCGGGCGACACGAAGGAGAGAAGACCATGTGCCCACCTATCCTGACACTCGCGCTGGCCGCGATCCTGTCCGTGCTGGCTTTGACACCGGGACAGGCCGAGCAGCCGGGGCCCGTCAACATTCGCCCCGATATTCCCAGCGTGACCGTCCAGACCGAGACGGGCCCGGTCGAGATCGGGCGCATTCAGGATAATGACCACGAGGTGACGGGAGAATGGGCGCGGACCTCGCGTGCCTGCCCGCCGTTCTGCATCCAGCCGATGAGCCCCGCCGATGGCGTCACCACGATCGGTGAGCTGGAGCTTCTTGAGATGCTGGCCGATCCCGATGTGCTGGTGATCGACAGCCGCACGCCCGACTGGTTTGCCGGTGGCAGCATCCCCGGTGCGGTCAACATGCCCTATGACCGGATGGTGGACCGTTTGGGCGAGTTGGGCTGCGAGCCGGATTTCGACGGTTGGGATTGCGAGAACGCGCGCCGCGTGGCGCTGTTCTGCAACGGGCTGTGGTGCGGGCAATCGCCCTCTGCCATCCGGGCGATGATCGCCACGGGCTATCCGGCCGACCGGATCAGCTATTACCGGGGTGGCATGCAAAGCTGGCGGGTTCTGGGGCTAAGCGTGACCGGAGAGTGAGGCGCGGTTTTTCTGGCATTCGAGGGGGCCGCCCTTTATGATCTGATCTTGCCCTGTGCGGGGCGGTTTGTTGCGAGTGAACAGGGTCCCGATGTCAAAGAATTTCAAGGTTGCGCTGGTCGCGATTGCCGCGAACGAAGCGGCCTATATGGCGCAATTCGTCTATCATCATTTGCGGATGGGGTTTTCGCCCATCATCCTGATGACCAACAATTCCGAAGACGACACGGCCGTGATGGCCGCGCAGATGGCTGCGCGCCTGCCCGAGGTCATTCACATAGATGCAGACCCCTGGCGTGAGGTTTGGCCTATCAATGAGTTTCAGAAGCGCGCCTATCAACTGGCGTTGCACATGATCGACGGTATGCAGGTGAAACCGGATTATGTGATGTTTCTTGACGTCGATGAGTTCTGGGTTCCCCTGACAGGTGACACTACGGTGTCAGCCTATATCAACCGTCATGATGCGCCGGATACCATGATGTTCAACTGGGTGGTGCCGGACAAGGACGATGCGCCTTTCAGCAATGCTTTCGTGCCCGATTTTGTCGGCGTGCCGCATAATCACATGAAGATGCTGTGGCGCTACGGGGGAACTGTTACTGTTCTCAACGCCCATGTCGTCACGGCCCCTGAATTTCAGCGCGAGATTGTCGTGTCAGGACGTCCCCTGACCGGCCGCCATGCTACGCTAGGGGCGCCGGATCATCCCGGCAACGGCATGATCCTGCATCAAATGTTTCGCAGCCTTCCCGAATATGTTGCAACGCTGGAGCGTGGCAATCCCGCCGACGACAGGCCTTTCAAGATGAACAGATGGGGGTTCAGGCATGTCATCAGAACGGGCAAGAAGGTGTCCGTGCCACTTGGACCTGAGGTCTGCAAGGCTTGGGAGCACGATTTCCCAATATGGCTTGAACGCTTGGGGCTTTCGCTGTTGCTTATCGCAGGCCGTCGCAATGCCATTGAGCGCGCCGCCCGTGGTCTTGAACTTTACCTGTCAATGACCGAGGCGGACAGAGAACCCTATCGGAACCCGTTTCTGTTCGTCGACTTCGATGCGGTGCAGGGTTTCGTGTCGCAAACCTTGTCAGATCCGGTGCGCCACCTTCACCGAATCCCTTGACGTCGGCCCTCAACGCCGCCGTGGCCTTGCCTTGCCGCCGCGCATGCCGCCGCGGCCGGCGGTGGAGCGGCCTTGCGAGGTGGTCGAGGCCTCGACAGCCGCGTCGATGGCGGATTGGCGCGCCATCGGGTCGTCGGCGATGGCAAGATCCACGGCTTCCAGGCGCTTGACCTCGTCGCGCAGGCGCGCGGCCTCTTCGAACTCCAGGTTCTCGGCGGCCTTGCGCATGTCGGTACGCAGCCCTTCCAGCACGGCCTTGAGGTTCGCCCCGGCGAGCGGCTTGTCGACCCTGGCGGTCACGCGGTTCATGTCCACATCGCCCTTGTACAGACCGGCCAGGATATCCTCGACGTTCTTCTTCACGGTCTGCGGCGTGATCCCGTGTTCGATGTTGTAGGCGACCTGCTTTTCGCGGCGGCGGTTGGTTTCGGCCAGGGCGCGTTCCATGCTGCCGGTGATGCGGTCCGCATACATGATCACGCGGCCTTCGGCGTTGCGCGCGGCGCGGCCTATGGTCTGGATCAGCGAGGTTTCCGAACGCAGGAATCCTTCCTTGTCGGCGTCCAGGATCGCCACCAGCCCGCATTCCGGGATATCCAGCCCTTCGCGCAGCAGGTTGATCCCGATCAGCACGTCGAAAGCGCCCAGCCGGAGGTCGCGCAGGATTTCGATCCGTTCGATCGTGTCGATGTCGCTGTGCATGTAGCGTACGCGGATGCCCTGTTCGTGCATGTATTCGGTCAGGTCCTCGGCCATGCGCTTGGTCAGGGTGGTGCAGAGCGTCCGGTAGCCCTTGGCGGCGACCTTGCGCACCTCGTCCAGCAGGTCGTCGACCTGCATCTCGACCGGGCGGATCTCGATCTCGGGGTCGATGAGCCCGGTGGGACGGATCACCTGTTCGGTGAAGACGCCGCCGGCCTGTTCCAGTTCCCAGGCCGCAGGGGTCGCGCTGACGAAGACCGATTGCGGGCGCATCGCGTCCCATTCCTCGAACTTCAGGGGGCGGTTGTCCATGCAGGAGGGCAGGCGGAACCCGTGTTCGGCCAGAGTGAACTTGCGCCGGTAGTCGCCTTTGTACATGCCGCCGATCTGCGGGACGGACACGTGGGATTCATCGGCAAAGACAATGGCATGATCGGGGATGAATTCGAACAGGGTGGGGGGCGGCTCGCCCGGGGCGCGGCCGGTGAGGTAGCGCGAATAGTTTTCGATGCCGTTGCAGACGCCTGTCGCCTCTAGCATTTCCAGATCGAAATTCGTGCGCTGTTCCAGCCGCTGCGCCTCCAGCAGCTTGCCATCGTTCACCAGAAGATCCAGCCGCTGGCGCAGCTCTTTCTTGATGCCGATGATGGCCTGCTGCATCGTGGGCTTGGGCGTCACGTAATGCGAATTCGCATAGACGCGGATCTGGTCGAATGTGTCGGTCTTCTGCCCTGTCAGCGGATCGAATTCGGTGATGCTTTCCAGGTCTTCGCCGAAGAAGGACAGCCGCCAGGCGCGATCTTCCAGGTGGGCCGGGAAAATCTCAAGGCTGTCTCCGCGCACCCGGAAGCTGCCGCGCTGGAAGGCCTGATCGTTGCGTTTGTATTGCTGGGCGACCAGGTCGGCGATGACCGCGCGCAGGTCATAGCGGCCGCCAACCTTCAGATCCTGGGTCATCGCGCCATAGGTCTCGACCGAGCCGATGCCGTAGATGCACGAGACCGAGGCCACGATGATCACGTCATCGCGTTCCAGCAGCGCCCGGGTGGCCGAGTGGCGCATCCGGTCGATCTGCTCGTTGATCTGGCTTTCCTTCTCGATATAGGTGTCGCTGCGCGGGACATAGGCTTCGGGCTGGTAGTAGTCGTAGTAGCTGACGAAGTATTCCACCGCGTTATCGGGGAAGAACCCCTTGAATTCGCCATAAAGCTGGGCCGCCAGCGTCTTGTTGGGGGCCAGGATGATGGCGGGGCGCTGTGTTTCCTCTATGATGCGGGCCATGGTGAAGGTCTTGCCCGTGCCGGTCGCGCCAAGCAGCACCTGATCACGTTCGCCCGCCAGCACGCCGGCTGTCAGTTCTGCAATGGCGCGGGGCTGGTCGCCGGCCGCCTGGAATTCGGTCTTCATCACAAACCGCCGGCCGCCCTCAAGCTTGGGGCGGTTTTTCACATCTGGAGCGGGGGCATGCAGGACCGGCTGGGTCATGGGCAGAGATTCCTTTTCAGAGAGCAGAGATTGACGCCTTCGCCGCCTGTTTCAACCCCTGTCGCCCGGTTGGATGCGGGCGCGAAAGTGAAAAAATCGTTCAGCACAGTGAGTATCAAATTAAATCAATGGCTTGATGATTTGGATGACAGTTTTGTGTAAGAAAAAACTGACAGATATTGCGAAAATCTCTTGCAGGAACAGATTCCTTTTTCTAGCCTTGATGTTGCAAGTGGACGACCCTGGCTGCCGGTGCCTGCGCAAGACCCACCCCTCGCTCATAGCGCAAGCATCGGCAACCAGACTTCCCCATTTTCCGACCGTTTCGCGCTGACTGCGCTTAAAAACCGCGTCCTGTGGCGTTCTGCGGTCTTGTTCTTGGCGCCGCTTTCTCCGATATAGGGGGCGCAAACCGGAGGGTTCCCATGCGAGCGCGTATCTACAAGCCAGCCAAGACCGCGATGTCCTCGGGCATGGCCAAGACCCATGACTGGGTTCTGGAATTCGCCCCCGCAGAAGCGCGCGAAGTGGATCCGCTGATGGGTTGGACATCCTCTGGTGACACCCAGGCGCAGGTGAAGCTGCGGTTCGACAGCAAGGAAGCCGCCGTCGAATATGCGCGGGCGCATGGCATCGACGCTGTCGTGGTCGAACCCAAGACCCGCAAGCCTAATATTCGCCCCGGTGGCTATGGCGAAAATTTCGCCACGAACCGTCGCGGCGCCTGGACCCACTGATTACCGATAGATTGACGGCTTGCCTTTGTTGCCGCGCGGCGGCACATAGGATCAATGCGATCCCATAGCTCAACTGGATAGAGCAGCTGACTTCTAATCAGCAGGTTGAGGGTTCGAGTCCTTCTGGGATCGCCATTTATCGTTTCAGTCCGCGTCGCTGCACAGATAGACCGCGCCCCCGATGACCACGACACTGGCCGCGGCCCCGGCCAGTACCGCCGGTGTGCCAAGTGCTGTGCCGATGGCGGTGCCTGCCGACGACAGCAGGCTCGACAGGCTTGCCGTATTTCCCGAAAGGACCATCGCGCCAGAGCTGTGCGTGACAGCCGAAATGGTGGACGACAGGCGGCCGGACACTGTGTCCTCTTCGGCACGCGTGCCGATACCGACAAGTGCAAGCGCTTCCTGCCGCGTGGTGTTGACCAGATTGCAGGTGCGCGAGGGTTCGGCGCAACGGCCGAAAGCGTCTCTCCGGCCCTGGGCGGGCCGTGAATGGTTTTGTGTTTCGGGATCGTAATTGGCGCAGAAGACCTGGCGTTCCTCGGCCGTCAGATCCGGCATGAGATAGGTGATTACCACGGCGCCGGGGCAGGTGTTGCGACGGCTGAAATAACGCTCGCGGAACGAGGAATAGGTGGGTTCCTCGTCATCATAGAAGATCGTGACGCTTTCGCCTTCGATCTTGGTCGTGCACTGCGTGGGCGCGGCCAGGGTCTGGCTTGCCCATGCCGTGGCCGTGACCATGGCCATGCTTGTGATGATCGCGCGAAGGCGCATGATCGTCATTCCTTTTGGTTATCTGTCTGCCTGTCGGGCGGGGTTTGCCCCGCTGCCTTGCCTTATGCGCCTAGATGGCAAGGTCACGCGCCGCTTTCAAGCCCGCTGCTTGCGGGGTGGCGTCAACCCGCCACCGCCTGCCAGACCAGGCGCAGCGCCAGCACGGTCAGAAGGCCCAGGATCACCCGATCGAAGGTGCTGGCCGATATGCGGCGGCCCAGCCATGACCCCAGCGGCATGGTTGCCATCAGCGGGATCAGCGCCAGGCAACTGATCACGAAACGCTCGCCGGTCAGGATGCCAAGCCCGGTCAGCAGAGGGATCTGCACGACTGCCATGGCAAAGAAAAACACCGAGATGGTGAAGATGAATTGCACGCGCTCCAGCTTCAGCGCGTTCAGGAAGCTCAGCGATACGGGGGCGGACAGGCCCGCGGCGCCTTGCAGGATGCCGCCAAGGATGCCGACCGGGGCGGCCAATGCCTCGGCCCGCGCAAGGCTCAAGGTCCAGCCAGGGCGCAACACGCGAAAGCCGGCATAGGCCAGAACGGACAGGGCCACGGTCAGGTTCAGCGCCTCGGTGGGCAACCATGCCAGCATGAAGCTGCCGATCCCCGCGCCAAGGGCGCCCGCCACCGCGAAATGCAAGGTCAGCGGGCTGGCCAGGGCATGGCGGCGAAAGCTCCAGCCCTGCCAGATATTGGTGACCAGATTGGGAATGGCAAAGACCGCCACGGCGAAGGGCGCGCCGAAAAAGATCGTCATGACCGGCACGGCAATGATCGGTGCACCGGCGCCGGTGGCCCCTTTCAGGATGCCGCCAAGACCAAAGGCAAGGAAGACGAGAATCAGGCTCATGATTGCGTGACTGTCGGGCAGCGCGCGTGCCGGGTCCAGCCCCGCAGGCTGTTATTCCGGCCAGGCGTTATTCAAGCGCGAAAAGCGAGATGACGACTTGCCCCGATTTGCGCGCGCCCGTGCCGACAAAAAGTGTGCGGTTCACCCAATCATAGCGCGGATCGCCGCTTTCCAGCCGCGCATGCGTTCGCATGTAATAGCTGGAGGGGTCCACCTCCTCGCCTCTCGCGATGGCGGCCAGCACCTCGGTCGGGCCGTGGCGGTAGCCGTAATTCCTGATCTCGATGGTCGCGCCATCCGCGGTTTCGATGGCATAGCGGGTGTCCAGTTCGGCCACGCCATTGGACCAGATGGTCTGCCAGTCCGCGCCAAGGTTCAGAATGCGGCCATTGATGGCCGGGCCTGTTACCCTACCGCCAATGATGGGGATGATCCGGCGTTGTCCGGCCTGGCCGGCCCCCATTTCGCGGATCGGATCAAGGGATACGAAAAGATCGCAGACATGGCGCAGGCCTGGGGTGAAAATGGACTGGGTCATGCGGCCCTCCGTGGGGTGATCGGGATTGAGTGGCAAATGCTATCGCTATAAACCATAACTACCCACGCCAGAACCTGTCCAGCGGATCGGCGCATATGGGTCCGAAGAAGGGGTGAACATGTCGCAACCACGTTTCTGGACTCCTGCATTCCATATCGACCGGCGTGACGATGGCACGATCCTGATGCAGCATTCGGGTCAGGCGCCACGGCTGGCGGATACGATCGCGGCCCGGATCGGGCATTGGGCGAGGACTGCGCCGGACCGCGTGGCCTTGGCGCAGCGCGGGCCTTCCGGTGATTGGCAGCGCATCCGCTACGGCATGTTGTGGGAACGCATGCGCCACCTTGGTGCGGGCTTGCTGGCGCAGGGGCTTGGGCAGGACCGTCCGGTGCTGATCCTGTCGGAAAACGCGCTGGATCATGCGGTTCTGGCTTTGGCCGGGCAATATGCGGGCGTGCCGACAGCGGCATTGTCGACGGCGTTTTCGCTTCTGTCGGACAGCCATGACAAGCTGCGCGATGCCGTTGCGCTGCTCAGGCCGGGACTGGTCTACGCGGCTGACGGGGCGCGCTATGGCCGGGCTCTGGCAGCTCTGCCCGAAGGGCTGCGGATCGCCTGTTCCGTCAACGCGCCACCGGGGGGGCTGGCTTTCGCCGATCTTCCCCTCCCGGAAACGGCGGCCGCAGATGCGGCCTTTGCCGCGCTCAAGGGTGACATGGTGGCGAAGTACCTCTTTACCAGCGGCTCGACAGGCAGCCCCAAGGCGGTGATCAACACCCATGACATGATCGCCCGCAACCAGGACATGGTCGCTGACTGTTTTCGCTTTCTTGCCGATCATCCGCCCGTCGTGGTCGACTGGGCGCCATGGAGCCATACGGCCAGCGGCAACAAGGTGTTTCACATGGTGCTCTGCAATGGCGGCACCTATCACATCGATGAGGGCAAGCCGACGCCGGCCCTGATCACGCGCACGCTGGATAACCTGCGCGATGTCGCGCCGACATGGTATTTCAACGTGCCTGCCGGCTATGAGATGCTGCTGGACGCGTTTCGCGCCGATCCAGACCTTGCTGCGCGCTTCTTCAGCCGGCTGGACTTGATGATGTATGCGGGCGCCGGGATGGCGCAGCACCTGTGGGACGGATTGCGGGACATGGCCCGGCAGGTGACAGGCCGCGAGGTTCTGCTGACGACGGGCCTGGGCGCCACCGAAACCGGGCCTTTCGCGTTGATGTGCACGCGGCAGCAGGCGGCACCCGGCAATGTCGGCCTGCCCGCGCGCGGGATCACCCTGAAGCTGGTTCCGAACGAAGGCAAGCTTGAGGCGCGGTTGAAAAGCCCCTCGATCACGCCGGGGTATCTGGGCGATCCGGACGGCAGCGCGAAGATGCTGGATGATGAGGGCTTCTATTGCCTGGGCGATGCGCTGCGCCCCGCCGATCCGGATGACCTGACGCAAGGGTTCTTCTTCGATGGCCGCATCGCTGAAAACTTCAAGCTGGCCACAGGCACATGGGTCGCGGTCGGTGCCCTGCGGGCGCGGCTCGTGGATCATTTCGGGGGCCTGATCCGCGATGCGGTGATCCTGGGCGAGGATCGCCCGGCGCTGGCCGCCCTGCTGTTTCCCGCCGAGGGCGTCATGGATCGACCCGGCATCATGGCAGAGCTTGAGGCGCGCCATGCCTCCTTCGTGGCCGCTGCAACCGGCAGTTCCAACAGGATCGCGCGGATGCTGATCCTGCGCGACCCGCCCGGCCTGGACCGGGGCGAGGTGACCGACAAGGGGTCGATCAACGCCCGCGCCGTTGTCCGTCACAGGCCGGATGCGGTGCGGCGGGTCCATGACGCCCCCGAAGGCATTGCCCGCGAATAGGTCGCCCGTCCCTTCATCTTTCCCCAAATACTCATTCCCACGGCACGTCATGGAAAAAGGCCGCCGGATGATCCGACGGCCCTTCCCTGTCCTGCGTGCGATGTGGATCAGCCGCCGTTCTGGGCGATCAGGTCCTTGGCCTTCTGGATCAGGGCGCGCCCGTCGATCCCCTTGGTTCCCATGTCGGCCACCCAGCGGTCGATGACGGGCTGGGCCTTTTCCTTCCAGCGCGCGACTTCCGCCTCGTCCAGCTGGACGATGTTGTTGCCGCGATCCACCGCGATCTTGCGGGCAGGCACGTCATAATCCCACATGACCTGCGACGCGAAGGCCGCCAGCTTTTCACCTGATTCCGCGTCGATGGCGGCGCGGATGTCCGCGGGCAGGGATTCGTAGCGGGCCTTGTTCATGACCAGAACGATCGTCGCGGTGTAAAGCGCCTCGGGGCCCGCGAATTCGACATGGTTGCCCACCAGTTCGGACACGCGCACGGCGGTCGTCACCTCCCACGGGATCACGGTAGCGTCGATCACGCCCTTGGACAGCGATTCCGGGATCGCGGGCAGGGGCATGCCGACCGGGGTTGCGCCCAGTTCATTCAGCATGTCGGTGATCACGCGGGTCGGCCCGCGCAGTTTCTTGCCTGCCATGTCCTCCAGGCTGTTGATCGGATCCTTGGAATGGATCAGGCCGGGCCCGTGGACCCAGGCACCCAGAACCTTGACGTCCTTGTATTCCTCGGCCTGCAATTCGCTGTCGACCAGCTGCATGAAGGCTTTCGAGGTGGCGACCGGGTTGGTCATCATGAAGGGCAGCTCGAACACTTCGGTCTTGGGGAAGCGGCCGGGGGTATAGCCCACCACGGTCATCACCATGTCCACGGTGCCGTCGATCGCCTGATCCATCAAATCCGTCGGGCGTCCGCCCAGGGCCATCGCGTCATAATGCTCGATCTTCAGCTTGCCGCCGGCGCGCTCTTCCACGGCGGTGGCCCATGGCTTGAGGATATGGGCCGGAACCGGCGCGGGGGGCGGCAGGAACTGGTGCAGCCGCAGCGTCACTTCCTGCGCCGACAGGCTGGCCGGGGCAAGCGCCAGGGCAAAGGCAGCCGCGGCCGCCGTCTTCATCAGGTTACGTCGAATCATTGGTTTCCTCCCAGAAACGGGCCGGTTTGGCCGACCCTTCGTTGCATTTTGTGTCAGGTTTGTTGCCAGCGCAATTGATTATGTATCATAGCGAACCTTTCCCGGCCTTCGGCTGCGCGTCAGTTCAGTGTCACGGGAAGGCTGCGCGGGCCGCGGAAGCCGAAGCCGTAGAATTGCACCTTGTCCGGTTCGGGCAACCGCATGTTCGGGAAGCGGTCGCACAGCAGCGGCAGCATGATATTGGCCAGCATCCGCCGCGCCACATGGGTGCCCTGGCAGAAATGCGGACCGTTGCCAAAGGCCTGATGCGGCAGCTTGGGGCGGAACACGTTATAGAGGTGCCCGTCCTCATAAATCTCCTCGTCATGGTTGGCCGAGGCCTGGATCGTCATCACCGTATCGCCCTTGGGGATGTGGAAGCCGCGGATCATCGTGTCCTCGGTCACCAGGCGGGATGACACCTGGATCGGGGCGACCCAGCGCACACCTTCCTCGAAGGCATCGGCCCACAGACCGTCACGCTTGACGGCCTCGAATTGATCAAGGTCCTGCAACAGCCCGTAAAGGATCGTCAGCAGCGCGTCGCGCGGTTCGTTGATGCCGCCGCCGATGGCGATCTTGATGTTTGAATAGATCTGGCTTTTCGGGATCGGATCGGCCGCGTTGACCATCACCGACAGCGCGCTCTGGTCCGGCTCCGCGCGCAGCCGGTCGGATGCGGCATCGAACAGCGCGTCCATTTCGTCATTGGCGGCGTCGCATTGGGCAAAAAGCGCGTCCGCCCAGCCGAAATTTCCCGCCCCGTCGATCAGGATCTGCGACCAGCGTTGCATCTCGGCGTCGGACGCTTCGGGGATGCCCAGCAGATGGGTCAGGCAGCGTGCGGCAAAGGGGCCGGCCAGCGTGGTGAACAGGTCCACCGTTTCGCCGCGGGGCAGGCGGGATACGTAATCCTCGGCGATCTGCGTATAGATCGGCTCCCAGCATTGCTTGATGTTGCGCGCACTGAAGGCGGGGGCCATCGCGCCGCGCTCGGCCGCATGTTCGGCCCCGTCCTTGCGCATCAGGGTATGGGCGCGAAATGCCCGCTGCATCGGCGTGTTGGGATCGTTCGAGCTGAAAAGCGCGGGGTTGTCCTTGACGTATTTCGTGTCCGTTGCCTTGGTCAGCAATGTGCGGCCCACTGCCTTGACCCGCAGCACCGGCGCTTCGGCGCGCAGCCGCTTGTAGACGCTGTAAGGATCAAGCGTCAGTTGCTGGATGGTGATCTGGTCATCGAACGGTGCCTCGGGGGCCACGGATGTATCAAGCGTCACGGTCCTGCCCTCCCCTGCCTGAACGTGTCAGGGAACCCTAAAGGATCAGGAGGCATGGGACAATCCGATGGAACCGATACTTGGTATCGGATAATCTGATCAGGAAGGGGCGTGGAATCAAGGGGCACAGCATGGCGACACCCAAGGACAGTGACCCCATGAGCGTGGATTTCGCTGCGCTGCGGGTGCTGCGGCTTGTGCATGACCACGGCTCGTTCTCGCGCACGGCCGAGGCGCTGGGCGTCAACCAGTCTTCGGTCAGCTATACGGTGGACCGGCTGCGCCGCGCCTTCGGTGATCCCCTGTTCGTGCGGCAGGGGGCGGGAATCGTGCCGACCGATCGCTGCGAAGAGATCGTCCGCGAGGCGGCGCGGATGCTGGACGAGTTCATGGCCCTGACCACGCCGCGCGCCTTTGATCCCGCAAGGGCCGCGGCAACCGTGACGCTGTCGTGCAACTACTACGAACGCGCCACGCTGGTGCCGCTGCTGGTGCGACGCCTGCGTGCGCTGGCGCCGGGGCTGAAGGTGCAGGTGATCACCTCGACCGTGCGCGGGCGCGAGCAACTCAGCCGGGGCGAAAGCGACCTGCTGATCGGCCCGGTCCAGATCGGAGATGCGGGTTTCTTCGGGCGCCGCCTGCTGGGTGATCACTATGTCTGCGTCATGGCGCCGGGCAATCCGCTGGGCGACAGCCCGCTGGACAGGGACCGCTTTGCCGCCGCGCCGCAAGTGGTTGTGACCTATGGCGGCAATTGGCGCTCGCGCTACCTGCTCGAGATGGAGGCGGCGGGTCTTGTGCCCAACATGGTGCTGGAACTGCCCAGCCCCGCCACGCTCAAGGCGATCCTGCCAGGCACCGACCTGATCGCCACAGTGCCGTTGCGCACGGCCCGGTCTTTCGGTGCGGGTCTCAGGATCGTCGATTGCCCCTTTCCCGCGCCCTTCGCCATCGACCTCTACTGGACCGCGCGCACCCATCATTCGCCCATGCATCGCTGGCTGCGCGGCCTGATCGGTCAGATCGCTTCGGAAATCGAGGCCGAGGCCCCGTCGGTTCCGTGATCAGCCCGGAAAATGGCAGGCGACGCGGCTTGCCCCCACCGGGTCCAGCCCCGGCTGGATCTGGCGGCAGACATCCTGCGCCTTGGGGCAGCGATCCGCAAAGGCGCAGCCTTTGGGTGGGTTGATCGGGCTGGGGGGATCGCCGCTGATCTTGACGGGCCGCACATAGCCGCGCGACTTGCGCCGCGCCAGGCTGGGGGCCGCCGACAGCAGCGCCTGCGTATAGGGATGCTGCGGCGCATCGAAAAGCGCATCGCGCGGGGCCATTTCGACGATCTTGCCCAGATACATCACCGCCACATCGTCACAGACATGACGCACGACGCCCAGGTCATGGCTGATGAACAGGTAGCTCAGGCCAAGCTCGGCCTTGAGCCGCGCCAGCAGGTTCAGGATCTGCGCCTGGATCGCCACGTCCAGCGCCGATACCGGCTCGTCGCAGACCAGCAGCTTGGGGTTCGTGGTCAGGGCGCGGGCAATGGAAATACGCTGCCGCTGGCCACCCGAGAACTGGTGCGGGAAGAGGTTCAGCTGATCGGGCCGCAGGCCCACCAGGCGGAACAGTTCGGTGACCCGCGCGCGGCGTTCATCCGGCGTGCCGATCTCCATCAGGTCCATCGGTTCGCGCACGATATCGGCCACGCGGGCGCGCGGGTTCAGGCTGCTGTAGGGGTCCTGAAAGATCAGCTGCACATCGCGGCGGCGCTGGCGCATTGTCTCGGCATCCAGTTGCAGCAGGTCCTCGCCCTGGAACATGACCTTGCCGCTTGCGGCCTCGACCAGCCGGATCGTGGCCATCGCGGTGGTGGTCTTGCCCGATCCGCTTTCGCCCACGATCCCCAGGGCGCGGCCCTGCTCCAGGCTGAAGGATACTTGCCGCACCGCCTCCAGCACGGGGCGGGGCCCGAAAAATCCCTTGCGCGGCAGGGCGAATTGCACGGTCAGGTCACGCACATCCAGAAGCAGGCTCATATCCGGCCCTCCGCGACGGCGTGGCAGGCCACGGGGTGATGCCCATGGGCCTGCAACAGCGGCTTTTCACTGTCGCAACGGGCGGCGCGATGCGCGCAACGCTCGGCAAAGGCGCAGCCCGCCCCCAGCAAGTGCAGCGGTGGCACGACGCCGGGAATTTCGCGCAAGCTGTCCTCGCCCTTGCCCAGGGCCGGAATGCACGAGATCAGGCCCCGCGTATAGGGATGCTGCGGCAGGTCCAGAACGTCATCGGCCTTGCCCTGTTCGATCACCCGGCCCGCATACATCACGGCCACACGGTCGGCCATTTCGGAAATCGCGCCCATATCATGGGTAATCAGGATGATTGCCGCGCCGAAGTCGCGCTGGATCTCGTTCAGAAGGTCGAAGATCTGCGCCTGCACCGTGACATCCAGCGCGGTGGTGGGTTCATCCGCGATCAGCACGCGCGGCCGGCAACTGACCGCCATGGCGATCATCACCCGCTGGCGCATGCCGCCGGACAACTGGTGCGGATAGTCCCGCGCGCGCCGGTCCGGGCTGGGAATACCCACCCGGTCCAGCAGCGCCACCGCATCGCGGAACGCCTGGTCCGCGCTGACATTCTGATGCAGCATGATCGCTTCGGCAATCTGGTCGCCCACGGTGAAAACCGGGTTCAGACTGGTCATCGGCTCCTGAAAGATCATCGCCATCTCGGCCCCGCGCAGGGCGCGCATCCGCGCCTCGCTGGCGCGGGTCAGATCCTCGCCGGCCAGCCGGATCGCGCCACCTGCGATCTTGCCCGGCGGGCTGGGGATCAACCCCATGACCGACAGCGCGGTGATCGACTTGCCGCAGCCGCTTTCGCCCACAACGCCCAGCGTCTCGCCGGCATTGACCGACAGCGATACCGAGTCCAGCGCCGTGACCGGCCCGTGGCGCGTGTTGAAGGTGACGCGCAGGTCCTCGATCTGCAACAGCGCGCTCATCTTTCCCTCAGCTTCGGATTGAAGGCATCGTTCAGCCCGTCGCCGATCAGGCTGACCGAAAAGACCGTCAGAAAGATCGCAAGCCCGGGGAATGTGACCGGCCACCAGGCGTCCAGGATATAGGCGCGGTTCGATCCGATCATCAGGCCCCAGCTCATCGTGTTGGGATCACCCAACCCCAGAAAGGACAGCCCGGCCTCGAACAGGATCGCCACACCGATGGTCAGGGTGGCCGACACGATCAGCGGTGGTGCGGCATTGGGCAGGATCACCGTCCAGATGATGCGGCGGTTCTTCGCGCCGATGGCCCGGGCGGCGGTCACGTATTCCAGCTCCTTGATCTTCATGACCTCGGCGCGGGTCAGGCGCGCGGTCTGCGGCCAGCTGACCACCCCGATCGCCATGGCTATCGTGAAAAGCGAGGGCGAGAACAGCGTGACCAGCACCATTGCGAACAGCAGCGTCGGCAAGACCTGGAAGAACTCGGTGATCCGCATCAGCAGGTTGTCGACCCAGCCGCCATAAAAGCCCGCCAGCGCGCCCAGGCTGATGCCGATGACCATGGTGATCAGGGCCGCCGCCGCCCCTACCGCCAGCGTGGGCCCGCCTCCCGCGATCAGCCCGGCAAAGATGTCGCGCCCCAGATAGTCGGTGCCCAGCGGAAAGTCCGGCGTCACGCCGGGCGGCTCATGCGGGGCCCAGACGATCTCGTAGGGATTGCCGCCATAGAAGAACGTCCCCCAAAGCGTGGCCAGCACGATCCCGGTCAGCATGACCACGCCCGCAACGGCGGGAATGTTGCGCCGGAACATGCGCCACGCCTCGCGGGCGGGGCTTTCGGCCTTGAACGTGGTCGCATCGGTCACGGCCTGCTCCTTCCGGCTGTTTCTTCTTGCCGCAAATATCTCGGGGGAGTCGTCGCCCAGGGGGCGGCGACGGGGGCTGGCCCCCGCTGCCACGCGCGCAATCGTGCGCCGCCGCTCATGACTTGCCCCGCAGGCGCGGATCCGCCAGGCGATAGCTGAGGTCGGTCAGCAGGTTCGCCACCACGACCATGGCGCTGGCAAAGAACAGCACGCCCATGATCGTGGGATAATCCCGTCGCAGGATGGAATCGAAAGCCAGCCGCCCCATGCCGGGCCAGTTGAACACGGTCTCGACCAGCAGCGCGCCGGAAATCAGGTTGCCGAACTGCAGGCCCGCCACCGTCAGGATCGGCAGCGAGGCGTTGCGCAGCGCATGTTTGAACAGCACCGACCGTTCCGAGGCCCCCTTGGCCCGCGCAGTGCGGATATAATCCGAGCCCAGCACCTCAAGCATCGAGGCCCGGCTGAGGCGCGCATATTGCGCCAGATAGATCAGCGCGAGGGTAAAGGCCGGCAGGACAAGGTGATGGGCCACGTCCAGCGCGCGGGTCAGCACCCCTGCATCGCGCAGGCGCACGGATTGCATGCCTTCCACCGGAAAGATCGGAAAGACGCTGGCAAAAAGGATGATCAGCATGATCCCGGTCCAGAACACGGGCACCGCATAGCCGATGGTGGCAAAGACCGACACGAAGCCCGACAGCACGCCATTGGGTTTGCGCGCGGCGATCACGCCCAGAAACACCCCCAGCAGGATCGACAGGACCTGCGCGGAAAGCACCAGCAGGATCGTCGGGCCGATCCTGTCGCCGATCAGGGTCGCGACAGGCTGATTGAAAAAGAAGGATTGGCCCAGGTCGCCTTTCAGCACATTGCCGATATAGATGCCAAGCTGGGTCAGCACGGGCTTGTCCAGGCCATAGTCGGCCCGGATCGCCGCCAGCAATGCCTCGTCCGCGCCGCCCATCTCGCCCGCGATCACGACCGCCGGATCACCCGGCGCCAGACGGATCAGCAGGAAGTTCAGCACCACGACGCCCAGCATCAGCAACAGGCCGTAGAACAGGCGCCTCAGCAGGTAGGAGGGTGTCATGGCATCTCCCGCTTACAGGAAAGAGACGGGCCGCCGCAGGGTGCGGGCGGCCCGTTCACGGGCCGGGATCACTTGGCCCAGTGGACCTGGTCCATCGGGTGCATGGTGCCCCAGATGCCCATCGGCGCGTTCACAAGGTCCTTCTTGTAGGCCGTGTGATAGGGGGTCGCGTTGATGTAGTAGATCGGCACATCCTGTGTCACCAGGGCCTGGAACTCGGAATAGAGCGCCTTGCGCTTGGCGAAATCACCCTCGATCGCGGCCTGTGCCAGGATCTCGTCCACGCGCGCGTTCGAATAGCTTTGCGTGTTCGACCAGATCACACCCTGGCGGATGTTGTCGGTCAGGTAGGTGCGGTGCACGCCGATCACCGGATCGCCCCAGTTGAAGACCACGTCCATCGTCAGCTCGAAGTCATGACCGCCCACACGACCCGCCCAGGTCGGGAAATCGGGTGCGGCGCGCACGGTCACGTCGATGCCGATCTTGGCCAGCTGCGACTTGAGGTATTCGGCGATGCTTTTCTGCTGCTCTGCCGGGCCGGGGATATAATCGACGGTCAGTTCCATCCCGTCGCCAAATCCGGCCTCGGCCATCAGCGCCTTGGCCTTTTCCAGGTCAACGTCATAGGCCGTGACGGCGGCGGCATCGAAGAAGGGCGAGCTTTCGATGATCGGGCTGCGCTGCGGAGTCGAGACGCCGCGATGCAGGGCCTTGGTGATGAAGTCGCGGTCGACGGCATAGGAAATCGCCTGGCGCACGCGGACATCCGACAGTTTCGGCGACTTGGTGTTGAAGGCCAGCCAGTTGATCGGGCCGACGGCGGCATAGCCTTCGTTGGTGACGTTCAGGTGATCGGCCTCGCTCAGGCGCTTGATCTCCTGGCTGCCGGCCATGAAGGGATAGACATCCGCCTCGCCATTCTCCATCGCGATCAGCAGGGCCGAAGGATCGTTGATGATGCGGATGATGATTTCATCCAGCATCGGGCGACCCTCGATGAAGAAATTCGGGTTCTTCTTCAGCACGATGGCTTCGCCGGGTGTGAATTCCGACAGCATGAAGGGGCCCGAACCGATCGGCGCCGCGTTGGCGGGATGCGCTTTCACGTCCTGACCGTCGCCATAGATATGCTTGGGCAGGATCGGCGCCAGGGCGGGAGACAGGGCCAGCAGCAGGGCGGGGTGCGGATTGCTCAGCTTGATGACCGCGGTATGGGTATCCGGTGTCTCGATCGCCTCGACCGGGGCGAACATGGACTTGAAGGGATGGTTCTCCTTGATCGTCATGATCGAAAAGGCCACGTCTTCCGATGTAACGGGCGTGCCGTCGTGGAAAGTCGCGTTTTTCACCAGGTTCAGGGTCACGCTCAGCCCGTCATCGCTGACTGTCCAGCTTTCCGCCAGATAGGGCTGCGGTTCCCAGTTCTCGTCATAGCGCAGGGGCGATGCGAAAATCTGGGTCGAGGGCACGGCGGTGGCGATCCCCGATTGCACCGCGCCGTTCAGGTGGCGCGGCACCTGGCTGGAGGCGATCACCAATGTGCCTTCAGCCTGCAGCGGGGCCGAGGAAAGAGCGGACGCAGCAATCACCGCCGCGCCCATCAGGCGTGTCATCATTTTCATGTCTGTCTCCCGGTTGTGGCTTTGGGTTGTTGTTTTATTCCCTTTCCATCAACGCTAGCCGCGACCCTATGCCCGGAAAACAGTGTTTTCTGTGGAGAATAAATCTAAATTTTGTGGGAATAGCCGGATGGCCCGCTGGTCACGGCGCGGTTGTCAGGCGCAAGGATCAGATCGTCGAATATCCCCTGACGCGCCAGATCCGCGCTGATGTCCAGAACCGCCTGCACCAACGTCGAGCGGCGCGAGGCCTGCGTATAGGCCACACCGAATTCGGGTGAGTCCACCTGGCCGGCAATGGGCCGCGCCACGTAGCCGTTCGATCCGTCGCGATCCGCCCTGGAACATATGTTCAGGATCGAATAGCCGAACCCGGCCGCGACCAGCCCGCGCAGCACCGAGCTGGATTTTGTCGTGTGCACGACGTTCAGATCCAGCCCGTGGTCGCGGAACACACCCCGGAAATAGCTTTTGGCTGTTGGCAGATCCAGCAGCACCATGGGCAGACCCGACAGTTCGGCAAGCTCGACACTGTCTTTTTCGGCCAATGGTGAATCAAGCGGCAACAGGGCCCAGGGGCGGGCCATGAACAGTGGCTGGAAGGGGCCACCCTCTGCGCCGCGCCGCCGATAGGTCAGCGCCAGATCGATCTTGCCCGTCTGCAGCAGGTCAAGCAGCGCCTCAAGGTTGTCTTCCTTCAGGTCGATCCTGATCGCCGGATAGATTTTCGAAAGATGCTTGAGGACACGCGGCAGCACATAGGGCGCCGTGGGGGCATAGCAGCCCAGATGCAAGGTGCCGGTCGGATCGCCCGACAACGACATCACGTCGGATTCGAAAACCCGCGCCTGTTCAAGAAATTCGGCGATACGTTCGGCCACGATCTGCCCGGCTTCGGTCGGTTGCACCCCTTTGGCGGGCACGCGGCGGAACAGTTCCATGCCAAGGCGCTGTTCGATGGCGTCGATCGACGCGGTGATCGAGGATTGCGAAATATTCATCTCGGCAGCGGCCCGGGCGATGGACCCGCTGCGGATGGCAGCATCGAAATAGCGAAGCTGCTTGAGCGTGAAATGCATGCCGTTCCCCTATCGGATCAGGTTTCTCCTGACAGTAAAACCATTTTCCCACAGGTCAAAGCTGGTTTACGCCTTGAACAACACTAGGAGGAAGCGATGGCGGACATCACTGTTTTCAAGGCCCGAAAGATCATCACCATGGACCCCAACCGCCCCGAGGCGACCCATGTCGCGGTCAGGGAGGGGCGGATCCTGGCGGTGGGTGATGCCACTTGCGCCGATGCCTGGGGCGCGGTGCGCCATGATGACAGCCTCAAGGATGCCGTGTTGATGCCGGGCCTCGTTGAGGGGCACGCCCATATGATGGCGGGGGCGATGTGGAATTTCGCCTATGCCGGCTATCACGACCGGATGGACCCAAAGGGAAGATGGTGGAAGGGCAAGCCAGACCTGGCTTCGGTGGTGCGCGATCTGTCCGACTATGAAAAGACGCTTGCACCGGGGCAGCCGCTGCTGGGCTGGGGGCTTGATCCGATCTTCTTCGCGGGCGAGCGCCTGAGCCGCAAGCACCTGGATCAGATCAGCACCGACCGCCCCGTGGCGATCATGTTCTCGAATTTTCATCTGATGTGCGTGAACTCCAAGGCGCTGGACATGGCCGGCTATGACCGCGCCACCAATGCCGAAGGCGTGGTCAAGGACGCACATGGCGATCCCACCGGCGAGTTGCAGGAGATGGCCGCCATGTTCCCGGTCATGCGACGGGTCGGCATGGATTTTCGCGGCCTGTCGCAAACCGAAGGCGCGATCCGCAGCTATGGCGAGGTCTGCATGCGTGCGGGCGTGACCACGGTGACCGATCTCTATTCGCAGATGGAGGATGCCGATCTGGCGACACTGGTCGCGGTCACGGATGATCCGGGGTTTCCGGCCCGGCTTGTGCCGGTGCTGGGCGTGGCCGGGTCCGATCCGGATCAGGTTGCGGCGCGGGCCCTCTCGCTCAAGGCGCAGTCGCGCGACAAGCTGCGGCTGGGGGCGGTCAAGCTGATGACGGACGGGTCCATCCAGGGCTGGACCGCGCGGGTGAAATGGCCGGGCTACGTGGGCGGACAGGCCAACGGGATCTGGAACATGGCCCCGGCCGAAATTCACCGCATGGTCGCCACCATGCAGCGGGCGGGTGTGCAGATGCATATCCACGTCAATGGCGACGAGGCCAGCGCCGTTGCCATCGACGCCATCGCCGATGCCGCGCGCCACCATCCCTGGCAGGATGCGCGCCACGTGTTGCAGCATTGCCAGCTGATGGGGATGGATCAGTTCGTGCGATGTGTCGAACTGGGGATCTGCACCAACATATTTTCCAACCATATCTGGTATTTCGGCGATCAGCACGCGGCCCTGACCGTCGGCGAGGATCGCGCCTGCCGGATGAATGCGGCCCGTGCGGCACTGGATGCGGGCGTGCATGTCGCGTTGCATTCCGATGCGCCGGTCACGCCGCTGGGCCCGTTGTTCACGGCCTGGTGCGCGGTCAACCGCAAGACGATGTCGGGGCGCACATTGGGGGCGGCGCAATGCATCACCGTGCCCGAGGCGCTGCATGCGATAACGCTGGGCGCGGCCTTTACCCTGAAAATGGATCACGAGATCGGCAGTATCGAGACCGGCAAACGCGCGGATTTCGCGATCCTTGGCGATGATCCGACGACCGTCGATCCGATGGCGCTGAAGGACGTGCCGGTGCTGGGCACGGTGCTGGACGGGCGGGTTCACCTGGGATGAGCCTGCCGCCCTCTGCCCTGCCGCGCCTGCCCCTGACCGTGGTCGGCGGCTATCTTGGGGCAGGCAAGACCACGCTGATCAACCGCCTGCTGCGCGAGGATCATGGCCAGCGTGTGCTGGTCATGGTCAATGATTTCGGCGCGATCAACATTGACGCCGATCTGCTGGTATCTGCCGATGGCGACACCATGACCCTGACCAATGGCTGTGTCTGCTGCACCATGGGGGCCGATCTGTTCATGGCGATGGGCGATGCGCTGGACCGCCGCCCGCGCCCCGATCACCTGGTGATCGAGGCGTCAGGCATCGCTGATCCGGCGCGTATCGCTGCGGCGGCACGGGCCGAGCCGGATCTGGCCTATGGCGGCATTGCCGTGGTCGTGGACGCGCTGCACTGGCTTGCCCTGGCGGACGATCCGCAGATCGGGGCACAGATCCGGGGCCAAGTCGCTACCGCGGACCTGCTGCTGATCTCGAAGGCGGAAGGCGGCGTGCCCCCCGTTTTGTCGGCGCGTCTTGCCGCGCTCAGCGCCGCGCCGCAGATCGACCTTGCCGATGACGCCGCTGTGGCGCCCTTGCTGTTGGGCGGCCTCTCTCCCTTGCAGGGCAAGCCTGAAGGCGGCGCGCATCCCGCCTATCTGGGCTGGGCCCATGAAGGCGACGAGGTCATGACCCGCGAGTCCCTGGCGGGGAAACTTTCGCAGGCGCCACAGGCGCTTTATCGCATCAAGGGGCTGGTATGCGCGCCGGAGGGGCCAGGGTGGGAGGTGCAGGTCGTGGGCCGCAGCGCCGAGATAAAGCCCGCGCTTGACGCGGTGGCGCGCACCCGCCTGGTCGCGCTTGGGCCGCAGGCGGGCATCACGCGCGATCAGGTCGCCCGATGGTGGTCGGGGTGTTGACGCCCCCGCATCAGCAGGATGTGCGGGTCGTGTCCTTGCCCTCGGGGCTGCAGAACAGCCGGTAGAGCAGGCCGATCATCTCAAAGGTGTTTTCATCGGCCACGCTGTAGAAGATGGTCTTGCCCTCGCGACGGGTGGTGACCAGACCTTCTTCGCGCAGGCGGGCCAGCATCTGGCTGACGGCGGCCTGTCGGATCTCCAGCAGGTTTTCCAGTTCGCCGACCGACTTCTCACCCGATCCCAGATGACACAGGATCATCAGCCGCCCCTCATGGGCCAGCGTCTTGAGAAAGGCTGCCGCCGCCTCGGCGCTGCGCGCCATTTCGGAGGGGGGAGCGGGCGGGCTTTGTGTCGGTGTCAACTCTGACTGTTCCTGCATGGGGTCGCTCATCTTCATTATCACACACATCCGGAAAGCGCGACATTACTGCTTGTCGGCCGGCGCGCCCCCTTCAAAATGGTTCTCATTCTGATAATCGCAAGGGTCTTCCTGCATTTGCAGGTGCAGACCCGTTCCGGTGAAGGGATGTGCGCGGGCCAGATCCTCGTCGATCTCGATGCCAAGACCGGGTGTTTCGGGGGGGATCACATGCCCGTTTTCGACCCGGATCTTTCCCTTGATCAGATTGTCGTGGAACGGCGTTTCGATGGATTCGATCATCAGCAGGTTGGGGATGGATGCGGCCAGGTGGATATTGGCCGCCCATTCCACGGGGCCTGCGTAAAGATGCGGCGCCATCTGCACATTGAACGCCTCTGCCATGGCGGCGACCTTTTTCATTTCCCAGATGCCGCCGGCACGACCCAGCGCGGGTTGCAGGATTTCCGCCCCGCCGGTACGCAAAATCGTGGCGAATTCGGCCTTGGTGGTCATCCGTTCGCCAGTCGCCAGCGGAATCCGAACCGCCTGTGCAACCTTCTGGAATTCCAAAAGATTATCGGGCGGGATCGGTTCTTCGTACCAGAGCGGGCTGTAGGGCTCCAGCGCCTGGCCCAGACGGATCGCGCCTGCGGTGCTGAATTGCCCATGGGTGCCGAACAACAGGTCTGCACGATCGCCGACAGCATCCCGAATCGCGCGGCAAAAGGCGACTGATCGGGAAATATCCGACATTGCGGGCATATGGCCGCCACGCATCGTATAGGGGCCGGCGGGGTCGAACTTGACCGCCGTATAGCCGCGATCCACGGCATCAATGGCGGATTCCGCCGCCATCTCGGGTGATACCCAGAAGGGCCCGTGTTCGTGATGCGGCAGGGGATAAAGATAGGTATAGGCGCGCAGCCGGTCGTTCATCTTGCCGCCCAGCAGCGCCCAGACCGGCCGGCCGCGATCCTTGCCCAAGATATCCCAGCAGGCGATTTCCAGACCCGAGAACGCGCCCATCACCGTCAGGTCGGGACGCTGCGTGAAGCCGGAGGAATAGACCCGGCGGAACATCTTTTCGATATTCTCGGGGTTCTCGCCCTGCATGTGGCGGCTGAACACATCTCCGATTACCGCGCGCATGGCATCGGGACCCACCGTCGAGGCATAGCATTCGCCCCAGCCGACGATGCCCGTGTCGGTCGTGATCTTCACGAAGATCCAGTAGCGCCCACCCCAGCCCGGCGCAGGCGGCGCGGTGACGATGATATCGAGGTCACCCAGTTTCATCGTCGCGCGCTCCCATGAGTATTTTTGGAACAGTGAAAGGTATCGTCAGTCGTTCAGGATGATCACATTGCGCCGCGCGGCGCCGGTCTTGGTGTCGGCGATCGCCTCGTTGATCTGCGCGAGCGTCCAGCGGCCCGAGATCAGCTCGTCCAGTTTCAGCCGCCCCTGCTGGTAAAGATCCACCATCCAGGGGATATCGCGCTTGATCACCACATCGCCCATCTTGGACCCGATCAGCCCCTGGCCCACGGCGGCCATGACCACGGGTTCATAGCTGGAGGTCTGGCCGGAATGCGGCATGCCCACCATCACCACGCGCCCGCCATAGCCCAGGTAACGGGGGGCCGTGTCATAGGCCGGGATTGCGCCCACGGTCACGATGACCGCATCAGCGCCACGGCCCAGGATCCGCTTGGCGCGGCTCCAGGGTTTTGCATCGGTTGCAAGTATGCCGTCGGTCGCGCCGAATTCGCGCGCGATTTCAAGCTTTTCCTCGCTCATGTCGACAGCGATGATGCGGCGCGCGCCCGCAATCCGCGCGCCCTGGATGGCGTTCAGCCCGACACCGCCCGCACCGATCACGACCACGTCCTGCCCTGCGCGCAGACCGGCGGCATTCACCACCGCGCCCACCCCGGTGATCACGCCGCAGGACAGCAGGGCCGCCACATCCTTGGCAAGGTCATCGGGGATCTTCACGACCTGGCTCTGGTCGACCACGACAGCTTCGGCAAAGGCGCCGCAGGCCATGCCCTGGTGCAGAACGCCGCCGTCAGCAGCGGACAGCGGCCCCTTGTCGCCGTTATAGGGGGTTTCGCACAGCGTCGGCTTGCCCGATCCGCAATTGGTGCAGCCGCCACAGGCGCGGATCAGCGTGACCGCGACGCTGTCGCCCACCGCCAGCCCCGCCACCCCCGCGCCCACCGCCGTCACGCGGCCGGCGGCCTCGTGACCATAGACTGCGGGCAGGGTGCCGCCCCAGGCGCCTTCGGCGAATGAGATGTCGGAATGGCAGATCGCCACGGCGTCAAGCCTGACCTCGACCTCGCCCATCTCGGGGGCGCGCAGGCGCACCTCCTGGATGGTCAGGGGGGTGCCGAAGGCATGGCATACGGCGGCCTTGATCATCTGCATGGCGGGTTCCTTTCCGATCTGGTCCTGTCAGTCCGCCCGAACCTGCCCCCGCCTGATCAGCCGTGCAAGTGCAAAACAACCGCGCGCCTGTCGGAAACCTGCGTTGTCAGTGCGCGATGCGCCGCCCGCGGAGCTGATAGATCACGGTGGCCAGCGCCATGATCGCCGCTGACAGCAGGAAGGGCGCACCCGGCAGGTAGAGCGCGGCCTCGGCGCGGGTGAAGCTCGCGAAGGTCTGCGTCATCACAAGCGGTGCCAGCACCATGGCCACCGCCGTCAGGCTGGTCAGTACGCCCTGCAATTCACCCTGCGCGTTGTCCGCCACGGCGCGCGACAGGATGCCTTGCAGCGCCGGCAGGCCGATCGCGCCAAGGGCCGTGACCGGGATCAGCAGCAACAGCAGGACACCGGATGAGATGAAGCCCAGGATCACAAGCGATACGACCTCGATCACAAGGCCCAGCAGCACGGTGCGTGCCTCGCCGAAGGCGCGGATCGCGGGGCCGATCAGGGTACCCTGCACCACGGCCAGCGAAAGGCCGTAGACGGCCAGCGAGATCCCGATCAGCCCTGGCGACCAGCCAAAGCGCTCGGCCGTGAAATAGGCCCAGATCGCCGGGTAGACGACCGTGGCGAAATGGTAGAGGAAATAGACCCAGATCAGCGTGCCGACCCCGGCCAGCCGCGATACCGCGCGGATCGCGCCAAAGGGGTTGGCGCGGCGCCATGTGAAGGGGCGACGGATCCGGTCCGTCACCGTCTCGCGCAGCACCAGCCAGCCGAAGCCCGCGTTGGCCAGTGCCAGCAGGGCCGCCGCGATGAAGGGCGCGCGTGTGCCCCATTCGGCCAGCAGACCGCCAATGACCGGGCCCAGCACGAAACCGACGCCGAAGGCTGCGCCGATCAGCCCGAAGTTGCGCGCCTTTTCATGGGGTTGCGAAATATCCGCCATATAGGCCGAGGCGGTGGAATGTGTGGCCGCCGTGATCCCGCCGACGATACGCCCTGCCAGCAGCAGCCAGATCGACCCGGCCAGCGCCATCACAAGGTAATCCGCCGCCATGACCAGCAGCGAGGTCAGCAGAACGGGCCGCCGCCCGAAACGGTCTGACAGCGCGCCAAGGATCGGCCCGAACAGAAATTGCATCGCGGCGAAGGCGGTGGACAGAATGCCGCCCCACACAGCCGCCTGCGCCAGGCTGCCACCTGTCGTCTCGCGGATCAGGTCGGGCATGACCGGAAGGATCAGCCCGATCCCCATGGCGTCGATCACCACGGTGATCAGGATGAACAGGACCGGCAACCGCATCGGCAACTTTCGCGTTTTCTGGACCGACCAAGGGTAATCCCGCCGATCCGGGAGGGAAAGCCCTGCCGCGAGGGCAAGTGTCAGCGGGTGTAAAGCACCGGGAACCAGTCTTCGCGCAGCTTTTGCCCCGCCCGCATGTCATGCCCCGGAAAGGGGGGCGAGGTGCGGCCGGGCCGTTCTACATAGCGCGCATCATCGCCCACCAGCCGCAACGAAAAGGCGCGGCGGCGCTGCGCGGTGTCATTGCCGCGCGCGCCATGCAGGGTGCTGTAGTGAAACGCGACGGCGTCGCCCGGTTCCATGTGCCATTCGCGGATGTCCATGCCTTCGGCGTCAGGATCGGGCACGGGCATATAGGCATCCGCGTCGGGATAGAAATTCTCCTCTGACAGCCAGCGGGTGGGCAGGACCGGGCGCGGCCACAGGTGCGAGCCTGCCACGCAGCGCAGGCTGGCGGACTGGACAGGGTCCAGCGGTGACCAGAAGCTGACGGTCTGGCGACCCTCGACGAAGTAGTAGGGCCCGTCCTGGTGCCAGGGCGTGGGTTTGGATGTGCCTGGTTCCTTGACCAGGATATGGTCGTGAAACAGCTGCACCGATCGCGACTGCATCAGGTCGGCGGCAACCTCTGCGGCGGGCGAGGTGCGGATCACCTCCTGGAATTCGGGGATCCGCTGCCAGTTGCAATAGTCATCGAAAAAGCGCCCGCCTTCGCCTGCCTTCAGGTTTTCGGCGGCATAGGGGCCGGGCGCGGCCATGTTGCGTTCGATCCCGGCGGCAAGGGTCGCGACGTGATCCTTGAACAGGCCCCGGATGATCACGACGCCGTCGCGCTGATAGTCGTCGATATCCTGCTGCGTCACAAGCGGATGGGTCATTCCGTGATGTCCTTGTTGTCGTTTGCGCGCAGTATCAGGGCAAAGGGGCGGTGCGGTAAAGCGCGACCTTCAGCCCGCCATTCGATACCGGCGGCGCGGGTGGCAGAAATGGCAGCGCCGTTGCCTTGGCCAGGGCGGGGTCACTGGTCACGATGCCCACGCGCCAGCCGCGAAACCGTTCCGCCAGGGTCTTGCCCAGGGCGCCATAAAGGGCGAACAGCAGCTTGCGGTCCCCGATGCGCGCGCCATAGGGCGGGTTGACCATGACCAGGCCCGGCGGGCCGTCAGGGCGCATCAGATCGCTGATCGCGTGGGTCTTGAAGGTCGTGACATGGTCAACGCCCGCGCGTTCGGCATTGGCGGTGGCGGCGCGGATCGCGCCGGCGTCGCGGTCCGATCCGTGAAAATGCAGCGTCGTGTCCCGGTTGGCGCTGGTGGCGCGCAGCGCCTCCCAGGCGACAGGGTCGAAGCTTGCCAGGGATTCGAAAGCGAAGTGGCGTGCGCGGCCCGGCAGCAGGCCAAGCGCCATCTCGGCCGCCTCGATCACGAAAGTGCCCGACCCGCACATCGGATCGACCACCGGCTCGGTTCCATCATAGCCGCATTGGCGCAGGAAAAGCGCCGCCAGCGTTTCGCGCAGGGGGGCCTTGGCCATCGCCTGCTTGTGGCCGCGCTTGTGCAGGGACATGCCCGTTGTATCCAGGCTGAAGGTGCACAGGTCGTCCTCGATCCGGGCCTTCAGCCGCAGTTCCGACATGTCGTCCGGCGCATCCTCGGCCGCTGGCCCGGTCAGCACCTCGACCCCCAGCGTGTCGCGCAGCGCCGTCTCGATCCGCTGCCGTGCGGCGCCCGCGTGATAGATCTTGGACGCCTTGCACGTGGCCTCGACCCGCACCGGCACATCGGGCCGCAACACCCCTGCCCAGTCGAAGCGGCGCGCGCGCTTGTCCAGCTGCGCCAGATGCATGGCGCGGAAACTGCCGATCCGCGCCAGCACGCGGGTGGCCCCGCGCAACGACAGGTTGGCGCGCCATACATCGGGCCAGCCGCCCTGAAAGGTCACCCCGCCGGGCACGATGGCGGGCGCCGGGAAACCCAGGCTTGCGGCTTCTTCGGCCAGCAGCGGCTCCAGGCCCGGGGGGACGGCCAGAAAGATCTCGAAGGGGGTGCTGTCTGTCATGCGCCCGCTTATCTGCCGCAGGTTGGCCCATGGCAAGGCCCAAGGCACAAGAGCCTGCCCGTTCAGGAGGCGATGCCGTCGGTCTGGCGGTGGTATTTTTACGGAATGGTCAATTTGCTGTATGCGAACAACCGTGCTCCGGGATAATTTGTGCACAAGAAGAAAGGCAAGACCATGTCCGACCAGTCCGCTACTCCGAAACAGGTGCTGAGCCAGTCGATCGCCGCCACCCTGGAGGCCGAGATCCTGCTGGGCCAGGTCGCGGCCGGCATGCGGTTGGACGAGGTCGCGCTGGCCCGACGCTTTGGCGTGTCGCGCACCCCTGTGCGCGAGGCCCTGCAGATCGTGGTCGCCCGGTCCCTGGCGATGCGGCAACCTTACAAGGGTGTTGTCGTCAGTGACATCTCACATGAGCGGATCGACCAGCTGTTCGAAGCGATGAGCGAGATCGAGGCGCTTTGCGGCCGTTTCGCCGCGCAACGCATGACGATGGAAGAGCGTTCAGCCCTTCTCAACCAGCATGAGGCGATGGCGCGGATGGCGGCTGCGGGCGATCCCGAAGCCTATGACGCGGCCAACACCCGGTTTCACCAGATGATCTATGCCGGAAGCCATAACGAGGATTTCGCCGAGATGGCCGAGGCGATGCGGATGAAACTGTCACCGTTTCGCCGGTCCCAGCTGGCCGATGCCGAACGGATGGCGCGATCCAATGCGGAACATGACCTGATCGTCGAGGCGATCGTCGAGCGGGACGGCCAATTGGCCGAAAAGGCGCTGCGCCGCCATCTGCTGAGTGCGGCGCAAGCCATGCTTGAGAAATGGGAACGTAACCGCGCGGGTGCTATGTCAGCGCAGTCCAGAGCATCCTGAGCGAGGTGATCGTGAGGAAGACGGCGAAGGCGCGTTTGACCCATTTTGGATCCAGCGCATGGGCCAGTTTCGCACCGCGCGGCGCCATGAAGGTCGAGATCGGCACGATGATCGCAGCAGCCACAAGGTTGACATAGCCCAGCGACAGGGGTGGCAATCCCTCGACGCGCAAACCCGCCACGATCAAAGAGATCACCGCAGGGATCCCGATAATCAGGCCGAAGGCCGATGCCGTGCCGACCGCGCGATGAACAGGTACCGAAAAGGCGGTCAGGATCGGCACGCCCAAGGTGCCACCGCCGATACCCATCATTGCCGATACCGTCCCGATCGCGCCGGCCAGTGCGGGCTGCCCGGCTTTGCCCTTGGGCAATTCCGGCGCCAGCACCAGCGTATTGGTGCGCGCCAGGTTGACCGACACGGCCAGCCCGACAAGACCAAAGACCAGCATCAGCGCGCCGGCATCGACCAGTCCCGCGACGGCCCCGCCCAGAAGCGCGCCCGCCGCCATCCATGGGCCCCAGCGCTTGACCAGCGCCATGTCCACCGCGCCGCGCTTGTGATGCGCGCGGGCCGATGAAAAGGCCGTCGCGATGATCGTGGCCAGCGATGTGGCGACTGCCACGGGCATGGCAAGCATCGGGTCGAAGTCCAGGAAGGTGAACACCCAAAAAAGTACCGGCACGATCACGATGCCGCCACCCACACCCAGGAGGCCAGCGAGAATTCCACCCAAACCAGCAGCGAGGATCACCCCGATGATCAACAGGGTGATCTGCGTATTCGTCAGTAGTTCCAAAGTTTTATCCGTTCTTTTCCTTGGTCAGAAGGCAAGCGCCGCGCCATCGGCGCGGGGGTCTGATGCTGCCTCGATCAGGCCTTCGGGGTGCAGCACGACAGCACCCGCATGGCCTGCGGTATCGGAATAGGGGGCGATCATCTCGACCTCGTGGCCGGCATCTTTCAGCGCGGATACAAGGGCCGGATCGAACCGGTCTTCCAGTTTCAGGGTCGTGGTCGTCTCGCCCCAGGTCTTGCCCAGCAGCCAGCGGGGCGCGGTGACGGCCGCCTGAAGGTCCTGCCCGAACAGCACGTGGCGGGTGAAAACCGCGGCCTGCGTCTGGGGCTGGCCTTCGCCGCCCATGGTGCCATAGGCCATCACGCGCCCGTCGTTCAGCTGCGCCAGCGCCGGGTTCAGCGTGTGGAAGGGGCGACGGAACGGACCCAGCTGGTTTGGTCCCTCGGCCAGCGAGAAGCCCGCGCCGCGGTTCTGGAAGAAGACGCCCGTATCGGTGCAGGTCAGGCCCGATCCGAATTCCCAGAACACCGACTGGATGAAGCTGACAACCATGCCGTCGCGGTCCGCGGCGCCCATCCAGATCGTGTCGCCGGGTTTCGCCTCATGCGGCCAGGGCAGGGCGCGGTCCATGTCGATTTTCGCCGCCAGCGTGTCGAGATGATCCGCCTTGAGCCAGTCCTGCGCGGGTGTGGCCATCTGGTCGGGATCGCCCAGTTCGGCATTGCGCTGGATGAAGGCTTGCTTGGTCGCCTCGATCAGGCCGTGCAGATGGTCAAAACCCTCGCCTTGGCGCACGCCCAGCCGGTCGAACAGCGCAAGGATCATCAGCGATGACACGCCCTGCGTGGGCGCGATCATGTTGTAAAGCTGGCCTGCGCCGGTCGTCACGGTCAATGGCGTCACCTGATCGGCGGTGAACAGGTGGAAATCTGCCAGACGCAGCGGGCTTCCCGCATCGGCCAGAAACTGCGCATGGGTGGCGGCAATCTCGCCGCGGTAATAGTCGTCCAGCCCCACCTCGGCCAGCCGCGCCAGCGTGTTGCCAAGTGCTGTCTGGCGCAGCAGGTGGCCGGGGGCGGGGGGTTGCCCGTTGACCAGGAATGTCTCGTCAAAACCCTGAACGCCTTTCAGCGTGTCCAGCTTGGCGGCCGTTGTCATGGACTGGTTGCCGGTGACGGCGATGCCGTCCTTCGCCAGGGCGATGGCGGGCGCCAGCAGGTCCGACATTGGCAGGCGGCGGTCTTCGGGCACCAGCGCAAGGGCCTTGGCCCAGCCGTCGATCGTGCCGGGCACGGTCAGCGCCGCCAGCGGCCCGCGCGCGGGCAGGCTGCCTGTCACGCCGCGTTCGGCATACCATTCCGGTGTCGCAAGGCCGGCCGCGCGCCCGCAGCCCGAGATGCCGACGGGGGCCTGACCGGGGCGGTGGATCACCCAGAAGCCATCGCCGCCGATGCCGTTCATATGCGGATAGGCCACCGCAATGGCTGCGGCTGCGGCGACCATCGCCTCGATCGCGGTGCCGCCTGCGTTCAGGATGTCGCGTCCGGCCAGTGCAGCCGCGCGATGCGGCGCGCTCATCGCGCCATTATAGCCCATGGAAGAAGTCAGCATGTCACCATCCGATTGCCTGGGGCAGCCAAAGGGCAAGCCCGGGGAAGAAAAAGACGAGTGCCAAGGCAAGCGCCTTCAGCCCGATGAATGGCATTGCTCCCTTGCCAATGTCCAGAGTGCTTGCCTCGGGCGGGGTCGCGCGCCTGAGGCAGACCACCGATCCGCCTCAGGGCGGGGTCAGGAAAAACAAGGAACACCATCGACGAGATCCGCAAGATCGCGCAGGCCTTTATCATCAACATTGTATACAATTTATGCTGTATATCACTGTAAAGAATACAAAATGGGCGGCCTTGGATCCTGCCTGGCTGCACCGCAACTATGCATGGACGGGCCACGTCAATGCGGGATGCTCTGCTTTGGATTTGACAACCCTGGGTCATGGCGACAGGCTGGCGGTCCCGTTGTTTCCCTTCTCCAGATGGACAAATGCGTGCCCTACCGTTTCGTTCACACGGCCGATCTCCATCTTGATTCGCCGCTCAGATCGCTGGCGCTGCGCGATCCCGCGCTGGCCGAGGTGATCGGCCAGGCCAGCCGCGCCGTGTTCGAGCGGATCATCGCGCTGTGCCTTGAAGAGCAGGTCGACGCGCTACTGATCGCGGGCGATCTTTATGATGGGGCGCAAACCTCGATGAAGACCGCCCGCTTTCTGGCGCAGCAGCTCAGGCGGCTGGATGAGGCCGGGATCGAGACTTTCATCATCAAGGGCAATCATGACGCGGAGGCGCGCATCACAGGGCAGCTGATCCTGCCGCCATCCGTCACCGTGTTCGGGGCCAAGGCGGGGCTTGCGCGGCGCGACAAGGGCGATCTGCATATCGCTATCCACGGCATCAGCTTTGCCCGGCCCCATGCGCCGGACAGCCTGCTGGACCGATTCAAGGCGCCGGTGCCGGGGGCGGTCAATATCGGGATGATGCATACAAGCCTTGATGGATCGCCAGGCCATGATCCCTATGCACCCTGCCGTCTTGGCGATCTTCAGGCCAGCGGGTTCGACTACTGGGCGCTGGGGCATATTCATGCGCGCGCCCATCACCCCGGCGCGGTGCATGTCGTCATGCCGGGCATCCCGCAGGGCCGCGACATCGGCGAGGCCGGGGGAAAGTCGGTGACCCTGGTCACCGTGGCCGATGATGGCACCCTGACGGTCGAGGAGCGCAGCACCGCGCTGGCCCGGTTCGCGCGGCTTGACGTGGTGCTGGATGACGACATGGACTGGCCGGGGATCGTGTTGGCGCTGGGTGCCGCCCTGCGCGCCGCGCGCCGCGCCCATGCCGAGGATCACCTGGTCCTGCGCCCGGTGCTGACGGGGCGGACCCCGCTGCTGTGGCGGCTCAGGCGCGACATGGGGCTGCTGCTGGAAGAGGCGCGCCTGACCGCCGAGTCGATCGGCACGCTGTGGATCGACGGGATCTCGGTGGAGTGCAGCGACATGCCCCGCGCCGATACGGCCGGTCCGCTGGCGGAACTGGCGCGTGCTGTCGCGGCGATGACGACACCGCCCGCCACGCTGCCCGCGCATGTCCTGACAGAAGCTGACGCGCTGATCGACGCATTGGTGAAGGTGCTGCCGCGCGAGTTGCGCGGTATCGTCGGTGACGATCCCGAGGCGCAGGCCGCGGCGCGCGACGCGCTGCTGCGCGATGGCGCGGCCGAGGTTCTGGCCCATCTGCACGGGTTGGAGGACGGGGCCTGATGCGCCTGCGCCGCCTTGATCTGATCCGCTACGGCAAGTTCACCGACCGCAGCCTGGATTTCGGCACGCCACCGGCGAAGGGGCCGGATTTCCACATCATCTACGGGCCGAACGAGGCCGGAAAATCGACGACGATGCAGGGCTGGCTGGACCTGCTTTATGGTATCCCCGCACAAAGCCGGATGGATTTCCTGCATCCTTATGGCGCGATGCGGCTGGGGGCCTGCATGGATGCGGGCGGTGACCAGCACGAGGTGATCCGCACCAAGGGGCGGACCGGCACGTTGACCGACCCTGCCGGCAATGCACTGCCCGAGGCGATGCTTCAGGGCCTTCTGGGCGGAATCGACCGCGCGGGTTACGAGGCGATGTTCAGCTTGGATGACGATTCTCTGGAAAAGGGCGGTGAAAGCATCCTGTCCAGCCAGGGCGATCTGGGGCAGATGCTGTTCACCGCATCAAGCGGGCTGGCCGAGATGGGGCAGGCGCTGGACATATTGCGCGCCCGCGCGCAGGGCTTTTATCGTCCGGGCGGCCGCAGCGGCCTGTTGGCCGATCTGAAAAAGGAACTGGCCACGCTGGATCAATCGATCCAGGACCAGGATGTCGGCGCCCGCGATTTCGCGATACTGGCCCAGGACCGGGACAAGGCGCAGGACGCCTGGGCCAATGTCGATGCGGCGCAAAGGCTGACCGTGCGGCGGCTGCACGAGGTCGAGCGCCTGCTGGCCGCCTTGCCGCTGGCAACGCGGCTGAAGCTGCTTGAAACCGAACTGGCCGCGTTGCCCGTGGCCGCCCCGCTACCGGCGGGGTGGGCGGACGAACTGGCAGGTCTGTGGCGCGCGCATGGACAGATTGCCGTCAGGATCGAGGAGCAGGAGAGGCAGATCACCGCCATGCGCGATGAGCTGGCGGCGACGGTCGATGACCCTGCGATGCTGGCGCAAGCCGATGCGATGGCAGCCGTCGAGATGCTGAAGGCAGACCGTGACGGCGCGGTGCGCGATCTGCCCAACCGCCTGGCCGAAGCCGCCAGCCTGCAAGGGCAGATCGACGATCTGTTGCGCCAACTGGGACGCGCGGATGGCGATGCCGCCGCCTTGGTGCTGCCTGCCCCCGTGATCGCAGATCTGCGTGCCCTGATGGAACGTCATTCGGGCGTGGTCGCGGCCCTGGATGCGGCACGGGACGAAACACGCGCCGCGCTGGCGCGCCAGGCCGGGCTGGCGGCGCAAACCGGCGGCGATGATGTGACCCCGCCCGATCTGGACATGCTGGAACAGGTGATGCAAGGGGTTGCGCGCAGCGATCCGGCGGCCGCTTTGGAAAGGGCCACCGCCGCGCATCGCGCCGCCCGCGACAAGTGCGAGGGCGCCCTGGCACGGCTGTCGCCCTGGCGCGGCGACGGGGCCAAGCTTGCCGCCGTGGCCCTGCCGACATCCGGCCAGATGCAGACCTGGCGTCAGGGTCTGTCCGAGGCGCGCCATGCCATGGAACGCAGCCGCGCCGCGATCGCGCAGACCGCCGAGGAGATCACCCTGCTTCAGGCTGACCTGGAGGCCGCGGGGGCTGTCGCGCCGGTGACGATCGACCAGGCGGCCGAGGTCCGGGCCCGGCGCGAAAAGCTCTGGTCGGAGCATCGTGCCGCCTTGACGGGGGACAGTGCCGACCGGTTCGAGGCTGCGTTGCGGCAGGATGACCAGCTTGCCGCCACCCAGGCCCGCGCCGCCGCCGACGCGCATCGGCGGGCCGAGGCGCAGACCCGTCTTTCCGCCCTTGCGGCAGCGCTGGCGCGCCACCAAGCCCAGCATGACGAGGCCGTGCAGACCGACAAGGCGTGGCGGGCGGCCCTGTCCGCCGCCGTGCCGCAGGGGCTGGATCCCCAGACGACGCTGGACGCGCTTGAGGACTGGATGCGTCGCCGCGAGGGGACGCTTGAGGCATATGAGGCCGTGCAGGCCGCAGAGCGCGAGGAAAGCGCGGCCCTCGACAGGCTGCGCGCCGCGCAATCTGCGCTGGTCGCGGCGATGTCCGCCTGCGGTCACGCTGTGGCATCCGACGCGCCGCTGGAGGTGCTGATCGTCCAGGCGCGGCTGATGCTTGATCGGGGCCGCCAGCTGGCCGCGCAGGGCGCGGCAAGGGCCGCGGCTGCCGCCGATCTGGCGCAGCGACAGGCGACCGAGGCGCGAGCCACCGCCGCGATGCAGACCTGGCAGGCGGACTGGCACGCGGCCTGCGCGCGCACCGGGCTTGGGGACGCGGGTCAAACGGTCGCGGCGATGGGCGAGGCGCTGGACCTGCTGCAGCAGCTTGACCGCCATTGGACCGCTTTGCGTCAGTTGAAGGACCGCATCGCCAAGATGCAGGCCAATTGCGCGGGTTTCGATGGCGCGATGGCCGATCTGGCGCAGGCCCTCGATCTGTCCGGTGATGACGCAGGCGCGCTTTGGCCCGCGTTGCGCGACAGGCTGCAACGGGCCCGGGATGGCCAGGCCCAGGCGGGGAAGTTGCGCCAGAGGCTGCAGGAGGCCGCGCGCCTTGCGGATGAGTTGCGGCAGACACAGGCCAGGCAGGCCGCGCGGCTTGACGAGATGTGCGCGCATTTCGTGTGTGCCAGCCCCGAGGATCTGCATCGCTGCGTCGCGCAGGCGCAGCGCCGTGACGATCTGCTGGCGCAGCGCGAACAGCTGGCCCGCGACATCTGCGAGACGATGGGCACGGATCAGCTGACGCAGGCGATGACAGCGCTGGACGGGCTGGAGCGCCCGGTGCTGGCGGCGGAACGCGACGGGTTGAGCACGACACAGGCACAGCAGGCGCAGGAACTGCAGGCGCTTTACGCAACCCTGTCACAGGCGCAGGCCCGGATCGAGGCGGTCGGAGGCGACGATGCCGTGGCCCGGCTGCAAGCCGCCCGGCAGACCCTGCTGCTGCAGATCGCCGAGGAGGCGCGCGGTTTCCTGCGGCTGCGGCTGGGCGCGATGGCGGTGGATCACGCCTTGCAAGGCTATCGCGACACCCACCGCAGCGCGATGATGCAGCGCGCCTCGGATGCGTTCCGGACGATCACGCGGGGCGCCTACAGCGGTCTTGCCGCCCAATCCGAAGCCGAGCGCGAGGTGCTGGTTGCGATCAGTGCGGAAGGCGGGTCGAAACTGGCGCGCGATCTGTCCAAGGGCACGCGGTTCCAGCTTTACCTTGCGTTGCGGGTGGCAGGCTATCACGAGATCGCGGGCGCCAGAACCACGGTGCCCTTCATCGCCGATGACATCATGGAAACCTTCGACGATGACCGCGCCGCCGAGACGTTTTCCTTGCTGGCCGATATGGCTGGGGTCGGACAGGTCATCTACCTGACCCATCACCGCCATCTGTGCGAGATCGCAAGCAGCATCTGTCCGTCGGTCCGCGTCCATGCTCTGGGCTGAGCGGTTCGGCATGGATATTTGAAGCAAGAAGAACCAGGGCGTCGCAGGAGCCTCAGCGGCGGGGTCAGTGCCGGGTCAGTATTGCCTGGGCCGCGTTCTGTCCGGCGTCCAGCGCGCCTTCGATCAGCCCGGGGCTAAGGCTGGAGGTCTCGGACACCGCGATATGCAGCCGTCCGTCCAGATGCGGCTGGTGCAGGATGGCGGGGGGATGGCCAGGATGGGCCCCATCGTGATCGGCCTCTGTGCAGATCAGCGGGTTGCGGGCCCAGTCCTGTATCATGATCCGGCGGGGGTGGCCCGCGTCCGGGCCAAGACAGCGGATCAGCTGCGCGCGGATCGCCGCCTCAAGCCTGGCCGGGTCGCGCGCCTCGGGCGGCCAGCCGACAAAGCCGAAGAGCGCGGCTTGCCCGTCGATGCTGCTGTGGTCATGCACCTCGGCCAGCGGGCCGATGCGGCTGGCGATACGGCCTGACAGGTCTTGTTCGCGCCAGAACGGGCGGTCATAGAGCATCACCGCCTTGGCCTGTCCGGCCATCCATGTGGGTGTCGCGCGCATCGCCGTGATCAGGGCGGCGGGCGCATCCGGGATGGTGATGGTGGTGGCCGCGACACGCAGGGGTGTCGCCAGCACCACGTGACTGGCGCCGGTCTGGCGACCCGCGTGATCGGTCAGGATCAGCCTGTCGCCGCTGACGTCGATCCGGGTGATGCGGCGGTTCAGCTGCACGACCGCGTCAGGCAACCCCGCGCCCATGGCCTGCACCATTGCCGCCGGGCCGCCCGCGATCCGCAGCATGCCGTCCTGGCCCGGCAGAGGCGCGCGCATGGGGGCGGGGTGGTAGCCTTCGATCACCGCGTCGCCGTCATTGGCCTGCACGAAGGTGGCAAGGGCCAGCCGGCCCAGCCAGTTGGCCACGACGGGTTGATGCGGTGGCCAGACCCAGGTCGGGCCCAGATCGGCCAGCGGCTTGCCTGTTTCATCACGCAGGGCCTGGATGCGCCCGCCGATCTGCGCCGCGGCCTCGATCAGGGTGACGTTTGCGCCCTGTTCGTGCAACAAGCGGGCGCATGTCAGCCCGGCCAGTCCGGCGCCGATGATGGCGATATCGCTGCTCTGCATGATGAAACGGCCTTTCTGCCAGGGGCGGTCAGGGCGGGCCGCTGCCGCGCCTTCCTTTACAAAAAATTCACACGACCGCAACAAATCGGTTGCGCTGGCCGCGTATCCGGGTCCCGAACCGCAGAAGGGACCGCCATGTTTGCCGTGAACAAGCTGACCAAGCGCTTTGGCGCGAATACCGCCTGCGACCATGTGAGCTTTTCGGTCGCGGCGCCGAAGATGATCGGGATCATCGGCCGCTCGGGTGCCGGTAAATCGACGTTGCTGCGCATGCTGAACCGGCTGACCGATGCGACATCGGGCGAGGTCATGCACGATGGGCGCGATATCCTGACCCTCAAAGGTGCGGAAAAGCGCGCCTGGCAATCGACCTGCGCGATGATTTTCCAGCAGTTCAATCTTGTGCCCCGCATGGATGTGGTCAGCAATGTGCTGCATGGCACGTTGAGCCGCCGGTCGACCCTGGCGACCCTGTTCAACCTCTACCCGTCATCGGATATCGAACAGGCGATTGCCATTCTTGACCGTCTGGGTATCGCGGATCATGCGCCGAAACGCGCCGAGGCGCTGTCGGGCGGGCAGCAGCAGCGCGTGGCGATCGCCCGCGCCCTGATGCAGGACCCGCAGATCATCCTGGCCGATGAACCCATCGCCAGCCTTGATCCGATGAACGCCCAGGTCGTGATGGAGGCGCTGCGCCGCATCCACGAGGAAGACGGCCGCATGGTCATCGCGAACCTGCACACGCTGGATACCGCCCGGCGTTATTGCGACCGGGTCATCGGGATGCGTGACGGGCGGATCGTCTTTGACGGCACGCCCGAGCAACTGACCACGGGCGTTGCCCGCGACATCTACGGGGCCGATGCCAGCTTCAGCGAAGAGGCCACCAGCACTAGCCTCGAGGCGCTGGAGCGCAGCGAGGCCGCCGCGCGCGCCATCCGCGAAGCCGAGGCCGCCGTCTGACACGAGACTCCTGAAACCGCCCCCGTCGCCATCGCGCGGGGGTTTTTGCAAACCGGAGAAACCCATGAAGAAAATGATTGCAGCCATCGTGGCCACCACCGCCCTTGTCAGCCCTGCCATGGCACAGGACCAGATCACCGAATTCCGCATCGGCATCCTGGGCGGCGAGAACGCGCAGGACCGCATGACCTCGAACGAATGCGTCCGGGCGAAGGCGGAAGAATTGCTGGGCGTGCCCACGAAACTGTTCGCACCCGCAGATTATGACGGTGTGATCCAGGGGCTGCTGGGCGGCACGATCGACCTGGCCTGGCTGGGGGCATCGGCCTATGCCAAGACCTATCTGACCGATCCCGACGCGGTCGAGCCGGTGCTGGTCAAGGTCAATGTGGACGGCTCTTACGGCTATCACTCGATCGGGTTTGCCCGCGCCGACAGCGGCATCACCTCGTTGGAGGACATGAAGGGCAAGGTCTTTGCCTTTGGTGATCCGAACTCGACCAGCGGGTATCTGATCCCGTCCATCGAAATCCCCGAAGCGACGGGCGCCACCATGGAATCTGGCGATTAGTTCGGCGAGGTCCGGTTCGTCGGTGGGCATGAGCAGACCATCATCGCCGTCGCCAATGGCGATGTGGACGGCGGTGTGACCTGGGCCGATGGTCTGGGCGCGTGGGAAGACGGCTATAACTCGGGCGCGCTGCGCAAGGCCTCGGATGCGGGTCTGGTGGACATGAACGACCTGGTGCAGATCTGGAAATCCAGGCCGATCCCGGAAGGTCCGGTGGTTCTGCGCCGCGCGCTTCCCGAGCGTGTGAAGCTGGACGTGATCGGCATGCTGGCCGCGATGCCGGCCATGGACAAGGACTGCGCCTATAACTTCATGGCCGGTGAGGCGATGGGCCTGATGCCGATCAACCATGATGCCTATCTGTCGATCATCGAGGCGCGCAAATCCAAGATGTGATCGCGCGACATGTGCGGACTGGGCCCTGATGCGGGGCCCGGTTCTGCCTGTGGAAAAGGGGTGGGTGATGGCAGAGATCATGACTGGTGCGACGGCGGGGCCGCAGGCAAGCCTGACGCGCGTGCAGGACAGCTACATGGCGATGGTGCGCCGCAAGCAGATGTATGGCGGTATCATGATGGCGCTGTTCGTGGCGCTGATGATATCCGGTTTCATGCTGGCCGACAGTCGCAACGCGGGCGGATTCTGGTCCGGCATCGGCAACATCTTCCAGTTCCCGTCAGAGGTTCTGGCCGAAGCAGGTGAAAAGATCGATCTGCTGCCGGGGCTGATGCTGGCCTTTCTGCCCTCTCTGGTCGAGACGATCAATATCGCTGCGGCCTCGACCCTGCTGGGGGCGCTGGCGGCTATCGTGCTGTCGTTGCTGTCGACCCGGGGGCTGGCGCTTTGGCCCGGGCTGATTCCGCTGTTCCGTCGCCTGATGGACATGATGCGCGCCATCCCCGAGATCGTGATCGCGCTGGTGCTGATCTTCATCATGGGGGCAGGGCCGGTGCCTGCGATGATCGCCATCGCGATCCATACGGCGGGTGCGCTGGGCAAGCTGTTCTCCGAGGTGAACGAGAATGCCAGCCTCAAGCCGGTGGAGGGGCTGCAATCGGTGGGCGCGCGCTGGTCGCAGCGCATGGTGCTGGGCGTGATCCCGCAGGTTGCGCCGAATTACCTCAGCTATGGGCTGCTGCGGTTCGAGATCAACATCCGCGCCTCTGCGATCCTGGGCTTCGTCGGCGCCGGCGGGATCGGCTATGACCTGCGTAACGCCTTCAGCTGGGGGCAGGGCCGCTATGACGAGGTGGCGGCGATCTTTCTGCTGCTGTTCGGCACGATCGTCTTCTTCGATCAGCTGTCCGGGCATTATCGCAACAAACTGGTGGGGCGGGTCTGACCATGGCGATGCTTGATGCAACGATGCCGCGCGTGGCGGCGGCCCATGCGATGTTCCGGCGCAAGCGCCTGTTCGCGCTGGCGGTTCCCGCCGTGATCCTGGCCTATTTCGTTTATGTCCTTGTTGCCTTCGACATCGCGGGGCTTGCGGACCGCGCCCGGATGGACAATGCGAAGATCCTTGTGGCCGACAGCTACAGCTACAAGACCCATGTGACGCGCGACAACCGCAATGGCGGCATCAGCATCGCGATCGAGGGCGAGACCAAGGGCACCTATCCGCAGGGCATGA
Organism: Seohaeicola saemankumensis; assembly: GCF_042678485.1. NCBI lineage: Bacteria > Pseudomonadati > Pseudomonadota > Alphaproteobacteria > Rhodobacterales > Roseobacteraceae > Seohaeicola > Seohaeicola saemankumensis. The sequence goes on along the minus strand of NZ_JBHTKR010000005.1, from coordinate 47,473 downwards.
CCCCGGACTGGGTGCGGCTGACGGGCGATGATGGCGCGATCATCACCTTGCCGGGCGCGCATGGCGTTGACATCGCAGGCGATGTGACCCGCGTCACGATACCCGATTACGGTGTGATCACCCTGACCGCGACAGCGCGGGGAGTGGATATGGACCTGCCCACGGCCGAGGTGCCGGGCTGGATCAATGCCGCCGCCAACCGGGTGATGATCACGACCGATGCGGGCCGCATCAGCATGACCCGCGCCCGGACGGAAGTGTTCCGCTATTCCTTCGGGTGGGAGCTGTTCTGGTTCACGCTGGACAGCCCGTTTTACGGAAAATCCCCGCGTGAGCTGGCCGCTCTGGCCCTGTCGGGGGAACGGGTGGTTCCCGACCGGTCGAACCTGTCGGCGATGGTGCATGATGTCTGGAACAACCGGATGTGGCGGCACAAGGATGTGGTCTGGGCGATCTTCGAGACGATCCTGATGGCGTTTCTGGGCACGATGGGGGCGGCGCTGGTCGCGCTGCCGCTGGCCTTCATGGCGGCGCGCAACTTCATGGCGCTGGGCACGGTGCGTTTCGCCCTGCGCCGCCTGTTCGATTTCGTACGGGGTGTGGATGGGCTGATCTGGACGATCATCCTCAGCCGCGCCTTCGGGCCCGACCCGCTGACCGGGGCGCTGGCGATCCTGATCACGGATACCGGCGGCTTCGGCAAGATGTTTTCCGAGGCGCTGGAAAATGTCGATGACAAGCAGATCGAGGGCCTGCACTCCACCGGCGCGAAGCCGCTGCAGCGATACCGCTTTGGCGTGATCCCCCAGATCATGCCGATCCTGGCCAGCCAGGTGCTGTATTATCTGGAAAGCAACACGCGCAGCGCGACGGTGATCGGCGCGATCACCGGGGGCGGCATCGGTCTGCTGTTGACGCAGGCGATCATCACCCAGAAGGATTGGGAAGAGGTGAGCTATTACATCGTGCTGATCGTGTTGATGGTCATGGTGATGTACACGGTGTCGGGCGCGTTGCGACGGCGGCTGATCAAGGGCGACGGCAGCGGGCATTGAGAGCGGGTCAATGAGTATTTGCAGAACGATGAAAGGCGGGATGTCGTGAAGGACCTGAAAGGCGATGCGCCCATGTTGCATCCCGATTGCGAGATCACGGATGTCACATTCGGCGGCTGGTGCGAGGTGGGGCGCGGATCGCGGATCACGCATTCCCGGATCGGTAACTACAGCTATTGCGATCGTTATTGCGATATCGCCAATGCCACGGTCGGCATGTTCGCCAATATCGCAAGCTTCGTGCGGATCGGGGCCACGGATCATCCGTTGGACCGCGCTTCGCTGCATCATTTCATGTATCGTAGTGCCGCCTACTGGCCTGATGCGCAGGATGATGCGGATTGGTTCGAAAAGCGGCGCGCGCGGCGGACAGTGATCGGGCATAACGCCCAGATCAAGCCCGAGGTGACCGTGGGCCATGGCGCCGTTGTCGCATCGGGGGCGGTGGTCACGCGCGATGTGCCGGCCTATGCCATCGTGGCGGGCGTGCCGGCGCGGGTGATCCGCATGCGCCTGCCCGAAGATCTGGCTGCCCGCATGATCGCGCTGGCCTGGTGGGACTGGGATCATGCGCTGCTGCGTGCCGCACTGGACGATTTCCGCAAGCTGCCGGTCGCCGATTTCCTGGACAGATACGAAGGCTGAGACCATTCATTCAGCGGCGAGGGCCAATCCCGCCCGGCCGCCAAGGAAGCGGCGCGCCGCCTCGCCCGTCAGATGGGTCAGACGGCCCGCGACCAGCGTCGCCTCGACCTGCCGGGTGGTGGCGTTGATCACGCAAAGATCGGCGCGCTTGCCATGATCGATGATGCCCCTGTCCGAAAGGTGCAGGATCTGCGCCGGGCGGGCAGAGATCATGGCCCAGGCGGCGGGCAGATCCATCACCCCGTCATCGACAAGCCGGAAGGCCGCGCGCGCAAGGGCAGGGTAGTAATAATCCGAGACCAGGGCATCGCAGAGGTCGCGCCGGATCAGATCGACGGCCGCGATATTGCCGGATTGCGAGCCACCGCGCACCACGTTGGGCGCGCCCATCAGCACCGGGTCGTTCACGGCGCGGGCAAGGGCCGCGGCGGATCGCGTGGTGGGGAATTCGCAGATCCGCGCGCCGATCATCGAAAACCGTTCGCGCGTTTCGCCATCCGGGTCGTCATGGCTGCCGTAATGAACGCCCAGTGTATCGAAAGCCTCGGCCAGGCGGCACAGGTAGCGCGGCACCTGGTGGGATTGCTTGCGCGCAGTCTCGACCAGGGCCAGTTGCGCCTCGGGGGTGCGGCCGGATTTCGCGGCCCAGAGCGCCAGTTCAACCGGCCGCGCCTGCGCCAGGGTCAGCGCCTCGTCCAGGTGGTTGTTGAACACCACATAGTCGATCCCGAAGCGGCGCACGGCGGCCAGCAGCCTGTCGGCGGTATCGACGGTATGCGTCTCGACCCGCAGTTGCAGGCGCAGATCGGTCATCAGATGCGCCCGCAGGCTCGACAGCGCCTGCATCATGTCTTCGGCCGCCTCGGGGCTGCGATGCCCGCCTTCCCAGGACCAGCTTTGCGCCAGCCAGGCGGTTGTCACACCGTTGGCGGCGGCGTCGCGGTCAGTGGCATGCAGCCCGGTTTCAAGCGGAAACGGCGCAGAGGGGCGCGGTGCGATGTGCCGCTCGAAGGCATCGCCATGCAGGTCGATGATGCCGGGCAGGACAAGATAGCCGGTCAGGTCCACCTCTGGCAGCGGCCCCTTGGAGATCACGCCGCCTTCGATCGCGACGGAGCGTTTCTGCATCTTGCCGTCGCGCAGCGTGGTGGCGCCGACAAGGCGCAAGGGGGGGTGAAATTGGACTGACATCATCGGTTCCCTGATTGGCTGGGCCTGTGGATAACCGACAATCGTATCTGTTCTGTGACGGTTTCAGCCGTCTTGCGACATGATCAGCGTGACGTGATCGCCGACAAAGACCGTGCGGCCGAATTCGACGGGCTGCCCGTCTGGCCCATGGTTGATGCCCAGGCTTTGCAGGACCGGATCGCCCTCGCGCAGCATCAGGTGACGCGCCTGCATGGCGGTGGCGCGGCGCGCCGACAACCGCGTGACCGCGCGGATGTAATCGGGCACCCCGCAGGCGGCCAGAGCCTGGGTGACAGATCCGGTACGGCGCAGATGCTCTGGCAGATCGGGCAGGCTGTCCGCAGGAAAGGTGCTGATGAAATGGGCGATGGGCAAGCCATCGGCCAGCGAGATCCCCTCGGCACGGTGAACCCTTGCGCCTGGGGGGAGCGACAGCGCCTCGGCCTCGTCGGGGTCGGCGTGGCGGGTGTCGATATGCAGAAAGACCTTTTCCGGCAGGCGTCCCGCCGCTGCAAGGTTCTGGTGAAAGCGCACCCGCTTGCCCAGGGGATAATCCGTCGCCGGGCGCGTCACGAAGGCCCCGGCTCCGCGCCGTGTGGTGACGGTGCCATCCTCGACCAGACCGGACAGGGCATGACGCACCGTATGGCGGTTCACGCCAAAGCGCCGTGCAAGCGCGGCCTCGGTCGGCAGGCGATCGCCGGGCCGGAACTGTCCGGCGGCAATTTCGGCGCGCAGCGTTTCTGCGATCGAGGACCAGAGCGGTGTTGTCGTCATGGAGTGTCACCAAAATTTCATGAAGCCGCGCTTGCGGAAAAGGCGGGTAGTCGGTAAGAATTTGTCTAGTTGTATAGTAGTATAGACAACTCGGCAAGATGTCTGGTTGCACGTGCTCTATGCGCGGGAAAAAGGGGGCGGCGATGGATCGCAAGGAATGGATGGGGCTGCTGGCCCGCGCACCGGCTGATGCACTGGATCGCCTGTGGCAGGGCCTTGGGGTTGCGCCCAGGTTTCGCTGGTTGCGCCAGCCCGAGGTGGGGGCCGTCATGGTGAAGGGGCGCATGGGCGGCACCGGCGCGCCGTTCAATCTTGGCGAGATGACGGTGACCCGCTGTGCGCTTGCGCTGGAGGGTGACGCGGTGGGCCACGCCTATGTGCAGGGGCGCAACAAGCGGCAGGCGGAACAGGCCGCATTGGTCGATGCGCTGATGCAGGGGCCGACGGCCGCGCAGGTGCGTGCCGCGCTGCTGGAACCGCTGGCCGCCCAGATGCAGGCCGGGCGGGCTGCGCGCGCGGCCAAGGCGGCGGCCACGAAGGTCGAATTTTTCACGCTGGTGCGGGGGGATGAATGATGGATAGGGCGGTGATGACCGGCGGCTTTGACGATCCGCCGATCCAGGCGGCACGGGGTTTTCGCGCGGCGATGACGGCGATGGCGCGGCCCGGCGAAATCGTGACCGTGACCGGGGCTGTCGCGCCCGCGCCGGCAAGCGCGGCGGCGGCTGTGCTGCTGCTGGTGCTGTGCGATCCGGATACGCCCGTCTGGTTGGCGCCTTCGCATGACAGCGATGCCTTGCGCCGCTGGATCGCCTTTCACACCGGCGCGCCCGTGGTGGATGCGCGCGGCGATGCGGCCTTTGCGCTTGGCGCCTGGGATAGCCTTTTGCCGCTGGCGGCGTATCGGATCGGCACGCCCGCCTATCCCGACCGATCCGCCACGCTGATCGTCGAGATGGATCGTCTGCGATCGGCGGGCCCGGTTCTGACGGGTCCGGGCATCAAGGATGCGGCATGTCTGAACCTGCCCGATGTGCCGGCCTTGCAGGCCAACCGCGCCCTGTTTCCACTGGGGCTGGACTTCTTTCTTACCTGTGACGACAGGCTGGCGGCTCTGCCGCGCAGCACGGTTGTCCGCGATCCGGCAGAGGTGTCCTGATGTATGTGGCTGTCAAAGGCGGCGAGCGGGCGATCGAGAATGCCCATGCCTGGCTGGCCGAAGAACGGCGCGGCGATCCGTCCCTGCCGGAACTGAGCCTGGCGCAGATCCGCGAACAGATGGCGCTGGCGGTGAACCGGGTGATGGCGGAAGGATCGCTTTATGATCCCGATCTGGCCGCGCTGGCGATCAAACAGGCGCGCGGTGATCTGATCGAGGCGATATTCCTGATCCGCGCCTATCGGACCACGCTGCCCCGGTTCGGGTCCTCTTGTCCGGTGGATACGGGCGAGATGGCCTGCGACAGGCGCATCTCGGCCACGTTCAAGGATGCACCCGGCGGGCAGGTGCTGGGGCCGACCTTCGACTACACGCATCGCCTGCTGGATTTCAAACTGGCCGCCGAAGGCGCGGTGCCGCCCGCCGCGCAGGCCGCGCCGCAGGCAGGCCCGGTGCCGCATATCACGGAATTCCTGAACCGTGACGGGTTGATCCAGGCCGAGGCGCGCAGCGACGCGGTGCCACCGGACCTGACCCGCGAACCGCTGGAATTTCCTGCCAACCGCGCCCTGCGGCTGCAATCGCTGACGCGCGGGGACGAGGGGTTCGTGCTGGGCATGGCCTATTCCACGCAGCGCGGCTATGCGCGCAACCACGCCTTTGTCGGCGAATTGCGGATCGGTCGCGTGCCGGTCGAGATGGAGATCCCCGAACTGGGTTTCTCTATCGCGATCGGCGAGGTCGAGCTGACCGAATGCGAAACCGTCAACCAGTTTGCGGGATCAAAGACGGAACCTGCACAATTCACCCGTGGGTACGGGCTGGTCTTTGGACAGACCGAGCGCAAGGCGATTTCCATGGCGCTGGTGGACCGGGCGCTGCGCTGGCGCGAGCTGGGCGAGGATAATCTGGGCGCGCCCGCGCAGGACGAGGAATTCGTGCTGTCCCATGCCGACAATATCCAGGCGACCGGGTTTCTGGAACATATCAAGCTGCCCCATTACGTCGATTTCCAATCCGAGATGGAACTGGTGCGCCGCTTGCGCGCCAAGGCTGAAGCTGCCGCACAGGAGGCCGTGGAATGAGCGATTACAACTTTGCCTATCTGGACGAGCAGACCAAGCGGATGATCCGCCGCGCCATCCTCAAGGCGCTGGCCGTGCCCGGCTACCAGGTGCCCTTCGCCAGCCGCGAAATGCCGATGCCTTACGGCTGGGGTACGGGCGGCGTGCAGGTCAGCGCCGCCTGCCTGATCCCCGAGGACCGGTTGAAGGTGATCGACCAGGGGGCCGACGACACCACGAATGCCGTGTCGATCCGGCGGTTTTTCGAAAAAACGGCGGGTGTCGCCAACACGGGTCGTACCTCCGAGGCGACGCTGATCCAGACGCGCCACCGCATCCCCGAAGAGCCGCTGACGCGCGACCAGATCCTGGTCTATCAGGTGCCGATCCCGGAACCCCTGCGCTTTCTGGAACCGCGCGAGACCGAGACCCGCAAGATGCATGCGCTTGAGGAATACGGGCTGGTGCATGTGAAGCTTTACGAGGATATCGCCCGGCATGGGCAGATCGCGACATCCTACGCCTATCCGGTCAAGGTCGAGGGGCGTTACGTGATGGACCCCTCTCCGATCCCGAAATTCGACAATCCCAAGCTGGAAAGCGAGGCGATCCAGCTGTTCGGCGCGGGGCGTGAGCAGCGCATTCACGCGCTGCCCCCCCATTGCAAGGTGGTCAGCCTTGATTTCGATGATCACCCTTTCGTGGCCAGCAAGGCCGATCATGACTGTGATCTGTGCGGTTCCGGCACCTCTTATCTGGATGAGGTGATCGTGGATGACGCGGGTGGGCGCATGTTCGTCTGTTCCGACACGGATTATTGCGAGACGCGCCGCGCTGCGGGGCATCTGGGGCGGCTTGCCGCGCCGGGACAGGAGGATGCGGCATGACCCCGCTGTTGCAGGTGACCGGCCTGACCAAACGCTATGGCGCGCGGATCGGTTGTGCGGATGTGAGTTTCGATCTTTACCCTGGCGAGGTGATGGGGATCGTGGGCGAAAGCGGTTCGGGCAAATCAACGCTGCTGAACTGTCTGGCCGGGCATCTTGAGGCGGATAGTGGCCAGGTGATGTTCGACACCCGTACCGATGGGCTGCGCGATATGCGGGCCATGTCCGAACCTGAACGGCGGATGCTGGCGCGCACCGACTGGGCTTTCGTGCATCAGAACCCGCGCGACGGGTTGCGGATGGGCGTCAGCGCGGGCGGAAATGTCGGCGAGCGGCTGATGGCCGTGGGCGCGCGCCATTACGGCGATATCCGCAGGCAAGCGCTGGATTGGCTGGACCGGGTCGAGATCGCGGCAGACCGGATCGACGACCGCCCCACGGCCTTTTCCGGCGGGATGCAGCAGCGTTTGCAGATCGCGCGCAACCTGGTGACCGGGCCGCGTCTGGTGTTCATGGATGAACCAACCGGCGGGCTGGATGTCAGCGTGCAGGCGCGGCTGCTGGACCTGCTGCGCGGTCTGGTGCGCGAGATGGGGCTGAGTGCGGTCATCGTGACCCATGATCTGGCGGTGGTGCGGCTGCTGGCGCATCGGCTGATGGTGATGAAATCGGGCCATGTGGTCGAGGCGGGTCTGACCGATCAGGTGCTGGACGATCCGCAGCATGGGTATACGCAATTGCTGGTTTCCAGCGTGTTGCAGGCATGAGCGGGGGCATGGCGATGATCGAGATTTCCGGGCTGTGCAAGAATTTCGTGCTGCACAATCAGGGTGGCGCTGTCATTCCGGTGATGCGGGATGCGTCCTTGTCGGTGGCGCCGGGCGAATGCGTCGGGCTGATCGGCGCCTCGGGCGCTGGCAAGTCCACGCTGATGCGGATGGTCTATGGCAACTACCTTGCGGATGCGGGCGCGATCAGGGTGGGTGATCTGGACGTGGCCCGCGCCGCCCCGCGCGAGGTGCTGGCCCTGCGCCGCGCGACGCTGGGCTATGTCAGCCAGTTCCTGCGCGTCGTGCCGCGTGTCCCCACGCTGGAGGTGGTGGCCGAGCCGTTGCTGGCGCTGGGCGTGCCTCAGGATGCGGCGCTGGACCGGGCGCGTGATCTGCTGGGGCGGTTGAATATTCCCGAAAGGCTGTGGGCCTTGTCGCCCACGACTTTCTCGGGCGGCGAACAGCAGCGCGTCAATATCGCGCGCGGTTTCGCCCATGGCTACCCGGCACTGCTGCTGGATGAACCGACCGCCAGCCTCGATGTCGCGAACCGCGAGGTGGTCCTGACATTGATCGAGCAGGCCAAGGGGCACGGTGCGGCGATCCTTGGCATTTTCCATGACGAGGCAGCCCGTGACCGGGTCTGTGACCGGGTAGTGGACGTGACCCGCTTCACGCCGGGGCTTGCCGCGTGATGGCGGGGCCGGTCACGCCGGGGCGGCTGATCGCTGTTGTGGGTCCATCGGGTGCGGGCAAGGACACGCTGCTGGCGGGGGCTTTGGCCCGGCGACCTGCCTTGATGCTGGCGCGCCGCGTGATCACGCGACCCGAAGAGGCGGGCGGCGAACCCTATGAAGGCGTGAGCCTTGTCGAGTTCGAGGCGCGCAAGGCGCGGGGCGCCTTTGCGCTGCACTGGGTCGCGCATGGGCTGTCCTATGGCATTCCTGCCGGGATTGTCGCGCAGATGCAGGCGGGGCGGACGGTTCTGTTCAACGGATCGCGGGCGGTGTTGCCCCGGGCGCAAGTCCTCTTTCCCGATCTGGCGGTGGTCGTGGTGACGGCGGATCGTGCCGCCTTGCGCGCCCGTCTGGCATCGCGGGGGCGCGAGAGCGGGGCCGATCTGGATCGCCGTCTGGCCCGTGCGGATGTCGCCATGCCGGATGGGATTGCCCATGAGGTGATCGACAACAGCGGGTCTGTGGCGGAGGGAGTTCAGGCGCTGGTTGCCGTGCTGGACCGGCTTGCTGCCGCGCCAAGGGGGTAGCGATGGACCAGATGGAACATCCCCGCCTCATCCTCGCCCATCAGGCAAAGGCTGGCGATCACGAAAGGGTCTTGCAAAAGCGGTGCCAGATGCGGGGTCAGCAGGGTTGCCACCGCCTCGGCCTCCTTGCGGGGCAGATGGCCGGTCAGTGTGATGTGAAAGCGGAATTCTTCCAGCACGAAAGGATAGCCCCATTGTGCAAGGTGCGCCTCCTGCGGCGGCGTCAGGCGCCCGCCCGCACGGCGACGCGCCAGCTCGGCCTCGGTCAGCGGCGCGCGGTGGCGGTCAAGCCGTGTCACCACCGCGGCGGCAAGGGCATTCAGCCGGTCGGCCCGGCCTTCCGGCACAAGCGCCAGGAAACCGCCCAGCCGGGCAAGGGTCAGGGCGTCCAGCGTCACCGGGTCCAGCGCGTCGCAAACTGCGGCCAGATCGGCCATCAGCCCCGCAAGGTTCGCACCATCGGCCAGCCGGAAGGGCGGCTTGATCGTGGCGTGCAGCCCGTATTTGCGGGGCGTGGCCGTGATCTCGGCCAGCGGGCGGGGCAGGCCATCCACCGCGGCGTAATCCACGGCGCAGCCGGACAGTGGATCCCAGCCCAGCCAATGCGCGCCGAAGCGCGCCAGCGCGCCTTCGGGCATCACATAGATCGCATATCTTTGAAATCGTGTCATGGATCGGGCTTGCACCAGTTTTGTCACACTACGGTGACACAGGTCCTGATACAGCACCCGGCAGGAGCATGAAATGACTGAAACCATCCTGAACAATGTCACGCTTGTCCTGCCGGACACGACGCTGCACGGTCATCTTGTGATCCGTGACGGGCTGATCGCCGAAACGGGCGCAGGCTTGGTGCAAGGCGGCGAGGATTGCGAGGGCGATCTGCTGATCCCCGGCCTGATCGAGCTGCATACCGACAATCTGGAACGCCATATCCAGCCGCGCCCCGGCGTGGACTGGCCCCATGCGGCGGCGATCATCGCGCATGATGCCGAACTGGCCAGCGTGGGCATCACCACGGTGTTCGACGCCATGCGCGTAGGCTCGATCCCCTCCGGGATCGGGCGCTACAAGCCTTATGCGCGCGGATTGTCGCGCGAATTGCTGGAATTGCGGGCGCAGGGCGCGCTCAGGATCAGCCATTTCCTGCACCTGCGCGCCGAGGTCTGTTCCGAGACCCTGATCGACGAGATGGCCCTGTTTGGCCCGGAAGACCGGGTGGGTATCGTGAGCCTGATGGATCACACGCCGGGCCAGCGGCAGTTTCGCGACATCGACAAGCTGCGCGCCTATGTGATGGGCAAGAACAACATCACCGAGGCGCAATTCGTCGAACATGTCGCCCGCCTGCGCGAGATGCGCGCCCGTTTCGGCCCGGCGCATGAGGCGGCGGCCGTGGCCGAGGCGCGCCGCTATGGTGCGGTTCTGGCCAGCCATGACGATACGACCGCCGATCATGTGGCCGTATCCGCGGGGCATGGAATCCGGCTGGCTGAATTTCCCACCACGCCCGAGGCGGCTGCCGCCTGCCGCGCGCATGGCATCGCGATCATGATGGGCGCGCCCAACCTGATCCGGGGCGGGTCGCATTCGGGCAATGTGGCGGCGGCAGATCTGGCCGGGATGGGGCTGCTTGATATCGTGTCATCCGATTATGTCCCTGCGTCGCTGCTGACATCGGCGCTGATGCTCGGTGAGATCTGGGGCGATCTGGCACGTGGCATCGCCACGGTCACGGCAGCCCCCGCGCAGGCAGCGGGGCTGACCGACCGCGGACGCATCGCGCCGGGGCTGCGCGCCGACCTGGTGCGACTGCGCCCTGTGGCCGGCAGCGCCGTGGTGCGCGGGGTCTGGTCGGCGGGGCGGCGCGCGGCCTGACGGTTGCCCGCGCGCCCTGTTTCTTCTTGCTTCAAATATCCATACCGCAACCGCGCTGTCCGGATGATCCCGGTCAGTAGTCGCGCTCGATATAGACGCCGATCCCGGTGCCCCCATCCGATCCAAGCCGCCCCCGGACCGTGATCGAGCGGGTCACATTCAGGTTCAGGTTGATCTCGGTCTCACCGGCCGTGTTCACGGTGACATCGGTATAGATATTCTCCGAGATGTACTTGCCCACGCGCGCTTCGGTCTGGCCGTCTTCGGTTGTGCTCAGATCCAGATCATCGACGCCGATCGAGTTGCGCAATCCCTCGCTCAACCCGTTGCTCTTGCCGGACAGGGTGCGGATCGCGCCGGCCAGTTGCACCGCCTGCAGGGCCGAGATGTCGGTGATCCCGCGCCCGAACAGAAGCAGCGCCAGCACCTCGTCCTGCGGCAGTTCCGGGCTGGACGTGAGCGTCAGTTCGGGTTGCGATGCGACGCCTTCCAGGCCGATGCGGATCGCGCTGCCCTGCGCCTCGGTTTCGGCGATGAACCGCAGGTAGGGATCGAAGGCGCCTTGCAGCCGCACCAGCCCTTCGGTCAGGTCCAGGCGCTTGCCCAGGATGTTCAGCCGGCCGCGCACCAGTTCGAACTGGCCCTGCGGTACAAGCGCCGCGGTCGTCCCCGTCAGCCGCAGCCGTCCGCCCAACTCGGCGTCCAGCCCGCGGCCGCGCACGAAAATCCGCGACGGCGCGTCGATGATCAGGTCGATCGGAAAGGCGACGGACGGGCCGCTTGTCGCGGTCGGGTCTGCGATCAACCCGGCCCAGATACGGGTCTGACGCACAGCGGCATTTTCGCCGCGATGGTCCAGCTCCGGCAGGTTGGCAAAGGTCGGGCCCCGGGATTCAGGGATGCGCAGTTCGACCATATCCAGCGCGATGCGCCCGCCGATCTGTGCCCCGCCGGTCAGTGGCCCGCGCAAGGTGACCTGCCCATCCGCTGTGGCCTCGTAGAGGTTGCGCTGGCTGAAGACCGCGCGGGACAGATCAATGGTCAGATCGGCCGGAAAGGGCGCGCTCAGCGTGATCGGCCCGGACAAGGCGATCCGCCCCCCCGATGTCAGCGCAGCGCCCGCATCGACCTGCGCCCGCCCGCCGGACAGGCGCAGGGTGGCCTGCAGGTCGGACAGGGCAAGGCCCGCGCCGGGCAGCACGATGCGGGCGCCCTGCGTGGATAACACACCCGAGACCGAAGACAGCGCAGGTGGCCCGTTGACCGCCAGGTCATAGGACAGCAGGCCGGACACCGAATTGGGCCGCAGCCGGTTGTTGGCCAGTGACAGGGGTGCGTCGCCCCGCAGCGTGAGGTTGATCTGCTGCCCGTCAGGGGCCAGGCTGCCCGCCACCTCGGCCGTGATCCCGCCCGGCCCGGTCGCCGTGGTTTCGATCTGCCAGTCGCCGCCAGAGTTCTGCACGGTGCCGCGCGCTGCCGCCTGGCCCGATACTTCCGGTGCGATCAGCCCGATGTCACGAATGAAGGCGTCAAAGCGCAGGCGGCTGTCATCGGCCGAGATGCGGCCGGTCACATCTGTCATGCCCTGGGGCGTACGCAGCTCGACCTTGTCGAGGATGGTCATGCCTTCGGGCGTCTGGCGGATCTCGAAGGCCAGGCTGCTGTCGCCGCGCAGGATCGCATCCGCATTGGCCTGGCCAAGGGCAAGGTTGGTGCCGTTCACCTGGCCGCTGGCCGTGCCGCTGCGCCCCAGCACGTCCCCTGCGGCATCAAGGCTGATCTGCATGGCGCCCGACAGGGGCCGTCCGGCCAGGCTGGACCAGGGGCGAAGATCGCCGAATGCCGCGCTGAGTTGCCCTTCGGCCAGCAGGCTGTCGATCCCGTCGCCGCTGACGGACCCGGTCAGCCGCGCGGTGGTCTGCCCCGGGGCCGCGGCATCCAGCGTGATCTGCCAGGTTTCGGCCTGCTGGCGCGCATCCAGCGTCAGGCTGGCCGGGCCGCTGACCCCTTCAAGAATCAGTCCGGCATCCAGTAGCCGCGCTGAAAGGTCTACCGTGCTTGTGCTGGATGACAGCATGGCCCGTCCGCGCAGGTCGGTTCCGGTTGTAGTCATCTCGAACAGGTCGACACGGGTGCCCGCGGTGTCGCGGCTGGCCTGCAAGGCGATCCGGCTTGCGCCGGTGATCAAGGGGTCGATACGCGGCTGGCCGATGGCAAGATCCTGTGCCTGGCCTGACAGGTCGATGCGAAAGCCCCCGGTCAGGGGCAGGATCTGTCCGCGCGCCGTCAGGTCCGCGGCGCCGTTCAGCGGTTGCCCCGCAAGCCCCGCAAAGCGTGACAGATCCGCCGTGACCAGTCGCAGATCGAAAGCGGCGCTCAGGTCCCCCATGGCGTCGGTTGATCCGGCGTCGATTTCGGCGCTGCCGCCCAGGCTGGTATCGGCCAGGGTCAGGGACAGGCGCGGGATCAGGAATGGCCCGTCGCTGGACCAGTCGAAGGCCAGCGCCCCGGCGACATCGCCCCCAAGGGCGTTGGCCATCGCGGGATCGGTCATGTCCAGCGCTTCGGTGTCGAAGCGGAACTGCCCGGTCACGCGGCCGATGGCCTCTGCGCTATCACCGCGCCGGATCAGCCCTTCGCCGGTCAGAACCGCGCGCGCGGCGGTCAGGTCGGGGCGGTCCAGCCCGTCGATATCCATCCGCAGGGTCCAGGCATCGCCGGTCGCGGCGTCGAATGTCAGGTTCAGATCGGCCCGATCAACCCGTGTCTGCGGACCCGAGAGGGGCAGCAGCACCGCGCCGCCTTCCTGGGACGCGATCTGCCCGCTCAAGGCAAGGCGTTCGGGCCAGCCATCGGCGGACAGTGCCGCATCCCCGGACAGGCGGATCGCCGCTGCGGTCAGGTCCAGCCCGTCCAGCAGCATGCGGCCATCCGGTGTGCTGGTGGCCGTCACGACTAGCTGGATGTCGGGGCCGAAAAAGGCGCGATAATCAGGTGCGAAGACGGGGGCAATATCCCCTCCGATACGGGCGACGACGCGGCGGGTGATCAGCTCGGCCGCGGGGGCGTCTTCTGCGGGTGCCGGTGCGCCCTGCAGGACAGGGGCCGGTTCGCGCAAGGTTTGCAGGATGACCTGCCCGGACAGGCGGTCCTGCCCGTCGGTCGCCAGGCTAAGATCCGCTGCGAAATCGTCGATCGGCGCGTCCCCTGCCACGGTCAGCCGCACGGACGGGCTGCCGGGCAGGTCCAGCAGCGTGGCGGCGATACCGCCCGCGTCTTCCTCGACGGCCAGATCCAGCGTCAGTTGGCGGCTTTCATTGGCATAGGCGCCGGACAGCTGCACCTGCCCCTGCGGGCCGTCAATCCGGGTGATCGAAAGGTCGGCCTGGCCCTCTCCGTCGCCCAGCGTGGCAGAGCCATCTATGCTGATCCCGACCGGCTGGCCGATGAAATCCGCGCCAATGTCGACACGGGCGGCGGAAATCTGGCCAATCTGCACCGAGACGGGCAGTTCCGGCAGGCTGAAGCCTGATGATGCTTCGGCCGCGGGCAGGCTGGGGTCCGCGACCGGTGGGCGGATCAGGTCGATCCGGGCCACGGTCAGTTCGTTCACGTCGATCCGTCCGCGCAGCAGGGCGGCGCGGTTCCAGTCCAGGACGATGTCGGACAGGCGCAGCCAAACCCCCTCGCCATCTGCGATGGTCAATTCGGCGATCGCGGCGCGCGCGCTCAGCGCACCCTCGAAGCCGGTGATCCGCACCTCGCGGCCAACGCCGGACAGATTGTCCTCAAGCAGACCCTGAAGATAGCCGCGATCCTCTGACTCGGTTTGCGCCACGGCAGGAAGGGCCAGGCCGTATGCCAGCCAGAGCGGCAGAAGGATCACGAGCCGTAGAAGGAAATGTCGAACCATGTGCATCAGAATGCCTGTCCAATCCCGATATAGATCTGCACCCCGTTGCCGGTATCACCGCCCAGGGGACCGGCCACATCCAGCCGCAGCGGCCCGACCGTGGTGTCATAGCGCAGGCCCAGACCCGCGCCCGAATGCCAGGCGCCGGTCCCGTCATAGATGCTTTCCGCGCCGATATAGCCGGCATCGGCAAACCCCACGATGCTGATCGTATTGGTCACTTTGGCGCGTACCTCGCCCGAAAAGCCAAGAAAGCTGCGCCCGCCGATGCCGTTTCCACCGCCCAGATCGACGAAAAGCGACTGGTAGGGTTGGCCGCGGACCGTGCCGCCACCGCCCGAATAGAACAGGAACTCCGGTGGCGTATCCAGAAGGTCGGGACCGATCAATGCGCCGAACTGGGCGCGGCCCGCCAGAACGATCCGGTCGCTGTCACCCAGAGCGCGATAGGCGCGCGCGTCCAGCCGCACCTTGCCGCCCGGGTCCTGGCTGTCGAAATCGATGAATGGGTTGGCTTGCGCCTTGAAATAGAACCCTTTTGTCGGGTCCAGCAGGTCATCGCGCCGATCCCATGTCAAAGAGCCGGGCAGGGTCACGAAGTTGTATTCCCGCACCGGAGAGCTGGCCCCTGCGATTTGCTGCAGAACGCGCGAGGTGACACGGGCCCGTTCCAGCGTCAGGCCCAGTTCGGCCTGAAGCGTGTCCGAAAACGTGCGCGTGACGCCCAGGCCCATGTAGACCCGTTCGGTGAGAAAGAACTCCTCGTCCTCACGTTCGGCCCCGAGGATCGCGAAAAACCCGGTATCTGGCCCATAGACGGCGGGACGGTCGAACCGGGCGCTCAGACCATAGTCCAGCCCGCCGGTATTGGCGCCGATGCCTTCGATATTGCCCTCGACCCGCAGCCTGTCAGCGCGGCCCAGGATGTTGCGATGCATCCAGAATCCGCTCAGGCCAAGCCCGGTATCGCTGGCGATTTCGGCCCCAAGCCCAAAGCGGCGCGGGCGTTCGTCGACCACCGCCACGCCGATATCGAGCGTATTGTTCGGGCCCAGCAGCTCTGCCTCGGTCAGAGCGACGGATCGGAATGCGCCGGTGCGGCGCAGCCGTTGTGCGGCTTTCGCAACATCTTCGGGATCATAGCGCTGGCCTTCGGGCAGGCCCGCGATGCGCCTGATCGCCGAGGTGCGGACGCGGCTGCCGTCCTGCACGACAAGATTGCCAAAGGTGACGGCGGGACCGGGCGAAAGGGTGATGGACGCATCAAGCCTTGCCTCGCGATGCAGGGCGGTCAGTTGCTGGTTGGCGATGTCGGCCTTGGCATGGCCTGCCGAGCGCCAGTCAGCCAGGCCGGTTCTGGCAGACTCGGTAATGACGGTGGCGCGCGCGATCTCACCGGTGCGGAATTCCGTGAGGGGGCGACGCCCGGGGGCAAGCGGTTCGATTTCGGCGCGGCCGAAGGTGAAACGCGGGCCGGGATCAATGCGGATCTCGGCCACCGATACGCGCGTCGGCGGATCAAGCGGGGGAATGGTTGCGGCCTCGCGCCCGTCGATGCGGATATTGACGGTGCCGCCGTAATATCCGCTGGCATAAAGAAGGTCGACCATCCGCCGGTAATCGGCCTGGGCTGCGGCCAGGATATCCTGCGGATCGGTGACGCTGTCGCGGCGGGCCGCCACCAGAAGCGAGCCCTCTACCAGACGGTCGCGCAGCCGGTCGGACCCGCCCGCCTCAAGGATCACATCGGCCCGGTCCAGCGCTGCGGCCGGCGTCGCCACGGCCAGCGCCAGCGCCAGAAAGGCAGCCATGCGCCTTGGCCTGCGGACCGCAGCGGATCGGGCTGTTCGGGCAGGGGCAGATACGGTCTGGAACACCTGTGGTCCTTTCCTCGGCAGTCTTTTGTCGTGCGGTGGCAGATACCGCAGGCCTTCCCGAATGAAACTAGCCGGGTTGATGACAAACCTCCACCCGATTTGCCTCACGTCTTTATCAGGTGCGGGGATTGCTGCGTCATCCGTCCTGGTTTCGCGGGGCTCAGGTCGTGGGCAGGATCAGGTCCGGCACGATTTCCGCCGCTGCGATGGCGCGCGCCGCATCCAGCCCCGCCAGCGCGCCGTGGCCGGTGATCAGCGCCGTCTTCAGGCCCGCCGCGGCACCCCCCAGGATATCGGTATGCAGGGTATCGCCAACCATGAGGATCCGCGCGGCATCGGTCACGTCGGGGCGTGCGGCCCTGACGCGGGCCAGCGCCATGTCAAAGATCGCGGGGTAGGGCTTGCCGAAGAAGCGTGGCGCGACACCGGCCAGATCGGCCAGCCTGTGCGCGAAATGGCCCGGTTCCAGCGACAGCCCGCCTTCGCGCGGGGCGACGATGTCGGGATTGCCGACCAGCACCGGTCGCGGGTTGCGCGCCAGGCTTTTGGCAAGCAGGGACTGGCGCGCCTCGGTCCAGCTGCCCGATCCCAGCAGGGCGAACCCCTGGGCTGCATCATAGTCCGCGGGATCGTCGCCCAGGATCCGGGCATCAAGCCGCTCCAGTTCTTCAAGACCATAGCGCGCCTCGGCCATCAGGCCCCAGCGGCGGGATGGCGCGTGATGCAGCGCGTCCAGCAGAACCTCACGGCTGGACAGAACCTCTTGTGGGGCAAAAGCGCAGCCCAGGCGGGCCAACCGCGCCATCAGGAACCGCTTGGGATAGCCGGCGGCATTCGACACCACCATGACATGACAGCCCGCCGCCTGCAGCGCGGCCACATGGGCGATTGCGCCGGGGATCGCGCGTTCACCGATGTTGAGAACGCCGAAAGCGTCCAGCAGGAACACATCGAAATGCCCAATCAGCGCGGTCAGATCGGGGGCATGCCCCGACTGTGCCGAAAACCGCGCGATCGGCAGGCTGGCGCGCACCTGCTGATAGGCATCGAAGGCCCATTGCGCGCTGGCCTTTGCTGTCGCGGGGGGAAGGGGCGTCATGCGCGGCGGTTCCGATCAGGGCAGCAGGGTCAGCCAGAGCCAGGCCGACAGGAAGGACAGGGCCGTGCCCAGCAGCACGGTCGAGGCGGCGACCCGGCGCGCCCGGCCGTACATATTGGCGAAGATATAGGCGTTGACCCCCGGCGCCATCGATGCGGTCAGCACGGCCGAGCGAAAGCTGGCCTGCGACAGGTCGGTGGCGCGGCCCATCATCCAGACGGTCGCAGGATGCAGCAGCAAGGAGACCGCCACGGCATAGGCGATGACCTTCATGTCGCCTTCGGGGCGGTAGCGCACCAATATGCCGCCCAGACCGAAGAGCGCGGCAGGCAGGGCTGCGCGCACCATCAGATCGACCGTCTCGGTGACCGGGGCGTGCAGCGGAATGCCACCCAGGTTGACCACGAAGCCCAAAAGTATCCCGAGGATCAGCGCATTGCGGAACATCGCACGCCCGACGGTCATGGTGATTTCCGCCGGCGACTTGCCCTGGCCGCGGGCGCGGACAATCTCCATCGCGGTGATCCCCAGGCCGTAGCAGAAGGGGGAATGGATCGCGATGATCGCATAATTCGCCTCGAGGGCGTCCGGCCCGTAGGCGCGTTCGGTGATCGGCAGGCCCAGCATCAGCGAGTTTGAGAAGAGGCAGCAAAAGCCGATGGCCACGCTGTCTTCCCAGTCGCGCCCGAAGATGTAGCGCGCGCCCAGAAGCCCCGCGACAAAGCCGAGCGCAGCCCCGGTGTAGAAAGACAGCAGAAGGCGCGGGTCGAAGGTTTGGCCAAGGTCAAGTTTCGCGATGGCGCTGAACAGCAGGCAGGGGATGGCGAAATTCTGTGTGAAGTTCATCAGCCCGTCCACCGAGCTGTCCTTGAAATACCCAAGCCTGACAGCGAGATACCCCATGCCGATGACGCCAAAGACCGGCAGGATCACATCCAGGAGGGCTTGCATCAGATCGGCCCTTGCACGGGTTGCGGGGGCGGGAGCGCTCCGCGCGGGGGATATTTGGGGCAAGAAGAAACAGGGGCCGCGCGTCTGTCAGAGGGCATAGCGGATGATCATGCCGTCATGGGCCGGGGTGACATGGGCCGGTGTTTCGTCCAGCACTGTCTGGTAATCAAGGTCGATATGCATGTTGGTCAGCACCGCCCGGCGCGGCGCCATCTGCGCGATCCAGTCCAGTGTCATGTCCAGATGCGCATGGGTGGGGTGCGGGCTGCGGCGCAGCGCATCGACGATCCAGCAATCAAGCCCCTGCAGATGCGGCAACGCCTCGTCATAGAGGCGCACGGCATCGGGCAGATAGGCCAGATCGAGGATGCGGAAGCCCAGTGCGTCGATCGACCCGTGATTGGCGCGGAATGGCGTCAGGGTGATGTCGCCGCCCTTGCCGGAGATCGTGAACGGCCCGGTGATCGTATGCATGTCCAGGATGGGCGGATAGGGGCTGTCCTCGGGTTGCACGAAGGCATAACCGAAACGGGAATAGAGATCGTTCTGCGTGTCGCCATCGGCCCAGACGGGCAGGCGGCGGCGCATGTTGAAGACGATCATGCGCAGATCGTCCAGACCATGGACGTGATCGGCATGGCTGTGGGTATAGACCACGGCGTCAAGTTCGCCCACGCCCGTATCCAGCAGTTGCGCGCGCAGGTCGGGCGAGGTGTCGATCAGGACGCGAGTGATGCCTTCGTCCCCTTCGCGTTCGATCAGCAGCGAGCAGCGGCGGCGGTTGTTTCTGGGGTTTGCGGGATCGCAATCGCCCCAATGGCCGCCAAGCCGCGGCACGCCGCCGGAGGAGCCGCAGCCGAGGATGGTAAAGCGCATCTCGCCGGTCATGCCGCAGCCCTGCGATAATCGGCGGCCTTGGTGAAGAGGCGGTCGAAATTGGCTTGGGTCGCGGCGGCGAAATCGGGCAGGGACAGGCCGAAGATCTCGGCGCCCACCTCGGCGGTGTGGATTGCATAGGCGGGTTCGTTGCGCTTGCCGCGGAACGGTTTGGGCGCAAGATAGGGTGCGTCGGTTTCCACCAGGATACGGTCCAGCGGGGCCGCGGCGAAGATGGCGCGCAGGTCCTGGCTTTTGGGGAAGGTGGCGATGCCGGACATCGACAGGTAAAAGCCCAGATCCAGGGCGGCGCGGGCCAGATCCGGCCCAGAGGAGAAGCAATGCATCACGCAGGAATAGGCGCCCTTGCCGTATTCCTCGGTCAGGATGCGGGCCATGTCATCGTCGGCGGCGCGGGCGTGGATGATCAGCGGCAGGCCCGTCTGGCGTGCGGCGGCGATATGGGTGCGCAGGCTGTCCTGCTGTGCCGCGGCACTCTCGGCGGTATAGTGATAGTCCAGCCCGCTTTCGCCGATGCCGACGCATTTGGGGTGGGCTGCGACGGTGAGCAGTTCATCAAGGCTGATCTGCGGGCTGTCAGCCACCGACATGGGGTGGATGCCGAAGGCGTAGAACACGCTGTCATGCGCCTCGGCGATGGCGCGGACGGCAGGTTCGTTCCGGGCCTTGGTGCAGATCGTCACCATGCGCGTCACGCCCGCCGCATGGGCGCGCGCGATCACGGCATCCAGTTCCCCGTTGAAATCGGGAAAGTCGAGATGGCAATGGCTGTCGGTGATCCGGGCCTTGGAGTGAAGCTGGTCGGTCATTGTCTACCTTGCGGGACTGATCAGCCGCCCGCGGTTTTCTGAATCCTGAAGACCGTATCTAGGACTAGGGAGGCGGGGTCAAGATTGACTGCCCGCCCATGCATGGTGCGGGCGCTGATCTGATGGGCCGCATCGGCCCAGGCGCGGGCGCGGGCGGGACTAAAGGACAACCGCGCGAGCAGGGCGGCCTCGCCTGGGGTGGCCTCGATGGCGGGGGGACGACCCGTGGCGCCGGTACGGGCGAGGCGGGCCAGGAACAGATCCGTCAGCGCCAGCAGCAGGTCCAGCCGGTCGGTGGCGCCGCGCGTGGCCGCGGCCTCGGCCAGGCGCAGGGCGCGGGGGCGGTCGAGATCGGGCAGACGCCCGAACAGCCCGACCAGTTCGGCATAGATCGCAAGGCCGTCCTGCGCGATCAGGCGGATCGCTTCGCCGACCGATCCGGCCGAAAGCGCGGTCAGGGCGGCCGGATCCGCAGGCATGTCGATGCCGGCCTGATCCAGCGCGCGCGCCATTGCGTCGGGGTCAAGCGGGCCCAGGCGCAATTCGCGGCACCGCGAGCGGATCGTCGGCAAAAGCCCGGTCGGCTGGTGCGAGACCATCAGAAAGATGCAGCGTGCGGGCGGTTCCTCGAGCATCTTGAGCAGGGCATTCGCAGCCTGCGGGTTCAGCTCGTCGGCGCTGTCCACGATGATGACGCGCCGCCCGCCGTCGGTGGCGCTGAGTTGCAGGAAATTCGCCAGCTTGCGCACCATGTCCACGCGGATGTCATTCGACAGCCGGTCACCCTTGTCCGTGGGCCCGCGGCGCAGCAGAAAAAGCCCCGGTTCCGACAGGGCGCGCAGGCGGTGGCCGACCGGATGGTCGGGGGAGATGTCCAGGCTTTCGGGGGGTGGGGGCGCGCCGAACAGGCCATCCGTCTGGGGCGCGGGCGTTGCCAGAAGAAAGCGTGCGATGCGCCAGGCCAGGGTCGCCTTTCCGACGCCGCGCGGGCCGGTCAGCAGCCATGCGTGATGCAGCCGGTCCGACGCGAAAGCCTGCAGGAAACCGGCCTCGGCCGTGGCCTGGCCAAAAAGTGCGGCCGTGTCGCGCGGGTGTGGGGCGCCGTCCAGGCGATCGGGTTCGGGCAGGGCGTCGTCGGTCATGCGGCATCCGTCCCGGCCAGATGGGCCATCACGATGGCGGCCACATCGGCGGCGACCCTGTCTTGCGCGCGGGCGCCATCGACCACGCGGATCCGGGCCGGAGCGCTGTGCGCCAGATCAAGGAACCCGGCGCGCATGCGTTCCTGCATCGACTGGCCGAAGGATTCGAACCGTTCCTCGCCGCCCTGCCGCGCAAGGGCCCGCGCCAGACCGATCGCGGGGTCCATGTCGATCAGCAATGTCAGATCCGGCTCCTGCGCGATCATCAGATCGTGCAGGGCGTCAACCATCCGGCGCAGACCCGCGCCGCGCAGACCCTGGTACATGCGGGTCGAATCGGCAAAGCGGTCACAGATCACCAGTTTCCCCGCCGCCAGCGCCGGGCGGATCGTGCGTTCCAGATGGTCGCGCCGGGCTGCGGTGAACAGCAGGATCTCGGTTTCGGCCGACCAGCGGTCTGGCGGGCCTTCCAGAACCAGTTTGCGGATCTCCTCGGCGCCCGGTGATCCGCCGGGTTCGCGGGTCAGCACGACCGCATGGCCCCGGGCCTCAAGATGTGCCGCCAGCAGGCGTGCCTGGGTCGATTTGCCCGACCCGTCGATGCCTTCGAAGCTGATGAACCCGCCGCGCGGGGTCAAGACTCGCCCCCGGTGGTCGCGGGCTGCGGTTGGATGAAGCGGTCGATCAGCACCTTTGACGTGGTCAGGACGCGGGTGGTGAACCCGCCCAGCGGCACATCGCGATCGGCCAGAAGGGGGATGTGCAGGGGCTCAAGCCCTTCGCGCTTGAGGATCATCTCGCCCAGAACATCGCCTTTTGCCACGGGCGCATTGATCGGGCCCTTGTGCACGACCTCGGCATCCACCTGGTCGCTTGTCAGGATCGGCAGCAGGACCTTCACATCCGTCTCCGGCACAAGACCCACCTTGGGTTGGTTGCCGCGCCAGACCTCTGCCTCGGTGATCACCTGTCCGGCCTGGGCGACGGTGCGTTCGGCAAATTGGCGAAAGGCCCAGTTGACGATGGCCGCCGATTCCTCGGCGCGGACCCTGTCTGTTTCCATGCCGCTGATGACGAAGATCACGCGGCGCCCCCCCTGGGCGGCCGAGCCGACAAGGCCGAAACCTGCCTCCTGGGTGTGCCCGGTCTTGAGGCCATCTGCCCCGATATCCAGTTGGAACAGGGGGTTGCGGTTGAAACGGTTGGCCGGTGCGCGGCCTTTGTAGTCATATTCACGCTCGTTGAAGAACGCGTAGTAATCGGGAAAATCCTCGATCAGGCGCTGGGCCAGAATGCCGAGGTCATGCATGGACATGCGATGCTGGGGATTGGGCCAGCCCGACGCGTTGGCCAGCGTGGTGTCATTCATCCCCATGTCGCGCGCACGCTGGGTCATGAGGGCGGCAAACCCGTCTTCGGTGCCGGTGGGCGACAGACCTTCGGCGACCACGACGCAGGCGTCATTTCCTGAATTCACGATGATGCCCAGGATCAGTTCGCGCACGCTGGGGCGATCCAGTTCGTTCAGGAACATGGTCGAGCCGCCCATGGCACGGGCCCGCGCCGAGACGGGAAAGGTGGTGTCCATCGTCACCGCCCCACGCTTGAGCGCGTCGAACAGCATGTAGAGCGTCATCAGCTTGGACATGGACGCAGGCGGCAGCGGCACTTCGGCGTTCTTTGACAAAAGCACGGTGCCGGTGGTCTGATCCAGCACCCAGGCCGAGGTGGCGCGGGTGTCAAAAGCCTGGGCCGCCGGCGCCATGAGGATCGCGCAGGTCAGCGTTGCCGACAGGATATGGCGCAGACGGCTGGATCGGCGCGGGGGGGTGTCCGTTCGTGTCGTCATGGATCTAACCTTCCTTCGCGGCCTCAGTTCCGGACGGCATAGGCGTCGGTGAAGCCTTCTTCCTTGATCTTGGCCAGAAGCGTGCTGCGCTCTGCGGCTGTACCGGCTGGGCCGACCAGCACCCGCCAGAACGTCTTGCCCTGGCTGGTTTGCTGCCTGACCTCGGGAACCATCCCGGCATTGCGCATGGCGGTCGCGGCGCGGTTGGCATTGGCCTCGATGCTGAAAATCCCGATCTGCAGATAGGGCTTGTCCAGCCCCGACGCGCGCGGCGCAGGGGCGGCCGCCGCTGTTTGAACCGCTGTTCCCGGCGCGGTGGCTGGCCGTGTGGGCGGCGGTGTCGGGCTTGCCGTGGCGGCGGCCGGGCGTACAGGTGCGGCCTCGATCGCGGCGGCGGCGGATGCGATCGGATCCAGCCGCGATTCCGTGATCGCGCCGGGTGCCGGCAGCGCCTCGGACATGGCCTGCGCCTCGTCCGTCTCCTCGGATGCGGCGGTCGGCACTTCCTCGCGGCGCAGGGCGGTCACGTTCAACTGGACGGGCTGACCCGCCAGCATTGCCAGCGTCGCCGCCGCATCGGACGAGACCTGAACCCGCGGACCAGGTGTATTGACCTCGCGCCGGAACAGGGCCCCGATCACGAAATTTCCGTTGCTCGTGTTGCGGATGATGACACGCTCCGGTTCGGTGACGTCCGGATGGGCAACCCAGACACCGCCCAGCGAGGGGCGGCCATCCCACAGGCCGGCTTCGGTCACCTGAAAGATATCGGGCGCTTCGACATCGCGCTCTACCAGGCGCACGGAGCGGTTCGCCGAGGTCTCGCCGCCGGACGCGCCATTGTTTTGCAGCAGGCTGAATTGCCCGCTTTCATCGCATCCGGTCAGTGCAAGCATCCCAAGCGCCACAAGCACGGCGGTCCCCGCCTTGCGCCGGAATGGTGTGTTGATACGATCTGCTGTCATGACTTGCCCCTAACCCTCTGCCTCTGAACATGTTTGCCGGTTTTCCGGTCATTGCTGCAACCAGTTTGCCCAAGGCTTGGCAACCTCCTCCGACCGGATCGGCCAGAGGCTGTTCCCTCCACGGGCAGACGTCTTGCGCGCACAGTAGCGGCAAGCCGGCTTCAAGAAAAGCGGCTCTCGGGGCCGGGATCGAAAATGAGCAAGAAACCTCTGCCGCTTGATGCTTTCAGAATCACATAATGATGGTTAGACGATCCCGGCCGGAGGAGTGGCAGAGTGGTCGATTGCACCGGTCTTGAAAACCGGCGTGCGTGAAAGCGTACCGTGGGTTCGAATCCCACCTCCTCCGCCACCCACCCCTGTCTCTGCCCCCAGTTTACGCAATTCGCGAATATTCCCACGCGATTTCCGTGCCTTGCGCGCGTTACTCTTGCAGAGAGACGGCGCAATACGCCCCTTCCTCTGTCATTTGTCCGGTCAGTCTCAGCGGCGCCTGCGCCTCGGTTCGGTTTCACCTGCGCTTTCAAAGAACAGGGAATTTACAGGGAATTTGCATCATTTCCGACTGGCGCCATGCCCGTCACTGGCGGCCGTGACCCGCCGGTTTTCCCGTCGGGATTGGATTTCAGCTTGTTGTGAGAGTGAGAGCTCTACCAATGAGCGCCCGGTGAGCGCGTTGGGCTCCTTCGTTGATCCTGATACACCGGAATTCCGATGTCCCCGCTTCACACGAAGCCGAAGAGCTGCGCCTGGGCGTCCCAATCGAGGGGCACGCCGGTCCGGACGATACGTGCAAGCGTCAGGTCTGGCGGCTGCGTGCCGGCAAGGATCGCGCTCTGGATGGAGGGGGCCAAGAAGGCCAGGGGGGCACGGGTGCGGATATAGGCTTCTGAATGGCCAGCGTCGCGGGCAACCTCTGCCAAGGTCGTGCCGGCTCTCAGACGATCCATCCAGAGATGGGCCTGCGCGAGGATGCGCAGCAAGGTCGGGTCAGGCCTTGGCGACATCTGCCCCGCCGCGATACGGGTCTCGACGCCCCGGTGGCGCAGCTGGAAGGGTGCGCAGATATTGAGGAATGTAGGAGCCAGGTCCTGCGGATCGACGCCCATGCTCTGCGCCAGGAAGGGCGCAGCAAGCTGCAGATGCAGGTTTGGCGGGGCCACATGACCCGAACTCAGCAGAGTGGATAGCGCAGCTGTACCTTCGGTGCGGAGGGTGGACACCAGCGCCAACAAGGCCTTTGAGACCTGTGCGGCTGTCGTTGCATCAGGTGCTGCCAGGATGGCGTGGGTCTGCGCGGCCGTTTCCAGATGGCCGAGAATGATTCCAAGCACGGCTTTCTCGAGTGCAGTGGCGGGCAGACGCCAGCCGGTGGGATCCGTACCGCCGGAGACAAGGCGGTTGGAGATATAGTAGCGAAACAGCCGCCCCTTGCGTCGTGTATGGCTTGGCGTCAGCCGATCGCCCGTCTCATCGCGGAGCAGCCCCGTGAGCGCCGCGGGTGGCACTCCGGAAAGATCAGCCACCGCAGGATCGGCTGCGCCTTGTCGTGAGCGCTGGCTCGCCTGCTGCAACTTGACCTGCACCCTATTCCAGAGGGCTTCATCGATGATGGCCGGATGCTGGCCGGGATGAAGCTCGGCCTTGTGGCGGATCTGGCCGCGATAAATCGGATTGTTGAGCAGGTAATGAAGTTGTCCCCGAGACAGGGGCTGCCCACCTTTGACGGTTCCATCCGCTGAGACCCGGCGTTTGGACACCAGCCCCTGTGCCTTGGCGGTTGCCTCGAGATCGACCAGCGAGCTGCAGTTCTCATAGAGCGCGAACAGTGTCTGCACCACCACGGCTTCCTCCGGGTTCGGAACGAGGCTGCGCTGGAGCGGGTCGGGGTGCGGATCATAGCCCAGCGGGACGGTGCCCCCCATCCAGAGGCCCTTCTTCTTGGAGGCTGCAATCTTGTCGCGGATACGTTCCGCGGTGACCTCACGTTCGAACTGGGCGAAGGAGAGCAGGACGTTGAGGGTAAGCCGACCCATGGAGGAGGAGGTGTTGAAGGCCTGGGTGACGGAGACGAAGGAGCAGTTGGCCGCATCGAGCCGTTCGACCAGCTTGGCGAAATCGGCCAGTGACCGGGTCAGGCGGTCGATCTTGTAGACCACCACCATGCCGATGCGCCCGGCGTCTACATCGCACAGCAACTGCTGCAGGGCAGGGCGATCCAGCGTGCCACCGGAGAGGCCGCCATCATCGTAGCGGGCAGGCAGAAGCCGCCAGCCCTCGTGGCGCTGGCTGGCGATATAGGCGGCACAGGCCTCGTATTGAGCATCCAGCGAGTTGAAGCCCTGCTCAAGACCGTCATCGGTGGATTTGCGCGTGTAGATGGCGCAGCGGATCTGCGGGCGGGCAGTCATTTTGCGGCCCGCCCCTGTTTGGAGGCGGTGCCACCTTGCACTGGCCCGAAGAAGCGGGGCCCGGACCACTGTGCGCCGGTAATGGCGCGGGCGATGGCGGAAAGCGAGCGGTGGTGCTGCCCCTTCCAGAGATAGCCCTGCTCGGTGACGTCGACCACATGGGTGACGCCGTTCCAGACCCGCAGGTAGCGGCCACCCGGCTGCAGGGTCTGGGTGGGGCTTCTGTCCTTGCCCGCCGTGATCCGCAGGAGCCTGGCCTTGAGTGCAGGCGGGAGCGGGGAGGTCGCGCGCGCCTGCATCTCGAAGGCGAGGAAGCGGCGCAGGAAGACCTGGCTCATGTTGGGCGGCGGGGCTGCGCCGAAGAGGTCGGTCCAAAGCGCGGTCAGTGCCGGCCTGTCGGTGGTCTCGAGGCTGATCCAGGGACGATGTGACGGGAGGGGTGATTCGGTCATGGCGCGGCTTCCTGTCAGATCGGGGTGCTGAATGTTGCGTCCCCCCGTACTGACCGGAGCGTGAGAGTATCACGCCTGTGATAGTGAGCCATGGCCAAGTCCCAAAGTCCACTCAAATACCAGTAATTACAGCTGAATTTTCTTGCCTTGGCATCTTTCCTGGAGCTCTATTTTTGGCATCGCAGGGCTCGTGGATAAAGCAACCGCGTCCTGCAGAACCTAGCTGTCACCACCACCGGCCCCGAGGGGCCGACCCGGTCCGCACGAGGGTGTGGAACGGCCCAAGAAGAGGTTTGCCGATGACCAGGAAGTTGGAATATCTCCCCCCAGCGTCTCTTGTTCCCTATCCCAAGAATGCGCGAACGCATTCCAAAAAGCAGATCCAGCAGATCGCGCAGAGCATCACGACCTTCGGGTTCACGGTGCCGGTTCTGATCGATGGCACGGGCATGATCCTGGCGGGCCATGCCCGGATTGAAGCGGCACGCTCGCTCGGTATGGCGGAAGTGCCCTGCGTCCGGGTCGAACACCTGACAGCGTCACAGAAGCGGGCCTATATCCTGGCGGATAACAAGCTGGCTTCGAATGCGGGCTGGGATGAGGACCTGCTGGCGAGTGAGTTGTTTGAGTTGACGGCAGATCCGGACCTTGACTTCGATCTCGGGGTGACCGGCTTCTCCATTCCCGAGGTCGATATCTATATTGACGGGCTGGCCCCTGAAGAACCCGGCGATCCCGCGGATGACATCCTGCCCGTTGATCCGCCGCGGCGCTGCGCACCGGGTGATGTCTGGCAGTTGGGACGCCATCGTCTGATCTGTGGCGACGCGCGGGATCCTGCGGTGATCGGCCAGCTGATGGACGGGGAGCAGGCCCGGATGGTGTTCACCGATCCGCCTTACAACGTGCCGATCGATGGCCATGTGGGTAATCTTGGCAAGATCCGGCATCGCGAGTTCGCGATGGCGGCCGGCGAGATGAGCGGGGAAGAGTTCACGGGCTTTCTGACCCAGGCGATGCGCCAGTTGCATGACCATTCCATGGACGGCTCGATCCACTTCATCTGCATGGACTGGCGGCACATGGGCGAGATTCTGGCCGCGGGTGCGGCGGTCTATGCCGAGCTGAAAAACATGATCGTTTGGGTCAAGGATAACGGCGGGATGGGCAGCTTCTATCGCTCTCGCCACGAGCTGATCTTCGTGTTCAAGAAGGGCACGGCCGCGCATGTGAACACGTTTGAGCTGGGGCAGCATGGGCGCTACCGCACCAATGTCTGGGAGTACCGGGGCGTGAATACGCGTCGTGCAGGGCGGCTGGAGGAACTTGCGCTGCACCCGACGGTGAAGCCGGTGCAGATGATGGCCGATGCGATGCGGGATGTATCTGGGCGCGGCGATATCGTGCTCGACATCTTTGGCGGCTCCGGCTCGACGCTGATTGCTGCCGAGAAGACGGGGCGGCAGGCCAATCTGTGCGAGCTGGACCCGCTCTATTGCGATCGGATCCTGGCGCGGTGGGAGGCCTATGCGAAGGACGAGGCGGTGCAATTGGTCTGTGGCTGGCCGCGCGCGTCTGTTCCGGCAGCGGCCTTGAGGGCGGCGGAATGAGCAAGGATGATGACGACAAGCCCAAGCTGAAGCCGTCAAGGCTGCAGCTTGGGTCCCATGAGGTCGGCTACGGGCGACCACCTGCGGAGACACGCTTCGTCAAGGGACAGTCCGGCAATCCCGCGGGGCGGCCGCGCGGATCGAAGAACAAGCCCGCAGAACTGGACGCCTATGACCTGCGTAACATTGTTCTGACCGAGGCCAATCGGGTAATCGAGATCAATGAACGGGACTCGGTTGTAAGGATACCGATGGTGCAGGCCGTGATGCGCAAGATCGGGGTCGATGCGATGAAGGGCCGGCCGCGGGCGCAGGAGTTGTTCATGAAGGTGACCGACAAGGCCCAGTCTGCGGCGATCCAGTTGCATGAACGTTCTTTACAGTCTGCCTGCGAATACAAAGCGTATTGGGAACAAGAACTGGATCGCCGCGCGCGCCTTGGCATCATCCATTTGCCTGATCCGCTGCCACATCCGGATGACATCGTCATTAATCTTCACACGGGCGAGGTTGAATACCATGGGCCGATGACGCCGCAGGAAGTGGTGCGTTACGAGGGCGCGCGGATGACGCTTTTGACGCTTTGCGGCGCGGTGTCTTATCTGGATAAGAGATACGTCCGCCTGAGAAAGCCCGAGGATCGAGATGCGAACAGGCTGATGGCCGCCAATGCACGCGTTCTCATCGCGGAGATCGAGGCTGGGCTTCCGGCTGCCTATATCGCGCGCAAGGGCAAGGCCGAGGCGGCGTCACAAGAGTGACGCCGCTGCCTGCGCGAGGCGTGGCCCCCATGCCAGCGTCTCGCGCCAGGTGGCCGGAATGCCTGCTGCACCGTAGAGCGCCCCGGCCAACTGACCCGCAATGGCGCCCGTGGTGTCCGCGTCCTCGCCGAGGTTGGCGGCCAGCAGCACGGCGCCGCGATAATCCCCGCTGCGCGCCACGCTCCAGAGCGAGGCCTCGAGGGAATGGGCCACGTAGCCAGAGGCGCGAATGCTGTCGCGTGCCTTGCCGCGCCAAGATCCGGCCATGATGGGTGTGATCTTGCCGGCAAATGCCTCCTCGCGGTTGCGCAGGACTTCCGACCGCTTGGCGCCCGCGATGGTATCGGCCAGGACCTCGGCATAGGCCACGCAGGCGTCCACCGCTTCGGGGGCAGCATGGGTGGTCCGGCTTTGCCGCGCGGCAACATCGCGCAGCGCAGCGCGGTTCTCGAAGTGACGGATGGCGACAGGGGCAAGCCGCATCAAGCTGCCGTTGCCCGCGCTCATCGGATCCGTCGATCCGGCAAAGGGATCACCGGTCTTCTGCCACCGGGCGAGGGCCTGCCGGGTGGTGATCCCGATGTCGAAACACTGGCCGGTGCAGGAATAGGTCCCGTGTAGGTACCAATCCACAAAACGCTGCATCAGGTCGGTCTCATCGAGGTTTGGGTTCTTTTGCAGGCTGTCCGCGAGGGCCAAGGCCATCGCTGTATCATCCGTCCATTGTCCGGGCTTCAGGCCGAAAGGCCCGCCGCCGACCATGTCCTGAAGCTGCGGATAGGTATCGCGCGGTTTGAACTCGAGCGTCGTGCCCACAGCGTCGCCGACAGCGAGGCCTATGAGCGCGCCGATCGCGCGGTCGCGGATCGCATCTGCCGAGGTGGCAGGTTCCTGCTCGGGAACGGCCTCCTGCCTCATGACATAGTCGAGTTGCGCGCTGGTCTCGATGGCCCCCGGTCGGACGCTCCGCACGGCCTTCACCGCCTCGGCGGCGGTCACGCTCAATTCGACCATCAGTCGAGCCGCGATGATCCCGGCGCGCCCCAGGCCGCCTTTGCAGTGCACAAGCACGTCAAACCCGGCACGCAGGCGGTTCATCAGGTCCGTGCCGACGGTCTTCCATTGCCGCTCGAATGCCGCATCCGGCACGGACACATCCGGGATCGGCAGGTGAAACCAATCCATATGACGGGCACGCACCTGCGCGCCCATATCCGTGACTTTGAGAGTGGCAAGTTCATGGTCCTCGATCAGCGTGAGAACCGCGACGGCGCCCCAATTGGACACGGCATCAAGGTCGAGCCCCAGGTCGCGCTGCCAACTGCCGGACATCGCGCCGGGCTGCACCTTGCCCGGGCAGAAGGTGATGCCGATCCGACCCGATCCCTTAAAGGGTTGAACAACGGCAATCTGAAGGGGATGTGAAATACTCGTGCGCATGCGTACTGCTCCTGAAGTATGGGCAGAGGTCCCGCGACTCTCTGCCGCCGCTCATCCGAGCGGCAGACAAGCAATGCTCTGATGCCGTTGAAAGACAACAAGAAAAGCACGGAACTGGTCAAATCCAGGCGTAATCGGCACGGTGGCGGAAAGGATACTTGCTGGGGCTCCGGGAAACCGGAACTGCCTCAGCAATTTGCGGGAGCACAAAAGCGTGCTGACGGTTCGAATCCCCTTCGCTCCATTTAGGCGCTTTGACAAAGTGCATGTTGATTTCCACCGAGAACTGACCCGCTTAGCGTCCTAATTTCCATTGAGAATTGACCCATGTGACCCTTCTCCCAGGCGACGAGCGCAGGGGGGCAATGGAGTGATCCACATGGGACTTTTGAACATTATACGGAAGCTGCGTTTGCGGCACGGCCTCCCGATCCGGGAGATTGCCCGGCGGACAGGTCTGTCGCGCAATACGATCAAGAAGTATCTGAACGCGGGGACGATCGAGCCTTCCTTTGCGACGCCGGAGCGGCCCAGCAAACTCGATCCTTTTGCCTCCAAGGCCGAAAGGCTGGCAGCCGCCAGAGCCGCAGCCGAGGCGCTGTCTCCAAGCTGTTCCAACTATTCCGAACTGGCTGAGGCGCTCAACGAAGAGGGGCATTTGACGGCTACTGGAAAGCCATGGACTGCGGAAAACTTGGGTAAGTTCCTCAAGAGCACTTAACAGGCGTCAACTCACCACCAGATAGAACGGGCTTCCCCAGTCCTCGTTTGGATTTTACATCATCAGACTGAAGAACACCGACATCTACACCGTTAGAATGGCCGCCCCATCGCGGACTTGGTCGCGGTTCACGCCGCTGTTCCAGGTCGCACTGGGTTGCCCGAGCACCGCGTTGCTGGGTTTATGGCTTCAAAAGGGAAAGTGCTGACCGCCATCAACGTCACCTTGCATCACGGAGTTGACTGATCGTGGTGTTCATTCTATTCTTTTTTGAATACTGAATTCAGAATGCGGTAAAGCGTCATGAAAGCCCTCAAACCTCAGGTCAGTCTTGCGGATCAAGTGTATGAGGCTCTGGTCGACGAGATCTGCAATGGATCGCTACCCGCAGGCGCGCATCTGGTACAGGAAGAGCTGGCAGAGCGGTTGGCAGTCTCACGCCAGCCTGTGCAGCAGGCGATGGCGCGCCTGAAGGCTGATGGCATGGTTGAGGAACAGGGGCGGCGTGGTCTTTGGGTCACGCGGCTGGACCCGGCATTGATGGAGCATCATTATGATGTGCGGGCAGTGCTCGATGGTTTGGCTGCGCGCCTTGTTGCGCAGAGGTTGCACGCAGAGACTGGGCTAGCCAAGACGTTTGCACGCCGCGCTGAAGATATTCTTGAGCTTGGGACAAAGGCTGTCGAGGCGGGCAAGGTGGCGGATCAGGTGCGCCATGACCGCGCATTACACAGGCTAATCTACGAGATGTCGGGCAATCCTTTCCTGGACCGTACGGCGGAGCCGCATTGGCGTTTCCTTCAGCGTGCAATGGGCGAGGTGCTGCGCCGCGCAACGCTGCCTGACGAGATCTGGCGCCAGCATG
This sequence comes from Seohaeicola saemankumensis, assembly GCF_042678485.1. NCBI lineage: Bacteria > Pseudomonadati > Pseudomonadota > Alphaproteobacteria > Rhodobacterales > Roseobacteraceae > Seohaeicola > Seohaeicola saemankumensis. Next base: position 15,021 of record NZ_JBHTKR010000005.1, on the reverse strand, counting down.
CCGAAATCGTCGTGGCTATCAGTGCCGGCGATCCCGTACGCGCCGAAACACTGATGATCCAGCATGATCTAGATGCAGCAAAGACGCTTGGTGCCGCTTTGGCCGCCCATGCGTCGGGCAACGGGTCTGGACACCCGAAGGAGGATTGATAGATGACCGCGATGCTGACCATAGGCCAGATGCTCACCACGCAGGCCCGCATCCAGCCTGACCGGCTTGGCGCGCGCGATCTGGAACGGTCGATGAGTTTTGCGCAGTGGAACACCCGGGCCTGCGGTCTCGCGAACGGGTTGCTGGCTTTGGGGCTGTCCCGAGGGGACAGGATCGCCGTATTGGCGTATAACCGTGTGGAATGGGCAGAAATCTATGCGGCCGTGGCTAAGGCCGGACTGGTGGCGGTCCCGATCAATTTTCGCCTGACCGCGCCGGAGGCGGGTTTTATTTGTGCCGATTGCAGCGTATCGGCTGTGGTGGCCGAAGTGGCGTTGGCGGATATTGCCGATGCGATGCGCCCCGATTTGGAGGTGCCTGCGTCCAATTTCATTCTGATTGGCGCGGAAGAGCGTCCCGGGTGGCAGAGCTATGAAGATCTGATTGCTGCCGCCTCGGCAGAGGAGCCGAACGTGGCCGTGACGCCCAACGACACGTGGTGTCTCATGTATACATCGGGCACGACAGGAAACCCCAAGGGCGCGATCCGCAGCCACCGGGGAATGGCGATGCTGGCCTTGATGACCCAAGTCGAACTGGGGCTCACGCGCAGCGATAACGCTTTGCTTGTTATGCCGATGTGCCATGCGAATTCGCTGAACTTCTTCACCTCTTTCCTTGCGATTGGGGCCACTGTCACGATCTTCTCGAGAGCGAATTTCGATGCGGCCCTTTGTCTGCGAACAATCGGGTCCATGGCGGTGACCTTCTCGTCGCTGACACCTACGCATTACATGATGATGCTGGATGTACCGCAGGCCGATCGTGGTGACGCTGGATTTTCTAGGGTGGCGAAACTTCTGGTGTCTTCGGCACCTGCTCGGGTCGAGACCAAGCGCGCCATCATGGAGATGTTTCCGAATTCCGGCCTCTATGAGCTGTACGGTTCAACCGAGGCTGGATGGGTGACCTTCTTGCATCCAGATGAGCTGTTCGACCATCTAGGCACCGTTGGACGCGAGGTGGTTGGGTCGGCCCCAATCAAGCTCTTGGATGATGACGGCAACGAGGTGCCGGATGGCCAGCCAGGCGAACTCTACTCCTGCGGACCCTATTCCTTCGAAGGATATTGGAACCTGCCAGAAAAGACTTCTGAAGCGTTTCGAGGATCTTACCTCTCGGTAGGTGACATGGCGATGCGAGACGAGCACGGTTATATCCGCCTTATCGACCGCAAGAAGAACATGATCATCTCGGGTGGAGAAAATATCTATCCGACCGAGGTCGAAGCCGTTCTGGCCCAGCACCCCGCGGTCAAGGATGTCGCAGTGGTTGGTCGGCCCGATGACGTCTGGGGCGAAAGGGTCGTGGCTGCCGTTGTGCGGCGCAAAGACTCGCAGCTGAGCGAGGCGGATCTGATCGCGTGGTCGAGGGACAAGCTGGCCGGTTACAAGCGGCCTCGGGAGATCCTGTTCATCACGGCGGACGAGATGCCGCGCAACACAAGCGGCAAGATACTGCACCGGGTTCTGCGCGATCGCTTTGCCCATACGATGCTGTAATCCCGCAATCCGATGACGCACATATGTGGAAAGGACAGGCCATGAACACCCGAACCGGATCTGATCTGATAGCTGCAACGCTCAAGGCGCGCGGGGTTCAGCGTGTCTTTGCGCTGTGCGGTGGTCATATCATGCCGATCTGGATGGCGCTGGATGCCGTCGGTATTGAGATCGTTGATGTCAGGGACGAACGGGCGGCCGTCTACATGGCACATGCCAGTGCCGCGGTATCGGGTGAGGTCGGGGTAGCGCTTGTCACAGCGGGTCCAGGGGTGACCAATGCGATGACTGGGATAGCCAATGCCCATGTGTCGCGAATCCCGGTTCTTGTACTGTCGGGCACGCCGCCGCGCCCGCAGGAAAACCGTGGGGCGCTTCAAGACATGAGCCACACCGCGCTAGTACAGTCGATCACGCGGATCGCCCGCACTGTGCGCCATGCTCATGCCCTGCCGCGTGAACTGGACAATGCTATTTCCGCCGCACAGGGGCACGGAGGTGAGCCCGGACCAGCGTTTCTCGACTTTCCCGTGGATGTTCAGCGTGAGGTATTGCCGTCCGTCCTGTTCGAGGTTGAGCAGATTGCGGGGCGTCCCAAGCCGCGCGCCTGTGCCTTTGCGGCTGATCTAGATGCCGCGGCCGAGATGATTGCGGCGGCCCAAAGACCCGTCGTCATCTCGGGCCGGGGGGCGAATGGAGCGGCTGCGGCACTTGCGCGATTCCTGACTGTGTCCGGGGCAGGATATTTGGACACGGGCGAAACCAAGGGCATCGTTCCAGAAGATCATCCCGCTCACATTGGCGCAATGCGCGGTGCGGCGATGACGGGGGCCGACCTCGTCATTACGGTTGGTCGCAAGCTGGATTTCCAGTTGGCTTACGGCGCGCCTGCTGTTTTTGGGGAGGCGCGTTTTCTGCGTCTATCGGATGTGGCACAGGAACTGACAGACAATCGGTTAGGCGATATCGCCCTTTTGGGTGATGTGGTCACTAGCCTAGATGCGCTCTCCGACCGTCTGCAAGGACAGACCGGAGAACTTGATTGGGTACGAGGACTGCGGGAGCGGCATCTGCAACGCACTGCGGGGCTGGCTGAGATGTTGGCGAATGCGCCGTCAGACGCAGCGGGACGCATACATCCCAACCGCCTGCTGGGCGAGATCCGAAAAAGACTGGCTGAGGATGCGGTCGTCATCGCGGATGGTGGCGACTTTCTAAGCTTTTCGCGGGTTGCCCTGTCTTCGGCCACTTATCTCGATCCGGGGCCCTTGGGTTGCATCGGGTTGGCTACGCCATTTGCCATCGGTGCTGCAAAGGCTGCGCCAGGGAGGCAGGTTGTGGCGGTTACAGGCGACGGTGCCTTTGGTTTTTCCGCGATCGAGATCGATACAGCCGCGCGCCACAAGGTTCCCATCCTGATCGTGGTCAGCAACAACGGGTCTTGGGCCATTGAAGTGCGCGATCAGATGGAGCGTTTCGGCAAGGCGGTGGGCACGGAACTTCAATTCGCGGATTACGCGGCGATGGCCAGGGCTTTTGGTTTGCAGGCATGGCGCATCGAAGGCGAAGCGGAAATCGCCCCCTGCCTTGACGCAGCCTTTTCTGCGCTTGCTGCGGGGCAAACAGTTTTGATCGACGCAATCACTTCGCCCGAGGCGCGTTCGTCCGACAGTAAAACCGGCCTTGCATGGGTTCCTGATCTTCAGGCGCTGGCCGCGTGGGATGATGCGGAGCATTCATGGTTAGGCATTTGAACCGTTGCCTAGCCTAGGACTATTCTGGAACAGGCGACCTGCGCCACGCGGCAGGGCCTGATTTGTGAATCGAATTCCCACGACAGTCCACGGCCACGGTCACGGGCATGTCCTGGACCTGCAGTTCATATATGGCTTCCATGCCAAGATCCGTGAAGGTGTTGTCAGAGCAAACCGACTTGAGACGGGCAGGGCGGTTGCATAACTTCGCCGGATGATAAAACGCTCCCCATTCCGCTACTTCAAAACGAGCCCTGAGGTCATCCGTCTGGCGGTGATGTTGTACATCCGGTTTCCGCTTTCATTAAGAAACGTCGAAGATCTGCTGCACGAACGGGGCATCGACGTGAGCCATGAAGCTGTGCGGTATTGGTGGCATCGGTTCGGACCGATGTTCGCGGCCGAGATCCGAAAGCGCCGGATTTCCGGAATGAAATCCAGCCGTTGGCGGTGGCATCTGGACGAGGTCTTCGTGAAGATCAACGGTGAGCGGCACTACCTCTGGCGGGCCGTGGATCACGAAGGCGAGGTCCTGGAAAGCTTTGTGACGAAGACGCGTGACAAGGCAGCGGCGTTGAAATTCCTAAGGAAAGCAATGCGTAAGCATGGTCGCCCGGAGGTTATCGTCACGGATCGACTGCGATCGTATGGCGCGGCGCTGAAGGAGCTCGGTGCAGCAGATCTCCAGGAAACCGGTCGGTGGACGAACAACAGGGCAGAGAATTCGCACTTGCCATTCCGACGACGGGAGAGGGCGATGTTGCGTTTCAGGCGCATGCGAAGTCTGCAGAAATTCGCCGCTGTTCATGCTTCCGTCTATAATCACTTTAATCAGGACCGCAGCCTCTCAACTCGACCGAATTTCAAACTCAACCGTGCCGCCGCTCTCGCCGAGTGGCGTGGTCTTTGCTCGGCGTAAGGACAGCGTCACTGTCCAAGCTGAGACTGTCGAATTTGTCTGACAGCACCCCCACGTCAGGCCCGCGGTGATCACGATCAGCGCGAAAAGAATGGTATAGGCGGAGGGGAAGCTGAACCGAGAGGTGGTTTCGGGAGCGGGAGGTGTGGGTTTTGCCATGGGATGTCCTTAGCCAGCAGGTCCGCGATATCGGGCGCGACGGTCTCGAAAAGGGTAGGCGATAGGGGCAGGCGGCGGACTGACCCAGGTTAGTGGGACCCGCCAGTGCGAAGAATTTGCCAAGCGGGGCAGACCAGACGCTGACTGCAAGCGCATGTGCGGTTCCCGCTTTCGCTTAGGAACGTCGAAGACTTGCTCCATGAGCGTGGCGTCGACGTGAGCCACGAGACCGTCCGTTTCTGGTGGCACAGGTTCGGCCCAATGTTCGCCTCGGAGATCAAAAAGAGGCGGATTGAGGGGATGAAATCCAGCTTTTGGCGCTGGCATCTGGACGAGGTATTCGTGAAGATCAACGGTGAGCGGCACTCCCTGTGGCGAGCTGTCGATCATGAAGGCGAGGTTCTTGAGAGCGTCGTCACGAAGCGAAGAAACAAAAGCGCCGCATTGAAAATGTTGAGAAAATTAATGCGGCGCTACGGTCAGCCGGACGTCTTGGTAACCGATCGGTTTCCGTCATATAAAGCGGCGCTTCGCGACATGGGGTGCGAGGATCGGCAAGCTTGCAGTCGTTGGCTGAACAACCGCGTTGAGAACTCACACCTTCCATTCCGACGACGAGAACGAGCCATGCAGCGCTTTCGGCGAATGCGAAGTCTGCAGAAGTTCGTCGCCGTCCATTCCTCCGTCTTCAATCACTTCAACCAGGATCGTAGCCTCTCCAAACGGGACCACTTCAAGCAAAACCGAACCGCTGCTCTGGCCGAGTGGCGCGCTCTCTGCGCGGCATAAAGGACAGCGCCGCTGTCCTGGCAAAGACAAGTTCGAATTAGTCTGACAGCACCTTTAGGATCAATGAACGCATGAAACTCGCAATTGCAATTCTGATCACATTTGCCCCCGCGGTCTCGGCGCTTATGCTTTGGCTGGTTCTGGACCGACGGGCTGACCGCGCCGAATGGGCGCGGCTGGCTGCACTCCAGCCTGCAAATCCCGATATCTTCGCCGCCGAGATGGTGGCCGCTCTGCCCGAGCCGGCGCGCCGCTATTTCGGCTACACGATCCGCCCGGGGACGCCGCTTTGGTCGGTGGTCGAGATCGACATGGGCGGGCAGTTCAGCCTCGGCAGCAAGGACGCCCTGAACTACCAGCCGATGGAGGCGCGCCAGATCCTCGCCACGCCGGAGGGCTTCGTCTGGGCGATGCGCACACGCGGGGGCATGCCTGTGTCGGGATCGGATTCGGGGCGCTGGACGCGGTTCCGGATCTTCGGCGTGATCCCCGTCGCCCGGCTGGGCGGCGATCCCGACCATACCCGCTCGGCCTTCGGGCGGTATGTCGGCGAAGCCGCGATCTGGTCGCCCGCGGCGCTGCTGCCCGGGCCGGGTGTCACGTGGGAGACCGTGGACCAGAACACCGCCCGCGTGACCGTGGCCCATGGAGATCTTGAGCAGGCCGTCGATGTGACCGTCGATGCCGAAGGCCGCCCGGTTGAAGTCACTTTTCAGCGCTGGAGCAATGCGAACCCCGACAAGGTGCACCGGCTACAGCCCTTCGGCGCCGTCATGTCGGACTTCCGCGAGGTGGGGGGCTATCGCCTGCCGTTCCGCGTCGAAGCGGGCAACCTGTTCGGCACGGAGGACTACTTTCCGTTCTTCATCGCCGAGGTGACCGAAATCCGCTTTCCAGGAGCACGCCCATGACACTCACGATCCTCGCCTTGCAAATAGCGCTACCGCTCGCGCTGATCGCCTGGCTGGCCTTCCTGCCTGCGGGCAGCCTGACCGGTTTCACGGTGCAGGCAGCGGGCACAGGGGTGTTTCTCTTCGCACTGGCGCGGGTTGCGCAATGGGCGGTGACGGGGTGGTGGCTTCCCTGGGTTTACGGTGGGCTCTGGTTGCTGGCGGCTCTCGCTTCTCTTTACAGGAAGCGCTTCACCGGGACGCCGCTCCTGCCCGAGGCGGTATTGGGATGGCTCGCGCTGGCGCTTTCGATCCTCTTGCTTGGCCTTGGGGGATGGTATGGTGTCAAGGCCCTTGCAGGAAGCCGCCTGCCCCCCGTGGAGATCGTCGATATTGCCAACCCCTTCGGGCCGGGCTGGTATCTGGTCGGCAATGGTGGATCGAACAGGCTGGTGAACGTGCATCTATCAACACTGGACGACAGCGTGGAACGGTTCCGGCCCTGGCGCGGGCAATCCCATGCGGTGGATTTCTTCGGGCTGGGGCCATGGGGTTTTCGCGCGAACGGCTGGCGGCCCGCCGATCCGGCGGCCTACGCAATCTTCGGCACCGAACTGCGCGCGCCTTGCGACGGAGAGGTGGTCGCGGCCGAGGGTAGTATGCTCGATTTCGAGGTGCCGCAGCAGGATCTGGTCAACCGACTGGGCAATCACGTCATCCTGCGCTGCGGCGCGGTCGAGATCGTGCTGGCCCACATGCGGCAGGGCAGTCTGCATGTCGTGCCTGGCGACCTTGTGGGGGTAGGCGATCGGCTGGGCGAGGTCGGCAATTCCGGCGCATCGACAGAGCCGCATCTGCACATCCACGCTCAACACTCGGCGGCAGAGGGCGCCCCACCGATCTCGGGCGAACCGCTGGCACTGCGCATCGATGGACGCTACCTCGTGCGGGGCGACCGGTTGACCGGAGCCTCGGGCGGGTGAAGTCCGCTATGCGGCTGGTTCGGATGCCCGTTCACCGCGAGCGCCTAGGGCCGAGTGCGACCGCAGCAAGGCTGAGACCTACCAGCCCTGAGGTAGCCCCAAGCCACGGCCAGATGCCTGGCAGGATCGAGAACAGGAACAGGTACTCCTGTGCCGCGGCCCAGAGCGGCCAGAGGATTAGCGCCGCGCCGATCGCGCCTGCCATGGTCCGGGCGACGAGTGGGCGCTGTCCGCCACGCAGCGCGGTCCGGAGGGAGAGCGCCGCGAAGAAGAGGCCGAGGGCGATACCGACATGCGCAGCCCGTTCGGCCCAGAGAACGCGGGCCATGCCGACCGGTGCGACGCCAAGGCTCTCCGACCAGTCCCGCAGGATGGCGGCAAAGAGCGGCCAGGCGCGCTGGCTGTTCGACAGGATCACGATGCCGTTGCCCGTCTCCGGCACGAGGTGCATGTGACTCATCCAGCCATAGCCCTGGCCACCATGCCAGACTGCAGCGCGGCCGTCCGAGAGCGTCTCGGTGAAATGCCCTAGCCCGTAGCCCTCGGCGGCGAAGCCGAAAAGGCCACCTGCACGGACGGCGGGCCGGTGCAGGCTGGCCACGGCTTCGGGCGAGAGCACCTGTTGCTCTGCGCCCGCCATCCCGGCGACGGCAAAACGCGCGATGTCGGCGGCGGTGGCCTGCAGCCCGCCTGAGGCGCGGGCCGGATAGACGTAAGGCGCGACGGGTCTCCCGCGCAGGTCGTGGCCCACGGGCATTTCGGCGCCTGTCCAGTCGAAGCGCGTGCCCGCCATGCCGAGCGGCCCAAGCACCTCGCGCGCCATGAACCTGCCGAAATCCTCGCCCGTGCAATCCTCGATCGCCAGTTCCAGAAGGGAATAGCCGGTATCGGAATAGCCAAACCGGGTGCCGGGCGGGGCGATCATCTTGAAGTCCTGGGCGATGTGGTCTGGCAGGTCGGGTCTCGGCGCGTCGGGCGTGTAGCGGGCGGCATAGTCGCCGAGGCCGATGCCGGCGCTGTGGCTCAGAAGATCGCGCGGGGTAATTCGTGCCGCGCCGTCCGGCAGATGCCAACGCTTCAGGCAATCGCCGATAGGTGCGTCGAGATCAAGCCGCCCGGTCTCGGCCAGCCGCATAGCACCCCAAGCGGTGACGGGCTTGGAGATCGACTCCACCCGAAACAAGGCGTCGGGGCCCATCGGCCGACCGGTTGCCGGGTCTGCCATGCCGAAGGTGCCTGTCCAGACCAGCGCGCGGTCTTCGATCAGCATGACAACCGCGCCGACCACGTCGTCCGCAGCCATGCGGACCGGAATCGTCGCTTCCAGCAGGTGTGCTGGCGCCGGGGCATCGGCCTTTGCCGGGATCCCGCCGGGCAAGAGGACAGACATCACGGCTATTATGGCGCGGCCGAACCCGTGCACCAAAGCTCCGTCGCGGCGTCTCACGGGTTCGAAACCCTCAGCACCAGCTTTCCGGCGACAGTGCCCGCCTCGACCCGCTGGTGTGCATCGCGCACCTGCGCCAGCGGCAGAACCTCCGCCACGACCGGATCGAAGCGACCCTCGGCCAACATCCCGAAGAGGGTGGCGAGATCCTCGCGGAACCAGTCGGGGTGCTTTCGCCGCATCGCTCCGATCGAGTAGAATGCGGTCACATGGCCGTTTGGTAGCCAGTCCCATAGCTTCAGCTTCACGAAATCCATCGGGATCGAGCCGCCCCGGCCCAGCACCTCGTTCTGGAAACCGAAGGCCACCAGCATGCCTCCCGGCTTCAACGCGTGCAGCGAGCGCGCCAGGCTTTCGCCTCCCAGTGGGTCGAAGACGGCATCGACCCCGCCGCCTGTAGCCTCGATCAGGGCCGCTTCGGGTGCATCGGCGTCGATTGGCGTGGCGCCGAGGCTGTGGATCAGGCCGTGTTTGGCCGCAACATCAGTGCCAAAGGCCGTGATCCCGGAGTCGCGCGCCAGTTGCAGCATGGCCGTGCCCACCGCGCCGCCCGCGCCGTGGATCAGCATGGTCTGGCCTGCCGTCATCTTCGCGACCCTGGTCAGCATCTGGAAGGGCGTGACGGCCGACAGGATCATGCCGAGCGCGTCCACCTCTGACACACCGTCGGGCACGCGCGTCAGCCGGTCCTCGGGCAGGCAGATGTATTCGGCGTAGGCACCGATGGTGGTCAGGTCCGCCACGCGGTCGCCGGGCTTGAACCGAACGACATCGGGGCCCGTCGCCTCGACGATCCCCACCATGTCATAGCCAGGAGTGAAGGGCGGCTTGTCCTTCACGTCCGGATACATTCCCTTGCGGATCATCACGTCGGTGAAGGCCGCGCTGGTCACCAAAACGCGGACCCGCACCTCGCCTTCGCGGGGCTCGGACAGGTCTCCGACGGTTTCAAGTTCGAGGTTTTCAGGGCCGCCGAAGGCCTTCAGTGTGACGCGGGTGTAGGGCATTGGGCTTCTCCTCAAAGGGTCAGGGGCGCGTTGCCGCGATAATGAATGTGCCGATTTCCCGGGTCAGATCGGCATCGTGGCCGAGCCAGATGTGACCTCCATCGGGATAGACGACCAGCCGCGCATCGGGGATGCGACCGGCCAGCTGACGCGCCGTATCGGCGGTGCCGAATAGATCGTCTTCGCAGGACAGTATCAAGGTCGGCCGGGTGATGGTCTCGAAGGCTGTCTGCGTGGGTGTTCCCGCCCAAAAGCCGTCGTTCCGCAAACCTTCGACCTTGCGGCTGATCGGCATCAAGCCCTCGCGGATCAGGTCGGCCCGCCGCCGTTCTTCCGGCGAAACCCGATCGAGCAGGGCTGGGTCTGTCGCGAGGAGCGTGCGCAGCAGCATTTGGGGGGCAAGTGTTGCGAAGCCCCAAAACAAGGGATCCGAGGTCAGGACGCGCTCCACCGCCACGCGCTGCAGGGCGGTGAATGCCACCGGGTCGCGCCCCATGAGGTTCGCCGCCGGCACGATGAGGATGAGATGCGCGCATCGATCAGGGTGGCGCCGCGCGAATTCCGCCGCTGTCAGCGCCCCTGCCGACCCGCCCGCCACGGCGATCCGTTGGAGCCCGAGATGGTCCAGCAAGTCGACCAGCACATCCGCCTGGCGCGCCGGGGAGGCGTCGTCGGGAAAACCGCTTCCAAGGTATCCGAAGCGCGACGGCGCGACAATCCGGAAGCCGGCCTCGAGCAGGCCATGGGCAAAGAGAAGGCCCTGGTCGAACCCGCCGCCGGTGCCGTGGATCATCATCAGCGGCGGCCCGTGGCCCGCGACAGCGTATTCCAGCGCCCCGGCGCGGGTCTCGATCACGCTGCTGCGCCGCGCGATACGGGCCTCTGCCCCAGCCATCGTGCCGCGATAGGCGCCGGCGCTCCATGCTCCGCCTGCGAGCGCGATGCCCGCGAGGCCGGTCAGCAGGGCGCGCCGCGCGATCACCGGACGGCCTCGATCGCAAGGTCTGCTAGCGCCGCCTCGAGCGCCGGGACAAGATCGCTCTCATCGTTCGCGATGCCGACATCGGTGTTGATCTGGAAGGCGACGGTGACGCCGTGATCAGGATAGTGGCGTAGGCTTGAGACATAGGCGGGGATCCAGCCGCCATGGCCCCAGACCGGCCCGCGCGGCGTATCGGCGTAGATCGCGACGCCCGCGCCGTAGAGGATGCCGGGTGCGTCGGGGGCCACAGGCACGCCGTCGAGCAGCCGGTCCAGATAGGGGCCCTCCAGCGCCTCGCCGCCGAACAAGAGATGTCCCCAACGCACCAGATCGGCGGAGGTCGAGGCAAAGCCGCCGCCCGCCGCCTCCACCGCTGGGTTCCACAGAAGCCGCCGCTCGGCATCGGCGGTGCGCGCGGGCAGGCCGAACGGATTGTCGGGCGCGATATAGCCCACCGCGAGCCCCGGTAGGTCGGGGCGGTTCGACGGGACCGTGCCGCCGAGGTCGAGCGGATCCAACAGACGGGTGCGGACGGCCTCGTGCCACGCCTGTCCGGTTACCTGCTCGATCACGAGTCCCAGCAGGACATAGCCCGTATCGCTGTAGGCCCAGGCGTGGCCGGCCTCGAACAGCGGCGCCTCGCCGGTCACGAAGTCTATGAGCCGCTCGGGGTCGAAGTCCCGTTCGTCCGTCGTCAACCGGGTCCACTCTGCCTGGAACTCGGGCAGATGCACATGGTCCGGCAGCCCAGATGTGTGTTGCAGGAGGTGATCGATGGTTATGGTGCCCGCATTGGGCAGCGCGTCAAACCATGGGCGGTCCCCGAGATGGGCCAACAGCAGATCGGCCCGCGACAGACGCCCTTCGCTTTCCAGCGCCAGCACCGTCGCCGCGACAAAGCTCTTGCCGATGCTCGCAGCCAGCATGGGCGTCTCTGGCGTCATGGCGCGCCCTATCTCCACATCGGCGAGGCCGGTGGCCGCCGCCATCACCGTGCCGTCCGGCAGGGCGATCGCCGCTGTGGCGCCCGGAAAGCCATAGCGCTCCAGGAACTCGTCCAGCGTCGCGGCCAGCCGACCGTCCTGCGCCGCCACGGGCGCGGCGAGGCCGCCCAGAGCCAGCGAGAAGGCGATAAGAAGGCCCCGTCGCATCTGCCTACTCCGCCAGTTGCGGCGCGGCGTCCCGTGCGGGCAGGATGACCTCGGTCACTGTGCCGTTGCGGCTGAACATCGTCTTGCGGGTCAGCCAGACCACGACCACGGCCACCACCACGAGGATCCAGGTGTCGTAAGGCTGGGCATCGGGCCAGAACGGGTTGATCAGTTGCCAGTGGAACAGCATCGGCAGAAGCAGGCTGCCGCGCGACGCGTTGAAGATCGGCGTCACGAGGATCGCAAGCGTAACGTTGCCGATGAAGAAGGGCAGGAAGGACCAGTTCTCGTACACGACACCAGCCAGATAGAAGGCGGGCAGATGCCAGAATCCCCAGGCCGCTCCGATTATGGCTCCTGCCCAGAAGGGGGCTATGTGACGCTGCAGGAGCGGCTGGGCGACGCCCCGCCAGCCGAATTCCTCCATCGGACCCAGAAAGAGCATCATGACCATGAGCGCGACCATGGCGTCCACGCCTTCCGGGAGAATCGGGGCAAGGAGCGGCCCGCTCTTTATCAGCGATCCGATCATGAAGACGGCGGGGATGCCGATTAGGATGAAGGCCCACCAGACTGGGGCGCAGCGCCAGTAGAGAAGGCGCGACAAGAAGGCGCGCAGGCCCCGCACCCCGCCGAACGCCAGCACCAGAAGGAAGCCCGCAATGCCGGGCGCCCAGGTGGCTAGGAAGTAGAGGGGGTGGCCGCCGCTGATCTCGCCGAAGGTCGCGGTTGCCTGTTCCGGGAAGTAGATATAGCCGCCGATCACGCACCACGTGATGCCGAACGTGAGCAAGGCGAAGAACAGGAGCGCGTAGGACGGGAGGCTCGTCTGCGTTCTCATCGCAGTGGAAGACATGAACGAAGCCTCTAACAACAGTTGTTTTCGGAATTCGCCGCAGCATCGCTTAAGTCGCCCGCGTCTTCGTTGATCGAGATCAACCAGAAAAATATCAGACAAACAGGGAGGGGCGGGCAAGGTCTCAATGCTATCGAGAGGCGCTGTCAAAGAAAACCAGCTTGAGACGGACAGGACGGTTGCATAGCCTCGCCAGATGAAAAAACGCAGCCCATTTCGGTATTTCAAAACCAGCCCCGAGGTCATCCGACTGGCGGTGATGTTGTACATCCGGTTCCCGCTTTCGCTTCGGAACGTCGAAGACTTGCTCCATGAGCGTGGCGTAGGGCAGTGTCAGATTAAACCTGCTTGAGCAGGGCAGGGCGGTTGGCTAGCCTTCCTCGATGACAAAACCTAGCCCCTTCCGCTACTTCAAGACCTCTCCCAAAATTATCCGGCTAGCTGTGATGCTGTACGTGCGGTTCCCGCTGTCGTTGCGCAATGTCGAGGATCTTCTGCATGAGCGGGGGATCGAGATCAGCCATGAGACCGTGCGGTTCTGGTGGAACAGATTTGGTCCGATGTTCGCTGCCGAGATCCGGAGAAACCGGATCAGCCGAATGCGTGCGTACTCGAACTGGCAATGGCACCTGGACGAAGTTTTTGTGAAGATCAATGGCGAGACGCACTATCTGTGGCGGGCCGTGGATCACGAAGGCGAAGTTCTGGAAACCTTCGTCACCAAGCGCCGGGATCGCCAGTCGGCATTGAAATTTCTCAGAAAATCAATGAAGCGCTATGGTCAGCCGGAAGTGCTGGTGACGGATAAACTGCGATCCTATGGTGCTGCGATGAAAGTCGTTGGAAACATCTGGAAACAGGAAACAGGGCGCTGGCTGAACAATCGGGCGGAGAATTCCCACCTGCCATTTCGACGACGGGAGCGTGCGATGCTTCGCTTCCGACAGATGCGATGTTTGCAAAAATTCGCCGCTGTCCATTCATCAGTACACAACCACTTCAATCAGGAACGCCACCTCTACGCACGCGAAAATTTCAAGCTCAACCGTGCCGCCGCTCTGGCCGAGTGGCGCGGTCTCGGCGCGGCATAAGGGGCAGTGCCACTGTCCGAGCTGAGACTGGTTCGAATTCGTCTGACAGCACCTCGTCGCCCTCTATGCGGTCAAATCCGTACCCTGTAACAGCAACTGCTTTTTCGATTTCCGGGAGCCGCCCCTCAGGTACATTGAGGGTCATGATGTGAGTGGCTGCCGATACCTTCACCGCGTTTGGCGCAATTCCGGCGGTCTGTGCCGCGCGTTCTATCTGCGCCGCATCCTTGGCGCAGTCCATGCCCGAGACACGGTAGCGAATAGGTAAAGCTTCGGAGAGTTGATTGTCGGTCATGGTGGCAAAGTAGACCCGGCGCAACCGACAGCCAAACGGTTAGATGGGTGTTGTCAGACAAATTCGAACCAGTCTCAGCTTAGACAGTGACACTGCCCCTTATGCCGCGCCGAGACCGCGCCACTCGACCAGGGCGGCGGCGCGGTTGACCTTGAAATTTTCGCGTGAATAGAGGTGGCGTTCCTGATTAAAGTGGTTGTGAACCGAGGAATGGACAGCGGCGAATTTCTGCAAATATCGCATCTGACGGAAGCGGAGTATTACGCGCTCCCATCGTCGGAGCGGAAGGTTTCAGTGCTCCGCCCGACGGTTCAGCCATCGACCGGTTTCTTGCCGATTGGCAGCGCCGATTTGCTTCAGTGTAGTAAATCCCACACTTCGCCGCCCGTATGCCTGCGGCCATGCAGATGCAGATTGAGAGCTGCCAGACGAATTCGAGCCAGTCTCAACCCTGACAGTGCCATTGCCAGTCCGAGCTTGCACGCATACGGCTGATCCGGTTCCGCCAGATCTCAGCGGCGAACATCGGGCCAAACCTGTTTCACAAGAATCCGACAGTCTCTTGGCTTATCTCGATCCCGCCACTCATGCAGAAAATCCTCGACATTCAGCTATGACAGCGGGAAACCCACGCACCACATCACAGCTAGGCAGATGATTTCCGAAGATGTCTTGAACCCGTGGACGGAGCCAGGTTTTCTTAATATGAACGCTATCCAGCCCCCCCTGTCCCGCTCAAGTTAGTATGATCGGACAGCACCCCGACGCATTCTCTTTTCAGTGTGTTGCAAGAAAGAGGGGCACCAGAAGCATGGTCATTATGGCATTCAGGATCATACCGACACTGGCGAAAGCACCGGCCGTGTCAGACATTTGAAAGGCCCGCGCCGTCCCGATGGCACTCGCCCCCATGCCAAGCGCAAACCCCTTGGCGCGCTCGTCCCTTACGCCGCCGGCTTCGAGGAGGAATGGGCCGAAAGCTGCGC